>JADLFI010000031.1 GCA_020845635.1 Bacteroidia bacterium
TAAAAATGTCGACCGCGACAAACGTGTCATTTTTTTTAAATTAAAAGGAAAGGGGCAAGAAAACAGTCTGCCGTTAGACTTTTCAAATTTTACGATACCGTCTTCGTCATTTATTGCCACTAACGGTTTGCAACCTTGCGAAGTTGCCGATTGCGTACCGTTAAACTGTCTGACAAGATAAATAAAAATGCGTAAAAGAAAGCTTGAACTTAGTGTGTTGACGGCAATTGCGCAAGATTGCTGTTAGGCACTGTGGCTTTCCTGTCGTCAATTCACTGCTGATGGATTTTGTATGTCTTGAACTTTTTAAGGTGAAAATGTAAAAGGAAAAAGCAACCATCTTAGCTTAAACTAATACTCAAATAAAATCTTGAAGTTAAGGAGTCGTCATAAACTCCAAGAAACCTTATTGTTGAGCACATAATATCAAATGACAAAGGTTTTTTAGTTCCAGTTAAGAATGTCATAGTTACAGTCAATACAAAATTTATAGTAATGATAATTTGACTATTCTATGATTAAATTATAGAAATTTTGATTTGAA
The DNA here is from genome assembly GCA_020845635.1 of Bacteroidia bacterium. GTDB lineage: Bacteria > Bacteroidota > Bacteroidia > UBA4408 > UBA4408 > CAIKXD01. The sequence continues at coordinate 545 of JADLFI010000031.1, forward strand.
CATGGCTGAAAAAGATTGTTTGAGGCAAACGATTCTTTACTATTTAATCCTATTTTATAAGGATAATTAAAAGACGGAAATGAACCATCTCCCCTGTATGCTGATATATTGTCGATATCATAGAATTGTGTATTTCTGAATACTAAAGTATCTATAATTTGATTTTGATTAAATGGTCCTATGAGATAGGTCTCGAAAACAAAGTTTTTACCTCTTTTGTAATAAAGAGTATCGCTCATACTAGTGTTACGTTTAGTATTAATCCTTACGAAAGCTGTAAAATTGTTTGACAAGTATAAATTCCCAATATCTAAGTCCCTTCCAATAGGTATCCCAAAAAGATAGTTTAGTGTACCTGATCCATTTGCTTGTCTACCGCTAATTGTCATTTCGCCCATAGCATTCTTTTTTTCATAAGTAAATTCAAAACTGCCGTCAGCGTTCGTAGTAGCAGCAATTTGTTCATATTTGTTATTAACGCCATAACTAAACTCTAAAAATAATTGATGTCCATTAACTGCTTCAGGCTTATCGCATGAATTGAGTAATTTGCCTTTAATGGTAAATTTACCCTCATTTTCATCTTTTTGACAACTATTTAAAAACAAAATAGATGATATGATTATGACTATATTTATTATAGTTATTTTTTCTGTTTTTTTCATAATTAGACTCCTATTCTATAATTAATTTGTTTGTAATTATTTCAATACCATTGCTAACACTAATAAAGTAAATACCACTTGGAATATTTTCTTCTTTTAAATTAACGATTGTTGAAATAGTTTTTGAGTTATTACCCTTTTCAATGTTTCTACTATAGACTAGTCTACCAAACAAATCTTTGAATTCTATGGTTACTTTTCCATCTTGGATAAATGAATAATTTAAATAAATTAATCCTGTTGAAGGATTAGGATAGAATGACACAGCAGATTTTTCTTTTACTTTTTCTGAATAAATCTTTTTTAGCGGCTCATCTTCTTTTTTGCCAAAATCAAAACAATTTGTACAAACTATCGGGGCACTATTATTTTGTGTCCAAGTACCGTTATATGGCGAGGAACCTTGGAAAGGAGATGGATTAAATATATAATTAATTGTGAATGGGGGATTGTGTGAAGGAAAATCATATCTAAAATCAGCATTTACGTTATCCCTAATTATGAATGGATTTGATTTAGAATAAAATCCTGGTCTTGGTGCGCCAGCCATACCATTAGTGTATCTATACCAAGGATTATTGAACGTATTAACAAATAATTCAAAAACCGCTTCATAGGTGGAATTTCTTGAACAATCTAAATTGTCTAGGAATAGAATTTCATCTCCAATCTCTCTATTTACCCAATGTCCAAATATTCCATCGCAAACGGAAGCATTGTTACACGACCTATAATCGAATTGTGTTGATAGAAAACAGTCTCGATTTCTATATTTAACGTATAGATGGCTTTGATTTAAATTATGAAATCCAAGACCTAAATCACCAAATGTATCGCCCGAACCATTTGCAACAATAATATCGAATGGTGTGTTATTATCAATATTCGCAAGATTATTATCAATATCTGTTTCAAAGTCAAAGTTTAAACTTGGGCTTCCTAATGTTCCATAATCTAAAGCACTTTGCAGAGGAATAAACCCAAAATGCATACCATCGCTGCAAATTGATAAATTATAATTTGCACTTGCAAATCCTTCAAAGCCGACATGGGCTTGTGAATTCCAGCAGCCAGCACCATCTGAACCTGACCTGAAAGAAGCTAAGTTAAGAAGCCAATACCGACTTAGATTCCAATCAACTCCTGCATTTGAAGATTGTCCAACAACTCCATCTAACTTATCATCCATATAGCCTCCTGAATTAACACAATAAGGTTGAGCGTCAGCATACTCGCTTATGTTAAATAAGGTGTTATAACCTGTTATTAACCTAGCACCGAACCAATAAAATTTTATTCGGATACCCCATGTTCCAGCGTTAAACTGAACAATTTGTCCTTGACCATTTGGGTTAGTGCGTAAATCTAAATCAGCACCAAGTATTGGCACTTTAACAAACCACAATATTCTAGCATATAATTCAGTTTCAAAATCAAACAAACGGTCATTTGCAGCCCTATCAGTAAAACTGTTAAACTTTGTCTGCATTTCTCCATTTAATGCGCCATTAGATACCGCCATTTTTTTACAAAATTGAGGGTAGTTTCCTAATGCTGCTAAGTCATTCAAAAAGGAAGTTCTTTCCGGATGCTCTGAATAGTTTTTATAAAGCCCCCAACCGCTTTTTGTATCAATGTGATAAATTAGTAGTTGCTTAGCTGCCATTCCATCTAGGAACAAATTAAAGTTTCTAGCAATTAATCTAGTTGCTATTGGCATTCCAAAAATTACACCTCCAATTACATTGGCACTAATATTATAAAATTGTTGAATTGCAAGAGGTATGCTAGCTCCTTTATGTGGAGAGTCCCAAGTAATCATCAATCTACAATTGTGCATTCGTTCCCTTCTATTCGCATTTGGCCAACTATTTGGGTCTAAATAAAGTTGTGATTCCATGTAAGATAAAGCATATCTTGCAATAACTCCACCCATGCTTTCTCCAATTATAATAAATTCAAAATCATTTTGCACTTCAGCTTTTAAGGCATCTAGTAGCCTAACTACCGACATGGCATTACTACGCATATCAATTCTGCTGTTTACCCAATCTACTATATAAAAGTCATAGCCAAAATTACCTAATTGACTAATATTAGGCTTTTGAATCATGCTGTAATATATATCTTCAGCAGTTCTGTTTTCCTTTGGATAAAAATCCAATAAGTCCAAGCCTTCAAGATAAATTACAATTTTACGATTTGTTGGATCAGTATTACATGACCTATAGTTATAAACTGGCATATCTTCATACATAACCTTTTCATCATAGGGTCTACTTTCTGTACTTGTTTTGCCTAATGAAAATTTACTCTTTGAATATTTCTTGGGTTGCCCATCCTGTTCTATTTTAGCATCTAATACTATGTCTCCTTGTATTCCAATAGCAGAATAATCAATGGTTTGATATGTTACAATGGTTGGGTCAATTTGAACCCATCCATTCCCGTCACCAAAATCAATATAAAATTGATAATTTGATGGATTATAAAAAGGAAGATTAGTAAGGTCTTTAAAGATATAACTAGGCGAAATTACCCAAGTGACTTTACCAGTTTTACTTTTATTATATAGAGGTGAAAAAGTAAAGATATTCTTAACATCGTAAGGTTCGATTGGTCTGTTTGTTAAATCGGAAATAATATCATTTACAGTGTCAAATTGAAAATAGTCTTTACTTGTAAGAGCGTTATTCACAAGTTGATAATACGAAACATCTAGCACACCAAGTTGAACCGTGTCTCCTCTGTACTGTAAAACACTTTCATAAATATCTTCGTCTTTAAGTAAAGTTGTCGTGTCATAGGCCATATAGTATTGTTCCCAATATAACCTATACCAATTATCTGTATTGCTAGTGTCAAAAGATACATTTGTCCAAAATTTATCTTCAGTCACATGTCCAGTCATGTCAAATAAATATTCTTGTTGTGGAGCAGGTCGGCTTAATGGAGTAAATAAATCTCGAAGTTGTTGATTTACTACTTGTAAAGGATTAGTAACTGGTCCTGGAGTTTGAGCGGAAGACTGGAAAATGCAATTTGAAATAAAAATGTATGTAAGTATGCATCTTAATGTAAAGGCTAACTTTTTCATAATTTGGTTGAATTGATTAGTACAAATTTATAATGAAAAATTCCGATTAAATGTCATTATATTTTTTGATAACGAAAATTTAATGATAGCCTTTTAAGTCTTGCAAAACAAAATTACATTTATCAGTTAAACTCAACTATATTAAAACAATCATTTTAGATTAAGTAGGTCGTCTTGCCATTGTGCCTAACGGTTCTCGGCTTTGCGAAGGCGGGGAAATCGAAGCACTACCGTTCAGCCAATGTACAAAATTTCAATAGAAGTACAAATGTTGAATTTTGCACTTCAGCCCCGCTTTTGCAAAACCGATGTTAGCGGTTCGTTGTTTTATCTTCATCGCTTTTATATTCTAAAATGTCAGCAGGTTGGCAATCCAACGCTTTACAAATAGCTTCCAATGTGCTAAAACGAATTGCCTTCGCCTTTCCTGTCTTTAAGATGGAAAGGTTAGATAATGTCAAATCAACTCTTTCTGA
>JADLFI010000032.1 GCA_020845635.1 Bacteroidia bacterium
ACGCGGAGAGTACGCCAGATTTTACGTACTGTACCTTACTGGCAAGGGTACAGGCGAATAATTTTCAATGCGGAGAGTTCGCCCTCTCCTGCATTAAAAAAAAGAGTACCCAAGCCTTACGGGGCTTGGGTAAAAATGACAATACTGTGACAATCCTACGCCTTCAACAACTTCTCAATGGTCTCCATGCGGCTTTTCGCCGCTTTCTGTTCATCCTCTGCAAGTTTGAAAAACGTAGCTTGAATATTTTCTTTTTCTTTCATTAAATCTTCTTTTGACAGGACGGTATCGGAGCTTGGTGCGGGTGCGGTCTTGGTGACTACGCCTTTAATGATGTAAATGCTGTCGTTACTGTCGTCGCAAGCTGCCACAATTGTTTTTGTAAGGGGTGGGTTGTATAGAATACACCCATCCGCCACAAAACTATTGTTGTTGAAATCCTTGCAAGTGAGGGCTTTGCCCTCAATTGCAAGTAGAACGTTGCCATTTTTTGAGTGGCGGCAAACCACTCTAAAAATCTCGCCGCTGCTGATAGAAGCGGCGTAGGAGGAATTGGAGTTACGGTTGATTTCTTCAACAGAAATGCCGTTTAAATCAATTTTTGCCATAAGGCTGACGTTACATAATGGACTTTTTGGCAAATGCCCCACACCTCGCAATTGTAGTGAGGGTGGTGTTGCGCCCGTAACGTAGTTCTTGGGGGGGGTAAGTTTAAGAAGTACACCCTCCCTCTAAAAAAAATAAAAAAAAATTTTCCCCTAAAAAATAAAAAAAAATTTTCCCCTAAAAAATAAAAAATCCCCATTAAAAAAAATAAAAAAAACCCCGCCGAGGCGAGGAAAAATAAAAAGTTTACAAAAAGTTTACAAAAAAAATGTTTACGCCAAAAAATGTTTAAAGAAAGAAAAAGAAAAAGAAGCAAAAAGAAAAAGAAAGAAAGTGTCTCTAATACAAATACAAAATCCTCTTAATAAATAATATAATACTAGTATTATATTATTATAATAGTATTTAAAAAAAAGTCTATTTTTCTGAAAAAAGCAAATTTTTTTTCTATTAAACACTAATTTAGTTATGATAAAAAAATAAAAAAAATTTTTTTCTAAAAATATTGCGCTATCACTAAATTTGTTGTATCTTTGTAGTATGGATTTAAAGATAAAAAAGGAGCACAAAAATTTTAAGATGCCTACAAAGGCAACGCAAGGCTCTGCTGGTTTTGACTGTTATGTAGCTGATTACTTTTTTTCTGATGGTAGTTTGTGGTATAACTTAGGGTTTTCTATGGAGTTGTCAGAAGGTTATTTTGCCTTAGTAACTTCAAGGTCTTCAATTGTGAAAACTAGCGGGATACAAGCAAATTGTGTTGGTGTTATTGATACGGATTATAGAGGTATTTGGCATTTTGTAATGAGACCTTTGAATAAGTGGTCAGAACAGTTGATAGGAGAAATTGTGCAAAAAGAAGATAATTCAATCCCTTATAATATAGGGGATAGATGTTGTCAATTCTTTGTTTTGCCTATTTTAGATATTACTCTTTCGGAACATTCATCTTTAACATCAACAAATCGCAATGGAGGCTTTGGAAGCACAGGAAAATGATTCTAAAAAGGAAATACCCGAATACTTCGGAGGTAAGTTTTTCAAGAAAGCAAAGTTTTGAATTAAACATTCTTCTTCTTCAATCTTTTCTTCCTCAACCTTTAACAGAGAAGGAAAGGGAGGTATTAGTGCAGTATTTACTTTCTCCGAATCAAGACGATTTATTTTGTCATAGTAATAAGACTTTTGTTAAACAAGCTGCAAAATTTAAAACTATGGAGGTATTGAATGAGTACAATAGGAAATTGAGAAATAAACAGGTCTTTATTCCAAAAGGATCTAAATGGATTATTAATCCAATATTGAATATACCGAGTGGAACAACAAAGTATAACTTAAATGTAGAATGGGTTATTAGGAATGATTCAACACAGTGACGTAATTGCAGAATTGGAAGAAGAGTTTAAGGAAGAATTGGAAAGATTTGGGGTCACGGCAAATGAAATAGTAACAGACTATTGGACAATCCTTAAAGAAGAAAATGGAACTAGGATACCCAGATTAATTAATGTTCCTAATTTAGGAGTTTTTAGATTAGATATACATAGAATGGTTAAGGACTACTTATTTACAAAAAATAGAAGAATGGAATCCAAACTATTGAAAGAATTGTTAAGGTATAGAATACCTGTAAAATCAGAAGATTTAATTTCACACAGCACTTTAAAAAAAAATAATGTTTCTAGAACCACAGAGCCACAAATTCCAACCATTAGGGAAGAGGATATTACTGCAGCTAGCATTTCGTCAGAAATACAATCCGAATCTGATAACTCCTGATGGAGTTAATATTAATGACTCTTTAATAACTAAGGAAGTTTTTAATGTATGTAAGATTTTAGCTATTTCGCCACAATCAGATTTATTTCTTCATCTTAAAGAAGGAGACTTTGTTTGCTTACAAGATGAATGGTTAGAGGAAGAACCCGATTTTTCAAAAGGGTTTTCTCCTTCGACAGGAGAACCTAAATCTTTTAGACCACTTGGAAAATTATTGCCTTATTTCTTTTCTCTTAATAAAGTAAATCCAGCAGAGCAAGGTAAAAATCTTTTATTTCTTTTGCCTGATAGTTGCATTGCAGGTAAACTTTTAAATATAAATGAAGATGATTTCAATTAAAGATATTACACCAAAGAATATTAAATCCTTTGTAGAAGGATATATTAGGAGTTTCATGATTAAATTCTTTCAGAATAAGTTAGAGCATATTCATGAACAAGTTGAAGAGAGAAAATTATTAGTAGCTGAAAGAAGTCCTGAATGTTTAGAGCAAGGACAATGCAAGATTTGTAAGTGCAAAATTCCAGAATTATTTTATGCTGATAAACCTTGTGAAAATAATCCGCCTTGTTATCCACCCTTAGTAAATAAAGATGAGTGGACAAACCAAAAAAATTTAAAAAGTATTTATGACGATCTTAAAACCAATAATTAATGCTGTACCCAATAAGGGAAATTCTGTTGTAGATATTACTCCTCTGCAACATCAAGAAGCTGAATGGAATCGCACAGGTATTTCTTTTACAAATGTTGCGCCGGGTTCTAAACAAGAATATTCTTTCACTTATTTAGGAAAGAAAACTTTGAAAAGTGCTGCAGCTTCTTGTTCTTGCACAAGTACTGTGACAAAAGGAAATATAGTTTCTGGAGTATTAACAATAGATAAGAATTTCAGCGGTATTAAAGGACAAACTGCCAATGTTTCAAAAACTATAACAGTAACTTTTACAGATAATACACAACAAGTTTTGACTGTTGGTGCAACGGTTAATAAATTGCTTAAAATACAATGAATATTTTCTCTGATTATTGGGCAACTTTTCCAAACCATAAAATCTTTTCATCTTTTAATAAACTCACATCTGAGGAGATGTGGGTTTTATTTCTTTTATTTAATCCCACAAAAGCAAATCCTTTGCTCTCTATGTTAGATAGGAAGGATAAGGAAAAAGAAATTATCGCTACTTTAAAGATTGATAAAAAAAGGATAAATGAATTATCTAAATTGGAAGATGAATACTCAGAGAAAATATTAGTTTCAAGAGCAAAGAAAGAATTGGCTTTTTATTATAAGCAATTAGAAGAAAGAAGAAAGTATATAGAAAGTGTTCCCTACAATTCAGGTAATGCTGAACACAAGGATAAAATGATAAAGGGAACAAAAGCTATATGGGACGAATTTGAGAAAATAAAACTGATAGTGGAAAAGGAAGAATCCTTAGAATCTCAAACAAGAGGTAATAGAGTAGAAAGTGCTGCAGAAAAGAAATTAATTTAATGCTATTTCCAGAAATATACAACCTTAAAAACTTTTTAACTGACCACCCCAACTATCACCCTGCTAGTCAAGATTATATATCTTATTGGAGGGAGCAAAAGAAGAGGTGTATTGAAGGCTTCTGGGCAGAAGACTATCCAAAAGATGGAGAAGTGGCTTATAGATATATGCCGGGGTATTTATATTTTTATGGAAATTTAAGTACTATTAAGGTAGTAGATGCAGAAACTAAAAGTACAGTTATATCGAGACCTCGTGTAGATGATGTAGAATGGATTTTCTTTACTGTCTTTTTAGTTTGTAGAGGTTTTTCAGGCTTTGAAAAAGATGAAGAATTTACTTGTATCATTGAGCCTGAAAGAAGAGACCCAAATAAAACTTTTGTAGAACCTTGGGAATATTTAAAAAGAACACATTCTAAACCATTAGGTAGGGCTTTGTTTAATAATCAAGCCCTTAATCTTTTATGGCTCAGTAGTCGTGGTATTGGTAAAACATACTCAGTAGGAGCTGGTATTATTACAGCGGAAATTCTTTTTGATGGTGCTAAGGTATATAATGAAAAAACTATTAATAATCCTGCAAGTATAACTATATTTGTAGGTGCTTATAAAGGAGATAAATCAACAAACCTGTTGGTTGCTATGGACGATGCCATAGCGAATTTACCGGGAAGTTATGGAGATGGGGATTCAAGAACAGTTTCTCCTTTTTATAAGGAACTTACAGGGGTAAATAAACCGGGAAATATAAGACAACACATTTACAAGGTAAAAGAGAACGGAGATTGGGTCAGTAAGGGAACTAAGAGCAAGATTGTTCATGAGGTTATTACTGTTGCCAATCCTCAATCTCCTGCGGCTTATAGGGCTACATTAGCCATTATAGAAGAGATAGGTTTATTAGAAGCTAATTTAGATGAAGTTCTTGGTGCGACTAATCCTGTATTAAAGGTAGGTAATCAAAAGTTTGGTTCTTTAATAGGTATTGGAACAGGTGGTAATATAGAAAAGGCTCAACAACTCGAACCTATTTTTAGGAATCCAAAGGAATATAACTTCTTTTCAATGTATGATATATTTGAAAATACAGGTGATATTGGATTGTTTATACCTGTGCATTATATGTTTAGGGAATACAAGGACAAGAATGGAAATACTAAATGGGATATTGTAAATGAAGTTATTAAGAATACAAGAAAAAAATTAAAATATAAGGCATTAGAACAGGAAAGAATGAACTATCCTGTTGTGCCATCAGAGATATTTATGAATAATAAGGGAAGTATATTCCCTTTAATTGAGATAAATGAACAATTAAAATGGGTAATAGCTAATGAGAAAAAGATACAAAAGTTTACTTCCGTTGGAGATTTAGTTTATACAGAAGAGGGCTTAAAATTCAATGCAGATGAAAATGCAATACCTATTAATAAATTTCCCTTAGAAAAGGGTGCAGACCTTACAGGCTCTATTGTTATATATGAACACCCTCCTGAATATATTCCTGAAAACCTTTATAAAATAGTTTATGACCCTGTGAGAGATGAGAATATAGATAAGATGGATCAAGGCATCTCCTTAGCTGCAATATATGTATATAAGGCTATAAATACGTATCAGGATATGAAAGATAGTTTGGTAGCTTCGTATGTTGGAAGATTGAGAAATACTGACCAGATACATGAGATAGCCTTAAAATTGGCGTTATATTATAATGCTAAGATAATGGTGGAGATGGACTTACCCGGCTTTTATAAGTATTGTTTGCAAAGAAAGAGGTTAAATTTATTGGCTAAAACTCCTGTGGTGATGATAAATAAATTTAACGCAAATGCAAAATTTAGATACTCCTATGGGGTTATGATGAAGGGAAATTCTGCTTTAAAAATTCAAGCAGAACAATACTTGGCTGATTGGCTTTTAAAAGAACAAGAATTAGTAAGGGACGAAGAGGGCAATGTTGTAAAGGTTGTTAAAAATATAAATAGGATTTATGATAAAGCTCTTTTAGAAGAACTTAGAATATATAACAGAACAGGGAATTTTGACCGTGTTTCTTCTTTACTTTTATTAATGATATGGATTCAAGAAACTTTTCAAGAAGTTATTAATGTTAATGGAGAAGAGCAGGAAGATAGGTTTTCTGTATTTTTTGCAAAATATTTTAAATAATGCAAACACAAATTTTAAACGAGTTTTCTAAAAATTATAATAAGAGTACTCCTTACTTGAAGGATAGGATTTCTTATGCTGCAAAAATAGCTAATAATTATGAATGGGTAAGAAATAAAATAGATTATTACTCGAGACATCATCTTAGTTACAATGAGAGAAAGAAACAATTGGAAATTAATTATAATTTATACAATGGTCAATATGAAGAAAAAGACTATGCTTATCTTTTTAAGCAGTTTGGTTTTGAAACAGAATTAAAAAATGCAACTTTTAAACACTTTGATATAATGTCAGAGCCTTTAAGAGAAATTGTTGGGGAAGAGGAGAGAAGACCTTTTGAACCAATAGTGGTGGCTATTAACGCTGATGCTGTTATTAGGAAGAGAGAGGAAAAGGCAAAGTTATTGCAGCAATATATTTATATGAAGGCGATAGCCCCTATTATGGAGCAGGCTGAACAAGTTCCCCCTGAACAAAGAGAGCAGTTCTTAAAAGAGAATACACCAGAGGAAATAGAGAAATTGATGACAAAGAAATATAAATCTCCTGAAGAAACTCAGGCTCAAAGACTCTTGAATTGGTTAAGCAAAAAAGAATACCTGAATAGGAAATTTAATTTAGGTTGGAAAGATGTGACTATTGGCGCACAGGAAGTCTATTATGTAACAACAGAAAATGGACACCCCACAGTGAAGTTGATAAACCCAAAGAATTTTATCTTTGATTCGTCGGAAGAAAATATTTTTATAGAAGATGGTGAATGGGCTTCTTATGAACATTACTTAACTATTACAGATATTTATAAACAATATGGTGAATACTTTACTGAAAAGGATAGGAAAGCTCTTGATGAGTATATTAATGATGATCTTTATAATCTTGATAAAGGACAATCTTTATTTAATGGCGAATTGATAGAAAGTTTTGGTACTGTTTATGATGTTTCGACTTATCATAAATATTTGAGAGTAGTTCATACTGTTTTCAAAACTTTAAAAAAGATTAAATTTATATTAACCAATACACCCGAAGGACCAAAAGAATTTTTAGTTGATGAAACTTATAAGTTTAATCCAGAACTTGATATTGAGGAGACAGTTGCTTACATACCAGAAGTTTGGGAAGGTACTAGAATTGGTACGGATATATATGTAAATATGGGTCCAGTTAAGAATCAATACACTAGTCTACAAAATCCCTTTTCTGCAAAATTGCCTTATTACGGAGCAATTTATGAAAGTAGAAATAGTGTTCCAGTTTCTCTTTTGGATAGAGCAAAGGCTTGGAATTATATGTTTGATGTAGCCTTTTATAGATTAGAGGAAGCTATTGGTTCAGATTTAGGAAATGTCATGATAACCTTGCAAAAATCTATTCCTAAGAATTGGACACCAGAAAAATGGTTAGCCTTTTTAAAAGCTACAAAGGTAGCTTTAATTGACCCTACACAAGATGGATTAAATGCTGGTTCTGACCCACAATATTGGAAATCTATCAATGTGTCTAACAACAGTGATATTAGTAAGTACTTAAATCTTTTAAGTTATTGTCAAGAACAATGTTATAAATCCATAGGTACAAATGTTAATAGGATAGGTAGTGCCTCTGTTTCTGAAAGTGTTGGGAACAATCAGCAAAAACTAATACAATCTGCCAACATTACTGAACCTTTATTTTCTCTTCATAATCAAGTTAAAGAAAGAGTTCTTACAGGCTTAATAAATGAGGCATTACAGGCTTATAAAGGTAATCCGCAGAAAACTGCTTATGTATTAGATGATGGCTCTATTGACCTCTTAGATATGAATACAGAGAATTTATCTTTGGAAGATTTTGGCGTATTCCTCAGTAATTCTGTGGAAGACTACAATATGGTTCAATCTTTAAGAGCTAATTTAAGTGCCTTAATTCAGAACTCAGATGGGGATTTAAGATTAATATCAACAGCCCTTAGAACTAAAAATCCTGCTGCCCTTGATGAATTAATTCATGAAAAATACGAGTCTATTGAAAAACAAAGACAAGCTGCACAACAGTCTGAACAGGAATTAAAACAAGCTGCTCTTCAAGTTGAATTGGAACAAAGACAATTAGACAGAGAAAATGAATTGAGAATTGCTATGATTAGAAGTATGGGTTATGTGCGTGATGCCGATGTTAATAAGGATATGATTCCAGATATGTTACAGATGGAGAAGTTTAATAAGGAATTTGAAATTAAACTTAGAGAATTAGATTTAAGGAAAGAAGAACTAATGGAAAATAATAAATCAGAAGAAGCTGATAGACAAGTAGAAAGAGAGAAAATTGCCGCAGATTTACAAAAAAGTAAACAAAAATCCGCCAAATAAGGCAAAAATTTAAAAAAAAAATATCAAACACTAATTTTTATATTATATTTGTATTATGGAACAATGGAAATTTTTAGAAGACGAATTTATTGATCCTTTGGATAACCTCGAAGTTGAGGAATCTGATGAGGAAATTGTGGAAAAACCTCAAAAAAATCAACCGGATACAAGTACAGAAGAAGATGAAGAAAGTTTTAATCCTTTTAAAACTCTTGCTTCTGAACTTGGCTTTGAGTATGAGGGCGATGACGCAGAGGATTTTAAAGTAACTTTAAAAGAGCAAATTAAAAATGAATTTTTAGAGGAGTTGGGAATTGAAGACCCAAAACTTTCGGGATTAATTAAATACATTTCCGAAGGTGGTTCGTTAGATGAGTATATTACTAATCTTTCTCAATTGTCAGACCTTAATAAATATTCAAATGAACAAATTTATGCTGCTTATTTAAGAAGCACTACTAACTTTTCAGACCAAAAAATATCTAAGACTATTAGACAGGCAATAGATAGCGATGAATTGAAAGAAGAGGCAAATGCTGCAAGAGATTATTTCAGAAGTGCTGCTGAAAAATCAGAGGAGGAATTGAAACAAAATCAAGAAGCTCTTTATAGAGCTAGACAAGAACAGTATAAACAAGAGATGCTCACAAAAAGGAATATCTTGGCTTCTAAAAATGTATTGGGTCAAATTATTGAAAAGCCAAAAGAATTTGAAAAATATTACTTCGATAGGGCTTACACATATAAAAATGATAACAAGGTTTACAAAATTACAGCCTATGAAAAAGACTTGTTAGATATTAATAAAGACCCTAAAAAAAGATTGGAGTATGAAATGTTAATAGCATACATGCACCAAAAAGGATTTAAATTAACGCCGCAGGAACAGAGAGAAGTAAGAGAGAAATCTGTTTCTGATTTAAAAGATAAACTAAGAGGACACTATTCAAAGAAATCCTCGACAACAATAATTGACGAATATTAATTATGCAAAACAAAATCTCAAAATTTCAAATTGCTAGACAAGATGGTAATCTAACTTGGGCTAACTATACAAGAGAAAATCACTTATATTACAATGGTTATATTAAGCCAGCGGAACTAGCACAAAAAGCAGTACAATATGTAGCTACAAGTAAATCTCTTACTCGTGGTACTACACCTATTACTGACTTTACAAAGGGAAAAGGTCGTACTATTACAATAGATAAAAATGAATGGACATGGAAACTTTATGGTTTAAACTGTCGTCCTGCTGTTGTATTAGAAGATGTTGAACCTGATAACGATGTTATGGGTATTCAACTTACTAAATTTAAAATCAAATTGGATTGTGACTACTACGTAACAGGTGATATTTTATATCCCCGTGGTCCTAAACAATTCCAAGTACGTATTCAAGAAGATCCCATAATGGACGGTGATGGTTGGATTTATACAGTTCAATTAATTACTGATGATCCTACTATGTTCCTACCTAAAAAATTCGTAAAGGTAGGTGAACAATGGAAAAAATTATTCTCTTCTTATGGTGAAGGTCGTATTGGTGCAGGTTCTACACAAAATAATAACTTGCCTTACTTCATTATGCAATCTTGGTTGTCACACATAGCAAAACGTTATAAAGTTACAGGTGATGCTGCATCTACACGTTTGGTTATGGGTACACCTTCTATGAACTCAAATGGTTATGCTACTCTTGATCCTAATAAAAAAGGTAACTATTGGACTTATGAGCAAGATGCTATCTTTGAATATCAATGGAAACAAGACATAGAAAACTTACTAATGTATTCTCGCTCTTCTCGTCGTGTTATTGATGAGCAAACAGGAAGTATGGTACGCCAAGGTCCCGGTCTTCAAGAATTGATGGAAGAAGGTAATATACATTACTATAATAAATTCTCTGTAAAATTAGTAGAAGATTTCTTAGCCGATATTTTCTTCAATCGTGTAGAATTTAAAAACCGTAACATTGTAATGTTGTCTGGTCAAGTAGGTTGCCAAATGTGGAATGATGCAATTGCTAACATAGCAAACGGTCAATTCTCAGATACTTCTTCTTTCTTCATTGACGATGATGGTAAAAAAGCTAACAGAAGCCAAGGCGGAACTCTTACCTATGGTAACTACTACAAAACATACAACATGATGTGGGGTCAATTAAGTGTTATGCACTTCCCTCTTTATGATGACTTAGAAAAACAAACAGAAATTAATCCAGAAACTGGTCGTCCCACAGAAAGCCAAAGATTCACTTTCTTGAATTTAGGTTTAGGTGAAGGTATCACAAATGATAATTTGATGTTTGTAGAACGCGAAAAAGGTGAAAGCTACGGCTATGTTGCTGGTACTTTCAGTCCTTATGGTCCAGCTAGCAACGAATTGATGTCACATAGCGGAGATTACTACGAAGTAATCAGAACTAAAAAATGTGGTATCCAATTAACTGACCCCAAATTAACAGGCGAACTAATCTTTAATATGCACTATTAATCTATAAAACATGGCTACAATTGTTCACGTAAAAGCAGCAAATGTGTCTAAATTTTGGCACAATCCTGATGTAAAGGGATATACTAATTTCCCCGAAACAACAAAAACTTATCCTATGAATTGGTCTTTTGACGAGCATAGGTTTTTATTCGATTTACCTGATGGTGAAATTATCGAATTGGCTAAAAAATGTAAATTATCCTATGAAGATGGAGAAGATAAAGGAAAGGCTATTACTACCTTTGATTTGAATCACAGAGAAGATCCTTTCTTTAACCATTCCAGACTGAGGATAAAAATAACAGATGATATAACCACATTTAATACTAAAAATCCATTGGAAAAATTATTGTTGTCAGGATTTAAAACTTACCCTTTTGTTGCTAAATCTGAATCAGACAAGACAAATGTAGCAAGTGTTAAATGGGTTATCATAGACAAAGAATTAGAAGCAGCGGATAAGGAAAGAGGGTATCTCAATGAAAAGACCGTATGGAAATTCTTTACAGGAACAGATAAAGAAAGATTAACACCTTCAATGATGCGTAATATCTTATTTGCTTTTAATGACAAAGCAATTGCAATTTCAGATACTACTGCACCTGAAGCTCTCGAAGCATTGTTAATGTCAAAAATAAAAGAGCCTAAACATCTTGGAAAAATGAGTAATAAAGAAAAATTCCTCGTTTTAGCCACATCTTCAAAAGAAGAATTAGAGATTAGAGCTTTAATGGGTAAGGCATTACAACGTGGGATTGTAAGAAAAACTGGAGAAAAGTGGTTTTATGCAGGAAATAAATTGGCAGACAGCACAGAAGCTACTGTTCAATTCTTGAAAAAACCAGAAAATTCAGCAGTTTATGTAGCTCTTAAAGAAGAAGTAGAATTTAAGAAATGATAGATATTAATCAATTACATTATCTTTTTAAACAAAAAGTAAATAAAGTCGATAGCTTACAAAATATTAATTTTTTTGTTGAGCAAATAGATGAGTATTTAAATCAAGCACTTTTTGTTTTTATTGAACAAATATTAAAGGTTGCGGAATTAGACCAAAACAAAACAGAGTTTATTGGGGAATTGGTGAAAGTAGTGGAATTATCAGGGACTAATGCAGAGAAGAAATTCACAGCACAACTTCCAGATGATTATTACAGACATTTAAGATCCTACAGTACTGTAAATGGTTGCTCAGAAATAATCTCTAATTACCCCGTTCAATATGATGATTTAAATTCTTTTTTAACAGACATAAATTATAAACCCTCCTTAGCTTGGAAAGAAACTGGTTATCAATTAAAAGGAAAAGAAATAGTTGTTTGGACTAACGATGAATTTTTAATAGATGCAGTTAATCTTACTTATGTGTCAAGACACCCTCGATTAGGTAATCCTATTAATAGTCGTAACGGCTCTTATAATTTACCTGACGGAACTGCTGCACAACAACAAAATTTAATTTTAAGTAATAGAAATCAGGATAACATCATTACAGATATAGCAACTTTATTAGTTTCTATTGACACTACTGATTCAAGTTATCAGTTAAAACTTAACAAACTTATACAAAATTATGTACTCTAATAGAGAAAATTATTTAATTGCTGCCAACAACTATGGTCTTGTAGCTGCTGGCACAAAACTTTATAACACCGATGGTTCGGTAAATATACTTCCCGGACAATTAGGTATTTTTAATTCTAAAACTCATATTGCTGTCAATACTTTTATTAATCCTACTGATGTTTACTTAGCTGTTGGTTATGATACTAATGGTGATGGTGTTGCAGAAGAAGTTCGTAAATCAGCAGGTGATTTTAAAGGCTGTAATAGCATTGTAGCTTCAGCTGAACCTCCTCGTGGTGGTTGCCCTGAAATATGGGATTTCCTTTTTGACTGTACTACATGTGAAGCAGAATATGGTATTAAAGTTCAAGTAGAAAGCACTCGTCAAGCTCCTTATTTCGCTGACCAACATCTCCCTACTTATCCCTTTAATGTGATTACAGATTGCTGTGGTTGCGAAACTTGCACTACAGACCATAACTGTAATGAAATTGTTTGTAAAATCATTGACCAAATTAATCAAACTAACTCTGATAGCCAAAGCCTTTTAGTTAAAAGAGAATTTGATTTCATTGTAGAGAGGTTATATCCTACAATTTCGCATCTTACTTTGCCTTGTGTTTCTGGTTCTTGTGGAACTTCTGCTCTTTGTAAATTAAATAGCGTAGAATTGGAATATAATTCAACGACTTACACAATTAATACAACAGTTGTAAATCCAAATGACCCTAACACAATGTTGCCCGGTCAAGTTAAATTGTTGGAAAACCAATTAAATGCAGGTTTAGTAACAAATAATATTCCCGGTAAATTTCATGTAATCCAAAAATGCACAGATTCTTGTTTTGAAATAACATTAAATTCTTGTGCTACAATCGAGGATTATGACTTTGAAGGTACTTGTACTGGTGTTGCTTTAACAACAGAACAACCTCTTACTATTAATGTTCCTACAAATTGTACTGATTGTGGTGATGCTGGAACAACTATAAAAAGATATACTTGTGGTATCCGCTTTATTGGTAAAATCTTCCCTCAAGAATGTGGTTGCTTCCCTCCTGCGGAATATATTCGCAATCGTGGTACTAGACTTCGTGTTTTCCCCACAACAGGCTTTGATTGCAACAATTGGACAGTTGTTCAAAAACAAGATCTTGTTTTAGAAGAAGGAAAAGGTGTAGACCTTCGTTGGAGAGAATACACACAAGAAATTGGTGGTCCCGGTCGTGCTTATGCACCCCAATTAGCTCAATTGCCTCCTTATGGCGCACAATATGGCAGAATACCTTCTGCTCTTACAGCTAAATGCACAGACTATTGCCAATACAGCTTCCAACACAATATCTATTCTAACAATGAATACGGTACAGGACAAACCTATTATTCAAAACTTCACACCATCGTAGCTATCCCAAGTACTGACACTACTACTCGTAGTGCTTTTGAGGGTGCTATTAATAGCTGGATAGGTTCTTTGAATTGTCCTATTTCTACGATTACTTGTTCTGTAGACCAAGACAAAGTACAAATCAAAATATAGAAAGAGTAAGACTAAATAATTTAAAACTATGGCAAAAAGAAATTTATACGCTATAAATGCGGGTATCGTCAAGAAAGGTGGTGCATCAGCAGATGGTCATTACCGTTCATTAGACAAAATTATCTGGGATATATTAAAATGCTGTGGTATCGATTGCTGTGTCGGCAATGGCGGCAATGGCGGTAATGCCTTTATTAGTGCTGTTATCGATGAAGTAAATAACGCGATAGTTTTTACCCAATCTGATAATAGTACCGTTTCTGTTGGTCCATTGGACAATCAGACTTTGGCATTGATGGGTAATCAATTAACTATAGTTGGAGGAAATACTATTACAGTAGGGGCTACTGACACAGAAGCAAATGATGGGACTATGCAGTATAGGTTTATTTCCCCTTATCAGTTAAGTTTATACTTACAGAATAATTATAAAAAATATACGGAAACTGTTGCAACAACTACAACTAATTATGCAATAACTTTAACACCTGCTTACAGAGCAGGTTTTCAAAATTGGATTCAAGTAAGTATAAATGGTGTTTTGTTACATGAAGGAACGGGTGCTAACACTTATACAATTGTAAATTCAACGCAAATTACCATCGATTCTGTAATTACAGGGGACTTTATTGAAGTAAAATACATGGCGTAACATGGAACACCAATTAATAACTAGTGTCATAAAAGACGGCAGTGTATTAATGGTGTTAGGATTTTTTGTTTGGTACTTTATGAAACAGCTTGCGATTCGTGATCAAAAAATAGACGAGTTGCAGGCTGCTTTCATAAAACAAGAAGTCCAAATGGTTGCCACCATTGCTGCTAACACTGCTGCCTTTGATAGGCTTACAGCTTGTCTAAAAGAAATAGAAGAAGTAATTGTAAAAACAACAGAATGGAAATCATAAACTATATTTTAACAAAATACTACGGTATTAAGGAAGTAGAAGGACAAGGATACTCTCCTACTATTCTAAATTGGGTAAAAAAATATTTCCCAATGGTCAATGATGACGATATAATTCCTAATTGTTCTATTTGCTTAATGGAAGTATATAAGGAATTAGGTTTTGGGCATCTTATAAAACATTGCACACCCGCAGCTATTTCTTGGTTACAAGGAGGAGAAGATTATTTCTTAGAAGCTGCAAAGCCCGGAGATATTGTGGTATTAAAACGTACTGGAGGTAATCATGTTGGTATTTTAGTTAGATACAGCCCTTATAAAAAAAGTGTATTCTTACTAGGATTTAACCAAAATAATCAATGCAACATCTCTGAATATAAAACTCATCTTATAAAAGGAATACGTAGATATGAACTCACAAGTAATTAAAGTTTTAAATAAAAAGGAAATAGTATACTTAGAAAATTTAAAATATAATAATAGCGGTATTATGATAAAATCTAAGGAACTGTTAGAAGAAGTTAAACTCAAACATCAAGTAGAATTTACTTGCAAGGACTATAAAGAATTATATTTAGTTTATAAAAGAGATTCTAAATTTACTTATTTCTTAGCTTTAAAAAATAAGACTCTGTCGGAGGGAAAAGTAAAATGGCATGTAACTGCATAAAAGAATTTGCTTATACGATTACTACTCCTGATTGCAAACACTTGCTATATCAAGATAATTCAACTTGGGTCGAAGTTCCTGAAACCTATGAGATTTCAATCGAAATCTCTGGTTATCCAATTAAAATCTTTACTGTAACTACTAATTCCCCAACTTTAATTTCAGCTGTTCAACTAATAGGCATAGACCAAAATCTACCTACAGGAATTTACTGTATTAAGGTTACTAATTGCAACGGCGATATTATTCAATATGATTATTTAAACTTATGCACCGCAGAATGCTCTCTATCTAACTTGCTTTCTAATTTAGATTTACTTTGTACTAATGAAGAATTAGAAACTCAAACAAAAGAATATCTTAATATTAAATTTTGGTTAGATGCAATTAGGGCAAAGTTTAATTGTGATTGGTGTGCAAGAGGGGAATTAAAATTATTAATTACTGCCTTACAAAAAAAATTATCTAATGCCAAAAATTGTAAGTGTAGCTAATTGTAAATTAGCTGAAGTTGGCTTTGACAAATATTTTAGTAATATTTACGGAACAAAATACTGCGGTGATAATAATTTTAATTTGCTACATACTCTACTTTGGGCGTTTAATTTACCTTGCTCAGACAAAGAAAAATTAACTTCGATAATAGCTAAATTATTAAAGCATTGTAAAGATTGTACTCCTGAAAGGTATAAAGAACCCATTATAATTCCAAACCCAGATTATACTTCTTGGTACACAAGCCAATCTTATATAGATTGTTTAAATCAAGAGTTAATAAATAGTGGTTTTATAAGTGTTATATCCCCATTAGTAGATCTGTGCGCCTCTTTAAATATTGAAATAAATCAATTTCAACTTTGTAGTAATATAGCTATACAGTTATCACAATCAGCAGTTCCTTGCTCTGTGATACCCACTATAAATTTGCAAACTGTTTGTTCTATACCGCAAACTGAAATAGAACTAAAAACTTGTGATACTGAAATTCTCCTATCACAATTAATTACAAATAATATCTTATCTAATCTTTAAAAATTAATAAACATGTCATGTGGCTGTAATTCAGTTATAACCATACCTCAAACCTGTGATAAAAATGCTACAGTGTGTCAAAACGGACATGTGATAATTCCTATTTCTTGTAGTACGCCTATAATTTCCACACCTTTGCATGGAGAAGTTCTTTTACATGCAGTAGATTCAAATTATTGGCTTATTTACCATCATACAGGCTCTACAATAGACCCTGATATTTTTACCTACACATGCGGCAGTACAACTTGTACGGTTAATGTAGAGGTTATTGAAGGTGTTCAAGAGAATCAACAAATTATCACACTAGTAGCTTCGGGGGAATGTGAGTTGGGTAGTCCAACTTATACTTGGGAAATTCCTCCCTGCGCAGTTTTAGTTGAAGGTTATACTATTTATGACAATGAGATTCAACTTATTGTAAATAATTATAATCCACTCCTTTCATTGGAAGAACAAATATGTCAAATTACTGTCAATGTTTGTTGCGGACAATGTACTGGGTGTTGTAAATGTAAACACTTTTATTGGCAACCCCCAATATGTGTTAATACCTGTGAGGAAGTAAATTGCTATTGTCCTTACAACTGTACCGAATATAATGAACAAACTTCAAATTGCAATCCTTCCTGTTCTTTGGAAGAACCAAATTGCTGTCTTTCAGAAACTTGTTTAGAACTTACTCCATTTATACCAACTTATCAAACTAATACTTCTGGCATTAAATTTGCACTTTCAGCAAATTTACCCGGAGGTGTTTGGAGTGGTGCGCTTTTATCAGACATTTCAGTTACTCCTGAAAATTGCTATGACGGCTATTTTACTAATCTTGTAGAAAGTGTAAGCGTAACTCTTGCTGGTGATTATATGTCTATTTATATTGGTCAAGTAGATCCTGACACAGGTCAAACTACACCTACTACAGTATTTATAAAATATACTTACGGTGCTATTTCTGCCGTAATGATGCTACAAGTGCTGAATGGTATTGTAACACCTTTAAATGTAGAAACTCTTACTGTAGTAAGTAATCTCTATTCAGGAGTATCTTATTGTGAAGAAAATTGTATGAGTGCTCCGGGTTTTTGTGCAGAATGCTGTGAAGATTCTCACTGTACTCCAAGTACGGAATGTATCTTTTCCCCTACTTGCCAAAATGGTGAATGCCTTTGCTATTTAAATGGCGAATGGGCAGAACCATTGGAAAATGGTTGTTGTCCTCAATGCGCAGGTAATGTAGGGTGTCAAGAGTGCGTAAATGGAGTTTTACTTCCCTTACCAACTTGTGGTGCGAATGAAGTGTTAAATCCTACTACTTGCCAATGTGAATGTCAATGTAGCCAAGGTTATTGTATAGACCTATTAGAAACTAACCCTTCTTTAAAATGCAAACCTTGCCCTTCTTCTTGTACTTCTCTTTCAAATCAATGGTTAAGTTGTGGAACACCTTTACAACTTACTTGTCCTCCCTGTCATTCTTGCATAAATAATGAGTGCGTAGAAACTCCTTGTGCTCCGGGATATTATCCCTCTGATAATCCTTGCTGTGTTCCTTGTCCTACTTGTAATTCTGGTATTCAAGTAAAAGAATTTTGTAATGCAATTCATTTGCCAGAATTTATGGGGTGCGATAATGCAAAAGAATATTATCTTTTTAAATGGCATGGATTAACCATTCT
The DNA here is from genome assembly GCA_020845635.1 of Bacteroidia bacterium. Classification (GTDB taxonomy): domain Bacteria; phylum Bacteroidota; class Bacteroidia; order UBA4408; family UBA4408; genus CAIKXD01. The sequence goes on from JADLFI010000032.1 coordinate 18,303, forward strand.
TCCCGAAAGTAATTGTGATTATAACAGCTTAATAAATTATGTAAGTCCTTCTAATAGCATAGACATAACAAACAACATAGGAGCTTCTCTAACTGTTGAGTGGAATGCAACAGGAAGTACTTTCTTTAATCCTACAGGAACTACTGATGCTTTCTTATCTGGCGGCTTTTTAAAAATAAAAAGAATACCCACAGGAGAAACCATTCCTACACAATCATTACTTTTAAAAGGTACTTATTATGGAGTAACTGTTGGCTTTGAGTTTAAATTCAATGTTCTAAGTGAGACTTGTCAATTAGCAACTATTATTGACTCTGTTCTATTAACCCCTGTTAATCCAAGACTTTATGAAGTAAGTTGTACTAGGGTATTAGGAATTACAAGTTCTTGTCCATTCTCCTTTACACAATTGACTTTGGGTTCTGGGTGCGTGATGCCTGTGGCTTATTTAAATTATTCTATTTTTAATAATTTACCAGATGATTGTTTAGTTACTGCCACAGCAACTAATCAACAAAATGGCACTGTTTGTTACTCTTTAACAACAACGCATCAATTATATGCTTGTGTCGGAGGTTGTGGATGCGCTCCTTGTGAAGGTATTGGAACATTTAATTTATCTATTGAAACTCAAACTTCTGGAAATACTATTTATGGAAGTAGTAGTGTTTTAGTGTCTTGCCCCAATGAACTCATAGGTCTTTTATCTACTTGTGAACCTGCATCTGGTACAGAGGTTTGTCCTACTGTAAACAACTGTGGTTCTAGCCCGATAGAACTTCCTGATAATTACACTTGTTCAAATTGTTCCCCATTTACTTGCAATACTGCTTGTACCACACAATTCTGTGGTTGGGGCTATCAACAAAGTGCTTTTAATTTGTTAGGTTATAGTGGCAATAATATTCAAGTTGAACTTTTACCCGGTGTTTTAAATGGTAAATTGTGTTATGGCATAAATACAGAGTGTGGGTACGTATGTAATTGCAAAATTGTAGAAACAGCTTGTACTAACACACCACAAGTAGATTTCTTAGAATTTGATTGTACTACTTGCCAATGGAAATTTAATGTTACCGACTTAAATGGTACAGAGTTTGAAACAGGGACAATAACAAATGCTATTGCATGTACTAATGTGCCTTTAACTTATAGTATTTCAGGAACGATAGTTTCTGTTCCTGCAACAAGTTTGCCTTTTGGACAAACTTGTGAAAATTACTTAAATAGTATTGGTGCTGGTTGTGGTTCTGTTACCTTAACTTATACAGATAATGAAGGTTGTACTGCATCTGCCACAGGCACTAAATTCTGCCAAGAAGATTGCACAATTTCTATTTCTTCTGAGATTGACTGCGAAGATAATGTAATAGAAGCTACTATCATAGGAGGAACACCTTCTTATACTGTAACAGCAACATCTAACAGCACTGTAATTTATAATAATATTATTAACAGCAATTCCTTTATTATTACCAATGTTCCTAATACTGACGTAACAATTGTAGTTACAGATTCTAATGGTTGTATAGCAACACAATTTGTAGAAACTTCTTGTTGCGAAGATCCTGTATTTACAGCAACTTTGAATTGTACTTCTGTCAATAATGTCAATTTTACTGATACAGTAACCGTTGTTGTTGTGTCTTCTTGTGAGGAAACTATGACAGCTTCTGTAACTATTGTGTTTAATAACGGAACACCTACGCAAATAATTTCTTCTTCTATTAATATCAGTGGGACAGAGGAAATAGAAATACCTAATTATGCTTTAAGCAATATAACTTCTATTACAGTTGAAGTTAATTGTGGAGAATGTACTGCAGAAATACCCGTAGCTTTAACTTGTTCAGGAGAAGAAGTTTTTGGTTATAATTGTGCTGATTGTAATCTTTTAGTTTTAAATGGTCAATATGCAACCGTAAATTTATGTAAATCTTCTTGCCCAAATTATGGCTACAATTGCGAAGATTGTACTAATGCTGTTCAAGGAGGTGAATACCTCACAACAGCTCTTTGTGAAGAAAATTGTAACTGTGTAATTCCCATTACAAACATAACAATAGAGAATGAAACTCCTGTTGAAGCAAATAAATATAAATTAGTTTGCACAAATGGCGTAGCTTCTTGTGTTCAGGATAATGTAAATGGCACAACAACAAACTCAAATTGTGCAGGGTTAACAATTGATTGCAGCACAACTGGTGGAATGGATTGTGTATATTATGAGGAAGAAACTTTTTCAACTCCAAATCCAGTATTTTCAATTTTCTATTTTGTTAAGGGTGCAATAGAAGCTGCAATTACAACAGGAGTAGCTAAAACTGCCATTATAACTTATAGTTTTAGAACTGATTTAGGAAATGAGTTTAATGGTATAACTACAGGTCACACCCTTAATGAAGTAAAAGCAGAAATTCATAACTCCTTTTTACAGATTTCTCAATTATTTTCGTGCTTGTTCCCACAAACTACTGTAACTTTTGTTAATAAAAATGGTGGTTACGCAGAAGAAACCATAGGAAATACCGCTACTTACGGCAATATAAGAATTGGTTCAGAAACAAATTCTAGTAATTTTTGGGCTGTTTGTAGAAATAATAGTGGCTATAATCCAAATGGGTTTACAGTAACAGGGGATACATACCAACAAAACCAAGCTATACGCTACATTAATTTTAATCGTAACAGCTGTTTTAGACTAAACTCTTATTTAGTAACTTCAAATGTTTGTAGGTCTATTATGGATAATTTTATTCATGAGGCAGGTCATGCCCTTGGTTTAAGTCATAGTCAAGGCGCAGGAAATATTTCTTGTGGTAATCTTGGTTGTATGGATGGTGGGTGTGATACAAGTCTTGGTGGTTGTTGTACTCCTCCTTCTGAGGTCTTGTGTGGTTGTGGTTCTGCTGCTTGTGAACAATGGACTGATTGGTTTTCAAGTCCCTATTACGTAAAAGGAATTTATAATTTTTATAAACCTAATTCATTTGATACTTTCACTCCTTTAATTACTTATACAAACGATATTATATGCCCTTAAAAAATGTATCTGCACAAGTAACTGTAACTGCGCCTTCAACTTATGCTTGGCAGGTTACAAATAATACTTGTGGTTCAGCACCTGTGTTTTCTGGTGCTATGTCTGGAATCTTAAATGCAGGAACTACTACTTTATCCCAAACAATTTCATTTCCAGAGGATTGTGAAGTTTCGGTTTGTTTGGTAGTAACGGAAGATGATTGTGTAGATTCAACCTGTTTTAATCTTGTTGAAAATACAATACACACGGAATATTCATGGGCTTGTTCTCATACAACAGAACAACAATTTGAATGTGTTTATGTTGAAAATGCAAGTGGAGGATTCTCCACAGAAGAAGAATGCGAATCTTGTAGAGATTCTCAAATGTGCCCTACTTGTAACGGAACTCCTTGTAATGATTATGTTCTTAATGCAACTTACAATTGCACTACGGGTATAAGTTTAAATTGGGTTGGTCCAGTTTATAACGGCATTATAGAATGTCTTTACTTAACAGTAAATATTGCAACACAACCTTGTACGGATAATATTTTAGCACAAAATATAAATGGTACGCAAATAAATACTGTTACAGGAATGTTCCCTAATGGTACATATTCTGTTGGTGTTAGTGCGCAATTAGAAAATGGGTGTATTATATCTAGTAATCCTATTGTAATTGACTGTTTAGGAACAATTGAGTGGAACTTAGAATGTTGTCAAACTATTGATACTTCTGGTATTATGGCAGGTTATCAAGATAAATACTATGTATTAGACATTACTAACAATGATTTAAGTCAACCTATCTATGCAGACTTTTCCTTTTTTCAAGTTGCTGACAGGTTGAAATTCTATGATTATTCAGAAGTAGTTTTTACAAACGGGATACCTTCAAATCTTAACTCTTTAACTACTGTTGCTGATACAGATTATGTAGGGAAACAATTATCTTGCTATCCTCCTCTCTTGACACCTTATTATGGCTTTGTAGAAAAAGAAGACAATGACCCACCATCAGCACAGGGACAATCTGATACTGTAATGCAAAGTTTAAGTCCCTCTTGGTCACTTTTATTTCCTTGCAATAATAACTATACACAATCTTATACAACGCAGTTATATTGCCCACAATGTACTTATTACAATTCTGTATATATTATACCTAAAAATTGTGCAAATGCTCCTAATGTACCAGACTGCGAACCTGTGGACATTATTGGTTGTGGAAGATTAACTATTTCTCCTACAGCATTAGCTACGATTGGTACAGTAACCACAGGAAGTCCTGTATCTAATAGAAAAAAACTTTTCATTCATTTAGAAAGTAATGATTGTAATACAGGTTGTACTGCTGCAGTATTCAAAATACTATGCCCCGGTTGTTATGGTTGCGAAATAGATTGTGATATATCATACAGTTGCACTCAGGGCTTACAATTTACTAATTGTGAAGATGTCGAAGTAAAAAAATGTACTTTTGATGCTAATGGTGCTGAAATATGTGTAGATGCAGTTGAAGGAGAATTTTTAGCTAATGGTACGCATTATATCAAAGCTATAAATACTTCGATAGATAACTGCTTTGAATCTACACCTATTCAAGTAAATTGTCCTGCTTGCACTACTCCTCAAATTAGAAGCGTTACTTCTGGTTGTATTAATGATGATAGAACCAAAGGTTTAATACATGCAGATTTTTCAACAACACATACTACTGCTTATGTTCATTTTGGAGTTTTAATACAAGGTGATTATGTACCGGGAATGTACCATAACAAATATGTTGGTTATGATTGTAATGTTTTTGGTTGTGCAGGTTATGTTCAAATTCAAGCCACTGGTATTATTAGTGGCGGTTATTATTGGTATCAATCAGTTGCTTTTGTTCCTATTAATTCTACATTAGCTCTTGTGTTCTTATTTGATGATACATCTGGAACACTTACTGATTTAGTTAATACAGATTATAAAGTTAAAGTGACTGATGGTGCATGTTCTACTGAATATCCAAAAGTTGGAGTTAATTGTGTTGATTGCGAATCTTGTGAGAGTAATTTAGCAAATTATCTTTTTGGTATATCTACTGGAACTACAGGAGATTATTTACTTTCTCAAATACAATCTACCGTGAATAATACAGGTGATTTTAGTAATGTAAGTATTAATAATGCTTTGTTTGGAGGAATCAGTTTAGATTATTCTACGATTACCAATAGTCCTACAATATATTATAACAATCTTAATCCAAGTTTAGTGGACATTTCAATTTTGCCCACAGGGTATCACCCATGGTCATTTACGATTGCACCAACACCTGTTAATTCTAGTCTTGTTCCCAGCACTTTGTCAATACAAGTTCAAACTTATGTGCACAAAGATGCTCTTGGTGGTGTAGTATACAATTCTCTGTTTAAAGATTTGTCCTTTACTCATTCTTGTTCAGTAGTTAATCCAGAAGAAATGACTATTACTGGTCAATTATTATTGGAAACTCAATTACCTTTGACTACTTACACAACAGGAGACTTGACTGTTACTTTAAATGGAAATCCGGGGACAATTGTTAATGTATCTGGTATTTCAGATAATACAGCAATAGATTTTTCTGCTGATAATGTAAGAAATGGCACAAACGTTTTGGCAATTTTATTTAAATCTTCTTATTCAGGTTCTACTGGAGTAGATGAACTTCCTGCTTATACCGATTTAATACAAAATTATACTATAACTTATACAATAGCTTGTCCATAATGTGTATCAATTGTGCTGAATGCTTAGAGCAAGTAAATCCTGCTTGTATTTTACCTGTAACAGCGTGTATTACAGGAACTACCTTAGCGGAACAAATTGTTAATATTGCAAATAGTGTCTGTAATGTATCTGAACAATTAGTTACTGTTAATTTTGGCAATTCTAATTGCACACCTTATCAGTATGAATATACCCTGTTAGATGGGATTACTAATTTTACAATACATATAGACTTCTATGCTTTTAATGATTATGTTTCAGATGTAAAAAATATAACTGTATTAAATGGAGCTTCTGTTATAGCTTCTGGTTCAACTACGAGTTTTACTCTTTCTAAAACCTTGCTACTGACAGGACTAACTTTTAGTATACAGTTTATTTTAAACAATGGTGCTGTTTTTGTTTATCAAGATGTTATAACCTTGAATGGTTTAACAGCATTAAACAAATCCTATATAAAAACAATGCAATGTATAAATAACGGTATAGTAACTTTACCGATACAAACAGTGCTTCAAAACATTTTAGACAGGTTAAATTCCTGTTGCCAATAAAATTAGTGATAGTTTTTTAGTTTGGGGGGATCATTTATGGTCTCCCTTTTCTATTTATAACTATAAAATAGTTAAAGAATAAAAAAGATAAATAAAATAAAGACATTAGAGTATCTTGTTATAAATTATAAAAATGACTTACAGAGATATAGTTTCACAAGTAAAAGCCCCATTTCATCAGGGGGTAGCTCCACAGAGCCAAAGATTAAGTAGCAGACATATCATCAGCATAGCTTTAAGAAAAAGAAGTAAATTATTGGCACAAGAGAGGGAAAAGAAATCTTTAAAGGATAAATTCCTTTTACAAAGCATTTGTATTCCCTTAATTGAAGTAGCTAAGCATGAATGTTCTTGCGTAAGTATAAATGGTTGTAAGGTATTAAGAAGTAAAAATAAAATACCCACGCCCTTAAAAGAAAGTGAAAAGCAAGTAGTTAGTATTGATGGTAGCATCTCTTTTAGTCCTACTACTTTCAAAGATTATAAAGAATTTCAAAGACTAAAAGTTAATTCCCCCAAATTCTACATTATGAATGAGTACCTCTATATTTCAGGAGTGGAAGATTTGCAATGGGTGAAGTTAATTGACGTGTTTGAAGATCCTTATGCCGCAGATAACTACACAGATTGTTCGGAAGAGACCTCAGATTCATTTTGTTCTTCTGCCTTAGAAACTGAATTTAGAATCTTGCCTAAACTTGAAGATGCAGTAATTCTCTTAATTATTGAAGAATTATACAAGTCTTGGCAAAATGGTTTACAAGACATAATTAACAATCAAACAATAGATGGAACAGGAAAATAATTTAAAAATTCCTGCTTATCTAGGTAAAGTAAATTTTGTAGACCATTGGAGTAATCCTATTTATATGCAGCATGTAAAGAAAATGCGCCGTTTTCAAAGAGTATTTGAATTTGGGTTGTGTGTTTGTACTGCCGCCTCAGAGTGGGTTTCCTACAAAGTAAGAAAAATACCTTCAAAAGACAGACCTGTTCTAAACAAAGATACAGGATTAGGAATTTTTAAAAAGATAATACTTGCCTATACAAGGAAGATATTAGAAACAGTTTTAAAACAAGGAAGATTTACCATAGATAATTACGGAACATTTTTCTTAGAAAAAATTGAATTAGACGAAAAGAGAAGAAAAATCTATGATAGTAGATTAATAAAATATAAAAAGATGTGTTATCTATTAGAAGATAAACTTTATAAATTAGCCTTTACCAATAGAGAAGGTATGGTAACAAAAAATCCTTTTAGATTTTTCAAGTTTTACCCGAATGAAATTACTACAAGAGAAATATATTACACATTATTAACAAATCCTATATTGCAAGAACTTGCAGTACAAAAAGGTAATTATAACCCATGATGGAATATTTAAAATTAGAAGCAGTCGTGAATGATTTTATAACATCTACAGGAAGTGATTTTGTAGATGAAGATACCTATTTTCAATGGGCATCAGACTGCTTAGATATAATAGGAGGGTGTGATGCACTCATACCACAAGTAAAAGTATTAAAATTATTTGAACGTAAGGCTGTAATGCCAAAGAATTGGGTAGCCACAGATATAATCTATGAATATATAGGAGACCCAAATCTTATTGAAGAATGCGCCAAAGAATTTACAACCGCTGTAATTGGAGAAGATGTGCCTGTAACACATTGTTGCAATAGAATAGAAGTAGATCCTTCTTGCGCCGAAGATTCCCCTTGGTTACGAAATGACAGAATGTCTTTGATGGCTAATGTGAATAAGAATTTTCGCAATATGTTTGTGCCTCTATCTTATAGAAGAAGGGCAAATTTTCCAAATTCCTTAGAACACAAATTCACAACACATAATGTTAAGAATTTCTACACATTTCTTGGGAAATATATAGTTGTTCAAAGTAAAGCTGAATATATAGTAGTATTCTACTTTGGGAAAAAAACAGATGAAAGGGGTTTTCCAATGATACCTAATGTTCCCGAAGTTATAAATGCTATCGTGCTTTACATAGAAATGAAAATAGCTTATGTAGAATACAGAGCAGAAAAAGATAATAAGACACGAAACTTTTTCAACGATGTACTAACATTATATAATGCAGCAGCAGGAAAAGCAAGAGCTGCATTAACACAAATTCCATTTGAATTAGCATCTTCTTTTGCTAACATTCTACAAAATATAGTTCCTAATTACGAAGAAAGATATGCTCAGTTTACAAAGGGACGTTCAACCCATTAATCAACCTGAACAAACTATTAGATTTGGTCTCAATGGTGTAAAGAATGAGTTTGATGCCATAGAAAACGAGCGTAGTACTACTCTTTGTGCTGATTTTCCAGAGGAAGTTGTTGGACAGTTAACCTTAAATAAGAACGAAGTATTGATTTTTACAACAAATTCTATATTCATTTTAGACTTAGATGATTGCACTTATACAGAAGTAATAGATTGTGATATACCAAATGCAAAATATGTAAGTGCTGTATATCATATCTTGGAGGATTGCAATCAGAGAGAGGTGTATTGGGTTGATGGAGTTCATGAATTAAGGAAAATAAATATAGATAAGCCAGAAGATTGTGATTTTAAAGTTTTTAAATGTAATCATATCTTAGAAATAAAACCAAAAGTTTTAAATTACGGGGGGTTTTTAAGTACAGGAACTTATCAATTTGCTTACAGATACAAAGACGGAAATGTCGCAATTATTTCTGACCCAATTTACATTTACGATGAAAATACATCAGAATCTTGGAATTTAATAGATGGAGCTATTGCTGGTACTACCACAACAAAATCTGTTGAAATAACTTTAAATGGAATAAATACAAATGAAGAGGAAGTTGAACTTATTGTTATTTCTACTATTAATGGTGTTATTTCAGCATTTGTAATAGATACCGTACAGGCAATAAATCCAATTACATATATATATAATGGCTCTTTTAAATCAACAATTTCTTTGAATGAGCTATTAGTTCCAACAATCAGTTTTTCTTCTGCAACCCTAATCTGTGAATTTCAAAACTCTCTTTTAATCTCTGGCTTAAAACAGGTTAAAAACATAGATTATCAAAAGTATGCAAATGAAATAACTGTCAATTGGGTAACACACAAAATTCCTGCAAGCCTTGCTTATAAAATTCCTGAATTTATGAACCTTAAAACCTTCATGGGTGATGAAGTTTATGCTTTTGGAATTGTTGGTTTCTTTTGTGATGGCACAACTACTCCAGTATTTCACATTCCGGGGAGAACAAAACTTGCAGGAGAAGAAATAATCATTTCTTCTGATAACCCAGATAATTTCTATTCTTGTGAAAAGGAGTATTGGGAAATTTATAACACTGCAAAAATAACAGAACAACCTCATGAAAAATCTACAATTGAAGAAGATTGCGGACTTTATGATTTTAAGTTAAGGGTTTGGGAACGTGGTATTATGGGCTACAATGAACAGTGCATTCTCTACCCAGATATTAAAAACTGTGAAGATGAGTTTATGTACCCATTAGGAAATGTACGACATCATAGATTTCCTGATAGAAGCCTTGTTCCACATTTTGAAAGCCAATCTCTTCCTGATGTTGAATGTATCATAATAGAAGACGGCAAGGGTGTAAGTAATAGTACTATGCCTTATAAAGGAGATAACGGCGAGGAAATGTATATCTTTCCTTTAAGTATAGAAATAGGAAATATTCAACCTTTTGAAGGAATATACCATTGGGAAATAGTCTATGTAAAAAGAACAGACAATAATAAAACAGTAATAGCAAAGGGAAATACCCACAAAACTTTTTATACTCAATTAACTAATGGTCAAATTGCTTATCACCCACATTATAACATCAATAGTTCATTAGACTTTACTGTTAGTATAATTGATAATGGTTCTACTTCAGCCTATTCGGAAGTAAATAAATTGGTAACTTCTCCAGAAGATGCTTCTGTATATAAATTTCATAGTCCTAATACAGCTTTTTTAAAGCCTTCTCTTGAAGCTACACATTTTGTAATAGAACAAGAATGGGACGGAAATGGAAGATGCTATGGATCAAAGGATAAAAATACTGTAGGAGAAGATTGTTATGTAGGTACATTTAATTTTAACATGGCTGCATATAATAATATAAATGATTTGAGCCGCCCTGTTCAAGTAATTAAGCAAAGGAAAATAACAAAGGACACCTATGTAAATGCCCACACTACTAATTCTGCATTTGATAAACCCTTTATTAATTTGCACCAAGAAGGCGGTGCTGCTTTCAAACTTGAAAGTAATTTACCTTTTTTATCTCCTTGTAATACTCAATACAAAGATTCAAGTTTAGTTCCCTATGTAATAGATGATGAATGTACGCTAATACCTTGTGCAAGATCTTTGTATGGGAGCATGAAAAGAATACTGTGTGATCAATATGGAAATTTGCAAGGTTTAGAATATAAATCTCTTATTCAAGGAGAAAGAACATTAGATAGAAATGGAAAATATGAAATAAGAGAAGTCTTTGGCGATGCCTTTATAAATTATTGGAGTTACAGAAGAACTGCAATTTTACACTATAACCAAACTATTTTTTCGGATGCTCCTGATGATAAAGACGAACTTCCTATTGCTTGTGGTGTTCATGGGTGGTACGAAAGTGATGTTAATGTTGACATGAGACATGAGGGTATAATAGGTATAGGAGAAATCTATTATCCAAAATTAGGTAATGGCTTTTATAGGTTAGACACATTAGGAAAACAATTTACTATTGACCACTCCTATTTAGGAAGATTTCACTTTAATAATGGGAATGACTCCTATATAAATTTAGGAATAGATAACTTTTATGGCTACAACAAAGATTATTCTTTAAATAAAGAAATAAGAAGTTTCTTTGCTTATACAGATAAATATAAAACATGTGATTGTAATTCTGAATATTTAAATGATATAGCCGTGTCCGATGTTAAAAATTGGAGTACTTTTAGATTCAACAATAGAATACAAGTACCTGCAACTTTTGGATTAGGTACTAATATGTTTGTTTTAAGCAATAGTTTATACTATCATACAGAAGACAATCTTTGGAAAATATTCTCTTCTCAAAGCAGATTAGAAACTGATAAAGACACTATCTACATAGGTAATGGTAATTTATTTGGTTCTACTCCGTTATCCCTATTTGCAACAAAAGAAGGTTCAGCTGGTTTACAGAGAAAACACGGAACACTATTAAATGAGATGGGATATTTTTTCTTTGATGATAAAGCAAATAAACCATATAATTTCAGGGAAAATGTTTTGCCTATTACTGAGGGCTTATCTCTATTTTTTAGAGATTTGCCTAAAAATGCAGAATGGGTATTTGGACATGATCCACATTTAAACAGAATTTTATTTACTGTAAAATATGAGGACATAAGTTGTTCTTTTTCTTTAAGTAGATTGAGAGATACAGGAAAATGGTTTATGTTCCATTCTTATTTACCTTCAATGTATTTAAACCATAGAAAAAACTTTTATAGCGTAAAAGAAAATTCAGTATGGCTTCATAATCAGGCAAATACATATCAAACCTTTTATAATACGTACTATCCCCATGAAATAGAAATTATTGAAGTTAGTAAACAAGGCAGTTCTATATTTAATAATGTGATTTACATGCAAGATGCCTTTACTTACAATACAGCTTTTAATTTAGAACACCCTATCAACGAAACATTCACACATTTGTATTTATATAATTCAAGACAATTTTCTGGATTATTGTCTTTAAAGCCTCATACAGACTCTACAATCGATTATTACTTGGAAGCAATACAAGACCTTACTTCAACTGCAAAAGTCAATAGAAAGGAGAATAAGTGGCTTTTAAATGAATTTGATGATATAGTAGAGGATTATACAATACCTTTTATTATTTATCCTTGTTTTTCACCTTTAAACTACGAAGTTAATGATCTTGCTGTTGATCCTAATAGACCTTATTATGCAAGAGAAAGATTTAGAGATTTTTATTTAGGACAAAAATTCATAAATTTTAGACCTGAGAATCCAGAAATAAAATTAGTAACTACAATTTTTAACACTTTAACAACACAATCATCGAGATAATGAAAAAAACAAATAAATTACTTCCTGCCAAAAGTGTAGAAAAGAAGGCACTTGGAGGAATTATCGCTGCTACAGCAACAAATGTTATACCGGGCTTAATTGGAGGAATATTTAATAATATTGCAAAAAGACGTGCTGAATTAAGAGCGGAAAAGGATTTAATGGAACAACAAATTTTAAACTCTCAACCTGAACAATTTCGCAAAGGTGGAAGAATCTATGAATACCCCGGAGGAGGTTATGTTTATATAGATGATCCTTCATTTTATGGGGTAGATGAAAAAGGTAATGCCATTACCGAAGGTTATAATTTAGGTCAGGCAGGAGATGGTACTTACGATAGAGGAAGAACTATTCCCGCTTTAAATAAAGATTTGTCAAAAGGAATACCTGATAATAAAGTAATACCTTTAACAACAGGAAAAGAATTGCTTGGGTATGATGAAAAAGGAAAGCCTGTTTATGTAGGATATGAATACCCTTCCATTAAACCCATAAAACCAGCAATAACTGCTGCAACTGAATTGGTAGAATTAGATGAATTAGTAAGAGAAAACTCTAATAGTAAATTGTCCGCCAATGATTTAAAAAGATATAAAACGCTAAAAGCAAAGTATCCAAAAGAAAGTAAAAGGTATGAAGCAGCTTTTTCAACCTTAAAAGATTTAAACTCAGAAACGTCTTCTAAAAATCCTACAGCAAAAGACATCTTAATAGGAAAAGCAACTCAAACAAGTGTCCCTAAAGTAAGTAATCCTGATGCCGAAGCGGTCGAAATCGGAGAATTGTATTCTCTTTTAGACTCCTATTTAACCGTTGGTTTAAATCAAAAGGATTTAAAAAGGTTTAAAGAATTAAAAGAAATGTATCCATCAGATTACGAAGATTCTGAGAAAACTATTGCCCAAACAAAAGGTTTAAAAGCAGAAGTACAAAATTTAGAGCAACAAGTTTATAACAATGCTTTTAATCAAAACGGTTATTATTTAGATGACGCGCTTCTAGAAGATTATGTTGTAAAATATAAGAAGCTATATTCACAAGAACCCGATGTTAGCGAAATATTAAAAGAAAGACAAAGGCAAGCTAATTATAGAGAGGTTAATGAAAAATCTAAATGGATTAGCCCTTTTGTTAATTTAGTACCTACTCATAGTACTGCACCAAGGGAAAAAAGTAAATTAAAAACCGAAGTGCAAAATTTAGAGCAACAAGTTTATAACAATGCTTTTAATGAAAATGGGTATTATTTAGACGATGCGTTATTAGAAGATTATGTTGTAAAATATAAGAAGATATATTCACAAGAACCTGATATTAAAGAAATATTAAAAGAGAGGCAAAGACAAGCCAATTACAGAGAAGCTAATGAAAAATCTAAATGGATTAGTCCATTTGTTAATTTAACTCCTATTCGTAGTACTACACCAAAGGAAAATAGCACTTTAAAACAAGAAGTGCAAAATTTAGAGCAACAAGTTTATAACAATGCTTTTAACCAGAATGGGTATTATTTAGATGACGAGTTATTAGAAGATTATGTTGTAAAATATAAGAAGATATATTCACAGGAGCCAGACATTAAAGAGATATTGAAAGAAAGACAAAGGCAAGCTAATTATAGAGAAGCTAATGAAAAATCTAAATGGATTAGTCCTTTTGTTACTTCCGATAATAAAAAGATTAAAGGTTCTACTAATTCAGCGGACTCTAAAAGTAAATTAAAAACAGAAGTGCAAAATTTAGAACAACGAGTTTATAATAACGCTTTTAACCAGAATGGTTATTATTTAGATGACATGTTATTAGAAGAATACGTTGTAAAATACAAACAACTTTATTCACAGGAGCCTGATATTAAAGAGATATTAAAAGAAAGACAAAGGCAAGCTAACTATAAGGAAAATAATGAAAAATCTAAATGGATTAGTCCGTTTGTTCCTTCGCCTTTTCCAATTGGTGGTTACGTAAATTCTCCTATTCAAGCAGAAGAATTTCAAGGACAAAAAGAAACCATAGCCTTACCTAATGATCAACTTATTGAAACAAATGCAGAAGCTCCCCATGAGCAAATGCCTGACCAAGAAATTACTGATGTATTGCCAGAAAATTCTTATGTATTTTCTGCACGAAATAAATTGAGTGCAAAGACAGCAATGCAACTTCTTTTGGAATTAGGAATGGATAAAAAAGATGTTAATAAATTAAAAGGAAAAAAAGAAATTTCTCCTGTTGATGTGAGCAATTTAGCAAAGCCTACAAAAAACACAGCGAATGACTATCAAACCTCTGAATTAAAAGAGAGAAATAGGCAAGCTGTTTTAGAAAAAGCTAAGACTTTCAACGAACTCTTAAAAGTTTTAAATCCAGAGGAACAACCACAAATGGCAGGAGGAGGTAGTTTATTAAATCCCAACACATATTCTCCGTTTGCAATTCCTCAAATAGCTATGCCTACTTTTAATCCTAACTTAAATACTACTTTTACAGGAAAGGATTATTTTACACAAAGGACTCCTCAAATATCTCCCTTTGTAAATTATCAAGTTCCCGATGTTTCGTTAAATTACCAAAACACACCAAATTCTTACAATCCTTTTGCAACAGCAAAAATGGATTTAAAAACAGGAATATTTCCAAAACCTACCACGAATTATTTTGGGGGTTCTCCTTATGCTGATTCTATTGCTGAAAAAAGAGCTAATGCGGACTTAGAAAGATATGAATCTTCTTTATTAAATGACTCAACAGCTATGGCAGAAAGAGATTTGGCTTGGAAAAGGGCACAACTCGATAGCGCATCAGGGTTTAAAGGAAACTCTGAAAAGCCTTTTATGAAAATACCTGAGAATAGGAGCAATCAAAACAAAATGTTTTCAGACAAAGATTTGACTTTGTTTGCAGGAAATATGGCAGCAAATCTTGTGAGTGGTTTAGGAACATTATCACAACAAATGTATAGAACTATTCCTACCAATTATGCTCCAATAATGAATATGAACACAGAACCTGAATATAAATCTGCAATTAATAGTTTATTACAAAGTCAAAAAATGGCTACTGATTCTATTCTAAACAATTCTTATAATCCTTTATTGGGTATGGCTAATGCGACAAATGCTGCGGCAAATACTCAATCTTCCATTGCTCAATATATGGGGCAAGTAGCAAATCAAAGACAACAATTACAAAATCAAAAATTAACAGCTTTACAATCTTTATTAGCAGGAGAACAGGGAATAAATCAAAACATTGAGAAAGAAAGAGCAGCCCTTTCTAATTTGAAGAAAACATATCCGGGCGAGTTAGCAAAACACACAGCTCGTGATATTAGCAATTATGTTTTAGACAAAGATAAAAAACAAGCTCAAATGAATCAAGATAGGGCTATTTTAGAGATGATGATGAAGCTCTACAATAATCCTGCAATTACAGATTTATTAGATAAAGCTAAAAATACAGTTTGGGGAAATAAATAATGTTACAAAGAGATAGTTTTTATTATATTCCAGATTTAATGCCTTGGTCTCCAACGAGTGTAGAAAGGAATCTGCCCTTAGACTCGATGTTGGAAATTGCTAAAATGGGACAAGCCCAAATAGATGCTCAGTTACAAGCTATTGGAAAATTAAAAGCTGGAGTTCATGGCATAGATGCCATGTTAGATCAAGATACTTTTTATAAGACTCAGAAAATGGAAGAGATTGCTGGAAAAAGTAAAGAGTTTGCAAGTAAAAATCTTTTAGATAGAGGTGTTCAAACAGATTTACAGAACTATGTAGAAAGTATTGCTTATGACTCCAACTTAGAAAATATAGCAAATAGAACCAAATCTATAAGAGAAGCATATAAAACTTATTATGACTTATTTGCAAAAGGAGAGACTAGTGAAGCTAATATTTATCCGATGTTAAAAAGTATAGAAGAGGCAAATGAAAAATTTAAAGCTACAAATACTTTCGATCCATCTATGAAAGTAGATTCTAGATTAAGACCTTATACAGATGTTGGTAAAGTCATATTGGAGGGAATTGATAAGGTAGATGTAAGCTCTATGCCTTTTAGTAATGGCAAAGACTTTCAAATTGTGGATTTAGGAAATGGGTATCAGCAAATTGTTACACTTGAAGGTAAATCAAAAGAAGCCTTAATGAAAGCTGCACAAACAGCTTTGGGAGAAAAAGGCATGACCCAATTATACTTAGATTATCAATATAAAAATTCACTTTCAGAAGACGGATTAAAAGATGATAAAGGAAATCCAATAAGTTTTGAAAAATATGCAGGAGAAATTCTCCTTAATGCAAGTGAAGCCTTTCAAACAAAGGTTTTAAAAAGAGATAATCCAATGGAAAACTTATATCAAAGAAGAGCCTTTGAACTGCAAAAATTAGCAAAACAATACGAATATGACAGAAACATTGCTCAAATGCGTATTAATGCAGATTTAGAAAAAGAAAAAAGAGACAAAGCTACAAAGGGAGCAAGCTCTGTATATTCTGCAATACCTGCCGTACCTACGACTACGGGACAAATGGTTGGAGATTTCGTGCGGTCTGAAAAATCTCTCGTTTCAACAAAATCCCAACTTGATAAGTTTGTGGGGGGCTATAACCTTAAAGTAGAAACTGATAAATTGATAGAGTTAAAAGAGAATTTTGACAATTCAAATTACGTTATACCAAAAGGAATGGACGAAGAGACTGTAAATAAAGTTTATGACGTTTTTAGAGACCAACAAGAGGGAAGTTATTTCTCTACTTTAGTAGATAATTATATAAATGCAAAAGTAAAAAGAAAGGATTGGAAAGATATTTTTGAAGATGATGGCGAACTTATGGAGGCTTATGAAGCAGCGGAGAAAATTGCCGAGCAGAATAGACAGAATATTAATGAGCCTTGGCTTAATTTTGATATTATAGAAACTCCTGCAGGCAAAATGAAAGATAGGTATCTTAATCTTGGAAAATTTGGAAAATATTTTAGCACAGTTGGTAATCCAAACGGAACAACAGCAGAAGAGGTTTTAACCAATGCGATAGAAAAGAATCAAGGCAATAGTTGGTTTGAATCTTTAAAAACTAAGATAATTGCTGGAAGTGAAAAGATAAAGGGACGAGTTGGCGCAACTACTTTAAATTATGCACTAATACCTACTGATAGTGAGAATGCTGCTGCTAAGGCTACTACACAATTAACAAAAGGAATGAACATCAGTGCTTTAAATATAGACGGATTTCCTGTTTCTACCTACAAGGATAATAATGGAAAAGAGCATTCCATTACGGCATCTACTAAACCCACAAATGTTTCATTCATTTCTTCTGGGACTAAGCCTTATTTACAAGTTGAAGTGTCTGATGGTCAAAATACAGGCACTTTATATGCAGATGTTCCTACGTCCTACGAAGAGTCTTATAAAGAATTTATGCTTCAATCTATAAGCACAGAAGCAAATAGAACAAAGCCTAATGGGGCAGTTTTAACCGCTTCTGTAAATGCCTTGAATCATTTTGATAAATCCTTTAATATTAATTTGCTCAATGCAAAGGATTATTCTAAAATGCCTTCTGAAAGAGCAAGAGTAATTATAGGAGATGATGTTTCAACCCAAAATGTTATTCCTGCAAGTGCTGGATTTAAAGTGCAAGCAGGAGGAGGTAAAGTTATAAAATGTAATATATATGCAGTTCAAACCGCAGGAGGTTCTGAAAGATATTTCATAGGCTATAAAGCTGATCAATCAGAAGGAGGAACAGATAGTACAGTTCTTGCCTTTTCCTTTGAGCCAAATTATTCACCTGCAGCAAAAGGTCAGGGAAATGTTTATTTTCCAGATATGCAATCGGCTGTTAATGCTGCAACAATTCTTAAAATTTCAAATTAATGGGTACAATAGATAAATTTTTAAGTCAACACACTGCTCAACCTGTATTAAACAAGTCAGCAAAGTATGAGCCTTTACCAAGTTCAGAGTTGAATTTAACCTCGCATGTAGATTTCTTAACACCAGAAGGCTGGTTTGGTCCGGGCTATAATACCTATGTTAAAAGGTTTAATCCAACAGGTGATCCTGAACAAGACCAAAGAATTTTAGATGATCTTAGATACCAAAATCAGGGGTATTTGATGAGAACATTAAATACTGTACCTAGGCTTGTAGGCTCATTAGTAGGTTATGTTGGTGAAAGTATAGGGGTTGCTGGTGGTTTTGCTGCTGATGTTTTAGTAAATGCTGCTGATTTAGCCAAAGATGTAAAAACAGGAAGAGAGATTGAATTAAAGGGGCTTAACAACACCTTTGATAATTTTATGGTTTCGTTAGGTGCTGACTTTGCAGAAGGCTCAAAAGCATTATTTCCTAATTATGCTTCGGCTAATTATCAAGACCAAGGATTTTTAGATAGAATTACCTCTACACAATTTATATTAGGGGATTTTGTAGATGGACTTGCTTTTCTTGGGAGTTCTTTTGTTGGTGGTACGGGTGTGCTAAAAGGAATTGGCGCAGTAGGAAAACTTACAAAAGGATTAAAAGTAGGGCAGGCTGTGCAGAAAGAAATGGCTTTAATTAGAGCGGCAGAAAGAGCAGGAAAAAAATTAACTGCCTTTCAAAAGGTCTTAAAAAATACTCCAAATGCTATGGTTACAGCTGTCAACACTATTGCAGAATCAGGAATTGAAGCTAATGGAGTAAAGAAAGAATTAATGAGATCTTACGAGAATGGTGAGTGGGGGTCTAATTTAACACCAAAAGAAGCAGAAATTATAGCTACTGAAAAAGCAAGTGAAACTTTTAAATTTAATGTAATGTTATTAGGCTTAACTAATCACTTAGAAACTGATATGTTATTTGGAAAATCTACTTTAACAAAGAGGAATGTCCAAGGTGCCTTAGCAGGAAAAAGAATAGTTGAAAGTTATATAAAACCAAAAGCAGCTTTAAATGCCATAAACGAATCTTTTCAAGAAGGTATTCAAACTTCAATAGAAAGGTATGAAACTAATCTTGTGACAGGAAGAGATGAAGTAGTGCCAAGAAGTAGGTATCATAAACAAGGTTGGTTAGGTAGTACTGCAAATGTTTTAGAGGAGTTTTTAGATGGTATGGGAAATAATGAACAACAAGCTAGTATGTTCATAGGTAGTTTAATAGGTGCAGGTGGTTCTTATGTAAGTTCTAAATATAGAGAAAAATCTCTAAATGCGGATTTTAAAAGGTTAATGCAAAACACACAAGTAATAGGAGATATTTATAACAGGGACTATGAAAGTTTATTTGAGGAAGAAGAATATGAAGAACCTGTTATAGATCCTAATACAAAACAGCAAGTAATGAATGGAACAACTCCTGTAACTCAGAAAAAGAAGAGGTTTAAAAGAGATGCAAATGGAGAATTGGTTTATGATCAAGAAGTAATAGAAAGAAAATTAGAACATTTAAGACGTGATAGAAACCTTTTTAAAGAAGCTGAATTAGCTAGATTAAAAGGGGAAGATGAAATTGGTGATTTAATTAGAAACACGCACTTGGCAAGATTGGCAAATACTTGGTTTGGATTAGATTATGGCGATTTAATTTTAAAAACTAAATTAGAGAAAATTGCTGCTGAGGAAGCTGCTGCGGCAGGATCTTCTAAGGCAGATAATATCATGTTGGAACTGTCGAAAAATTTAGATCTTGTGGATAAATTAAAGGTAGCTTATGATAATATACAAATGGAAGTTTTAAATCGTGCCAAAACGAGAGAAGAAGAAGAAAATTTTACAAAGGATAAAAGTGCGGCTTTGCTTTATGAGGAAGCAAAGAGAATGTTTTTAAGAGACCTATCTACAAATAATGCTTTGGGAACATCTCAAACTACTCCAATACCTGCTGCTAAAAATAATCTTTACAACAGAATACTTTCTTTTTTTAATGTTTCTACAACTCCAGCAACAGCACCAGCAACGACAACTACAACAGCAACAACAACTACAACTCCAGCAAATACCACAACCACAACAGCACCAGCAACTCCTGCAACAACCACAGCTCCTGTAGTAACTTTGCAAGATAGTGTAGATATGGCTATAAAAGACAGTGAGGAATTTTCCAAAAGGTTGTTAGAAAATGATGGTGCTGTGTATGAAGAATGGAATAATTTAAGATTAGAGAGGAAAAAAATAAAAGATCCTAAAACTTCGGCACAGGCTAAATTTAATATTCAAAAAGATTGGCAATCTTACAGAGATTTGATGTTAGAAGAAGGTTACTTTAATGGCAATAATGATTCCTTACTGCAAAGAATTAGAAGACATACTGCTGACACCTTAAAAAGAAATGGTAGATTAGAAAAGGCATTGGAGGCTAAAATTAAAAATGCACCTACAACTTTTGAATTATACGAGACAGCTAAACAATTAGGTGCTTTCAGAGACCTTTCTCAAAAAAATATTCAGTTGGCTGAGGATATAAAAGCTATGGCAGAGCGGGGAAAGAATACTGAAAAGACCAAAATTCAAGGAGATATGGCTGCTGCGCAATTAAAAAAGACAGCGCAGGAAAAAATAATACAGGATTTAGACAGGGCTATTAATTCTAATCCATCTGATAGACAAGAAAAACAAATTATAGATGTTGATCAAAAATTGCAAGATTATGTAAATGATACAATTAATCTCTATACTGCTGCCGCTATTGCCAATATTTTTGTGTATGAAAATAAAGATACTGCTAATAACTTTTTAGAGCAGGGGGTACTAATACAATTAATAACAGGGGAAACTCTTGTTAAAGTACTTATTAACGGAGAACTTTTTGAGGAAAGATCTATTCCTGTAGATATAGACACCTTAATTGATGTAGGTGTAATAAACACTATATTTTCTTATCATAAAGGTCAAGTTCAAGATGAAATAGATAGACTCGATAATGCAATACAAGATTTGCAGCAAGAAGAGTTACGAGTAGATAGAGAACTTGACGTTTTGGATAATCTGGATTTTACCCAAACAAGCGAATCTTTTCGTATGGCTAATTTACCAGAAGATGAATTACCTGCTGCTGTAAAGGATTACCTAATTAAACAAGATATTGAAAGAGGAGAAGAAATACTCAAGACAGAGACAACTAATTTTCAAAATGGTATATACTCAACAACCAATTTAAAGAAGATTATAGACTACTTAAAACTTCTCTTGAATTACCCTTCTTTGGGAGCTAATGAACCTGCTGTTCAGCAGTTATTAGCTGATTTAAATATCCTGTTTAATCAAATGGATACAGCTTTTAAAAAGCAAATTGCAGAAGGTAAGAAATTCACAGATGAGCATGAGGGTTCTATAACAGAGTATGTAAAGGATTTTAGCACTGACCCAAACAAGCCTGTATTTATTGAAATAATAGATGAAATAAAAAGATTACATACAGTTAAAAATGACCCTGCAAGTGATCCAAAAGATATAGCAGCTGCGGAATTAAAGTTAGCTACGAAAAGGAATGAATTACAAAATCTTTTGAGTAATTTAAATATACCTGAGATTCTCTGGGAGTTAAAGGAATTTTTACTTACAAACGGTGCGGAAATAGATGAAGCATTGATAGAAATCTTGACAAGGAAATCTACTTCCAAAAACACACAGCCACAAGCAGAGGTAATCCGACAAAATAGAACTTTGGTAGAATATTCTACAAGTTATAGATTATTTCAAGGCGTAATAAAAGGTATTCCATATTTAAATGCCTATTTAATCTCTGATAGAATTGACAGCTCAGAGTTTGCAGCGGTGATTAATAATATGAAAGACACTGATATTGATTTTAAAACACCGCCTTCTGCAGCAGATTTCGCTACTTTTAAGGCTAATTTATTAAGGTTATTTGAGGATTACAAAAAGGCAAGAAGAATAGAAAAATCTTTAAGGTTTTTAAATAGCGGTGTTGATTTAACTGCTTTTTATCAAAATGCTCCTATGCCCGCAGTGTTTCCTTCTCCTCAACAACAAGTTGTAATGGAGGAAGCCGTTGCTTTTTTAGAAACTAAGGAAACCAGTAAGATATTTGTTATTGATGGTGCGGCAGGAACAGGTAAAACTTTCCTGTTAAAATTATTTTTGGGTGCTAGAAAGGTATTTACATGGTCTCCTTACACACATGCGAACGCTAATTTACAAGCTACTTTAAATATAGAACCATCAACAGTTACTATACAATCCTTATTGAATCTTTTAAATCCTAAAAATATTCCTGCTAATGACATAACGGCAAAATTTAATTTTGTAGTTGTTGAAATAAATAAGATAAAAGCTGGTACTGATACGAATTTAATCGCAATGGTTGAAAAATTAGAGAAAGGCACGCCATTAATAATTGATGAAATTTATGCTGCTGATGTAGATGTTCAGATTATTCTTGCCGTATTAGCAGAAACTTTTAAAGCTAAGGTAATTGTATTAGGAGACCCAAATCAAATTTCTAATGCTCATGGACTTGCTAACTATGCTTGGCAAAAAATAGCTGTTGCTGCCCAACATGGAACTCCTTTGTCTGTAAGGTTTAGAAGTTTTGTGCTTCCAATTGCTGCTGTTCAAGAAGCCTTTTATGGAAAAACCTCTAAAATAGACGAACTCAATACTGTTTATAACGATGGCTTAGGAGTAAATGGTTTAGAGGATATGGGTAAATTTGTTGAAGATATAAAAGAAAAATTAGCAAATGGTGTAAATCCTAATGATTGTAAAGTAATTGTTAGTGATGACTTAGTAAAAGTTTATAATAATCTTTTAACTAGTCAAGGGATAACTGTGGAGGTTCTTTCAGTAGAAAAAGCACAAGGTAGGGAATTTCCCTATGTTTGGGTAGACATTACTAAAATGAACGTCAATGGCATTGTGGCAGAGACTGCACATAATAAACTTGTTTATACCGCTGTATCAAGGGGAAAATTATACATAGGTTATAATAATGCTGATGATAGACCCGCAGACCAAAGGACTAAAATAAGAAGTTCTTTTGATGCCTCATTAACAGAGGATATAGGATTTAAACAAATGTTATTTAATGCAAATGAAAGAACTTATTTAGAATTGTTGCAAAGAAGAAATGCTCCTTCAACAAGACCCATGCCAGCACCAATTGTTGCACCAACAACAACCACAAATACTCCGCCCCCTGTAGTACCTTTGCCTGTTGCTCCTGTTGCCCCAGCAAGTCCACAACGTACAGCAATTGTAAATTCTGCTCTAAATAAAGGAAAGATTGTTCTCAATTTCCTTAAAAAATTGAAAACAGTAATAGCTAATAAAATTAACAATCAAACTCCTCCTCCTACTACAAATAACACTACTACTAATCCTCCTCCTAATAATCAAACTACTCCGGTTCCTCCTACTACGAATACACCAATTCCTCCTACTACGAACACTCCCGTTCCTCCTACTACATCTAATCAATCTGAAATAGAAGCTAAAAAAGCTGATATAGAGAAAAGAAATAAATATACAAGAGAAAGTTTAAAAACTATTTCTGACGGCACTGGACTAGCTAAAAAAGGGACAGAAATTTTAGATACAAAATTATTAGAAAATAATTTAAATATTGGTGACAAAATAGTTTTTTTTGATGAAAAAGAAAGAACAGGGGTATGGAATGGAAGTCATATAGTAGAAGATAAAACAAGTAATCCTTGGGGGACATTAGGGGTTTTAGCTAATCCTAAAAATTGGATTTTAAATAAATCTAAATATGATGCAGAATTAGCTGCATTAGAAGGAAATAAATCTACAACCAATGATGAATACAAACTAGATTACTTAATTAATAAAACACCCATTAAAGCTGGAGTAGAAGAACTATTTGAGTCTAATCCTGAATTAGCTAATTCTGTATATGAAGCTTTAGGGTTTAATAATATAATTAGACCTAATGATAAAATAGTTTGGGGACATCCTGCTATTGGCAAGACTACAATGTTAGAATCTAATCCTAATGCTTTTATAGATTGGGATAATGAATTTAATAGAAAGAGAGATAATTGGATAGCATCTAAAAGCAATGCAAAAATTGGTACTCCTGAATTTAAAAAGGCTCGTAATGAATACATGATTAATTATAATAATCATAAAGATTATGTTGCTTTTGTTAAAGAGGAGTGGAATAAAACCAAAGAAAAAGCTAATAAAGAAAATAAAACTTTAATAGCCTCTCCTCACATGTTATTGAATTTATTTCCTAATGATTTCGATAGGGTAATAACTATGAGTGATAAAACATTCATGGATAGAGCTATAAAAAGAAGTGGGGGTGATGAAGTTAATTCTAAATTATGGAAAGAAGGAATTAATAAAACTTTACAATCAATAGATAAGTCTAAAATTATAGAAACTGATAAATTTATAAATGATTTATTCATAACCCCACAACAAAAACAACAAGCTATTTTTATGTTTTCGGAGTTTTTAGATTTATATTTGCAAGACTTTGAACAAGTTGAAAGAATATTAAAAGAAGAAAAAATAATAGATAAAGATTGTACTGACAGTGATAAATTAAAAGCTGAAAAAGGATTACAAACTAATTTTATTAAAGGAGGTAAATGGAGAGTAATTAAAGACCTTAAAGGTTATCCTACGCATAAAGAAGGTGGAGTAGATTTAACTATTAGTAAAGATGGTGTAAGTATTAAAAATGGTAACACACAATTTATAGCAAAACACGGTTTAGTAATTCCTAAAAATTAATATTATGTATAAAAGTATAAAAGTAGAAGCAGAACATAATGAATTAATACTTGAAAATTCTCATGGAGATAAAGTAATAATTCCCGCAGATAAAAGGGATTGGGTTAAACAAAAATTATCAGATGGTTGTCATGCCTGTATTGATAGTTTAGTAGAAACTTTACCTATTGCAAACCAATATGCAGGAGATGGAAGTTGGTTTCCAAGTTGGATGAATCCTCATAATTGGGGAGTAACTGATTATACAGACAAAGGAGATTTTAACACAGCTTATAGTAGTGCAAGAAAAGCAGGAGAAAAAGTATTTTTGTATAATAATAAAAGGTATAATACTGATTATAAAGGAACACCTCAACAACAATTAAAAGAAACAGGTTTAACTAATAAGCAAATTACAGGAAATAAAAGACTAAAAAAGGTGTATAAAAATACAACACCTTATACATCTATTTTACCACCATTAATTCAAGGATTAAAAGGGTATGCTGGATTTGAAGATAAAAATAGAGATATTGATGTCGAAAATCCTTTTCCTATAGCGTATTATTTAGAAAATAATCAAAAAGTATTTAGAGATTTGCCAGAAGAAGAACAAAAAAGATATAAAGAATTATCAAAACCTTATTTCAAAAGGGCAGATGATGCTTGGGCTTTATATACAGGCAATTCTCAAAGATTTAAAACATTTGAAATATCTAATCATAAACCCTCTAATTCAAAAAATAAAGATGACTATTATTATAGTTTAAATAAATCTTACCCTGAATTGTTAGAATTTATAGAAAAAGAAGGCATAAATCTAAAAATTGGAGAAAGTAAGCAAGTAGAAGAACCTACAGGATTAGTATTAAGAAATTTTAAAATAGGTAGGGGTCAAGATGAAAAAGGTGATTATATTAGTTATTATGATATTTGGAATCTAAATCCTTCTTTCGAGTTTCCCATACCAGAACAAGGTAAGCCTTTTGAAATATATGATAGAATATATACTAAAGATTATGGAGATGGAAAACAAAAAAGAATGTATTATACTGATAAAGAACTTTTTGATTTAGATGTGAATAAAAAGAATTTTGATACTTTAGCTTTACAAAAAGAGCTTGTAAACAGAGGTTATAAATTGCCTAAGTCAACTAAAGAAGATGGTTCTCTTGATGGTATATGGGGTGATGAAACTAAAAGTGCTTTGTTACAGTATCAAAAATCTAAAAAATAAACTCGAACAAGCTATTAAAAATGGTAACACAGTAAAGATAAAGATGCTTTTATTAAATTATTTAATAAAATGACTTTAAGTATAGCTCTTGCTGTTTTATACTTACAATCACAAAATCAACAAAATAATAAAAAACAATGTTCATAAAAGATATACAAAGAGGGCAATACACAAATGTTTGTGGAATATATAAGTTATATTTTGACAATGATGATAGATTTTATATAGGTTCTACAAATGATTTACAAGAAAGATTACAAGCACACACAAGAGCTATAAATAAACAAAAACATTTTAATATATATTTTCAAAGATTATGTTTAAAATTAGGGATAGAAAATTTAAAGTATGAAATACTTGCTAAATGTCCACAAGAGTATCTTTTAAAGATGGAACAATGGTTTATAGATAAATTAAAACCTGAATTGAATTTAGCAGAAACTGTTGGGAGACCTCCTATAAATAGAAAAAGAGGATATAAAATGTCAGAGGAAGCTAAACAAAATATAAGCAAAGCAAGAACTATTCAAAAAATAGATAGAAGTAATTATGTTCATTCAGAAGAAACTTTAAATAAAATAAGTCAATCTTTAAAAGGTAGAGTTATTACTGAAGAATGGAAACAAAAAATGAAAGAAGCTAAAGCTAAAGGAGGTAAATATTCCAAATTAACTGTTGAACAAGTTAAAGAAATTAAATCTTTAGTTAGAACTAAAACAGATGAAGAAATTTCACAACTGTTTAATTGTTCAAGAGCTACTATAAATCAAATCAAAAACAATAAAATCTGGAAAGAAGTATGGGAAAATGTATAATAACATATAAAGGTCAAAAGTATTCAGAAGAACAATTCAAAAAATACTTTATTAATAATAAACAAGAATTTACTACATTTATTGCTAAAAATAAAGATGTAATGGATTCTTTTAAAAGAAAAATGGAAGGGATTAACTTTGTGTTTAGTCAATCACCTGAACTTGCATCTATTGGTAGTAAAGCTCAATATTTACAATATTTATCTACTATTTTTAAAAACAGTAAAGTAAAAGATATTGTTTATCGTGGAAAAACAGAAAATCAAACTAACAAAAAAAGTAAAGAATTAGGTATATTTTTTACAGACGATAAAAATGCTGCTAATATTTATGCTATTAAATATAAAGGTGATGAATTTGATGATTCAATAATACAAGGGGTTGTAAATAAATTTGGATTAAATCCTACCATTGAACAAATAAAATCTGAAATAGCTTTCTTTGAAAAAATGGGAGCTACTAAAGAACAAATTGAAAAAGATGCTAAAGAATTTCAAAAGTACATACTGAATAATAAAGGTATAGCTGAACAAGCAATTATTAATATAAAAAATCCTAAAAACTTAACTGTAAAAGATTGGTTTGATAATTATGACAATAGTAGTAGTTTAAAGGAAAATTCTGATGGTCTTTTGTTGAAAGGAGGAAAGCAATCAGATAATAGGATATATGATGCTGGTGAAAATCAAATTGTAGTATTTGAACCAGAACAAATTCATATACTAGGTTCTAAACAAGATATAGAAGGATTTAAA
>JADLFI010000033.1 GCA_020845635.1 Bacteroidia bacterium
ATGTAATAATATATATAGGTAGTAGCGGTAATTATTCGTTTACAAATTTTAATGTAGTAAGCAATTATTCAAATATTACATTTGAGAATACCCAATTATATAACGGAGTAGGTGGCAGTGGCAGAAGTAGCATTAAGCAAGCATTCTTTAACAATGGAGTAAGTAGCCAGAGAGATGTTATAGATATGAGTACTGCTACGGCTTGTGAAGGATGTGGTAATATAGGCTTGAGTATAGGCTATCCAAGAGTAGGTTACAATCCGAATGTAAATAAAGCATTAGAGAAAACGAGTACCAGTAATGGTTTCTTCGGTTTAGTAATTAGCGCAGCACAAGAATTTACATTAGCAGGACAAGCTTTGTATGTTACTTCTAAAGGATTGACACGTTCTATAAATTTTGCCAACCTAACACGTAACTCTAGACCGTACGCCGAAAGTTTTACCATTATGAGAAACTTTGGCAGAGCTTCAATGGGTATAGGAATAGGTTTAGATTATGCAATGTATAAAAAGGGATTGATAAGCAAAGAAAAATTTAAGCTAAATACGGGAATAACAGTTTGGGGATTAGGAATAGCCAGAATCGGAGGAGGTACAATTGGTTTAGGTATAAATGCGTTATATTTTGGTATAGATACATTTTATCCAGGTGGCTGGAAAGGTGCTATGAACGATCAAAACAACCTAATACAAGAAACGCAGAGTATAATAGGAATTAGTAATATGTTTTATAAACATTAAATATAAAACATATGCTAAAGATGCTTCGATATTTTTATTTTATTTTATACAAATGTTCTTTAAAATACAATAGTGAACCAGAGGCTAGATATTCATCTTATTGGATAATTGTTATTCTCGTAGAACTAAATTTTGTTATTATATTCCAGATATTAGATTATTTTTTGGAAATCGATTTTTTAGGCATTACTAAGACATCTTGTGTTTTCTTTGTTCTATCTATCTTTTATGTTTTCTATTTATCTTTATTAAAAGATAATAAGCCACATGAAATATTAGATGAATTTGAAGGTGTAAATAAGAATACTAGGATTGTATTTAATATCATCTTATTTATATATATATTTGGGACCCTTGTTTTATTTTACATTCTACTTTAAGTTAGAATCCCAACGCTGTCGCAAGTTTTGTGAGTAGGTTTTAGAGTTGGCTAACTTGTGACAATAAATAAAGCAAGATTGCAACTTGCAAAACTAAAAGTAGCCATAAGTGTACTTTTAAGTATTGTAAGAACAGCTCCAATAGCAGGACGCATGTTAACCCTGACGATTATGTGCAAGACCCAACAAATTTGCATACCTTTAACAGATATAGTTATGTAATGAATAACCCATTGAAATATACCGACCCAAGTGGACAAATATTGAAATATGTAGCTGAAGGTAGGGAAATAGAATTACCTGAAGGAACTGAAAATACACCAGGTGGCGGTGGTGGCGGCGGTGACCAGCATTCACCATCAGGTTGGGACCCAACAATGGGTGCACATTCAATGTTTGGACAAGTAGCAAATGTTTATGGTACATTAGCTGCTATGGCTGCTTATGCTACTGGCTATAGTTCCGGACCAGGAATGGGTTTTGGAAGTGCATTTGCAGGCAGAGGATATGTGAGCCAAACAGGATTTTATATAAGTTCACATACAACATATTATGCAAACGCAGGTTTAAATGGATATGTTGGTAGCGAAAAAGTGCCAATAGGTGAAAGTACTACTTATAAAACTTATGAATATAGTGTATTTAATAATGGTACATTATCTGGCAATTATTGGACAGGTGGTAGTGGTGTAGACATGAATAATGCTACCGCTTGTAATGGATGCGGTGTATTAAACTCACCAACAAGAAGTAATATAGGAAATAATGCATTTGCTGCTGGTATTAGCAGAATGTGGTATACCTCACAAGTATCTTCTTTAAAAGGCTTAGACCAAATTGAAGGAGTTTTAAGTAGAACATTTATAAAAAGTTTTTGGAGGCAAAATATGATGCCTTATCCTGCAGGTCAATTATTTGAAAAAGCATGGCCTAATAATCCTGTTTGGTGGAGTACTACAAAGCCTGGTCAAATTGCATCTTTTTGGTCTACTTCAAAAGCATTTAATATAATGGGAAAAGTAGGGATTGGTTTAGGTGTTTTAAGTATCGGCTATGATACTTACAGAGTTGGCACAGGTCAAATGTCAGGTTTAAAATATGGATTGGGATTAGGTGCAACAGGACTCATGTATTTTGGCGCACCGATTGGTTTTGCTATAGGTGGAAGTTATCAATTAATAGATGCTACAATTGGTTGGGATAATGCCATGAACAATTATCAAACTATTGACAATGCACATAGAAGAGTGATAGGCATCGGTTTTGGCATTGGTCCAAAATGGCTGATTGAAAAACCTAACCCTAAATTTTCTGCTAACTAATCAAAACCTATGAAAAAGTACATTGAAATAGTAAACAATTATATTCAAATATATGATGTTGATTTTCCTATAAGTCCAGCAGAAAAGATATTGCCACAAATAATTAAAATAGATGAGATTCTATTAATAGGCTGGGCTGTAAGATTATTAGGCGATGATGAAGCTGCTTTTTTGGTTATTATAAATAATAAGAAAGATATTATACCTATATGTGGTTCATATTTTGTAACTGATAAAGAATTTAAAGATAATTTTAATAAACGCTTTAATACACAATTATATTCGGAGAAACTTAATGAACTTGATCCTTATGATAGTAAAGGAAAATCAATAATCATTTATCCGAGCACATTATTTGGCAAGCCATTATATAAAGAAAACTTCAGTGGTGTATTACCATTTTTACATAGCATGGCACGGTCTGTAATGCTGATTAAGCTTGGTAAAGGAATTTTAACAGATGAGTGTAAGGAATATCTAAAAAAGCAAGAAAACTAACTTACTAATTGTTGGAGCTGTTTTTTGGTAATAAAGGCATCAATTAGTTTTTTCACAACGGTTTTATCATCATCGCTAAAAAGTTCAACAGCTTTAAATTGTTGTAAAAGTTCGGCATCTTTAAGAGATGCCCTTACCCTGTCCTCGACGGGTCTTGTGACCCGTTCGACTCCAATAGCAGGGCGCATGTTAAGCCCTGACGATTATGTGCAAGACCCAACAAATTTGCATACCTTTAACAGATATAGTTATGTGATGAATAACCCATTGAAATATACCGACCCAAGTGGACAAATATTGAAATATGTAGCTGAAGGTAGGGAAATAGAGTTTCCTGAAAGCAATGATAAAAGTGGTGGTGGTGGTGGCAGAAGTTCTAAACCTCCATATGGCTGCCCAAAACCGCCTGAACATAGTGGAAGTTCAAACAATAGTACACCACCAAGTTCTGGATATGTAATAATATATATAGGTAGTAGCGGTAATTATTCGTTTACAAATTTTAATGTAGTAAGCAATTATTCAAATATTACATTTGAGAATACCCAATTATATAACGGAGTAGGTGGCAGTGGCAGAAG
>JADLFI010000034.1 GCA_020845635.1 Bacteroidia bacterium
GGTTGGAGTAATCTCTGATAAACTGCTCTGCTTGATCTTTTAAATTATTAAGCTCATCCTCGGTTGATGCAGAACCCAAATGCTTTACTATAACACGCCTCCGATTATGAAGGTAATAAACTTGAATTGCAATCTTACCTGAACTTGTTTTAACTCCTCTAAATTTTAGCACTTTGAAAACCTTAGTGCAACAAATGTAGCACTAAAAAAATCGTAATGTGTTGTATTTTAATGATTTGTAAAATTTAAAAAAATAAGGTGGACAAGTCAGGAGGCAAAAAGAATTAAAAACATCTGGTAACACGGATTCCTACGTCAAGTTGTTTAAACTGACACAAAGCAACGCTTCTTTTTTACTTGTCTGTTTTAATATTTATCGTTTTCCTGATAAATTTGTTTGCCCATTCAGATAACATTAGTGGGATGAATCACTATAGCATTTGTAAAAAAAGAATAAATCAACAGCGTAAATTCTCATTATAAAAATTACCCTTTTATTTTACCTAAATTTCGTGTATAACTTTGCAATACATTATGATAAAACAAAGATTAGGATTAAATGAAATAACTAATACCGTGAAACCTCTTGCTTATTTGACCTAATTAAATAAACTGCAATAATAGTTAAACCAATTACCACCAATGTACCTGTAAGTAAGAATAAGTGAAACCAGGGCTTTAAACGGCCAATCATGGCACCATAGGCCACATTAGGCTCATTAAACTGCCAATATGCTTTAATAAAACCTGCAATGATTAAACTTATCCAAAAAAAGAATAAAGCAATATTAGAAATGAGGCAAACCTGCCTAAAAAGTTTAATATTTTTATGACCTGTACCCGTAATATCAATTGCAAATGCAAGCAGTAACATAGTGTTAATGCCTATCGTAGCACCCATAGTATGCGCTACAATTACATGTGTACCATGCATATAAATATTTAGTGCCGGAATTGACATAATTATAGCTAATCCCAGCGTTAAAAATACCCAAATATCAGAAGCCAGAAAAAACTGATAGGAATTGTAGTGCGCAAACTTTTTGGCTGTATCTAACGATGATTTCCACAAATAAATAATCCTTCCAAAAATAAATAACTCAGTCATGCTTACAATATAGGCTATATGTTTTACATAAGGCTGTGTAGGCAGGGTATAAATATGGTGCCCCCAGTTAAACATTAAATTAAACAAGCCTAGAAAATATAATCCAAAAGCCATATTAGAATAACTGTATTTTTTATTGCCCGATATTTTATCCATTAAATAAATAGAAGTTCCATAAACCAACAAATTCCAAGAGCCCACCAACGAACCATAAGATTTCCATTGTATGGTCATATCCTTAATTAAATTATCACGGAAGTATGGAATAATCCATAAGTTTGACTCTAAATAAGTAAACAGAAAAAACAATGCTCCGGTAAACCACATCCAAATATAAACCGGCTGATTTTTTAAGGTTTTAAAATTACTCAGATATAAGACTATAAACAAAATCCAACCTATTGTTAAAGGAATCGCAAAATATGGATGAAACTCCCAATACTCGCGTCCGCCAAAAACACCAAAACAGTAGGATATAAGTATGGCAGCCATAGTTAAAGCAAAAATGTAGAACAAAAACTTTACTCCGTTTTTAAATTTTAGTTCCTCGTTGTTATGTTCCTGAAGATAATACAAAACTGATCCGGTGGCTCCTGTCAATATCCAAAATACGGCTGACGATACGTGTAATGGTCTAATCTTTTCAAATGAAAAAATATTACGCCAAAATCCCGGAAAAGCATATTCAATAGCTCCGGCCAATCCAAACAGTAGAGTAGAGATTAATAAAATTAAACCTGTTTTTACAAGATATACGCTATATTTATTTTTGCTTAATGGTTCCATCTGCTTGCTTTATATATGAGGTAGGATTAGCAATTCCTGTGGAATTGGTGTATTTGAAAAATTCCATAAAATCGTTTATCTCTTGCTCACTTAAATGAAAATTAGGCATTACATTAGTTCCGTTTTTTAAAAAAACTTTAATATAAGATTCCGGCTTGTTTTCATAAATATTAGTTAAGTCGGGTCCCAAATGGCCACCCAAACCATACAATTGATGGCACGAGGTACAATTCTTTTCTTGCCATAAAATTTTACCTCTTTGCGCTGATTTATTTGGAGCCGGAATAGGCTTTAATTCTGTAAAATATAAAACATTCGTATATATCAGAAAAGATATTAATAGGATAATAAATATGAGAATCTTGTTTTTGTAACTATTCATAAATATATATAGCAAAAAAGTACCCTATGCGGAATGCAAAAATAGATTTAATTCTTTATCAAAAAATATGATAAATATC
Organism: Bacteroidia bacterium; assembly: GCA_020845635.1. Taxonomy (GTDB): domain Bacteria; phylum Bacteroidota; class Bacteroidia; order UBA4408; family UBA4408; genus CAIKXD01. The sequence goes on from JADLFI010000034.1 coordinate 2,356, forward strand.
AGGCTTCCTTCAAACTATTCTTCCGCAAAAGCCCATAAGCTTACAAATATACTTGTATGTTTTGTTAATAAGGCATTAAATAGTAAAAATTAGGAAAACTAAAGATTTGTTTTTAAAGTATTTACTAGCATTTATTCAGGATGAGGTCAAAAATAATTTGTATATTAATCTATTAGTTTTTACCTTGTACTACATTAAGGTCAAAATATTAATAAATTTAATGGTAGAATTTAAAGAAAAAATTACCGAGATTTTAAAGCAATTAAATTACTCGTTTGATGAACTAGCTGAGCATTTAGGAATGAGTTCTGACCAGTTAAATCAGGCAATTAATGACAAAAAGGTAGAGTTAAGAACTTTGGAATTTATTTCAAAGGAATTAAGGATTCCGTTATATAGTTTTTTTAGAAATGATAAATTTGTACCGGTTTCTACTTCACCCGAGGCGCCATTTTATGTTAGTGAAATAAACAATAATGAAATGGACAACTTAAAAAATGAAAACTTACAATTGAAAAAAGAAATTGAAGTACTTAAACAGGCACTTATCAATTGCGAATCTAAAATAAAGCAATATCTTTAATGTATTTAAGCCAAGTAAGAAATAAAAATATTATATTGAATGCCTTACTTTTGGTTTTCATATTTACTATTTTGTCCTGTCAAGGGAAAAAGAAAAAAAGATTGCTTATTAAACCCAATATTGTAGCTAAAGAAGCTGTTGCAGATACGGTTACACCCGAATTGACCTTTTCGGAAAAATCTTTTATGGTTGATTCTTTTTTTACTGAAATTTCTGAGAAGAATGATTTCAATGGCACTGTTTTGGTTAGCCATAATGATAAGGTTATTTATCGCAAGGCTTTTGGATACGCTAATTTTGGCACAAAAGAATTACTGCAAGAAAACTCTGTATTTCAATTAGCCTCTATATCAAAACAGTTTACGGCAGTAGCTGTTTTAATGCTTTATGAAAAAGGTTTAATAAACTTTGATGATGATATTACCAAGTATTTTCCCGATTTTCCGTATTCAGGAATAACTATACGTATGTTACTCTCGCACCGTTCAGGTCTTCCTAATTATATGTATTTTTGTGATGAATATTACACCAACAAATCAGTAGCACTAACTAATCATGATGTTATTGATTTGATGATTAAATATAAACCACCATTATATTTTCCGCCCGATAAGAAATTTAATTATTGTAATACCAATTATTGCTTATTGGCTTCAATTATTCAAGAAGTAACCAAAATGCCTTTTGATGTTTTTATTACCCGGAAAATTTTTATTCCTTTAGGAATGAATCGTTCATTTATTGGAAATTCTATTGATTTTGAGTATAAAGACTTGCTAACTACAGGTTACGATGAAAACAATAAGCCTATTAACCCCGACTATTTAGATGGAATTCTGGGCGATAAAGGAATATACAGTTGCATAAATGATTTAAATAAGTGGGACAAGGCTTTATATACCAATAAATTAATAAAACAATCTACACTTGCCCTGGCTTTAAGCCCGGCTAATAAAGATATGATAGGAAACCGTAATTATGGATATGGTTGGAGAATAAAGTTTTTAGACGATACTCCTTTGTTTTACCACGGGGGATGGTGGAAAGGTTATAATACCTATTATCTGCGAAATCCTAAAGACCACAGTTCTATTATTATATTAAGTAATAAAGTAAACTGGAGTTTTAATTCTATTACAACTTTCCTTAATAGGTTTTATAACTATAAGGGGTCGGTTGAGTATGAAACTATTTAGTTCTATTAATCAACTATTTCCTCTTCCTTCTCCTTAAAAACTATTCCGTGTTCTGCTAATTCTTTTAGTATAGGCTCATATAATTCAGCCATTATAGGAATTTGAACACCTCTAAGTTTTATTTCACCATTAATAACTTTTCGGGCGGCCATTGCCATTGGCAAACCTACAGTTTTTGCCATTGCCGTATGTATATTGTCTTTCCCGGTAACTATCAAGGAACTTGAAATTTTTTTTGTTTCCTGTTTGCTGTTTACAAATTCAAACAAGTGCTGCATCACTATCAAATCTTTATCGTTAGGTTTTAATACCCATTTTTTTTCTAATAATTGCTGCAGTATTTCGGCCGGACTTGCGTGTTTTAAGCCTATTTCTTCATTTCCTAAAATGCCTGTCCATTCTATCATTTTTATGACTTCATCATGGGGTAAATATCCCGCAAAATCACACAAATTCTGTAAAATATTTTTATCGTTAGCAGGCAAAAATGATGACACAAAATCTGCATAAGTATATTTTTCAGGAATATCTATTTTTATTGAATCATCAGTAATACCAAGACTTACAAATATATGCCAGGCCTTGCAGTACAAATGCTGGCGCAAAGTACCTCTTATCATGGTTTTTATATCACTAATGCCATAAACGCTTTTGTAACTTAAGCTATCACGGTTGGCATAAGCATCAAAAGCACCTAATCCTTCAATATTAATAGTTTCGGCCGATTTGAATAAACGGTGGTAGGGGAGATATTTATATTGTCCGTTTTGCATAAATTGAGCGGTACTTTGCCCGGCAACAATTACATTTCGAGGATTCCATGAAAACTTATAGCCCCAAGGGTTATCATTGCTCTCGGGAGCAACCAACCCTCCACAGTATGATTTAAAAGAGTTGAGTCGGCCTCCATCTGCCTTTATTTTGTGAATAACTTTCATAGCCGATAAATGGTCAATACCGGGGTCTAGGCCTATTTCATTCAGTAACAATACATCATTGTTTATCGCCTGTGTATGTAAAGCTCTTATTTCGGGCGAAACGTAAGAGGCAGTTATTAAATGCTTTTTGAGATCAACACAATCCTTTGCTACAGGAAAATGCATAAAAGCCGGAAGCATAGATATGACCAAATCTGATTGACTGATATATTTTTTCCTTTCCTCCACATTATTTACATCAAATGCAATGGCTTTACTGTTAGGTCTTTGTTGCGTTTTTAATAAAGCCGACTCGCAGTTTAAATCAGCCACAATAAGTTCAAAATTATCAGCTACAGCATGGTTCAACAAATAGTCAATTAAATAAATGGATGATTTGCCGGCACCTATTAAGAGTATTTTTTTCATACTTTAGGATAATAAAATTGTATTTACTATATAAATTGACCGTCTTTCATTTTCAGCTTTCGGTCAGCCAGGTCGGCTAACTCCGCGTTGTGGGTAACAATAACAAAAGTCTGTTGAAATTCGTTTTTTAATTTAACAAATAATTGATGCAACTCGGTAGAATTCTTGGCATCTAAGTTACCTGATGGCTCATCAGCTAGAATTACACTTGGTTTATTAATTAACGCTCGTGCAACTGCAACTCTTTGCTGCTCACCCCCCGAAAGTTCTGATGGTTTATGTGAGGCTCGGGGAGCTACACCAAGTAAATCGAGCAATTCCATGGCACGTTTCTCAGTGTCTTTAATATTCTTTTTTGCTATAAATGCAGGAATACAAACATTTTCAAGTGCCGTAAACTCGGGTAATAAGTGGTGAAACTGAAAAACAAAGCCTATTTTTTCATTTCTGAAACGAGCCAGCTTCTTGTCGTTTAGTTTAAATACATCTTCGCCATCAATGGTTAAAGTTCCGGAATCTGACTTTTCGAGTGTTCCTAAGATGTGCAATAATGTTGATTTTCCTGCCCCCGATGGTCCGGTAATACTTATCATTTCGCCCCTTGTTACCTGTAAATTTACATGGTTTAGCACTGTAATGGCATTTCCGCTTTGGTAATGTTTGCTAAGGTTATGGGCTTCAATAATTGTCATTTACAAAATAATTATTACGCAACAAGGGGGTATAAATTTAATTACACCAATATAGTACAATCTTTGAGGCTAAAACTAAGAAAGTTTTTTGTACTTACTTAAAAACTTGTGTTAAACCTCAAAAAAACGTGTCTTATTTCTCCTTAGGGGTATTATTCTGAGATTTTTCAGGGGCAGGCATTAAGGCCTTTTTCGATAACTTAAATTTACCTGTTTTAGCATCAATACCTATTAATTTTACGGCCACCATATCACCTTCTTTAAATATGCCATCCATATTTTCAAGCCTTTTGTGCTCTATTTCTGAAATATGCAATAAACCGTCTTTTCCGGGCATAAACTCAATAAATGCACCAAAGGCCATAATAGACTTAACTTTTCCACTATAGGTTTCGCCTACTTCGGGTACAGCCACTATGCCGCGTATGCGAGAAGAGGCCATATCAATAGATTGCTTATCGGGCGATGAAATTTCTACTCTTCCAATATTTCCAATTTCTTCAATACTTACTTGAGCACCTGATTCGCGTTGTATTTCCTGAATAATTTTTCCGCCCGGCCCAATAACCGCACCAATAAATTCTTTAGGTATTTCAAGCACAACTATGCGTGGAGCATGCGGTTTGTAATCCTCTCTTGGGGCGCTGATGGCTTTCGACATTTCATTTAATATATGCAATCTTCCATTTTTAGCCTGATTTAAGGCCTGTGCCAATACTTCGTATGATAAACCATCAACTTTAATATCCATCTGGCAAGCTACTATACCATCTTTGGTTCCGGTAACTTTAAAATCCATATCGCCCAAATGATCTTCATCACCTAATATATCGGATAAAACAGCATATTCGCCTTGATTGTTAGCTATTAAACCCATAGCAATACCCGCAACCGGTTTTTTAATTTTAACACCGGCATCCATTAAGGCTAAAGTTCCGGCACATACAGTTGCCATTGATGACGAACCATTTGACTCTAAAATGTCTGATACCACACGAATAGTGTAGGTTGACTCATCGGGCAATACTTTTTTAAGAGAGCGCATAGCTAAGTTTCCATGTCCCACTTCTCTTCTTCCTGTGCCTCGCATTGGTTTTACTTCGCCTGTACTAAAAGGAGGGAAGTTGTAATGCAATAAGAACTTATTATAGCCACTTATTACGGCACCATCTATTACTTGTTCATCTAATTTGCTGCCTAAGGTTACGGTGGTAAGCGATTGTGTTTCGCCACGAGTAAATATTGATGAACCATGAGCAGAAGGCAAATAATCAACTTCGCACCAAATAGGTCTTATTTCATCTAATTTTCTTCCATCAAGACGCTTTCTTTCTTTCAATACACAATTTCTTACGGCATCTTTTTCTACATCATGAAAGTATTTATTAATTAAAAAGCTATTCGCTTTTTGCTCTTCTTCGCTAAGCGTAGCTACAAACGCACTTTTTACTTCTTCAAATTTGGCGGCTCTTTCTGCTTTGTTGGCATTTCCTTGTTTGGCTATTTCATAAACTTTATCATAGCAGGCTTTTTCAATGGCTTCTCTTAAAGCTTCATTATGATTTTCATGATGATACTCTCTTTTTACGGTAGCATTAACCATTTGTGCCAACTCAATTTGAGCTTGACACTGAATTTTTATGGCTTCGTGTGCTACTTTTAGGGCTTGTGCCAAATCGTCTTCGCTACATTCCTGCATTTCACCTTCAACCATGTTTATGTCTTTCATGGTTCCGGCAACTATTATGTCAAGATCGGCATTCTCAAGCGCTGTGCGAGTAGGGTTAATAACAAATTGCCCATTAATACGAGCAACTCTCACTTCCGAAATTGGCCCGTTAAACGGAATGTTAGATACAGAAATAGCAGCCGAGGCAGCCAAACCGGCTAAAGCATCGGGTAATATTTCTTTATCAAACGAAATGAGTGAGATTAGAACCTGTGTTTCGGCATGAAAATCATCAGGAAACAAAGGTCTGAGCGCACGATCAACCAAACGAGATATTAATATTTCGTATTCTGACAGTTTAGCTTCTCTCTTAAAGAAACCACCCGGAAATCTACCAACAGCAGCAAACTTTTCCTGATAATCAACAGATAAAGGTAGAAAATCTACATTTTCTCCTGCTTCTTTTTTGGCACATACCGTGGCTAAAAGCATGGTATTGCCCATACGAACAACTACCGAACCATCAGCCTGTTTAGCCAATTTTCCGGTTTCTATGGAAATTTGTCTTCCATCTCCCAAATCAAATGTTTTTATTATTGCTTGTTGCGACATCTTTAAATATATAATTTATTAAATAAAAAAAAAGGCAATCGTAAAGGATTGCCTTTGTGGTTTTGTAAAGTTTCTTACTTTCTAATTTCTAAATCTTTTAGTATGGCTCTATAGCGGAAAATAGCCGTATTTTTTAAGTGGTCGAGCAGTCTTCTTCTTTTTCCAACAAGATTTAATAAGGCTCTTTGTGTGTTAAAGTCTTTTTTGTTTTTTTTCATATGCTCGGTCAAATGGTTTATACGCAAAGTAAATAATGCTATTTGCGACTCTGCAGATCCGGTATTGGTTGCACTTTGACCATGTTTGGTAAAAATTTCTTTCTTTACTTCTGATGTTAAATACATGCTTTTATTGTTTTTCAAAAATTGAGGTGCAAATATATTACACTATTTTTATATATCAAATATATTTCCCTTATTATTTTCTAAAACATTTTATAGTTTGCCATTTTTTATAAGTTTATTATTTGTAATTGTATGTATATCAGTAAATTAAACTGTTGATACGGAAGTTTTAAATAAATTATTTAATTACTAACACCAATTTTTGAATAACTTTTATGGCCTAAAATCAGTATAAGTAAAAAAAATCAAGCTTATTATGGAAAATTTATCATTGAACTGGATTACCGAAAAAAATACCGATTTTGAGTACAAAAAGTATAGTTTGTTAGCTTATCTTGAAAATGCAAAAGCAAAACTCCAAGCTAATATTTTATACCCAACCGTTACCCAACTGACTCATAATTTGCAAATGTTAATCAATTTGAAAAATACATTTTTAAACTTAGACTTAGCTTTAAGTAAAGAAGTAAAAAATATTGATTTACAGAGTTGTAAAATAAATTATCAATCTTTTATTTTAGGTGACAAATTGTCCACTGATCTCCTTTCCATAATTGATTATTCGATAGTTGAAATTAATCCTGTGGTGCAATATGCTAATCACCTTGTTCATGAAAATTTAAGTAAAATAAAAATAGACACTATTGGTTTAAATCCATTAAACAAGCATGAGGGGTATCTGTTTTTTAATAATGGTAATCCTAATGATATTTTAATTTACTACTATCAACTGTCTCTCTACGACCAGTCAAATGCCGATACTTCTTGTATTAAAACCCAATTTATTGATTATTATAAACAAAGTATAACTATGACTATTGATAATATGAAGCTTGATTTGATAAAGAAGTATAAAGAAATACCCAACCCGGCAACTTATTTATTCAGTTCCAGTCAATATTTGCCACTCGAATACACTTTTATTCCGCTAGCTAATAAAAAGTTAATACAAGCACTTCATACCGGTTAATTGAGCCTCCCAATAGATTAGATGAAAAGTGTATTATTAAAATGTTGATTTTGAAACTAATATGTTTATTATTTAGGTAGAACTTTTTCCATATTACATTCAACGTTTTATTCGAAAAATTACAATTATCTTTGCTTTCCTAAAATAATGGGAGCATAATAAAGCAAGGATTATATGAATTTACTTTCGGTTGAAAATATTAGTAAGTCTTATGGCGAAAAACAATTGTTTAAACAAGTAGGTTTTGGCATAATGCAAGGCGAAAAAGTAGCCTTGATAGCACGAAATGGAAGTGGGAAATCTACCTTACTGCGCATATTGTGTGGTAAAGACGTAGCAGACGAAGGTAAAGTTACCTATAGAAATGGGATTAAAATTTCGTTTCTTGATCAGGAACCTGTTTTTAACGAACATTTAAGTATAATTGAAGCTGTGCTTGCTTCTGAAAATGAAATAAGTAAGGCTGTAAAACAATATGAAAAAGTTATTGAAGAGCATAATCATAGGCCTGACAAAGAGATGAGCAAAGAACTTGCCGAAGCTATTGGCAATATGGATAAAAATGATGCTTGGGATTATGAGAGTAAAGTAAAACAGATTTTGGGAAGGCTGGGATTAACTCGTTTAAACCAGTCGGTAAACACACTTTCGGGAGGGCAAAAAAAACGAATGGCTTTGGCACGGGTACTCATTGAAAATCCTGATTTATTAATCATGGACGAGCCAACTAATCATTTAGATGTTGATATGATTGAATGGTTGGAAGAGTACCTACAAAACAAAGATTTAAGTTTATTGCTTGTTACACACGACCGGTATTTTCTGGATAATATATGCAGTCGTATTATTGAGTTGGACAATCAAACAATATACACCTATCAGGGAAATTACAGTTATTTTCTTGAAAAAAAATCGGAAAGAGAATTTAATAGCGCCCGCGAAGTTGATAAAGCCCGTAATTTAATGCGAAAAGAGTTGGAGTGGATAAGAAGAATGCCCAAAGCCAGAGGGACAAAGTCAAAATCAAGAGTTGACGCCTTTTATGAAATAAAAGATAAAGCCTCAGAAAAAAAGCAGGAAAAAGAGATTGAACTTCATGTGAAAATGTCCAGAATAGGAGGTAAGGTGTTGGAAATGAAAAAGGTATATAAGAGCTATGATAATATTCATCTATTAAAAGGATTTGATTATACCTTTAAAACAGGAGAGAGAATTGGTATTGTTGGGAAAAACGGGGTAGGAAAATCTACTTTTCTGAATTTGATTATTGGAAAAGAACAAGCAGATTCAGGTAAAATTAATGTTGGAGAAACTATTGTGTTTGGATATTATTCCCAATCGGGACTTGAGCTTAAAGAAGATAAAAGGGTAATTGAAGTGGTTAAAGATAATATAGCCGATGTTATAGCTTTGGGTGATGGCACCAAAGTAAGTGCATCACAATTTTTAACCATGTTTCAGTTTCCACCCGAAATGCAATATACTTTTGTATCAAAATTAAGCGGTGGCGAAAAAAGAAGGCTGTATTTATTGACTATTTTGGTAAAAAATCCCAACTTTTTAATTTTAGACGAGCCTACCAACGACCTAGACTTATTGACACTGCAAACGCTTGAAGAGTTTTTACTGTATTTTAAAGGCTGCTTGCTAATTGTTTCGCACGATAGGTATTTTATGGACAAACTTGTAGATCATTTATTGGTATTTGAAGGTGATGGTGTTGTATCTGATTTTACAGGTAATTACAGAGAATGGCGATTGAAAACCCAATTACAGGAAAATCTGGAGAAACAAAAAAATCAAAAAATAAAATCAGAGAAAAAAAGCACAACCGAAGAAAATAAAATATATGACGAACCGGTTAAAACCAGAAAGAAAACATTTAAAGAAAAATATGAATTTGAGCAAATAGAGAAAGAATTGGCCGATTTGGAAAAAGAGCGTGAGGACTTATCCGAAAAACTAATTCAAAACAACGGAAAGGTTGAAGAACTTACCCTATGGAGTAAGCGTTTGGCCGAAATTACAGAATCAATAAATAATAAGGAGTTAAGATGGCTAGAACTTTCGGAGTTAGATAATTAAATAATTGTATGAGAAAGAAAAGCAGGAAGTATATTTTTTTTTATAAATTTGTTGCCCACAAAAAAAACAGATAAAATATTAATATGGCAAAACAACATTTGACAGAATTATTAGGTGCAGAAGCCGAAAGCTTATTAAATCATACCTGCACTACAATTGATAAAAAAAGCATTCATTTACCGGGCAAAGATTTTGTAGATCGTATTTTTAAAGAATCTGACAGAAATATTCAGGTGTTAAGAAGTTTACAAAGTATATATGGTTCGGGTAGGTTGGCCAATACCGGATATGTAAGTATTTTACCTGTTGACCAAGGCATAGAACATAGTGCCGGTGCTTCATTTGCACCCAATCCAATTTATTTTGACCCTGAAAATATTGTGAAATTAGCCATTGAAGGAGGTTGCAATGCTGTAGCTTCTACTTTTGGAGTATTGGCAGCCGTAGGTCGTAAATATGCCCACAAAATACCATTTGTAGTTAAAATTAATCATAACGAGTTATTAACTTATCCTAATAAGTTTGACCAAATTATGTTTGGTAAAGTTGAAGATGCCTGGAATATGGGCGCTGCAGCCGTTGGAGCTACTATTTATTTTGGAGCTCCTGAGTCAAACCAACAAATTATAGAAGTGGCGCAAGCCTTTGACAGAGCACATGAGTTGGGTATGGCTACTATTTTATGGTGTTATATTAGAAACAACGGATTTAAAAAAGACGGAGTAGATTATCACACTTCAACCGACTTAACCGGACAGGCCAATCATTTGGGAGTAACCATTAAGGCCGACATTATAAAGCAAAAACTCCCTACCAATAACGGAGGGTACACTGCCATTAATTTTGGAAAAACTCATCCAAAAGTATATTCCGAACTTACAAGTAATCATCCTATTGACCTATGTCGTTATCAGGTGGCTAATTGCTTTATGGGACGTATAGGCTTAATTAACTCGGGTGGTGAGTCAAAAGGAGCATCAGACATGGCCGAGGCGGTAGCTACTGCGGTAGTTAACAAAAGAGCCGGAGGACAAGGTTTGATAAGCGGACGTAAAGCATTTCAGCGCCCAATGAAAGAAGGTGTGGCTTTACTTAATGTTATTCAGGATGTATATTTAGACAAATCAATTACCATTGCCTAAAAGCGCTCTGTATTTGTTTAATAAATAATTTTTGTCCTATTTAGGATTTTAAAGAATAAACTAATGAGCTGGTTTAAAAGAATAAAAGAAGGTATTACAACTTCTACTAAAGATAAAAAAGAAACCCCAGAAGGCTTGTGGTATAAATGCCCCGGTTGCAAGACCATTGTTCCTTCAGAGGATCATGCAGCCAACTTGTATGTTTGTGCTAATTGTAATCACCACCATAAAATAAGTTCTACCGAGTATTTTGCCATTTTCTTTGACGATAATAAATTTACGGAAATTAATGCCAATATGCGCTCGGCCGATCCATTGCATTTTGAAGATACCAAAAAATATATTGACCGCATAGAGGAAAGCACCAAAAAAACCGGACTTAACGATGCTATTCGCACTGCCTATGGCAAAGTAAATGGTAACGATTTAATGATTGCTTGTATGGACTTTGGTTATATTGGTGGTTCAATGGGTAGTGTAATGGGCGAAAAAATAGCCAGAGCCATTACTTATTGTATGGAGCATAAAACACCACTGCTTATTATTTCCAAATCGGGCGGAGCACGCATGATGGAGGCAGCTTTTTCACTTATGCAAATGGCCAAAACATCGGTTAAGCTATCACAATTGGCTATTGAAAAAGTACCCTACATATCACTGCTTACCGACCCAACCACCGGAGGTGTTACAGCCTCTTTTGCCATGCTTGGCGATTTGAATATTGCCGAGCCAAATGCCTTAATAGGCTTTGCCGGACCAAGGGTAGTTAAAGAAACCATAGGTAAAGATTTACCTAAAGGATTTCAAACTTCTGAGTTTGTTTTGGAGCATGGATTTTTGGATAAAATAGTAAATCGTAAAGATTTGAAGACCACAGTAGGTAATTTACTGCAAATGTTTAAAAACTAAAGCCCTTTTCCTGAAACAAAAAAATAACAAAGCAAAGCTTTGTTATTTTTTGCACTTTGAGTGCTTAACAGCTAAAGAGGCAAAATTTTTAAGTGGCACAAAATCAGTATAATATTGTTTTTGCAGATTACTTATGCGCTAATAATCAAGCAATGTTTCGGGAAGTTGCGCTAAGGCTTTTTCTAACTGTTCGTTATTAGGTGCTACACCGTGCCATTTGTGTGTTCCCATCATAAAATCAACACCGGCACCCATTTCGGTGTGCATTATTATGGCTACAGGCTTTTTATGGCCGCATAAATTTATGGCTTGCTCTAAACCATCAACTACCTGCTGCATATTATTTCCATCTTTAATGGTAAGAACTTGCCAACCAAATGCTTCAAATTTTTGTGATAAATTTCCTAAGCTTAGCACCTCGTCAGTGGAACCGTCAATTTGTTTTTTGTTGTAATCAATAGTGCATATTAAATTGTCAACTTGCTTGGCGGCTGCATACATGGCAGCTTCCCAAATTTGCCCTTCTTGCAGTTCACCATCACCATGCAACGAAAACACCTTATGCGAATCCTTATTTAACTTTTTACTTAATGCAGCACCGATAGCAACACTCATGCCTTGACCCAGAGAGCCCGAGGCAACACGAACTCCCGGAAGATGCTCATGCGTGGCAGGGTGTCCTTGCAAACGTGAGTTTAACTTTCTGAAAGTAGCTAACTCTTTTACATCAAAATATCCTGAACGTGCCAAAACACTATAAAACAATGGAGAAATATGGCCGTTTGATAAGAAAAATAAATCTTGATTTTTGCCATCCATATCGAATGGTTGAGCTTGATGTTTTAAAATCCGGAAATATAAGGCCACCATAAAGTCGGTACAACCCAATGACCCACCCGGATGACCTGAATTTACAGCATGAACCATTCTTAAAATATCCCTTCTAACCTGAAAACTTATTTTTTCTAATTCGTTTATTGATTGCATAATCGGTTTTTTAGCAAAAGTACGCTAAAAGTGTAAGTTTTATAATCTTGTTCAAAATTATTTATATTGTTGAAAACTATACAATCTGTTGTTTTTTTTAGCAAATTTAAAGGATTCATATAATTATATTTGCAATTTGTAAAATTTACTAACCTTAAAAATATTATAATTTATTTATGGGATTACAATGCGGAATAGTAGGATTACCCAATGTAGGAAAATCAACTTTATTTAATTGTCTTTCAAATGCCAAGGCGCAAGCGGCAAATTTCCCTTTTTGTACAATTGAGCCTAATGTTGGCGTTATTACAGTTCCGGACGAGCGATTGAATGCTTTAGAAAACTTGGTAAAGCCCGAAAGAGTTGTACCTACTACCGTGGAAATTGTTGATATTGCCGGATTGGTAAAAGGTGCCAGTAAAGGCGAGGGATTAGGTAACCAGTTTTTGGCCAATATACGCGAAACTAATGCCATATTACATGTATTGCGTTGTTTTGAAGATCCTAATGTGGTTCATGTTGAAGGTAATGTAAATCCAGTGCGTGATAAGGAAACTATTGATTATGAGTTAATATTTAAAGATTTAGAATCTATTGATAAAAAAATTCAACGTGTTGAGAAAATGGCAAAAACCGGGCAAGACAAGGAAGCCAAAAAAGCGTATGATGTATTGATGGTTTACAAAAAACATCTGGAAAGCGGACAGGCAGCACGCTCGGCCTCAGTTATTGAAGAGGACAAGAAGTATATTGCTGATATTCATTTACTTACTGCCAAACCAGTGATGTATGTTTGTAATGTTGATGAAGCTTCGGTTTTGACCGGAAATAAGTACGTAGATGCCGTGAAAGAAGCCGTAAAAGATGAACAAGCCGAAGTTATATTGATAACCGCTGCCATGGAAGCCGAAATAGCATCGTTAGAAAGCTATGAAGACCGTCAATCGTTTTTACAAGATATTGGATTAGAAGAACCGGGGGTAAATAAATTAATCAAATCAGCCTATCGCTTACTCAACTTATCAACCTATTTTACGGCAGGTGTAAAAGAGGTAAGAGCCTGGACTATAACAGCAGGAATGACAGCTCCACAAGCAGCCGGAGTAATTCATACCGATTTTGAAAGAGGATTTATTAGAGCAGAGGTAATAGCTTATAACGATTTTGTAAAATATGGCTCGGAAGCTGCCTGTCGCGATAATGGTAAGTTACGTATAGAAGGAAAAGAATATATTGTGAATGACGGTGATGTGATGCACTTTAGATTTAATGTTTAATATTTTGTGATAATTAATCATCCTACTTAATCATACCTCAATAAACATGGGAGAATCAACATACAACGAAGATAGCATAAGAACCCTTGACTGGAAAGAGCATATAAGGCTTAGACCCGGAATGTATATTGGTAAGTTAGGCGATGGCTCTTCGCAAGATGATGGAATATATATTCTGTTAAAGGAAACAATAGATAATTGTATTGATGAATATGTAATGGGCTATGGAAAAACTATTGAAATTACCATTAAAGACCGTATGGTTAAAGTACGAGATTACGGTCGCGGAATACCTTTAGGTAAGGTAGTTGATGTGGTTTCCAAGATTAATACCGGTGCTAAGTATGATAGTGAAGCTTTCAAAAAATCTGTTGGGTTAAACGGTGTGGGAACCAAGGCGGTTAACGCTTTGTCATCAAGCTTTAAAATTCAATCCATACGTGATGAAAAAATAAAATCAGCAAGTTTTGAAAGAGGTGTGTTGACTAAAGATGAACCCATTGAGAGCAGTAGTCAAAGAAAAGGAACACAAGTAATTTTTGTACCTGACGAAAAGATATTCGGCAATTTTCATTTTTTGATGGAATATGTTGAGAAAATGTGTTGGAACTACGTTTACTTGAATACCGGCTTAACCATATATCTCAACGGAAATAAGTTTTATTCTGAAAACGGACTTCTTGATTTATTAAATCAAAATCTAAGTGGCAATATTTTGTATCCTATCATTCATCTTAAAGGGCACGATATTGAAATAGCTTTTACACACGGTACACAGTATGGAGAAGAGTATTACTCGTTTGTAAATGGTCAACATACCACTCAAGGAGGAACCCATCAAGGAGCATTTCGCGAGGCGGTGGTGAGAACCGTTAGAGAGTTTTATAAAAAAGAGTTTGAAGCAGTAGATATACGTACCTCCATTGTTGCTGCAATTAGTGTTAAAGTACAGGAACCTGTTTTTGAATCACAAACCAAAACTAAACTAGGCTCGCAGGTTATAGCCCCTGACGGCATGGCAATTAGAACGTTTGTAAATGACTTTGTTAAAGAAGCATTAGATAATTACTTACACAAAAACCCCGAAACCGCAGAGTTGCTATTACAAAAAATAGTTCAAAGCGAAAAGGAAAGAAAAGAACTTTCGGGAATACGTAAACTTGCCCGAGAAAGAGCCAAGAAAGCCAGTTTGCATAATAAAAAGCTGCGCGATTGTAGAATTCACTTTAACAGCAATGACGAACGTAGTTTGGAAACTACTTTATTTATTTGTGAGGGCGACTCGGCCAGCGGAAGTATTACAAAAACACGCGATGTAAACACCCAGGCTGTATTTAGTTTAAAAGGAAAACCCTTAAACAGTCATGGGCTTACCAAGAAAATAGTTTACGAAAACGAAGAGTTTAATTTATTGCAGAGTGCATTGAATATTGAAGACGGAATGGACGATTTACGATATAATAATATAGTCCTGGCTACCGATGCTGATGTTGACGGAATGCATATCAGATTGTTGCTGATTACTTTCTTTCTTCAATTCTTTCCCGATTTAGTGAAAAACGGACATTTGTATATTTTGCAAACGCCATTGTTCCGTATTCGAAACAAAAAAGAAACCATTTATTGCTACAATGAAGAAGAAAGGATGGAGGCCATTAATAAATTGGGCCCTAAACCCGAAATTACAAGATTTAAAGGCTTAGGCGAAATATCGCCCGATGAATTTAAACATTTTATTGGAAAAGATATGAGATTAGATCCGGTAATTATCAGTAAAGGCGCCACTATTGATGATATGCTTCAATTCTATATGGGTAAAAATACACCCGAACGTCAAGATTTTATTATTGAGAATTTAAAAGTAGAAAAGGATTTAGTGGCTCAAAATTAGTAATAATCATAAATCAAATGTTATGACAATAGGCTTTGATGCAAAAAGGGCATTTAATAATAAAAGCGGCTTAGGAAACTATGCAAGAAATTTGATTAAAAGCCTTACTAATAACTTTCCTGAAGAAGATTATTATTTGTTTAGTCCTGAATCAGGTGAATATAAATTATATGAATTTTTGCAGCGTAAATCCAATATACACCTGGTAAAACCCGAGAGTTTTTTTGCCAAGGAGTTTCCGTCATGGTGGCGCAGCTATGGTATCAGTAAAATTATTAATCGTCTCGAATTAGATATTTACCATGGGTTAAGCAATGAAATTCCTATGAATAGTTATAAAATAAAGGCTAAGAAAATAGTAACTATTCATGACCTTATATTTTTACATTATCCTGAGTTTTATAAAGCGGCCGACAGGAAAATATATAAAACAAAAACAATTAAATCATGTGAAATGGCCGATGCTGTTGTGGCAGTCAGTCAACAAACCAAAAACGATTTAATAGAACTATTAAATGTACCGGAGGAAAAAATACATGTGGTTTATCAAAGTTGTGATGATAGTTTTTTTTCTCCTTCGTTTAATGAAACCAATGAGCAATCGCCCGAGAAGTTATTGCCTGATGATTACATACTATATGTTGGAACAATTGAACAACGCAAAAATTTAATGACCTTGGTGAAGGCCATTCATCAATTGGATAAAACCATACAAGCTACCTTGGTTGTAGTTGGTAAAGAAACATCTTATTCGCGAGAGGTGCAGGAATATGTTAATAGGTTTAATCTTAATAAAAGGGTAATTTTTATGAAAAGTGTCAACAATGTTTTACTGACACTCATTTACCGAAAAGCAAAAGCTTTTATATATCCTTCTTTGTATGAAGGCTTTGGAATTCCAATATTAGAAGCTATTGCGTCAAAAGTACCGGTAATTACTTCACGAGGTGGATGTTTTCCTGAAGTGGGTGGGCCCGGAAGTATTTACGTTGATCCCCAAAATGAAGAGGAACTGGGAGAAGCTATAAAATTGGTATTGGGTAATGAATCGAAAAGACAGCAGATGATAGAAATTGGCTATCAACATGCACAAAAATTCCGCCCTCAGGTTTGTGCAGGTAATATGTACAATCTTTACAAATCACTAGGAAGCTATTAATAATGAATTGTTTGAATATAATTAGCCACCCTATATTTGAAGTAATTGCCAAAGCCGCTGAAGAGTTGAAATTACCTTGTTATGTGGTAGGGGGTTATGTTCGCGACAGTATTATGTATCGTGAGTGCAAAGATATTGATTTTGTTGTGGTTGGTGATGGAACAGCACTTGCACGAAAAGCAGCAAACATGCTTGACGAAAAAATAAAGGTGAATATTTTTAAGGCTTACGGAACGGCTATGTTTCGCTATAATGATTTAGACCTGGAATTTGTTGGTGCTCGTAAAGAATCGTATCAGCAACATTCACGCAATCCGGAGGTAACTAACGGAACTCTGCAAGATGACCAAAACAGAAGAGATTTCACCATTAATGCCTTGGCCATAAGCTTAAATAAAAATGATTATGGTACATTGGTAGATCCATTTAATGGGATAGAAATGATAAAAAAGAAAATAATTGTAACTCCTTTGAACCCCGATATTACCTTTAGTGATGACCCCTTGCGAATGATGCGTGCCATCAGGTTTGCCACACAACTAAATTTTAGTATTGACCCAACCTGCCTGGAGGCCATTAAGAGTAATAAAAACAGAATAAGTATAGTTTCAAAAGAAAGAGTAACTGATGAGTTGAATAAAATTATTGCTTCACCTATACCGTCAGTAGGTTTTAAGTTGCTGTTTGATACGGGGCTGCTGAAATTAATATTTCCGCTTATGGCTAATTTACAGGGAGTTGAGATAATTAAAGGGAAAGCACATAAAGATAATTTTTATCATACCCTTGAGGTGCTCGACAATATAAGCTTAAAAACAAATAATTTATGGTTACGTTGGGCGGCTATTTTGCATGATATTGCCAAACCTCACACCAAGAAATTTAACCAAGAAGGGGGCTGGACTTTTCATGGTCATGAGGATAAAGGAGCTCGTATGATTCCGAAAATTTTTAACGAGTTAAAACTACCCTTACATGATAAGATGCGATATGTTCAAAAACTGGTATTGTTACATTTAAGACCTATAGTACTGTCACAAGAGCAAATTACAGATAGCGCAGTACGTAGATTATTATTTGAAGCCGGTGATGATATTGATGATTTGATGATGCTTTGCGAGGCTGATATTACCACTAAAAACGAAGATAAAAAGAAAAAACACCTGGCAAATTTTGAATTAGTTAAAGTAAAACTTAAAGAGATTGAGGAGAAAGATCATATTAGAAACTGGCAACCTCCTATAAGTGGCGAAGATATTATGGAAATATATGGTTTGAAGCCATGTAAAGAAATTGGAATCATCAAAAATGCCATTCGTGAGGCTATATTGGAAGGAGAGATTCCCAATACTCGTCAAGATGCAATGAATTTTATGATAGGATTTGCACAAAACATAAATTTACATCCTCTAAAACAGAAGTAATTCGCAATTATGGTTAGTGAAGTATTATGCAATACTTTTTGTTTATCAAAAAAAACTACTTTTACTTTATTAAATACTTATTATGAAACAAAAAACCAGCCTTAGTTTTTGGCAAATATTCAATATGAGTTTTGGTTTTCTAGGTATTCAATTTGGATTTGCATTGCAGAATGCCAATGTGAGTAGAATATTCCAAACCTTAGGAGCCAAAATTGAAGATATTCCTATATTGTGGATAGCAGCTCCGGTAACAGGTTTTTTGGTTCAGCCAATTATTGGATATATTAGTGATAAAACTTGGCATCCTAAATGGGGGAGGAGAAGACCTTTCTTTTTTTTAGGTGCGGTATTATCGAGTATAGCTCTTTTTTTAATGCCAAATTCAGCAGCCTTATGGATGGCAGCTTTATTATTATGGTTACTTGATGCGTCAATTAATATCAGTATGGAGCCATTTAGAGCTTTTGTTGGAGATAAACTAAACGAGCAACAGCAAACAACAGGCTATGCCATGCAAACCTTTTTTATTGGTGTTGGAGCTGTAGTAGCCTCTTTGTTACCTTTTATTTTTACTAACTTTTTCGGGTTTAGCAATACAGCACCCGAAGGTATTATTCCCGATTCGGTAAAGTATTCTTTTTATTTAGGGGCTGTGGTGTTCTTTTTATCAGTGTTGTGGACTATTGTGTCTAGCACTGAAAATCCGCCATCAGATTTGAAACAATGGGAGTTGGAGAAAAAAAATACTAAAGGTGTTTTGAACGGAATTACTGAAATTGTTAGCGGTATTTTTTCTATGCCTCGTGTAATGGTTCAGTTAGCCTTGGTGCAATTTTTTACTTGGTTAGCCTTATTTGCCATGTGGATTTATACTACTGCAGGTATAGCCCAAAATGTGTTTGATACTACCGATACCACTTCTAAAAGTTTTCAGGATGCTGGAGATTGGGTAGGAGTAATGTTTACCGTTTATAATGGAATATCGGCTATTGTGGCTTTTTTACTGCCTGTATTGGCCAATAAAATAGGAAAAAAATACACTCATTTAATTTGCTTAATAATAGGAGGTTTTGGATTAATATCCTTATTTTTTATTCATGATAAAAACACGTTGTTGCTTCCAATGATTGGGGTAGGCTTAGCATGGGCTTCCACCTTAACTATGCCATACTCTATATTGGCCGGTGTTTTGCCCGAAAGCAAAATGGGATTCTACATGGGGGTTTTCAATTTCTTTATTGTCATTCCACAAATAGTAGCTGCTGCTATTTTAGGCTTTTGTGTGCAGCATTTCTTTCATCATGAAAGTATTTATGCTTTGGTTACAGGCGGCTTATCTATGATTATTGCAGGATTATTATGTGTTGTAATTGATGAAAAGAAAAAAACATTGCAAATTAATCATTGATTAATCTGCCTGAATTTCATCAACAAATAACCATGCATTGTTTCCGGCACCGTTACGGCCTTCCGGAATAACAGGAGCACATTGGGCTATTATTTTTACAAATCTTACTTTTTGCTTGTCAATCTTAAATAGATAGTTATAGCGATTTAACTCTTGGCTTATTACAGGCTTGGTACTAACGGAAGTAAAGTCTTTCCCATTGCTCGAAATCATTATTTCTACATAAGAAGGCAAATATATCCAGTCATCTTCATTCTTTAAGAAGCCTACGTTAATAGTATTAATTTCTGTATCATGAATTAAATCAATAACAGCATCCATATTCTTTCCACTCCAGGCTAACCACTCGCTGTTTATACGAGGAGAATGACCTAACAAACCATCTGTTAGATTACCTTTGTTGTAGTATTTGCTTGGCGGTTCAACAAAATTTACTTTTTTGCTTGTTGCCTTATTTTTAAAAAACTTAAAATTACAGTCCTTGCCTAATGCTTCGCCATTACGATAAAAAAACGCTCTCCCTTGGGTTGATTGTGTGATACTGACAGGGTTAGTATATTTTTGCAAGGCAGCATTTTCTGATAATTGATAAACTATAGAATCGTTATGAGAAGTAATATTACGTTCAAACAAGATATTGTTCAGATATAAAGAGGCTTTTTCGGTACTATCAATTCTGATTTCATAATTGATATTGTAGATTGACTTTGAGTAGTTGATTCGATATAAATCTAAGAATTTAAAATGCCCCTGAATACGTTGTAAAAAGCCATTCAAATTTTTTTGCTCTGCGGGTGTCCAAAGCACTTCAGAAAGGGCTGCTATACGTGGAAATGCGGTGTATTCTACATGATTAAAATGAGGCAAATATTCAGCCCATACATTGCCTTGCGCTCCTAAAATATATTTCTTTTCCTCTTCTTTTAAAGCGTGTGGTATGGGATTATATTCATATACTTTTTCAAGTGGAGTATATCCGCCAAAGGCTACCGGCTCTTGTGTAGGATGTCCCTGATAGTGGTCAAAATAACAATATGCACCGGGAGTCATTACTGCATAGTGTTTTTCTTTTGCGGCAGCTATACCACCCTCTTCGCCACGCCAACTCATAATTGCGGCATTAGAGGCAATTCCACCCTCCAATATTTCATCCCAACCAATCAATTTTTTATGATGTTTACTTAAAAAATTACTTATGTGTTTAATAAAGTATGATTGTAATTCATGTTCATCTTTTAGCCCTTCACTTTTTATGAGAGCCTGGCAATGACTACAAGTTTTCCATCTGGTTTTAGGGCATTCATCACCACCTATATGTATGTATTCGCCAGGGAAAAGAGCCATTACTTCGGTAAGAACATCTTCAAGAAAACGAAAGGTTTCAGGTTTAGGACAAAATACATCTTCAAAAACTCCCCATTGTTTTTGAACTTCAAATGGACCTTCAGTACAAGCATAGTTAGGATAAGCAGCAAGCGCAGCCATAGCGTGGCCGGGCATTTCTATTTCAGGAACAATTGTTACGTGTTTTGTTTGGGCATAGGCCACCACTTCTTTAATATCATCTTGTGTATAGAAGCCACCGTAATGCAGGGTGTCAAAGGTATGTTCAGAATAATGACCAACCATGCTTCCTTTTCGCCATCCACCTATTTCTGTTAGTTTCGGATATTTTTTTATTTCAATTCTCCAACCTTGGTCATCAGTTAAGTGCCAGTGAAATGTATTCATTTTATACATACTTATATAGTCAATGTAGCGCTTTACTTCTTCTTTGGTAAAGAAATGCCTACATACATCTAAATGCATACCTCGCCATTTAAAAGTAGCACTATCATTAATAAACAAACAGGGTATAGTACTTGAGTTTTGTTTATTATTCAACACAATTAATTGCTTTAAACTCTCAAATGCATTTTTTAAACCCTCGCCTAAAGCCTTTATTTTTATGGTATTTCCTTGAATATTGAGTTCATATTTTTCACTTTCAGAATTAATAGCTGTTATCTGTATAGTGTTTTCATTCTGTTTTATTTTATTACTTGTTGTTAGTTTATAACCAAAGTAATTATTCAACCAGTCGTTAAAAAGAACAACCTCTTTTTGATTAGTATTATGGATGTCATTTACCAGTACAATTTTTGTATTTTTATCAAATGTAAATTGTCCGTGCATAATGTTGATTGATGCAGGATATGGAATTATATTTACTTGCTGTGCTTTAAGCGAACAGGTAATAATTGTAATCAGGGCGATTGATTTTAATAACTTAATTACCATAATGACATTTTTTATGTTTTACTCAAAATTACAATTTGAAGCATATAAATAAAAATAATAATATGAAGCCTTAAATTTCCTGATTTTTGTTGAATAAAGTGGAATAATAAAAAGAAAGGTTGTAAAGAAATAGTTGGAAAGGAACGAAACGACAAGATGTTAAAATGTGATAGGTTTTCATATAGTTATTATTCTGATATAAAAAACTAATAATTTAATAATCAATCGAATAAAAGTGATAACTTTGCAGCCTAATTTATTTATTTAATCATGAAAAACAAATTATTATGCATAGCTATGCTTTTTATAGCTAATTTTTCAGTGGCTCAGTATTGTACGCCTACCTATAGTTCAGGCTCAGGCTCAGGTGATTTTATACAATCGGTTAATTTTTTGACTATTAATAATACCACTAATGCCGATCCGGCACCATATTATACCTATTACAATTCGGGTTATACTGTTCCAACATTAACCATAGGAAGTACTTACTCCGGAACTATAACGGCCGGAACTTATGTTCCTATAAGTTCATCCGAGACTTTTCATATTTGGATTGATTTTAACCAAGATGGAGATTTTTCTGATTCGGGTGAAGATATTGGAGAATACTACACCACCTTGGCCGGGCAAATAGTAAATTTTTCGGTTACAGTTCCGGCTACAGCATTAACCGGACAAACCAGAATGCGTATTTTGACAGCCTTTAATGTTGCAAACACAAGCCCCTGTGGCGCCTTTGCATTTGGAGAGTGCGAAGATTATAATGTAAATATAAGCGGTGGCTCTTCTATGTATTGTATTCCTACTTATTCAGTAGGGACCTCATCGGGCGATTATATTCAACAAATTCAATTAGCGGGTGTAACAGCAGTAACTGGTCCTAATAGTTCGGCACCTTATTATAGCGATTATACTTCAAATACTGCCTGGCAACCAATTCTTATTCCGGGGAATAATTATGTACTAAACATAACTTCAGGAACTTATAGTAATGATAATTACGCAGCTTGGATAGATTACAATAATGATGGCGATTTTAATGATGCCAATGAATATTTGGGTTTGGTAAGTTCTACCTTAGCTAACCAAACGCTAAGTCTTGCTTTTGTTGTTCCTTCAGGACTCACTACCGGAAATTTAATCATGCGAGTAAGATGTTCATATTCTACAAACCCTATGGATCCGTGTGCAGCCTATACTTATGGTGAAACAGAAGACTATACGGTGAAAATTCAAAGCAACACTGCTGTTTATTGTATTCCAAATCCATCAAGCGGAACAACCGGGGGCGACTATATTAACGGTGTTTCGTTAGGGACTATTAATAACCAAAATACAGGCTCAACTACCGGACCTAATTATAATGATTACACCTATTTGTCAACAGCTCTAAGCACTAATACTTCCTATGTAATAAATATTCAGTCCGGTTCATATTCTACAGATTATTATGCTGTATGGATTGATTATAATCAAGATGGAGATTTTAATGACGCGGGTGAAAAACTAGGAGAAGTGCAAAGCTCATCAGGCTTTCAAAATCTTTCCATTAACTTTACGGTGCCCGGTACAGCTCTAACTGGTTCAACAACTATGCGGGTTAGATGTGTTTTTGGTACACCATCCATGGATCCATGTACAAATTATACTTACGGAGAAACAGAAGATTATACCGTAAACATTAGCACAGGGGGTGGCACTGTTCCTTATTGCCAAACTAATTTGCATGGAGTAGGTTGTATCAGCAGCGATGCAATTGATGATGTTTATTTGTTAAATTCAACTTTAATGAATTTAGGCACAGGCTGCAACGGACTTGATGGTTTGGGTTATACTTTGTGGCCAGCTTCCGGAAGTACTACCGGTACTTTACTTCGTAATCAAACATACATATTAGGTGTAACCACAACCAGCCAGAATATAATATCTGCATGGTTTGATTGGAATGGTGATGGTACTTTTTCTTCTAGTGAATGGTATCAGGTAGCAACAAGTTCAACTCCTAACACTACTAGTCAAATCAACATTACTGTTCCAAACAATGCAGTAATAGGACAAACCAGAATGAGGGTACGAAGCCGTCTTGCCGGAAACAACAATGGCCCGACTGATCCTTGTACGCTTTTTTTAAGTGGAGAAACAGAAGATTATACAATAACCATTAGCAATGCTACATGCATACCTCCGGTTGCCTATTTTGGGGGTGAATATATTTCTGGAGTAACTTTTAATTTTTATGATTATTCAGCTAACTTCCCAACATCTTGGAGTTGGAGTTTTCAAGGAGCTACACCTTCAACAAGTACATTGCAGGACCCAACCGGAATTTCGTATAATGTAAATGGAGGTTGTTATGATGTAACTCTTACAGTAACTAACGCTTGCGGTTCAAATACTTTTACTCGTCCTTGCTACGTTAATGTGGGCGCCACAACAGCTTGTGACGAATTGTTTTTTAGCGAGTATATAGAAGGAACAGGTTCCAATAAAGCATTAGAGATTTATAATGCTTCTTCAACCGCTAAGAACTTAAGCGGATACTCAGTTCAAACCTATTCGAATGGCAGTCCCACTGCCACTTATTCTTTAAACCTTTCCGGTACTATTGCCTCGCACGATGTTTATGTAATTACAAATGCAGGCGCTAGCCTCAGTGGTATTATAAATAATTCAGATGTTACTTCTAATGTTACTTTCTTTGATGGAAATGATGCAATTGTTTTGAAAAAGAATGGTATTGTCATTGATAAAATAGGAAATTTAGGGGAAGATCCCGGATTCGCCTGGCAAGTAGGCTCCGGCTCAACAGCCGAATTTACCTTAGTGAGAAAAAACACTGTTGACCGACCAAACACTTATTGGCCCGATGCTCAAAACGAATGGGATGTATTTGCCCAAAACACAACTACATATTTAGGATCACATAGTAGTATATGTGGTACAGGTGCTGCACCTGTTGCCAATTTTATTGGAAACCCATTAAATATTACCGTTGGCCAAACCGTTAATTTTACAGATTTATCATCTAACTCACCTACCTCATGGACATGGCAATTTTCGGGAGGTGTACCGGCTACAAGTACAGTACAAAATCCAACTAATATTCAATACAACACCCCGGGTTGTTATCAAGTAACGCTGTCAGTTGCCAATGCTTTTGGTAATGATAGCAAAACAGTAACCTGCTATGTAAATGTTTCATCGGCCATATTACCTCCTGTGGCTGCATTCACCGCCAATACTTTCAATATTACTACCGGACAAACAGTAAATTTTACTGATTTATCAACTAATTCGCCAAGTTCATGGAGTTGGAGTTTTCAAGGTGCCACACCGGCAACAAGCACTTTACAACATCCTTCCAATATACAGTACAATACTCCCGGATGTTATCAAGTAACCTTAACAGCGAGCAACTCGGCCGGTAGTGATACTGAGACTCAAACATGTTATATTAACGTAGTTAATCAGGGCTCTGGTCCTCTGGCTAATTTTACAGCATCAAACACAGCCATTTGTGTTGGCTCATGTATTAGCTTTACCGATGCAAGCTCAAATAATCCAACAGCATGGAATTGGTCATTCCCTGGCGCCTCTGTAACATCAAGTATAGTGCAAAATCCAAGTAATATATGCTACAACACCCCCGGAACATACAACGTTAGTTTAACAGCCATAAATGCAAATGGCAGTAATACCTTAACTTTAAATGGATATATTACAGTATATGACATGCCTATTGCCAATGCAGGCGCTAATCAAACTATTTGCTTAGGGAGTTCAGTACAACTAAACGCCTCAGGTGGACAAAGTTATTCATGGTCACCGGCTACCGGTTTAAGCAGCACTACAATTGCCAATCCTATCGCATCACCCAGTACCACTACAACATATACCGTTCAGGTAACTAATGGAACTTGCTCCTCAATAGCATCGGTTGTTGTTACTGTTAATACTCTTAATATTGATGCAGGAAACGATGTAACTATCTGTTCCGGTGCTTCTACACAACTTAATGCCACCGGAGGTATCACTTATTCATGGAGTCCGGTTATAGGTTTGAACAACCCAAATATATCCAATCCTTTAGCTTTCCCGTCTTCAACAACCACTTATACTGTAACAGCTACTTCCAACGGCTGTACAGCCACCGATCAGGTTACGGTAACAGTAGCCTCACCAACCATTTCGGCCGGGCCTGATTTGGAAATTTGTGAAGGACAAAGCGTACAATTATCAGTAAATGGCGGTAGTAATTATTCATGGTCACCGGCTACCGGATTAGATAATCCAAATATTTCAAATCCAATTGCCTCACCAAATTCAACAACCAGTTATACTGTAACCGGTACTGTTGCCGGTTGTTCGGCAAGTGATGTTATATTAGTTACTGTAAATGCTAATCCTACTGTACCTATTATCTCACCAAGCGGAATTGAAATTCAGTCAACCGTGGCAGATGCTTATCAATGGAATTTAAATGGTAATCCAATACCGGGTGCTACTTTACAAAGTTTGTTTCCCGATACTCCGGGCGACTATACGGTTACAGTATATAATTCCAATGGATGTTCAAGTACCAGTGCCCCATATACAGTAACTACCGTGGGATTAACTACGAAGAAATTAGACAATACTTTGAGTATTTTCCCAAATCCTGTAGCCAATAATTGCTTAATTACAATTCAGGCCAATCAAAATGACGAAGCGGTAATATTGTTTTACAACAGTTTAGGTCAAATTGTTTTGGAACAGCCATTGAACCTGGTTAATGGAAAAAATTCAATAAACATAAATGTTGAGAATTTGGCCGCGGGAGTTTATAATATTAAACTTGTTGGTACACATATATCTGCTACTCAGCCACTAATAAAGAAATAAACTCTATAGAGTATTTTAAAAACAATAGCCCCCAATATTTAAATATTGGGGGCTATTGTTTTTATGGGTTGAGGTGTAATGGTTTTTCTTAGGTTAATTACACATTATTCATTATTCATTTTCATCGTTATTATTATCTTTTTTCCTTTCAAAACCATTAATACTTCCGCAATCAACACAAGTTAAACCTTCTGGGCGCATGGTCCATTTATGATTAACCATATCGCCATCATAAGTATTACTTACATTTTCAATATCATAAATTAAAGGCCTTATTTTATTTGAAAGAAACACTGATTTTCCCTCCGGGATTTTTATAACAATTTTCATTCGTTGGGCTCGCCACTTAGGTTCTGAAGGAAGTTCAAAATAGGGGTTAAAAACAATTATGCTATCTTTTATATTGTATTGATATGAAAGTGCATCGGCATTTAACATAGCATCTTTCTTATTTCTTCCTTTGGCTATTTTAGTTACAACCAATTGAAAACTATCAGTATTGCTTTTTTGAATATCAATAGTAGGAACTTGTGAGCTTAGCCCTTTTCTGTTATTTAACCTAAAAAACCAATTGTTGTTTCTGTAATTGAGCCGAACATCTTCATCTAAATCCTCATCACTAGTATTCCAATCAAAGTTGTCGGGTAGGTTTAAATATAAAGTGTTGATGGTTGTGTCATGTAAACTAAATGTTTCTTTTACTTTATTGGTATGTCTAAACTCATCCGAAATGTCAGATATTAGATATATACTTGTGGCTAAACCTATTATCCAAAGTACGGCAGCTATAGCTCCAACCCAATTATTCTTTACTTTTGTCTTAAATATTAATTTTAGAGCTTTGTAAATAATCATTAATATTGGAATACCAACTAACAGAAACAAGGAGAATTTACTCAGAGTAAGTTGCCACGGTGCATTAAATATACTTAATAAAAACTCATTAACATCCATGGAGCTTATTCCTCTATTATTAATATTTATAATACTGCCATTACCGAAAATTCCGGAGAGCAACACTATTAATAATATAATTCCAACAAAAAGAACAATTACTCCTATAAAGTTAACCAGTAAGCGCCCAAAACCTATCATTAATTGTTCTAAAACAGCAACGCTATTTCTTACAAATTCACGAAAAGAATTGCCACTTGCCTTAATTCCTTCATTATTTGAAAACCTACTTTTTAGGTCTTCCATTTCTTCCTTTAGCTTTTTCTCAATATTATTTATATTAACTTTTTCACCCCTCATTTCAAGTTTATCGGCTGTGGTTTTTGCTTCAGGAATAATCATCCATAAAACAATATAAAACAAAAAGCCTGTACCAAAAATAAAAAAGGAACCTGCAAAAATTAACCGTAACCAAATTGGGTCAATACCAAAATATGCACCAATTCCGCTACAAACACCACCAAACACCTTGTCATCCTTGTCTCTAAATATTCTTCTAGGTCTTTTTGTTTCTCCAATAGAACCTTCACCTTGTTGTGTGTGTTTGTTTCGGTTATCTGATGTATATTCGTCATCATTCTTAAATACTTCCGGATTACCCATAATGGCAATCATTTCGTTTACATCTGCTACGTTAATAACTTGCTTATTATTATTTAGCTTCTCCGAAAATATTTCGGCAATTCTTGCTTCAATATCGGCTAAAATCTCGTCTTTACTTTCGTTGTTATTAAAATAGCTTTTAATAGTATTTAAGTAGTTGCTTAAAATATCATAAGCCTGTTCGTCAATATGAAATACAATTTGACTAATATTTATGGTAAATGTTTTGTTCATGGTTTTAGTTTTAAGAATTAATATTTTTAGTGGTTTTACTTACAGTTTCTACCAGTTCTTGCCAAGAGGTGTTAAGTTCTTTTAGAAATGCATTTCCCTCTTCGGTAAGTTTATAGTATTTACGTGGCGGACCGCTGCTTGATTCTTCCCAGCGATAACTTAGTACTCCATCATTCTTTAATCTCGTAAGAAGGGGATAGAGTGTACCCTCTACTATGAGAAGTTTGGTTTCTTTTAACCGTGCTATTATTTCTGAGGGATATGCATCGCCCTCGGCAAGCACAGCTAAAATACATAATTCTAATACGCCTTTACGCATTTGAGCTTTATTGTTTTCTATATTTATCATTTTAATTCTTTTAATACTTGACGATGCAAAGATATATGTATTTGTTAGTATTATGCAATACATAGTACTAAAATATTTTTTAAAATATTGATTTTCAGTTTAATAATTTTTAGAATAGGTATCGTTTATCTAACTAAATTATGTAAACAATATGGTTTTGATGTACGTATTGTTCGGAATTTTAATCGTTATAGAAAGGCTCTACCATTTGCATTTTATGAGGTTATGAACTTTTGTTTTACACCCTTTGTTCTAGAATTAATCAGAAATTTATTACTGCCACTACTGGTTTGAAGTATCTTTTGTAAAATATTACTACTTTTAGGATTTATCGTAATTGCAGACTTAATATTCAAACTAAAATGAAAAGTTTTAGAAAAAAAATAGAGTTGTCTAACATCTTTATTTGATTCTTCGTACTTATTTATACACTCTCTAAATCTTTACAATATGAAAAAACTAATACTTGTTTTTTTTCTTTTTATTTCTTTCAGAGGCTTTTCGCAAGTTTTTCAACAAGGCGATATTTTTGCCGAAATGAATTTTAATGGATATCATGATTCAACCCTATGTGGAACAATGGGAAATTTAATGTATAATGTAACCATAAACAATTCTTACCTTGGCGATACCCTTTTAGTTAAAGATGCCGGAACTAATAATCTTCTTTCAATAGAAATAAACAACACCGGGCAAAACCCTTGGATACTTAGCTTTCAGCCTTTTAATATGATGCCCTTTGTGCCTGATTATATGACATTAATTCAGGGAACTGCCGATTTTTTTCCTTCACCAATAAAATTAAAAAATGGTTTAGACTCTATAGATAACGTTGCTTACTTTTATCAGGTGCCAGTAATTAACCCTTGCGAATATGGAGATTTGAACGGAAGAATTTATATTGACAACAATAACGATTGCACATATAATTTGGGCGATGATTATTTTCAGTCATACTACTATATAAGTGTTAATGGTAGTTATTCTAATAATTCTTCAGGGCCTTTTTATAATTTTAATGCCGGAAACGAGGGGCTGTTTAATATAAAAGTTCAAAAATCATATTTGAACAATGGTTATATAACTTATTCAAACCCAATGTTACCTTTCGCATATCCTAATCAATGTTCACCGGCAGTTTATTATTTTGATTTTAATTCTCCATTCCCGCTTAACAATCTTGACTTTACTTTACAATGTACTTCCAATGTTGATGTAAGTGTTAGCACCGGTTCAACCGGAACTGTACGCCCCGGTGTTCCATTTTTGTTGTTTCCGCATGCATTTAATGTAGGTTGCGATACTGTTTCAGGATGGTTAAAACTAGTTTTAGATAGTAGAGTAACCTACAACCCCATCTTAAGCATTAATCCTCCCAACAGCATTAGTGGCGATACATTAATTTGGTCATACAGTGCATTAAATAATTTAGGAAGTAACGGTTTTTGGAACAGCATGACTGCTCATGTACACCTGACCCCGGACACCACTGTGAACATTGGCGATACCTTGTGTTTTTCTACATTTTCTAATATTCCTAATAATGATGTAAACCCGGCCAATAACAACTACACCTATTGTGTTCCGGTAGTTAATTCGTTAGACCCTAATATGAAAGAAGTTTCGCCAAAAGGAGTGGGTAATAATGGCGTAATACCGCCAAGTCAAACAGAGTTGACTTATACCATACATTTTCAAAACACCGGAAATGCACCGGCTATTAATGTGAGTATAATTGATACTTTAGACGCTGTAATTATTCCTGAAAGCATGGAAATTTTGTTAAGTAGCCATAGTATGACTCCGCAATGGTTGAGCGATAGAATAGTAAAATTTAACTTTAACAATATCAATTTAGCCGATAGTATCTCAAACGAACCTGCCAGTCATGGTTTGGTTAAGTTTAAAGTTAAACTAGCCAACAACTTACCTTTAGGCACGCAAATTAATAATAAAGCTTATATTTACTTTGATTTTAATGCTCCAATAATAACTAATAATGTTTTAAATACTATTGATATTTTGAGTTCGGTTAAAGATATTGCTTCAAACAATATTACGGTTTATCCTAATCCTGCTACTGATGAAATTACCATTGGTATTCCTGATTATCAAGATAATTCATCGGTTAGGGCTGAGCTTTATAACTTTATAGGCCAAAAAGTAACCACTAAGGATATCCGTCAAAATAAATCAATTATTAGCTTAAAAGGCTTAAGTAGCGGAATTTATTTTTTACAAATACACAATGGCTCAGAAAGCACTACTACAAAGGTGGTTAAAGAATAGTTAATAAGCTATTTATAAAATCATGTTAAAGATAGCCACAAGAACAAATATTCTTGTGGCTATTTAGTTAAATTTGTAACGTAATTTATTAGATCTGAAATTTGAACTGAAATATCCTGTATTAGCAGTATGTTTTGTATTGCTATTATTATGCTCTGTATGGGCATCATACCCTTCTGTTCAACATTATCAAGGCTTTAATGATTCACTTAAAGTAGATTCATTAGTGGAAAATGATAGTGCCAAAATACGGCCTATAAAAAAAGATAGCCTTAAAGTTTCAAAAAATGCCCTTGATGAAAAAGTTAAATATCAAGCTCTTGACAGTATTGTTTTTGATATTGACAGTCAAAGAGTTTATATGTATGGAAAAGCTGAGGTTGAATATGAAGAAGTAAATTTGAAAGCAGGTGAAATATCTATTGATCAGCAAAAAAACATTGTTATGGCTCAGGGGATTAAAGACTCCACCGGCAAAACTATTGATGATCCTGATTTTACAGATGGAAGTCAAAACTTTAAATCAAAACACATCATTTATAACACCAAAACAAAAAAAGGAAAAATAAAAGAAGTAACAACCATTGATGGCGAAAGCTATTTAAGAGGGGAGAGCGTAAAGAAAGATAGTAATGATGTAACCTACATGCAGCATGGTAGTTACACTACATGTAATTTAGAGCACCCGCATTATTATTTTTCCTTAAGTAAATTAAAAGTAATACCCGATGATAAAATAGTAACAGGTCCGGCTAATTTGGTTATAGCTGATATTCCCACACCCCTAGCCGTACCTTTCGGTTTTTTTCCTAATAAAAAAGGTCAAGCTAAAGGAATATTGTTACCAACATACGGGCAAGCCAATAATTATGGTTTCTTTTTAAAAGATGGCGGATATTATACCGGGATTAATGAACATATAGATTTAATGTTACGTGGCGATATATATACCCGTGGCAGTTGGGCATTACGC
Source organism: Bacteroidia bacterium (assembly GCA_020845635.1). GTDB lineage: Bacteria > Bacteroidota > Bacteroidia > UBA4408 > UBA4408 > CAIKXD01. Next base: position 34,616 of record JADLFI010000034.1, read on the forward strand.
ACCGAAAGTCAATACGCTCAAAGGTATAAATATAATGGAAACATGAGTTTGGGGTATGCTGTGTTTAAACTTGGCGAAGAGGGTTTCCCGAATTATGAAAAACGAAAAGATTTTTTTGTTCGTTGGAATCATGCTCAGGATGCAAAAGCCAATCCGACCGGACGTTTTAGTGCTGATGTAAACTTTGGTACAAGCAGCTACAATAAGTTAAATGCCACTAATGCAATGGACATTTTGTCCAATACCTTCCAATCATCAATTCAATACAATAAATCGTTTGCCAATAGTAATTTAACCGTTAGTGCACGACAATCGCAAAACACTTCAACCCATAAATTCGATATTAGTGCTCCTGAATTGACCTATGCAGTTAATAGATTTTATCCTTTTAAACGAAAAAATAAGGTAGGTTCTAACAAGTGGTATGAAGATATTGGTTTAACTTACACCAATTCCACTAAAGCGCAGATATCAACTTATGACACACTTTTGTATCGAAACAAAGTAAATTGGAGTAGAGATATCAACAAAGGGATGAATCATATCATTCCATTAACCACTTCCATAAAACTACTTAAATATTTTACTTTAAGTCCCTCGGCAACTTATTCGGAGTCGTGGTATTTACAGTCGGTTCGAAAATCTTTTGATACTGAACTTAATCAACTTGTTGTTGACACAATGCATAAATTTTCAAGAGCTAAAGATTTAAATCTTAATGTATCGCTTCGGACTATTGTGTATGGAATGTATCAGTTTAAATCCTCAAAAATAAAAGCTATACGCCATGTAGTAACTCCTAATGTAGGCTTTACCTACAATCCGGGTTTAAGCGGCCATCAAACTGTTATTATGCCTTCCGGCAATGTAGCAGTTCCTTATAGTATTTTTGAAGGTTCATTATTTGGAGTACCTTCTATGCGTAAGTCAGGGAATGTAAATTTTGGGTTGGTAAATAATTTAGAGATGAAAGTGAAATCTGAAAAAGACACCATAAGCGGATTTAAGAAAATTAAGATTTTTGAAAACCTCAGTCTCGACTCAAGATATGATGTGTTGGCCGACTCCTTTAATTTAGCCCCATTTGCCATTAATATGCGAACCGCCCCCGTACAATTTATCAGCATAAACGTTAATGCAGTTGCTGATCCATACAGGTTAGACCCAAATAGCGGACGTAGAGTAAATGAAATGATGATTAATCAAGCTAACCAACCGGCTCGTTTAACCACTATGAGCGCTTCAGTTATTGTTAACCTCAAAAGTAAGCAGGCCAAGCCAAAAACCGAATCAAAATATGCGGAAAAAGAGGAATTAGATGAAATTAACCGATATAGATACCAGTATATTGATTTTAACATTCCATGGACACTAAACCTTAGCTATAATTACATTTACAACCGTCCGGGGTTTAAAACTACAACAACACAAACCATTGCTTTTAACGGTGATTTTAATGTTACTAATAGCTGGAAAATAGGCTTTAGCTCCAATTACGATTTGGTACAAAAACAATTTACCTATACCGATATCAATGTTTATAGAGATTTACATTGTTGGGAAATAAGGCTCAATATGGTTCCTTTTGGTTTCAGAAAAAGCTATTCTATTGATATTAACGTAAAATCAAGTATTTTACAGGATTTGAAACTAACCCGAAGAAGAGATTGGTACGATTTACAATAAATTAAACACTATATCAGTTACAAATTTTATAACTTAGCAGAAAAATAACTAATCATGACAAAAGTTCACAATTTTAGTGCCGGACCGGGCATATTACCTCAAGAAGTATTACAACAAGCAGCAAATGCTTGCATTAATTTTGATAATTTAAATCTTTCTTTATTAGAAATTTCGCACCGTAGTAAGAACTATGAAGCTGTGATTCAAAATGCACGTGCACTTGTTAAAGAGTTGCTTCATTTAGACGATGATTTTGAAGTATTGTTTTTAGGAGGAGGAGCTAGTTTACAGTTTGCAATGGTTCCATACAATTTATTAAGAACCAATGGTAAAGCGGGTTATGTAAACACCGGAGTTTGGGCAAGTAAAGCCATAAAAGAGTCAAAAATTATCGGTTCTACCGAAGTTATTGCATCAAGCGAAGATAAAAATTTCAACTATGTGCCTAAAGATTATACTATTCCTACCGATTTAGATTATCTTCATATAACCAGTAACAATACTATTTATGGCACACAAATAAAAAAGTTTCCAAAAACATCGGTGCCTTTGGTGTGCGATATGAGCAGCGATATATTTAGTAGAGAGGTAAACGGGAATGATTTTGCTTTGATATATGCCGGTGCCCAAAAAAATATGGGTCCGGCAGGTACTACCATGGTTGCTGTTAGAAAAAGTATCTTAGGAAAAACCGAGCGCAAAATGTTGTCAATGCTTGATTATAACGTTCATATTAAAGGAGCCTCAATGTATAATACACCTCCAGTTTTTCCAATTTATGTTTCTATGTTAACCATGGAGTGGCTTAAAAATAATGGTGGTATTAAACATATTGAAAATATTAATAATAAAAAAGCCAATTTGCTTTACACCGAAATTGACAGAAACTCAGCATTTAAAGGCACTGCCGCAATTGATGATAGAAGTAATATGAATGTTACATTTATTATGGATAAACCTGAGTTAGAACCAATTTTTGATAAAATGGCTAAAGAAGCAGGATTAAGCGGAATACGTGGTCACCGTGATGTAGGGGGGTACAGAGCATCGTTATATAATGCCTTGCCGTTAGAAAGTGTTCAGGCTTTGGTTGATGTAATGCAACATTTTGAAAAAACCAATGGGTAATCTTGTTAATTGCTTGAACCTACTGCTATTTATAACTTTCCTAAAATTTTAATATTAACTAAATACTTCATATAAATTTATGCAAAAAATTAAATTATTGGCAAATGATGGAATTGATGAAATAGGTAAAAAAATGCTTGAGGCAAAAGGGTTTGAAATATGTACCACAAAAGTGCCGCAAGAAATGCTGATAGAAACAATTAACAAAGAAGGATACCAGGTATTAACCGTTAGGTCGGCCACAAAGGTTAGAAAAGACCTCATTGACGCTTGTCCCGGATTAAAATTCATTGGACGTGGAGGCGTAGGAATGGATAATATTGATGTGGAATATGCGCGAAGCAAAGGAATAACCGTGTGTAACACTCCTGCCGCTTCATCTATATCTGTTGCCGAGCTTGTTTTTGCTCATTTGTTTGGAATAAATCGTTTCTTGTTTGACAGTAACAAACAAATGCCTCAACATGGACATGATAGTTTTGAGTCGCTTAAAAAGAAATATGCCAAAGGGGTTGAATTAAAAGGTAAAACTATTGGTATTATTGGTGCAGGGCGTATAGGTCAAGCGGTAGCCAAAATAGCATTAGGCATAGGTATGAAAGTGATGTTTAACTCACCTTTTAGTGAAAAAATAGAGCTTATTTTGGATATTGAAGGTATAGTGGAGAAACCTAAAGTAACATTACCATGTTTGAGTTTTGATGAGGTATTATCAAAAAGTGATTTTATTACTCTTCATGTTCCCGGAGGCAAGCTGATTGGTGCAGAAGAAATTGCTAAAATGAAAAAAGGAGTTTGTTTAATTAATACTTCTCGTGGAGGAGTAATAGACGAAAAGGCCTTAATTGAAGGCTTAAACAGTGGTCATATTGCACACGCAGCCTTAGATGTTTTTGAGAATGAGCCTAAACCTGACCTTAATTTATTAAAGCACCCCGAAATTTCGTTAACCCCTCATATAGGAGCTGCCACTGTTGAGGCGCAAGAAAGAATAGGAGTTGAATTATCGGAATTAATTATCAATCATTTCTCTAAAAATTAGATATCAATATTAGCATATTATTTTTTTTGATAACAAATTATTTTTTGCTAAATTGCTCGATAATATTAAACAAAACAACATGGAAATAGATAAAGCTATTGCCGGATATCATATATTGGTTATTTTAAGTGAGGTTGACGGATATTTTGATGCCACTGAAAAAAAGGTAGTGTCACAATACATTAAAGAAAATCATCGCTCATTAGTTAATCTTGAAGTTCAAAACAGAATATTGAGTACATTACCACGTGAGTTGTACATGGAACATTTTGAAAAAGTAGCGAACGATTTTTATTGGCAATCAACCATTGAAGAAAGGAATAAATTAATTAATTGTGCCTTTAAGCTAATTAAAGCTGATAATAGAATTTCTAAAGAAGAAAACAAATATATTGATACCCTTTATAATTTGTGGGATTTAAATTAACAAGATATTCATTAATTTTGATATATAATATTACAAGTGCTTAAATTAAAATTACCAACCGATCCAAGATGGGTAAATATTGTAGAAGAGAATATTCCTGAAATACTTACTGACCATGCTTGGTGCGAACAAAAGGCTGCTTCAAATGCGATATCGCTTACGGTTAATTTTCCTGAATACCCCGACTTGGTGAATGCTATGCTCGACTTGGCACAGGAAGAGCTTGAACACTTTAAAATGGTTCACGAAATTATTAAGAAACGGAATCTTAATTTAGGTTTTGAGAGAAAAGATGAATATGTAAATGAACTGTACAATTTTGTTCGCAGAGGACACAAAAGAAACATTGTATTGGTTGATAAATTACTTTTTTCTGCAATGATAGAAGCCCGCAGTTGTGAGCGTTTTAGAGTATTGTCTGAAAATATAAAGGATAAAGAATTAGCCGAATTTTATCATCAACTAATGATTAGTGAAGCTAATCATTATACCCTGTTTATTAAGTTTGCCAAAAAATATGCCAATGGAATAGATGTAGATAAAAGGTGGCAGGAATTTCTTGATTTTGAGGCAAGCATTATTACTAAGTACGGAAAAAAAGAAACTGTTCACGGTTAAAAAATATTATTGTTTTATCGCTCACAAAATATTCACTTCTCTTTCTAGTTCAATACCAAAAGTTTGTTTTACTTTTGCAATAACTAAGGCCGATAAATCGAAAATTTCTTTTCCGCTTGCTTGCCCATAGTTTACAATGACAAGTGCCTGCTTTTCGTGTATGCCTACATTGCCCAAACGAAAACCCTTTAAATGACATTTCTCAATTAAATAGCCGGCTGCAGTTTTAATAGTGTGCTCATTAACCGGATAGCCCGGTAAATCAGGAAAATCGTTTTTTAACTGTTGATACTGCTCCAAGCTAATGGTGGGATTCTTGAAGAAACTGCCCGCATTACCTAAATCTTTAGGATTAGGTAGCTTACTGCTTCTGATATTGACCACCGCTTGGCTAATACTATTAATATTGGTCTTCACATTCATTTTGCTCAGTTCGGCCTCTATAGCGCCATAACTAGTATTTAATACGGGCTTGGTGCTTAGTCTGTAGCTAACGTTCAAGATAAAATATTTATTTTTTCCGGCCTTTTTAAAAAAACTGTCACGGTATCCAAATTCACACTCATCTTTGTGCAAAGTGCTCAACTTTCCGGTGGCCAACTCTATCATTTGCAGAGCGTAAAATACATCTTTAATTTCAACACCATAAGCACCAATGTTTTGAATAGGACTTGCACCAACGGTTCCGGGGATTAGGCTTAAATTCTCTAATCCGCCCAAATTATTTTTGAGGGCAAACATCACTACCTCATGCCATATTTCGCCCGAAGCCGCAGTTAGAATGTACTCTTCGTCATTAAATTTCGTTAACTCAATTCCTTTAAGCTCATTATGAATAACCAAACCATCAAAATTGCCGGTAAACAAAATATTACTTCCTCCTCCTAATACCAAATGTTTTTGTGTTTTAAAGATATTTGTTTGTAGAAGTTCATTCAGTTCTTCCATACCTTTAATGGTAGTAAAATAACGAGCCTTGGCTTCAACCCCAAAAGTGTTGTAAGCTTTTAATGAGTAATTTTCGTGTATTGAAAGCATATTCAAAATTACGCACATAATAAACGGTTTTTGTAATACAAAATAATATGTTATTAAGTGTCTATTGTTAAAAACCGGATAAAATATTTAGGCGTAAAAATTCGTTTTAGGCTATATTTACCTTGTTTTGAGAAGAAGAGTAATATTAAGCGTAACCAACGATTTGGCAACCGATCAACGTGTGCTGAAAGTTGCACAAACACTACAAAATATGAATTATGATATTTTGTTGGTAGGACGCTTATTGGAGAATAGTTTGGAAGTTCCTCAGTTTAAAAATCACCGTATGAGGCTTTTTTTTAACAAAGGGGTTGCCTTTTATACCGAATATCATGTTCGTTTATTTATATACTTGTTGTTTACTAAGGCTGATGTATTAGTGGCTAATGATTTGGACACTTTGTTGCCTAACTTTTTAATTAGTAAAATAAAAGGTTCTAAATTGGTGTACGACTCGCATGAGTATTATACAGAAGTTCCTGAGCTGCAAAACAATCCAATTAAAAAGAAAATATGGTTAATGGTGGAGCGCTTTATTTTTCCTAAATTACAAAATGTATTTACCGTAAATAAGTCGATAGCCGAGATATATGAAAAAAAGTATCATGTTAAAGTAAACGTATTGCGCAATTTCCCAAGGAAGAAACAATTAAGTTTTGATACAAAAGAAATGCTGCGCATTAAATTGCAATTACCCACCAATAAAAAAATAATAATTTTACAAGGCTCCGGAATTAATGTAAGCAGGGGAGGAGAAGAAGCTGTTGAAGCTATGCAATACTGCCATAATACTGTTTTGTACATTATAGGTTCGGGCGATGCCATTCCTGATTTAAAACAAATGGTTGGTAGGTTGAAATTGGAAGAAAAAGTGGTATTTATGGGCAAGCTGCCCTATGGGCAACTTGTGCAATACACTGCTGCAGCCGATGTAGGTTTGACTTTAGATAAGGATAATAATATGAATTACAGATATAGCCTCCCAAATAAATTATTTGATTATTTCTTGTGTGGTACACCTGTTATTGCCAGTAAATTAGTTGAAATTGAAAAAATTTATCATCAGTTTAATTTTGGTCTTTTGATAAATTCGGTAACTGCAAGCCAGGTGGCCGAGGCCATTAATAGTATTGATACTTCATCAAACACTTATAAGAAGTGGTTGCAGAATATCAAAGAAGCCTCAGAGCTTCTGTGTTGGGAAAATGAAGAAAAAATAATTCATGAAGTTTATACCTTTTAGTCTTGAATTACTGATTAATCCTTCCGAATGGCTATAATATCAACCGTTAAATCCATTTCACTTTCCACCGTGGTATTCTCAAAAGGCCGGTTTATTTGATTTCCCTGAATATAATATCTGAATTTATTGTTTTCTAAAATAGTTAACAAGTCCGATAAACTTTGCTTGGTATTAATATAACTATGATATTCTATAAAAATACGCTTTATTCGATATAAATCATGCTGTATGTCTTTCATAACTGCAACTTCGGCTCCTTCAATATCCAGCTTCAGGAAATCTATTTCATCATATTCGGTAATTACATCTTTAAGTCTTACGCTTTCGGTTAAAACAGCATTTTCATCTTTTGTAACTCTGCCCGATTGAGCCTTATCTGTTTTAAAAAACAAAGGTTCATTATTTACCCAAACTGCTTTATTAATTAGTCGAACATCTTTAAGATGATTTTCTGAAATATTACTTTTTAAGATTTCAAAAATTTTGGTATCAGGCTCAAAGGCGGTAATTACAGCCCCCGGATAAACAGACTTAAAATACAACACAGATGTACCCATATTGGCGCCACAATCAATAATTAAAGGCTGCTTCTTTGAAGTATTAAAATAATAAAGTTCTTGAACAAAAATAGATTCAAACTGATTTATAAAGGCATCGCCATGATGTATATTCCAATTAAATCCTAAAGCCTTTAACCTTAAAGGGTATTTTGTTTGGGCATGAATTTGATCAAATAATTTTAACCACTCTTTATAAGCTTCTTCCTGTATAATTCTCTTGAAGGGCTTTAATCCTTGTTTTAAAAGCTTGGTCAGCATAGAGTGTTAAATTTTTTTGAACTTCAATCGAATAGAGTTGCCAATCACGATAACATCACTAAAAGCCATACTCAAAGCACCAATCATAGGATTTAGATAACCGGCAGCCGCTATTGGAATGGCAATAGTGTTATATAAGAAAGCCCAAAAAAGATTTTGTTTAATGGTCAGCAATGTGGCCTTGCTCATTTTAATAACCTCATATACATCAAGCATTTGATTTGGCCTGATGAGCAACACTTGAGCAGCATTAATGGCAGCTTCAGAAGCATTACTCAATGATATACCAACATGAGCAGCACTTAGGGCAGGTGCATCATTTATACCATCGCCAACCATAACGCTAATATCTTTTTTCGAGTATTCGTGTAAAATATCTAGTTTCTGCGATGGCAACTGACTATAATAAACTTTCTCAATCCCTAGCTTCTCTGCTACGGGCATACATTTTTCTTTTTTATCTCCACTCAGCATAATCACTTCAAAGTGTTGCTCTTTCAAGTTTTTTATAAGGGCTGCTGCGTCTTGTTTAATTTCGTCTTCAATAAAAAAAGCAACAGCCGGCTTGCCGTTAATGCTTAAATAAATGTCAAAATTAGTATCCTCAAATACAATATTTTTTTCTTTCATCAAATTTAAGGAGCCTAATCTGTAATTATTACCCATCAAATCGGTAGCTATCATCCCTAAGCCCTTATGCTCTTCAATATGTTCTAATGCAATTTTTTTACTATCCTTTTCTAAGTTTTTACATAATGCTTTAGCTATTGGGTGACTGCTGTGCAGTTCAATAGAATAAATAATATTTCGTATTTCTGATTCAGCAATGCCTGAGTAATTTCTTAGATTAGATACCTTAAAATTTCCTTGTGTTAAGGTGCCTGTTTTATCAAAAAATATGTATTTGGCTTTTGCCAGAGTTTCCATAGTATTAGCACCTTTTATCAACATTCCGTTTTTACTGGCCCTACCCAAACCGGCCATTACGGCAGTTGGGGTGGCTAAGCCCATAGCGCACGGACATGATATTACTAATACGGCAATAGCATTAATTAAGCTTGTTTCAACAGTTTTGTGTAAAACAAAATAGGTAATTAAAAACGTAATAGCGGCAATTAATATAACTGCAGGTACAAAAAAATTACTAACACGGTCGCCTAATTTCTGAATGGCGGGTTTGTTGCGTTGTGCCTCTTTAACCAATGCAATTATTTGCGCCAAAGCACTTTCATCATTACTTTTGGTTACTCTAACTTTAATATTTCCATGTTCTAAAATAGTGCCTGCCATTACTTGACCCTTAATGTTGCGCTCAACAGGTATGTTTTCCCCTGTAATCATACTCTCGTTTATGGTAGCACTACCCCAAATAATTTCGCCATCGGCCGGAATCCTATCACCCGAGTTTACCAATAATATATCACCGGGTTTTATATCTTTATAGTCAATTTCTTCAGTTTTTTCCTCGCCTAAGTATAAGTATAATTTCTTTGCTGTTTGCGGTTGAAGCTGTGTTAAATCTTTAATGGCTGTTGTAGTTTGCTGTACTGTTTTCTCCTCAATTAAATTGCCTAGTAAAACTAAAGTAATGATGGTGCTTGTTGTTTCAAAAAACAACATATGGTGACTATGTGGCATAATAAACATGCCAATAATACTGTAAATAAAGGCTGCACTGGAGCCTATCATAATCAACACATTCATATTAGGTGTACCGTTTACTACCGATGAGTAGCTACTTTTCCCGAAACTTAACCACCCAATCACAAAAACAGGCAAACAAAGTATAAGTTGCACCCAATAATTTCCTAAAATACTATTTGGAAAAACCATATGTAACAACAGTATGGCACTAAATGGCAGGGTTATATAAAAACGCCCCTCAGTGGTTTTATACCAAACTTTTTCAATCTCATTGAGATTAGTTTTAACATGGTATCCTAAACTTTCAATATCATCAACAATATTTTTTAAAGGAATCTTACTTTGATTTACAAACACCGCTTCGGCATTGGCATAACTTACCTGTACATTTTTTAGCCCGCGCTCATTTAGTTTTTTTTCAATACTCAAGGCACAACTTGAGCAGTTCATACCATCTATATCAAGTACTATCTTTTCTTCAACAGTTTCCATAATTACAAATTTAAAGCAAATTGGTTAGGTTGTATAAATTATTAAACCAACTTATACTTAATCACTACAAAAATTGTGCTATAAATAGAAAGGTTTGAATTTATACAAATAGTAATTAAGGATTATTGACAAAGTAAAAATTAAAGCCTCTTTTGGGAGTATTAAAAATAGACCTATATTTGTTTTTTCAATGATTTAATCATTCTTCATGTTATCATAAAATTCTGTTTGGTTATCATGTTTCTAATGATATGAAAGAGTGAACAAAAAATACATATATGACAAAGCATAAACACTGTTTAATTTGCAATTCTGATAAGTTAAAAAAACTACCAAGATACTACGAACGTCACCAACTTGTACAGTGCCAATCTTGTGGGCTTGCCTTTATGGAAAATATCCCCACACTGGATGAATTGAATAATTATTACTCTCAGTACTCATATGCTGCTGACGATACAGGTTACTTTTCACCCATAACAGTTCAAAATTACAATAAACTGTTAGATGAATTTGAACGTTTCCGTAAAACAAACAAGATGTTAGACATAGGTTGCGGCAGAGGTTGGTTTTTAATAGAGGCGCAAAAGAGAGGCTGGGAAGTTTACGGAACTGAATACTCGCAAGAAGCCATTAAGATTTGTGAATCAAACGGCCTAAAAATGAAAGCAGGGAAACTTGAATCTGACACTTTTGAGCCGGGAGAGTTTGATGTTATTACTTCGTTTGAGGTAATGGAGCATATAAATAATCCGGTTGAAGAAGTTCGAAACGTCCATAAATTTCTTCGGAAAGGCGGCATGTTTTATTTAACTACCCCTAATTATAACGCCTATCTCAGATATAACTTTAAAGAAGAGTATGATATTTTTGTTTATCCTGAACATTTGACCTTTTATTCAAAAAGTACTATTAAGAAATTACTTACCGAAAATGGTTTTAAATCCTATAAAATTCTTACCACCGGAATTAGCTTGTCACGTCAAAGACCTTTAAAAGATTCGTATAACGAGGAAAGATTAATATCTGAGAAATCAAGTGATGAACAACTCAGACAAACTATCTCAAACAAGTGGTATTTAGGTTATGCCAAGAATGTAGCCAATAAAGTGCTCACAGTTCTTGGAGTAGGCTTGAGTTTGAAAGGTTATTTTATAAAAATTTGAGGATTTCATTGAGAATGCAGTGGTATGCCTACTGTAAAACAGCATAAATCTTACTCTTTTGATGTTTTCCTATAAAAAATAGGATTTTTATTATTTTTCGCATAAAAAAAGTTAATTTTTTTAGTAACTTTGACAAACGATTTATCGTATATGGCAGTATGATAAATTATTGTTAATTCGAAATTCTTTATAAAAACCCTCCATTCATGAAAAAAATATATTCATTCTATTGTTTCTTGTTTCTTTGTACTATTTCTACTGCTGCTTTGTGTCAGAACAATAAATCTTTATTAAAGAAAGGAGAAGATTTTAAGTCAAACAAAAAATATCAAGAAGCTATTAATGCTTTCTCTGAGGTTTTAATCAGTGAATCTAATAATTTTGAAGCTATATACAACAGAGGGCAATGTTACGAACTGTCAAATAATTTACCCAAAGCCTTAGAAGACTATAAACACGCCTTAACAGTAGCACCCAATAATATAGAAGTTCAAGAAAAAGTTGCTGATATTAATTTACAATTGGGAAATTATAAAGAAAGTATTAATCAATATTCAACCTTAACTGTAAATAAGAAAAAGTCGTTTATTGCCTATAGGCAAATGGCATTTGCCAAAATTAAAATTAAAGATTTTACAGGGGCACTAAATGATATTGACGCTGCTTTGAAAATTGATAATAATGATTTTAATGCTAATTTTTTTAAAGGTATAGCTCTTGATAGTATGGGAAGTCATGAAAATGCTCTAAAATATTATGAAAGAGCTATAAAAGGGTTGAATAAAGATAAAAAGTATGGAGAATCATTAAATAAATCGGAATACAAGTTTTTCTATATTAATCCTGCACGTACCAGTGCAAAATTTAAACAGTGGGATGTTTCAAATCAATATTTTCAAAAGGCCGAATCAATTGCTCCTAACGATTTTGAAATAGCCTTTTATAAGGGAGAAACCCTACAACTGAAAGGCGATGTTAATGGTGCCATTAATGAATACAACACAGCCATATCACTTAACCCAAAAAGTGCTCAGGCATATATTGAGAGAGGTAATTTATTTGCTCAAAAGGCCGAATGGAGTAATGCTTCATCTGATTTTTCAAGAGCTATAGTTTTAGACGACAAACAACCTTATGCTTATTCCGGAAAAGCTATGGTTTTAGCCAATATGAATAGAGTGGAAGAGGCTCTAGATTTATATAAGAAGGCTATAAGCTTGGCTCCTGAAGATAAGCAAATAAAGTCTCAGTTTGATGCTGCTTTGGTGGCATATAAGACTACTCATAAAGAGTCTAACAAACCGGAATTAATATTGCAAAGCCCAGGTGTTGTTGATGGTTCAACTGTATATTATTATACAAACAATAGCAGTGTTGTTGTTAAAGGGAGAATTAAAGATGAAAGCAAGATTAGTGCTATAACTATTAATTCCAAAACAGCCGATTATGATAAAAATAACTCTAATCCGGAGTTTAGTTTATTAGTTGACTTAAAGAATACTAACTTATTAAACATAAGTATAGAAGATGAATTTGGAAACCGAGCGGTTTACGATTATAAAGTAGTGGCTGCCGAAAATAACCAACCTGTTTGCGAACTGGTTATTCCAAAAGCAAACAAAGGCAAAATACTGTTACAAACCCAAAACAATATGATTTTAGTTATTGAAGGATTAGCTAAGGACGAAAGTAAAATTAAGTCAATTCGTGTAAATGATAAAAATGCCTCGTTTGATATGACTAAGCTTAATCCTTCATTTTCTACTACTATTAACACCACAGCAATTGAGTTTATAGAAGTGGTTATTACTGATATTTTTGATAATACATCAGTTACCAGATATGATATTGAAAGAGATGCATCTTCCACAGATGAATTGAACCCTATGGGGAAAACATGGGTAGTGTTTATAGGAAATAGTAATTACAATAATTTCCCGTCCTTAGAAACTGTTTCCAAGGATATTGTTATGGTTAAAAACTCTCTTTCGGGCTATATAGTTGACTCAATAATTACGCGAAAAAATATGACCAAACAATCTATGGAAAGATTTTTTTCAATTGAGTTGAGAGATTTAATTGCCCAAAATAAAATTAATTCCCTATTACTTTGGTATTCGGGTCACGGATTAATAACCAACAATAATGGATATTGGATACCAACTGATGCTTCTAAGAAGGATGAGTATTCTTATTTCAGCACATCAAATTTAAAAGGTTATTTAAGTACATATAAGAGTTTAAAACATACTTTAGTAATTGCTGATGCTACAGAGACCGGACCTTCGTTTTATTTGGCTATGCGCGATGCTTATGAACCTATACAATGTGGTGATTATCGGGCAGGGAAACTAAAGTCGGCCCAAGTGTTGAGTTCGGCTGAATCTCAAAGAACAAATGAAAGTTCATTACTGAGCCGAGTATTTTCTAACTCCTTATTGAAAACAAAAGATAAATGTTTGTCCATTGAAAAAATCTCAGATCAATTGAATGAAGTAGCAAAACAAAATAAAATTCAAAAACCAAAGTTCGGCAATATTCAGGACTTAACAGATGAAAACGGAACATTCTTCTTCCTGAAAAAACAAGAGTAAAGCTATCTGCTTTCTATAATTACATAATCTTTATCATGGTACATTTGGTTTAAGGAACTAAATTGATGTCCCATGAATTGCATAAAGGGTCTATCGGTTGGATAAACAATATATTTTATATGCCTGTTATTATAAGCAACATCAAAGTTTGTGTAGTTAAACTTTGACTGTAGTGGAACTATATCTTTATTAGGCACTACGCATTTTAGAGGAAGCATTGCGTTAATTTGGTTGTCGAAAGCAAGAAAGTATTGCCCTTGTTTCAGGTTGTTGTTTAATATTTTTGCAATTCTTTTTCTGTTATCATACTCATTTTGAGACATTTTTATATGGCCTAAATGCTCGTGAAATAACTTGTGAGTAATGATATTTGGCAGTAAAACAATTATATATAGACAAAAAATAATGGCAGAGTTACGAATAATTGCATTATACTGATCATATATTGCCGACAATTTATTTATTACTACTGCTGTAGAAATGATAACCATAACAACAAACTCATTGTAGTAATTTATCCAAGACCCTTCTTTTATACTAGTTATCAAAGCGAATAAAAATAAGGCTCCTGTGATGTAACCCAAAAAACGAAATTCAATTTTATTATCAGATTTTAAAAAGTAGAAAGAAAGAAATACTCCTAGCACAATAAATAATTGATACTTTAAGAAGAAGTGGCTGTAAACGTCATAAAGTCTGGTGAATGAACTGCCATTGTTTAACCCAAACACAGTATTTAAAATTAAGTTATGACCATATAAGCCGTAAAAAATGAGAAAAATTAAAGAAGTGAATACAAATAAAATTGATGAAGAAGAAATAAAAGTTTTATACTGTTTTGCTAGAAGGAAAAAAAATGGAATAATAATTAAAAATTGAATTCCTGATTGTTTAACAAAAACACTTAAAGACGCAAAAAATAAAGCAAGTAATAAATATATGAAATGAGACTTATTTTTAGAAGCTATCAGGAATTTGATTAAAAAAAATATAACGATAATAGTGAATAAATTAAAAAGGGAATCAGGTCGTGCCGAGAATTGAATTCGAGTTAGTTGCACAAAATAAACAGAAACAGCAATAAAAGATATTTTATTATTTACTTTGAAAACTTGTTGAAGCAATTTAAAAATAATCCAGGCACCGAATAAATTAAAAATTAAGCTAAAAGTACGACCAACAATATAAATAGTGTACAAATCATTTAACGGATTTAAATGAAACAGCTTACCAACAATAATAGGAAAGTAATAATACAATGGTGAATATTGGCTAATATTAAAATTACCGATTTCCGGATTATCATACAATAAACCACCATCTAATACTTTACATATACTGTATATAACATTATTTTCAACTCCTCCTAAATCTGAATCATAAGAAAAAATAAGGAGTATTCTGAGAATGAGAAAGGAAACAAAAGAAATAATACTAAACCATAAAGTTAGATCAGATAAACTAATTTTTCTCATTCATGAAAATGTTTAATGATAAACAATGGCCTATTTTGTACTTCCTTATATATTCGATAAATGTATTCGCCCAATAAACCTAAAAACATGATTTGCAGTGAACTAAAGAAGAAAATAAAGAATAGGGTTGATGACCAGCCAAAGGGGGCAACACCCATAAGCTTGCTGAGAATTACATAAATAACTCCCACTAGGGAAATGAATAAGCCTACAAACCCAATGAATAACATAGTTCGGAGGGGTAAGTTGGAAAAACTGAATAATGCATCTAAAGCTAATGATATTAGCTTGGAAATACTCATTTTTGTGGAACCGGCAATTCTCTCATCACGGTCAAATAAAATATAATCTTGACTAAAACCCGCATGGAATCTTATACCAGGCAGGTAACGATTCTTTTCAGAGTATATTAGAATAGCGTCTTTAACATAATCTCTGAATATAGAAAAATTTCCAACATTTTCAATAGAACTTCCTCTGGTAATTTTACTAAAAATTTTATGAAACATTTTCATTAAGAACCGCCTTAGCATTTTTTCCTTTCTTGATTTTCTTTTGGCATAAATAATGTCTGTATTTTCGTTAGAAATTAGTTTTTTGTACATTACTTCTATTAATTCCGGAGGGTCTTGTAAATCTCCGTCCATCATGGCAACAAATTTTCCTTTAGCTACTGTTAAACCTGCGGTATAAGCTGCCTGATGGCCATAGTTTCTTGAAAGCTGTACAATTTTTATTCTATCATCTTGTTTGCGATGTTTTAATAATTTAATTATAGAATTGTCGCTGCTGCCATCATCCACAATAATAATTTCAAAATCATTGCCAAAACTCTTCAAGGCCTTTAATGTCCTGTTTATTAATTCATCTATTAATACCTCTTCGTTATATATGGGAATAACTAAACTAATCATGCTTAATAAGGTTATTGTATCGTCCTAAAAATAGTTTACCGGTTAATGCTTATATTCTATGACAAACTTACACATTAAATTTAATCCTGCAAGGTCAAGTTGTGAAAAAGCTTGAAATTTGATTTATTATTTATGTCAAATAGTTTTTTCATTATCAAGCTGCAAATTTCCGGGTATTCACATAGAGAATACCGAGGTTGATTACCGCAAATACACGGCCCAATATCTTATTACGAATGTTGTATAGTATCAACATTTTTGGTTTGCCCTCGCTTACATTTCTATCATAATGTTGTTTGAGTTCATAATCCCAGGCTTTTGCATTCAGTTCACACATATTTAGCAATGATTTCAGTGCCTTATCTGCCAGATGACTTACCTTTTTCCTGCCTCTGATTGAACTCCCACTACTGTTTTCAATAGGAGCCACACCCACATAACAAGCCAACTGCCGACTGTTGTCAAAGCTGCTGAAACCACGGATGACAAGTAACAGATAAATCGAAGTCTGTGGATCTTTGCCCGGAATGTTCTGAATCAGCTTGTCTTTCTCTTTTAAATCTTCATTTTGAGCAAGTAAATCCTGTATCTTTTTATCAATTCTCTTCATGTTTTCGTTGGGCTTTATAATGGTCGAAGCATGGATTATCAACATATCGCTCAAGATTTTCTTAGGAAGAAAATCAATATTCTCTGTACCCCTTTCAATCATCTTTATAATTTTAACCAGCTTCTTTCTTTCGGTGTGAAGCTGTTTTATTTCATGCAATGTCTCATCGAGGATGCTGCCTAACTTCAATTTTAGTAAATTTGTCAAAGAGTACAATGCAATATACTTTGAATCCGCTTTGTCGCGGCTAATTCCTTTGCTACGCTTGATTTCAATAGCCGGAATCATCCAGTATTTCAATTCGCTTTTGGATAAGAAGTAACTCAAAGGCATAGAATAAACTCCTGTATCCTCAAAAGGAAACAGTGCACGACTTAAATCAATTTAAAGCTTCTTTAATCAATTCAGCAGTTCTTCCAAATCATTTGTAGTATTGACTACCACCAAGGGTCTGTTGTCATTGGTTACTGAAGGATGCACCAGAATCGCATTCAGCTTCGATTTTGATACATCAATTCCGATAAATAATTCATATCTTTGTTCTTTTTGAAAACAATGAAGATGATTTTCTTTAAAGCCTTTGGTAGTTCTAAGAAACTATCACTCTATTTGAAGCCGATCAACAAAGAAAGGAAGAAGACTAATGCGTTCGAAAGACCTAAAAAGTCTTGCCAAGCCCGTAGTTCACTTCTGCTTTCCTTTTGAATTTTTCATATCATTGTTTGATTATAAATTTAATGAAAACAAAGTAAAGGCTCTCTTTATTATGCCTTCAATAATAATGAAAACAAACCGAAACAATTTGGAAATAGTTGCACAAGAAAAATTATTACCAACGGTAAAAGAGTTTTTTCAAATGTCAATAACATCTTCTTTAACTGTTTTTGCATGGATATTTTTTAGAGCAGAAAGTATGACTTACTCTGTTTCATATATTTCTGGAGTATTCTCAAAATCACTTTTTAGCTTTCCAACGATCAGACCTTACTATTTCATTTTACTCATTACTTTATTTATTTTGGTGGAATGGTTAGGAAGACAGGAACAATGCGCATTTTCAAAATTCATCTTGAAATGGAGAGCACCTTTTAGATATGCTTTCTATTATTTATTTAATAATAATTTTTATATATTGGTTTGTCGGAAAAGAGCAACAATTTATTTTCAATTTTAAGTTATGAAACAGTTCATTACTAAATTAACCTACTTTTCATTAATCGGAATTATCGCAATACTATTAATATTTGCATCTTACTTGTATTTTGACCCTTTTAAGGTTTTAAGACACTACGATGATTATTCTTATCCTTATGTAATACCCAACAGGGATTACATAAGTACATCTATGTTCATTAATAATTACAAAAAGAACAACTATAATTCATTTGTTTTTGGTAGCTCTCGGACATTAGCATTTAAACCAAATTCATGGCGTAAATTTCTGTCTGTTAAAGATAGCCCTTTTATGTTTGATGCTTCTGGAGAATCAATTTATGGAATATATACAAAGCTCAAATATCTTGATTCAATGAATGTTGAAATAAAGAATGCCTTAATCATTCTCTGTAGAGATTTCTCGTTTCTTCAAACCGGAAACCATACAGGACATTTATTTGTAAAGCATCCTGCTACTTCAGGAGAAAATAATCTATTATTTCAGTTTGAATTTTTTAAAGCTTATACAAGCCTAAAATTTCTATTCAATTTCTATAGCTATAAGATTTTAGGTAATTACAAACCGTTTATGTCAGGTTATATAGAAAATCGTAAGATTACTTATGACACACTAACAAATGAATTTACTATCATCGACCAAGAAACTGAATTAACTCAAAATCCAACTGAATATTATTCGAAGCGTAAGGAATTATTTTATGCAAGAATGGGCGAAAAAACAGATTCTATTCAGCGGATTAATAAAAAACAGATATTTATGCTAAAAGAGATAAAGCGAATATTAGAAAAAAACAACACCAATTATAAAGTAGTATTAAGTCCTCTTTACGAACAAATTAAGTTTAATCCTACAGACCTTAATATACTAAAAAATGAATTTGGAAATGACTTATATGATTTTTCTGGCAAGAATTCATTTACTGATAATATAACTAACTATTATGAAATAAGCCATTTTAGACCAAATGTCGGAGATAGCATTTTAAAAATAATATACAAATAAATCAAATGGCGGTAACAAAGTCTATATACAATAAGAGGTTCAGTGATTATTCAAGTATTCTACCATGCTCAAACTACTAAGCAGTTTGGCAAGATAGTAGCACATATTCCCTTACGTCACATAGCTGCAAACCGACAGGTTGTGAAAAAACAAGAAATCTGATATATTATTTCAGAAATTGATTTGTAAAAAACTTTTACAAGCGTTTAGCTGCGTTTTAAAGAAGGCGGTTTTTTTTGCCGCCATTTTTATTTCAAAAAATAATGTTCGTATAAGAGCAACTATTTTGTACTTTAGTTGAAGGTAGAGCTACTCCTTTCATGCATTCAGTTTTTGCATCAGTTCTTCAAAACCGAGCATATTTATGCTTTGTTTCATGTTATACTAACATGATCAGACTCCACTTCCCACAATCGGCATTTTTTAGATTTTATAAAATACCATGAGCGCTTTTATATATAATATTTACTAATGATTAATCTTGATTTCGTTTTTTTACCATAGTTAAAATAGTGGCAATAGCAACGGTTTCTCCTGTTTCATCATAAACATCAACCAGCCATTTTACTATTCCTTTGGCTATATCCTCCGGACTTTTCTTTTCCTGATCTACTTTTTCTTTACATGTAAACCTTACACCAATAGTTGACCCCGGATATACAGGCTTTACAAAACGACATTCTTCCAATCCGTAGTTTAATAAAACAGGACCTTTTTTGGCATCAACAAATAATCCTGCAGCTTTACTTAAAACAAAATATCCATGAGCTACGCGACCTGTAAATATTGTACCATCTAATGATGTAGCATCCATGTGAGCATAAAAATTATCACCACTTACATTGGCAAAATTTACTATATCAGCCTCGCTTACCGTATGTTTGGCGGTAATTAATGTTTCGCCTACTTCCAGTTCTTCAAAATAGCGCTTAAAGGGATGAATGTCTTTTTCAATATACTTGGCTCCGTACTGGTATTGTCCCATAATTTTGGTGAGGGTAGTGGGTGAACCTTGAATAGCTGTTCTTTGTAAATAATGAAATACTCCGCGTTTTCCTCCCATTTCTTCTCCACCACCGGCTCTGCCAGGACCTCCATGAGTAAGCATAGGCATAGGTGAACCATGTCCGGTGCTTTCTTTTGCGCAATCGTTATTTAAAACTAAAATACGTCCATGCATGCAAGCTGCTCCAATTGTAAAATTACGTGCTTCAATATCGTTGGCAGTTACTATAGAACATACTAATGAGCCTTTACCCATTTTAGCCAATTCAACTGCTTCTTCGGTTGTTTTGTAGGGCATAAGCGTACTTACCGGACCAAAAGCTTCTATATTATGGCAGTCTTGATATTTAAACGGATTAGAATTGAGGAATAAGATAGGTGACATAAATGCACCTTTTTCTTTATCGGCTCCTTTTATTTCAAAATCTTTATTGCCAAATATTACTTGTTGGTTTTTTGACAACAAGGCAATTTTTTCTTGAACTTCTTTTAGTTGTTCTTTCCCCGCTAATGCCCCCATTCTTACTCCTTCTATGTTAGGGTCGCCAATTACGGTTTGTGCCAAACGTTTTCCAAGGGCTATCTGAACGTCTTCAATCAAATTTTCGGGAACAATAATTCTTCTTACAGCGGTGCATTTTTGCCCTGCTTTAACAGTCATTTCTTTTTGAATTTCTTTTATGAAAATATCAAATTCAGGGGTTCCCGGAACAGCCTCCTTGCCAAGCACACAACAATTTAGTGAATCAGCCTCCATATTGAACGGAACGGCTTCTTCTATTAATCGAGGATGTGCTTTTAATTTTTTTCCGGTACTTGCCGAACCCGTAAAAGTTACCACATCCTGATTAGTAACATAATCTAAAATACCACTGGCACTTCCGCAAATAAGTTGCAATGAACCTTCAGGGATAATTCCTGAAGCTACTATTTCTTTTACTACTGCTTCGGTAAGAAAAGAAGTAAGTGTGGCCGGCTTTACAATGGCAGGCATTCCGGCAAAGAGATTAACGGCTATTTTTTCAAGCATACCCCATACCGGGAAGTTAAATGCATTGATATGTATAGCCACCCCTTCTTTGGGCACACATATATGATGACCTATGAAAGTACCTCCTTTACTGAGTTTTGCAACATCGCCCTCATAACAAAATGTTTCATCGGGAAATTGTCTTCTGAGGCTTGCATAAGTAAATAAATTTCCAATACCGCCTTCAATATCAATCCAACTGTCTATTCTTGTTGCACCTGTTGCCCAACTTATTTTATAAAAGAGCTCTTTTTTTGTTTGTAAATGCAGGGCTAAAGCTTTTAACATTCGGCCTCTTTCTTGAAAAGTCATTTTACGCAAAGCCGGTCCGCCAACGGTTCGTGCATAATTCATCATTTGTTCAAAATCAAGCCCCTTACTACTGGCATACGCAACGGTATCACCATTAATGGCATTGTATAAGGTTTGTCCTTGATCGCTTCCGGCAATCCATTTACCTAAGGCATAATTTTTTAATTGTAAATCGTTCATATATATAAATTGATAGAATTTTTCAAAAGCTAAACTACAAAGTTATTTATTTTTATCAGCTACTCAAAGAGTTGATTTTATAGTTACTAAAAATATTGAAAATGACTCACCTGCAATAATCATTTACATTATTACACCTCAAACTGTATTATATGAAGTAAAAATTGAATTTTTGATAAATTATTTTTGATGATAAGTGTAGTTTATTAGATTTATTATTGTAATATTATGCAAATTTTTAAAAGATAATTACATTGAATAACAAAAAGAATCTCCACTTGGTTTTTATTTTTGCAGTATTATGCATTACTCTATTCTCATGTAAGTCTATGCATAATGGAACCCGAGGATGTCCCAGCTATAGTATTAACAAATCGCAGCCACAGCATAACTATTGCACAATTAGTAGGGATATATCAACAAGTTTTTTGAATTACTAGTTTCAAAACTATTTAAATAGTTTATGTGTATAAACAAAAAAAGAAAGCCTCAAAATACATGGGGCTTTCTTCTTGTTTATATGGAGTGTAACTATCTATTACCTGAAAGAGTTATTTATACTATTTAAGGCCTCTGCAGAAGGGCACAAATCAGTTTCATTTAGCGTGTTTAAAGGCTGTGAAACCGTATTTAAAGTATGGTGCAAGTCTTCGGTTTGGCTATTCAAATACAATAAGCCCGTCAAAATTTCGTTGCGGTTTCGCGCTTCATGTATGGCATTCATGGCCGATTGTCTGCTTTGAGGATCCCAACTGTTTTCGAGTTTGTGTAGTTGAATATAGCTGCCATCGTGCATGGTTACTCGTTTAGAACTTCCTTCATTGTAGGAAGTTCTAATTTCTGCAGCAGGAGGAACATAATCTATAGTGGCAGTTGCATCTACATGTTGTCTCACATAATCGTAGCTTTTAGTGGAACCTACGTTGTTGTTAAAAGTAACACAAGGAGAAATAACATTAATAAACGCAAAACCTTTATGATTAATAGCCGCTTTAATTAAAGGAATTAATTGTGTTTTATCGCCCGAAAAACTTTGAGCTACAAAGTCTGCCCCTAATTCAAGTGCCAAAGCAGCCATATCAATAGCTTCAAAACGATTATTGCTACCTGCTTTGCTGATAGAGCCTTTATCGGCAGTAGCCGAATCTTGCCCTTTGGTTAATCCGTAACAACCATTGTTCATTACAATGTAAATCATTCTTAAATTTCTTCTAACGGCATGTACAAATTGCCCCATTCCTATTGATGCAGAGTCGCCATCGCCCGACATACCAAAATATATCAGTTCTTTATTGGCCAAATTAGCACCTGTAGCCACTGAAGGCATACGACCATGAACCGAGTTAAACCCATGAGAGTTACTTAAAAAATAAGTAGGAGTTTTGGAGGAGCAACCTATACCTGATAATTTGGCTACGCGATGAGGCTCAATATTCATTTCATAACAAGCTTGTACTACGGCTGCGCTTATGGAATCGTGTCCGCACCCGGCACAAAGGGTAGATAGTGCCCCCTCGTAATAATTGATAGTATAGCCTAATTTGTTCTTCTCTAATTCAGGGTGTCTGAATTTTGGACGTAAATAAGTCATAGTTTATGATGAATATGAATGATAATTTAATTTAATTGGGATAATTCTTTTTTTAATACTTTATCTACTTCTGATATTACTTTTTCGGCAGTTAAAGGCATACCATCAAAATTTAAGATAGAAACTAATTTTTGAGGAACTATATTCATTTCTATCAACATTAAGCTTCTTAATTGAGCATCGCGATTTTGCTCAACAACAAATACCTGTTCATGGCTATTAATAAAATCATGTACTTGTTGGCTAAAAGGAAAAGATAGCAAACGCATAGCATCAAGCATCACACCCTGGTTATTCATAATATCTATGGCTTCTTCGCAGGCATAGCGAGATGTTCCAAAAAAGATAATTCCGAATTTGCTTTTATTTTCTTTTTGGTAGAAGTGTGGTGCGGGAACCATATTTTTTGCGGTTTCCCACTTTTTAGATAGTCTTCGCATATTTCTTTCGTAGGCTGCCCCATCTTCGGTATAAACTGCATACTCATCACGCGAGGTTCCTCGAGTAAAGTATGAGCCTTTGGTTGGATGCGTTCCAGGATAGGTTCTATAAGTAATGCCATCATTGTCAACATCTAAATAACGGCCAAATCGTTCAATTTTCTCTAAATCTTCGGCATGAAGCACTTTCCCGCGCTTAAATTTTCTTGAATTATCCCAGTTAAAAGGCTCACAAATGTGGTCATTCATCCCCAAATCTAAATCGGTAAGCAATATTACCGGGGTTTGTAATTGTTCTGCCAAATCAAATGATTCGGCAGTTAAGTCAAAACATTCGGTAGGGGTTGATGGAAATAATAATATGTGTTTAGTGTCGCCATGTGAGGCATAAGCTGCTTCCAAAACATCACTCTGTTGGGTTCTGGTAGGCATTCCGGTAGAAGGGCCTGTACGTTGTACATCAATTAGTACAGCAGGTATTTCGGCAAAGTAGGCCAAACCTAAAAATTCATTCATTAATGATAAACCCGGTCCGCTGGTGGCTGTAAACGATCGTGCACCGTTCCAGTTGGCACCTATAACCATACCTATGGCCGCTAATTCATCTTCGGCTTGTACTATAGCTACTTTATTTTCACCGCTCTCTTTAACTTTTCTCAGCTTTGATGAGTACTCTTCAAAGGCTTCAATAACCGAAGTTGATGGTGTAATTGGATACCATGATACAACTGTAGCTCCTGCATATACCGCACCAATACCACAAGCGGTATTTCCGTCAACCATAATTTTATTGCCTATTAAATTTCTTCTTTCCAAACGTAGAGGTAGAGGGTAATTATAGTTTTCCTTAATATAATCTGCTCCTAAATTAAGGGCTTTAATATTAAATGGAATTAACTTTTCTTTACCTTTAAATTGTTCGGCCAATAAATCTTCAAAAACATTAAATTCAATTGACAGTAATACAGATAATGCACCTACATAGGCAATGTTTTTAAATAACTGTTGCTGTCGAGCATCGGTAAATGCTTCATTACACAATTTAGTTAAAGGTATGCCTATATAATGTATATCTTCTCTAATAAATTGTTGGTAAAGCATCTTGGTATTATCGTATAAGAAATATCCGCCACTACGCACTGATTTAACATCATTAGCCATGCTTTGGGGATTTACACAAACTACAATATCAATACCATCACGTCTGGCCAAATATCCTTTTTCGCTAACCCTTACTTCGTACCAGGTAGGTAAACCTTGAATGTTAGACGGAAAGATATTTTTTGGGCTTACGGGAATGCCCATTCTATAAATAGCTTTTGTAAACAAAAAATTTGCACTGGCGGAGCCTGTACCGTTTACATTAGCAAATCGAATTACAAAATCGTTAATTTTTGGTGTTTCTGTCATATATTAAAATTGATGTGCTTTTGTTACCGAATAAAAAAATTGTTTCATGTCCCAGGCAGAGGTTGGGCAACGCTCGGCACATAAGCCACAGTGCAAGCATACATTTTCATCTTTTATCATTACCTTGGTAGTAGGTAATTGCCCCGACACGTATAAACTTTGATCGGTATTATTGGCTGGTACTTTTAACAATCCTCTCAAAATACTTTCATCATCATTGTTTGGTGTAAATGTAATACATGATGTAGGACAAATATCAACACATGCATCACATTCAATACATTTATCTTTATCAAAAACAGTTTGAACATCGCAGTTTAAGCAACGCTGCGCTTCTTTGAAGGCTACTTGCTCATCAAAACCCAATTCAACTTCTTTTTTTATACTCTTTAACGTAAGCGACTTATCCGCTTGGGGTACCACATATCTATGGTCTGTCCAAATATCATTGTCGTATGACCATTCATGAATTCCCATTTTTTGACTTACCAAATTTACAAATGGCGATGGGCGGTCTTTTACCATATCTCTATTGGTACACTTCAAATGGATAGATATAGCGGCTTGATGACCTTGTGCTACAGAGGTAATAATATTCTTGGGGCCAAATGCTGCATCGCCCCCAAAAAATACTTTTGAATGAGTAGATGCAAAAGTAACTTCATTTACAACAGGCATACCACGGTCGTTAAACTCAAGACCTAAATCTCGCTCAATCCATGGAAAACTATTCTCTTGACCTATCGCAATAATTACATCATCTGCTTCAATAAACGCAGGAGCTTCACCGGTAGGAACCAATTTCCTGTTACCTTTGTCATCATATACGGCTTTTACCTTTTCAAAAGTCATACCGCACAGTTTACCTTGTTCAATAACAAACGACACCGGAACATGATTATCAATAATTGGAATGTCTTCATGAATAGCATCTTCTTTCTCCCAAGGCGAAGCTTTCATATCGGCATAAGGGCTTCTAACTACCACTTTAACCTGTTCACCCCCAAGCCTTCGGGCGGTACGGCAGCAATCCATTGCGGTATTGCCTCCGCCTAAAACAATTACTCTTTTACCTATACTTTTGGTATGCTCAAAAGCTACAGAGGCTAACCAATTAATTCCTATGTGAATGTTTGATGCCCCTTCTTTTCTACCGGGTAAATTTGCCAAATCTTTACCTTTAGGTGCACCGGAACCAACAAAAACAGCATCATATCCTTTATTTATAAGCTCTTTTAGGCTGTCCACATAATGATTAAAGTGGCTATGAATTCCTAAATTCAATATATATCCAACTTCTTCATCCAGTACTTCCTCAGGAAGGCGGAATGCCGGTATTTGACTACGCATAAAACCTCCACCTTTGCTTTGTTCATCATAAAGATGAATCTCGTACCCTTGGGGTGCTAAATCTCGTGCTACTGTTAGCGATGCAGGACCACCGCCTACCAAGGCCACTTTTTTACCATTAGGGGTAAATGGAGCTTGAGGCATTAAATTCTTTACTTCTGACTTATGGTCGGCAGCTACACGCTTTAAGCGGCATATTGCCACAGGTTCTTCCTCTACACGACCTCTACGACAGGCCGGCTCACACGGACGGTCGCATGTGCGTCCCAAAACTCCCGGAAAAACATTGGAATCCCAGTTAACCATATAAGCTTCGGTATATTTACCTTGTGCTATTAATCTAATATACTCAGGTACCGGTGTGTGGGATGGACAAGCGTATTGGCAGTCAACAACCTTATGAAAATATTCGGGGTTATTAATATCGGTTGGTTCCATTATTATTATTTACTGTTTATTATGTATTTTTTTTATCTTAAAAACTTATATATAACATACTTTTTATAAAGATATAATTGCATTTTAAAATGAATTATAACTTCTATAAAAAGCAAAAATAGTATTAATTATTATAAGCCAAGTACAGTTTTAAATAGGTTATCAATATATTTCTATTAATTTGAAAAATAAAAATTATGTGCACTTTGTTCTGCTTGATTAGTCAGGGAAATAGAAATTAATTAGAATGATTTTAAATATATATATATTGTCAGTTCAACTTATAAAAATAGCCTGTTTTTGCTAAAATTTTGATAGTAGGGATATTCTAGAATATTTAAAAATCAGAAGGTGAAATTACCCCAAAGGGCTATTATAAAATAGACTTCGACAATATCACAAAATGTTGGTAAAAATATCAGTAGATAAACAAAATGGCAATATAGGTGTGGAAAAGGTTGAAACCATTCTACGAAATACATACAACACCAAAGGTTTTCGATTTAAATCTGAGCTATAGAAATGCGAGTTTTTTTTCAAAACAGTTATACCGTTTTTTATTATATTATAGTATTATGGCATTGAAAATATGCCTTATTTGATTTGCGAAATATAGATATATACTTCTTTAACTATCAATAAAATATAGTTATTTACTTAACTAAATATGGAATGAAAAGACTATCAGTTTATTTCGGATTAATTGCGTGAGAAAAGCAGTACGGCAAGAATCAACAATGGTATGAGTGATTATGCTTATTGGCTGTTTTTGTTAAGCCCTCAAAAAAACATGGCAGATGTTATTAAGCAAATTAAAGCTAGCCATTCTCACTTCAGGACAATCTAATTTCATTTATATTTGTTTGGTAAATTGGTTATGCAGCCAATCCTGTTTCTGAATTAAGTGTTGAAAATGTTTTTAAACAAATAAAAAATTTAAAACTCCACCACCAATAGAGAATATTTTAGAATGATTTTGATAATAAATTAACTAAGTGGATTATGGGCTTCATAGGGCATCAGTAGAACGAAACCAAGATAATAATGTATTCAACTAAATAAGAGATATATTAGAGGCGATATACGCACATTGCTAATAATAAAGTGAATAAACTAAAAATTAGTGATAACAACTAAACCAACAAAAATACTTGTATTCGAACAAGGGAGGCATTTTTGCAATTTTCAAAAAGTCCAAGTTCAACCTTTGATGACTGCGTGTGTCTGTTCCGATGCGCCAAGTAACCAACCATAATCAATAATAATCCGAAACGTACATGAATCGCCTAAGGCTACTATTATTATCAACAATTATATTTACGTGTTACGGAAACCTACTAGCACAAAACAGTTCATTGAAAAAGAACTATAGTGGGTTAATTCCTTCTGTACTTGTAGAGCCTTACGATACTATTGATGCTGTTGAAATTAACTTTTTCCCTTTCTTGTATGAATTAAGGATTGGAAAAAGTAATGATGTAGGATTTCAAATTAGACCTATACTAAATTATAGATTTCCTAAAGGTAAAAACGGGTTTAGTCAAATAGGAGGGACAGTAGTAATGAACAAGTACTTTCTTAATATTTTTGATGACAACTTTTGGCTAAAGCCTCAATTTGGAGTTTTTTATACCTATGCCTATAATCGACTTGACAAAATAAAAACTATGACATTAGGAATAGAACCGGGGGCTTTCATGAAAATTACCGAAGGCCTTTCCTTATCAGTGAGCTTACAACCGGGAATAAATTATTATCCTAATAAATTCTCACAAGTGTTTGTAGGTACAAAAAGTGGTTTTAAAGGTCATTTTGGGTTTATATTTCACATTGGATATAACTTCTAATCCGTATTAATCAATGCTAACCCATAAGTATAAAATGAAGCGTGGATTTTATTTACCCAGTATGGCTAAACCCTAGATTTGGCACAGCTTAACCTCTTTTTTATTTTATTTGCATATACGGTGTTTTTATTACCAACAGCTTTTGAAAATAATGGGTACTTTTTTCAATAACTCTCCCAATTTAGTTACTTTAATTTTTTCTTTTTATTATTCATATTCACAAAAGCCTTCCAAGTAAAAATATCATCGGGTTTTAAGGGACGGTATTCTTGATACCATGAAAAATCTTTTAAAATCATCTCTTGTGGTTTCACATTTTCGGGTGGATACATAATGCCTGAAGGTTTATTGTACATTTTCAATCTTTCAACTTTGTCATCTTTTACATATATAGAAATGTCGCTGCACTCGGCTTTGTTCACACCTGACAAGGAACCATCATCATCATCCTTAACATAATATACCGTTTCGCCATTGCCCTTTACATCAATTTTGCGAAGTTCATTGCTTTTAAAATAGCCAAACATTTTTTTTCCTTTAATTTGGTTATACCTCAAACTGTCGTACTGTGAAACAATAAAAGCATCATTTAGCATATTTAATTGATATATTTCGCCTTCGTATAGCTTAATATTAATAAATTCGGCAGTAAGCTGGTTGGCATCGCTCCACAAAATAGGTTTTTTAAAGAGTTTCATCAGTGAGTCGGCACTGCCGTACACTAATGAGTCGCACAAACCTTGCAAATCTTGCTTAAAGAACTTAACTTTATTGTAAGCAAATATTAATCGGTGTGCAGCAGCTATAGAGTCTTCCATTTGCACTTTTATCTCACTTTTTGGCCCTTTTTTATTTTCGTTTTTTTGTGCTGCTTCTTTTTCTTTAATTTTTTTTAAGGCAAAATAAGTACTGTCATAGCTGGCTTTTAGCGTATCGGCATGTAAATAAAGAGTATCATCTTTAAAGTAATGAATCATTACAGCTTTATCGGTAACTATGGTTTTTTCTTCGTTCTCAAAATACTGTAACAGCCCTCCTTTAATTTTTATTTTTTGAGTACTGTCCTCAATAGCTACATTATTAAAAGCCCGTCCAATGCCACCTTTTGAATCGTAATACAAACTATCGCCATACAGCAACTGCTCTTTGGTTTTTATCCATGCGTTACGATTAAACTGAGCTTTATCAGTTTGGGTGTTATACCAGCCGTTTTCGCAGTAAATGCGGTTTGATTTGCTGATAATTTTTGTAGGTCCGTTAAAGAAGGCAGTTTCGGTAACCGTGTTATACTTTAAAGTGTCTGAATACATGGTGTAATCAGGGTTTACCAATATTACATCATTTTTAAAAAACAAAAACTTGGTTTTACTGTAATAATATCCGTACTGACTGGTAAGAGTGTTTCCTTTAGTAACAATTTTACCTTTTTGGGTGTAGGAGGCAATATTGCCGGCCATATTAAAATCAATTTGGGTGGTAGTTAAGGTAAGTTCCTTATCTTGCAATGTAACGGTTTTCCCATTTACTAAAGCTATTTTTTGATTGCCATTGTATTTCAAGAAATCACCATATAAATGTGTGCTATCACCTTGATTAATGTGAATGTGTCCAAAAGCATCTATTGAATTATTATCGTAATAATAGGCACTATCGGCAAACATCAAAGTGTTATCATGCTTAAATTGCACATTGCCTAATAATCGCTTTGCTCCATTACCCAAATTCTCATCATATTCAAACGAGTCGGCATTGATTATTTCTACCTTGCTTACCTTTTGTGACAATGCTTGTGAATGAATAAATAAAATAAACATTCCGGTTAAAATAATTTCCGAAATATATTTTATTCTTATTGTCATTGTTTTATGTACCATTCCCCGATGAAGTACTTTTAATCAAACTAATGCATACCAATTCACTCGGGTAATTTAAGTATTATTTTTTTCGTATAATGGTTTGATTTCTGTTAGGGCCTACCGAAACAATACTTATAGGAACTTTTAATTCATTTTCGATAAACGAAATATAATTGATTAAAGCCTCCGGAAAATCTGATTCGGCTGTTATGCCGGTTAAATCTTTATTCCAGCCCGGCAATTCGGTATAAATCGGGGTGTAATTATTGGCATCATACTCGTATGGAAAGTGAGTATAAACCTTATCGCCTTGTTTATAGCCGGTACACACTTTAATTTTATCAAAATGACTTAATACATCGGCTTTCATCATTACAAGTTCAGTGGCGCCATTTATCATAACAGCATATTTTAGTGCAGGTAAATCAAGCCATCCACACCTACGCGCCCTGCCTGTGGTAGCGCCAAACTCGTTGCCTATTTTACGCATTTGTTCACCGGTATTATCATTTAGCTCGGTAGGGAAGGGGCCACTACCAACCCGGGTGCAATACGCTTTAAAAATACCTATTACTTTACCAATGTTGCCGGGAGCAATTCCCAAACCTGTACAGGCTCCTGCACAAGTTGTATTTGATGATGTAACAAAAGGATAAGTTCCAAAGTCTATATCTAGCAATGAACCTTGCGCACCTTCAGCAAGTATTGATTTGTTGCTGTGAATGGCTTGGTTTAAATAAATTTCACTATCAACGTGCGGTATCTTTTTCAATATTTCTATACTCTCAAACCATTCAAACTCAATTTGCTCTAACTGGTAACTATACTCATAAAACATAAGCAATTGTTTATGTTTGTTAACTAATGAGGTATATTTACTCATAAAATTATCTGAAAGCAAATCGCCAACACGCAAGCCGTTACGTCCGGTTTTGTCCATATAAGTAGGCCCAATACCTTTTAGTGTTGAACCAATTTTTTCTTTCCCTTTTGAGGCCTCAGATGCCGCGTCAAGTAATCGGTGTGTAGGAAGTATTAAATGTGCTTTTTTAGAAATAACCAAATTATTGCGTACATCAACATTTAGCTTTTCTATAGTTTCAATTTCTTTACTTAATATAATGGGATCAATTACTACACCATTACCAATAATATTCATAGTGTTTTTTCTGAATATTCCTGAAGGAATGGTATGAAGTACGTGTTTTATCCCATCAAATTCTAAGGTATGCCCCGCATTGGGACCACCCTGGAAACGTGCAATAATATTGTAGTTAGGTGTTAAAACATCAACAATTTTTCCTTTTCCTTCATCACCCCACTGAAGGCCTAATAATACATCAACTTTCATAAGTTCTAAATGTGTAATAATTATTTTTGAGCT
Organism: Bacteroidia bacterium; assembly: GCA_020845635.1. Classification (GTDB taxonomy): domain Bacteria; phylum Bacteroidota; class Bacteroidia; order UBA4408; family UBA4408; genus CAIKXD01. The sequence goes on from JADLFI010000034.1 coordinate 66,533, forward strand.
AATTCTTCTTCTGCTTCTTCAATACTATTGGTAATTTTAAAAACAGAATTTAATTTGGTAATTACCAGCAATTGGTTAATTTTTGGACTTATTTTGCAAATAACTACTTCGCCTCCAATACTTCTTGCTTTGGTAAGAATGCTAATAAGTACTCCAATTCCGCTACTGTTCATAAACTTTAAATGTTGAAGATCCAGAATAAAGTATTTATTGCCTTGTTCAATTAAGTGGTTCAAGTCTGAAAGCATTTGATTAGCTTCGAGCTTGTCAATCAGATTGCCCGACAGTTGAATAATTGAATAGTCGGCACTTTTAGTGATATTAAATTCAAAGGCCATCTTCGCTTGGTTTAAAGTGTTCGCAGTGTCCATTTCTTTCTAATTGGTTACATTTTCCAAAGAAATGAAGTGAATGGTGTGTTATTTTAAAATTCAATAATTCTTCGGTTAATGTTTGAATTTGCTGAATACGTGGGTCGCAAAATTCCAACACTCTTCCACAGTCAACACATATAAGGTGATCGTGTTGTTTATATTTATACGATTTTTCGAATTGAGCAATATTCTTACCGAACTGATGTTTCTTTATTAAGTTACACTCCAATAGCAAATCAGTGGTGTTGTACAAAGTGGCACGGCTTACCCTGTACTTTTTGTTTTTCATTAAAACGTACAGCGATTCAATATCAAAATGTCCCTCATGGCTGTATATTTCTTCAAGTATTGCAAACCTTTCAGGAGTTTTTCTATGTCCGTGTTTTTCCAGATACTCTTTAAATATTTGTCTTACCGCCAGTTTTGTGTCTGTTACTTGTTTGATATTTTGATTTTTGTTCGTGTTCAAAATATTTTATTTTATGACATTGACAATACTAATTATTAAACCGATGCAATTTTATCGGCCATGTACTGACCTGATTTTAACTTTTGAACAATTTTTGAGAACGATTCAATAGTATAATTTACATCTTCTAAGGTATGTGATGCAGTAGGAATTATTCTCAAAATAATCATTCCTTTAGGAACAACAGGGTAAACTACCATAGAGCAGAAAATATCAAAGTTTTCGCGAAGATCCATAATTAAATTGGTAGCTTCCGGAATAGAACCATTCATATAAACCGGAGTTACCGGAGTATTGGTAACTCCAATTTCAAATCCGGCAGCTTTTAAGCCATTTTGCAGGGCATTGGTAATTTCCCATAATTTATCTTTATATTCAGGATGATTACGCATTAGCTCCAATCTTTTTAAAGCTCCAATTACCAATGGCAATGGCAAGCTCTTGGCAAAAATCTGTGAACGCATATTGTAACGCAAATATTCTACAACCTGCTCATCGCTGCTAATAAATCCGCCAATTAAGGCAAACGATTTTGCAAAGGTACCAAAGTAAATATCAATACCATCTTGGCAACCTTGTTCTACACCTGTTCCGCCACCGTTTTTACCCATTGTTCCAATACCGTGTGCATCATCAACAAATAAACGGAATTTGAATTTGTTTTTTAATGCCACAATTTCTTTCAACTTTCCTTGGTCGCCACGCATACCAAATACACCTTCGGTTATCACCATAATACCACCTCCTGTTTCCTTTGCAAGTTTGGTGGCACGTTCAAGCTGCTTCTCGCAATCGGCAATATCGTTATGTTTAAACACATATCGTTTACCCATATGTAATCTTACACCATCTAAAATGCAAGCATGCGACTCAGCATCATATACTATAATATCTCTGCGGTCAACCAAGCAGTCAATAGCACTAACCATGGCTTGATAACCAAAATTACAAAGAATGGTATCTTGTTTGTTTACAAAGGCAGAGAGTTCGCTCTCCAACTGCTCGTGATAGGAAGTATTGCCACTCAGCATACGAGCACCCATAGGGGCAGCCAAACCAAACTTTTGTGCCGCCTCGGCATCGGCCTTGCGCACCTCCGGATGATTGGCTAAACCTAAATAATTATTTAAACTCCAATTTAATTTTTTCTTACCTCTAAAGGTCATGTGAGGTCCTATATCGCCTTCAAGTTTTGGGAAAGTAAAGTATCCGTGTGATTCTTTTGAATGTTGTCCTATTGGGCCTCTGTTGTTTTTTATTTTTTCAAAAATATCCATAAGTATATAAAATTATATTCAGTTACAAACTACAAAATTAAGCATTTTGTTTAACTTAAAATAAAATTTACTTAGCCTTTTTACACAATTTCATGAATATATCAATAATGTTGACAAAGTTTGATAATTAGTTTTTAGGAAATACCTATAATACATTTACTTTGCATGCCAAATTACAAAAATGCTTTCTATCAATACTTCCAAAAACATTACCGGCATTAATCGCCACAAAGCCCTACTTGTTCTTGAAGATGGTTCGGTTTTTTCGGGAAAAGCCATAGGGAAAATTGGAACAACAACCGGTGAAATTTGCTTTAATACCGGCATGTCGGGATATCAAGAAATTTTAACCGACCCCTCGTATTATGGTCAGTTGGTAGTTATGAATAATGTTCATATTGGCAATTACGGGGTTAAAGACTCGGAATTTGAATCGGATGGAATTAAGGCCGAAGGATTGATTGTGAAAAGTTTTAGCCAAATTTACTCACGCCCTGCCGCTAACCATAGTTTGCAAAATTATATGGAACAGTATGAAAAAGTGGGTATCAGTGATGTTGATACACGTGCTATTGTTCGCCACATCAGAGATAAAGGTGCTATGAATGCTATCATCTCGTCCGAAACTGATGATATTGAAAACTTGAAAGAGCAACTTAAGAAAGTGCCTTCAATGAGCGGTCTGGAACTTTCGAGCAAAGTTTCCACAAAAAAACCTTACGCTTACGGAAATGAGAATGGTATTAAGGTAGCTGTTTTAGATTATGGGATAAAAGAAAATATTTTAAGGTGTTTGGCTGCTCAAGGACTATATTTAATGGTGTTTCCATACAATACCAAGGCTTCAGAAATGGAAAAATGGGAGCCTCAAGCTTATCATTTAAGCAACGGGCCCGGTGACCCTGCTGCTATGGTTAATGAGATAAAAGAAGTAAGTCAACTTATTCAAATAGGCAAACCAATATTTGGTATTTGCTTTGGACATCAATTACTTGCGCGCGCCTGTGGTGTTTCAACTTATAAAATGAAAAACGGACATAGAGGGATTAATCATCCTGTAAAAAATTTATTAACCGGAAAAAGCGAAATTACTTCTCAAAATCATGGTTTTACCGTTTCTGCCGAAGATATTAAAAAGAATAAGGAAATAGAGGTTACACATATTAACCTGAATGACAATACTATTGAGGGTCTGAGACTTAAAAACAGACCTATGTTTAGTGTTCAACATCATCCGGAGGCAGCCCCCGGACCAAATGACAGCAAATATTTGTTTGAAGACTTTGCCAAAATGTTGAAATAATTCCCTAGTATATATTTGCTTATTTAGCTTTAATTAAGCCTCCACGCAGTTTTTTTATGATTTGTTGCACAACTAATTTGCAATTAGAGCATTATTCTATGTTTGTTATTTGAAATATTAGAATAAAAGGTTTAAGTGAAGATATAATTAATTGCGATGACCAAAAGGTAATAATTTTCTAATTTTAGGGTAGCTAATTTGAATTAAAACCTTCTTCACGAAAAAATTTTAGCCTTAGGCAGTGAAATTAAAATTTGCCGACACAATCCCTTTTTTTAATCATTTTATATATTTAAGCCAAATATTGATTAATCTTTAATTCAATGTATAAAACTTTATATTTGGTGTAATATATTTGATTATGGAGAATAATTTTATTGAATTTATTGCAAATCGCTTGTTAGAACAAATGGATAAAGGGCAGGATACTATTTTGGTATTACCTAACAAAAGACCTGCCTTGTATTTACAACATTATATTAGCCGTAAAATCAGTCAACCGCAATGGTTTCCTATGGTCTATACTATTGAGGAGCTTGTAGAGCATTTAAGCGGAATACAAATGGCACCACCAATGTATGTTTCTAAATGCTTGTACCAAGTTTATAGTGATGAACTTAAAGAGAAAGCAAATAAGTATGATGATTATGTGAAATGGTGGAACATCATCATAAAAGACTTTAACGACTTGGATATGTATATGGTAAATACGGATAGCTTTTTCAATTATTTAAGTGAAGATAAAGCTTTGGAACTGTGGAATCCGGGAAATAATAAGTTGACTGAATTACAACAAAATTATCTTACCTTTTGGAATAAATTACCCCTATTTTATACCCAACTAAAAAACAAATTGCTTGAAAATAATGTGGGTTATAGAGGCATGATATACAAAAGAGCAGCAGAAATCATCCAAAGCAATGATGCTTCCTTAGACTTTACAAATGTAATATTTGCCGGGTTTAATGCACTTAGCACTTCTGAAGAAAAAATTATTGAGTTCTTTTTGAGAAACAATACGGGTAAAATTTATTGGGAGGCCGACCAATATTACCTTGATGATGAAAATCAGGAGGCGGGACATTTTTTACGCAAATACAAAAATAAATGGAGTAATTATGGCAGTTGTTCTGTATTTTTTACCATAAACAAAATGCGTGATGAAGGTAAATCAATACAAATTACCGGGGTTCCCAAAAAGCAGATGCAGGCTGTTTTGGCTGGCGAAATTTTAAACAATTCTTCGTTACAGTTAAAAAATACAGCTTTAATACCTGCTGATGAATCTCTGCTGTTACCTTTATTGTATCAAATCCCTGAAAAACTCGAGGTTAATATTTCTATGGGCTACCCCATAAGTCAGTTGCCCTTAATTGATTTTTACAAGATATTATTTGAGCTTTTAAAACAATTTAAACTAACAAAATCTTGTGCCAACACTCAAATTTGGTATCGTTGGATAAGACATCCATATACTAAAGCCATACTGAAGAATGATAAGGAAACAAATTTAAACAATCTGCTTAATGATTTTTTTAAAAAAATAATGACTTCAGGGCGTTTAAAATACAGTAGTGACGAGATAGAAGAAGAATTAAGAAAGCTTGGGCCAACTGATTTTAGGGCAATAAATAAAGCTTTTAAACAAGTTGAAGAAAATATAGCTAATATATTTCAATTGTTGGACAGCGTTAATAATAAACTGTTGCAGGGGAGTGCCTATGATAATAAATTACAAGCCCAGTTGAGTGTATATATGGATATTATTAAACAAATAAGAGTTACCTTTTTTGAAAACACTCAACCTATAATTAACGATTATGATACAATTTATCAACTCATAGGTCAATCGGTAAGCGGAAATTCAATTTCATTTATAGGTAATGCTACTGAGGGGTTGCAGCTTATTGGGCTATTAGAAACGCGTATGTTACAGTTTGATGAAATAATTATTACCGGATGCAATGAAGGGGTTATACCTAAGGCAAAGGCAATGGGCGATTCTTTTATACCTTTTGAAATCAGAAACCTTTTCGGGTTGCCTACATACAGAGATAGCGATTCAGTATTTGCCTATCACTTTTACCGATTGTTACAAGGAGCCAAAAAAATCCATCTAATTTATAATACCGAAACAGAAAAAGAAGGAAGTGGCGAAAAATCACGCTTTCTATTACAACTTGAGCTGGAACTTAAAAATAAAATCAAGCACCTGGAAAGTAATACCTATAAGTTTCCATTGCTGAAAAGCGATAATGAAAATACTATTAGCATACCTCACTCCGAAAAAGTGGATATGGCATTGAAAGCATTATTGGAGAGAGGGCTGTCGGCAACAGCGCTAATGAGCTATAAAAACTGCTCACTACAATTTTATTTTAAATATATTGAAAAAATAAAAGAACCTGTTGAGATAGTTACAGAATTGGAAGCTAATGTAATAGGTTCTATTTTGCATAAAATACTTGAAGATATTTATATCCCTTTAAAAGGGAAAATGCTAAAAGCCGATGACTTAATGATATCTGACACAGCTATACGTAAGTTAGCTATTGATGCTCTTTCAAAAGAGTTTCCGGAGGCGGAGACAAATAGGGGAAAAAATTATCTATTTATTGAAACGGCCTTGGAAATTATTAAAAGATTTTTAAGATATGAAATTGAATTTCTAAAAAAGCATAATCTTACCATAATTGACTTAGAGTGTGAAATATCAACAGAAATAAATATTGAACCTTATGGAAAAGTGAAGCTGATAGGCAAAACAGATAGAATAGACGAAATATCAGAATCTGTTAGAATAATAGATTACAAAACAGGGTTTGTTGATGCAAAGTTATTAAAAGTGGACGATGTACAAGAAGTCTTCATGAATCATCAAAAGGATAAGCCATTTCAGTTACTGTATTATTATTTGTTATATAATAATGCATTTAAACCGGAAAAAGACATTCAAACCGGCATTATTAATTTACGAAAGATTGGCGATGGGCTTTTAAAAATAAACACCGAGAGTGAAGATATTTATAAATTATTTGAACATGAATTAATTAAACTGATAGAGAAATTATTAAATAAGCAAAATGAATTTGTTCAAACGAATAATATGGAAGTTTGTTCGAAATGTAGCTTTAAAAATATATGTATGCGGTAAGAGCATTAGGTGATTTGGAATATTTATTATTTTTGCCCGCTGTACAAATAAAATGAATAAAATGTCGTTGATAGGTTAACTTATGTACACAAAATCCATTAAATTGCTTAATATCTTCAAATATTTGTTTTTTATTTTACCACTGTTGGCATTGTTTGTTGGAGGATGTAAAAAAGAAATAGGTTTTACGGAAGAAAGTAGCAGCAAGTTAAGTTTTTCAACCGATACGGTTATATTCGATACCGTTTTTACCGAGGTAGGATCAGCAACTCAACAATTTAAAATATATAATCCCTATAAAAAGAAATTATTGGTAAAAAAAATATGGCTTGCCAAGGGACAAAATTCTTTATTTAGATTAAACATTGATGGTGTTCCGGGAAATACAGCTAACAACATTGAATTAATGCCCGGTGATAGTCTGTTTGTTTTTGTGGAAGTAACTATAAATCCCTTAAACTCTAACACACCTATGATTGTAACGGATAGTGTTTTGTTTGAAACCAATAATAATATACAAGATATAGACTTGGTAGCATGGGGGCAAGATGCACATTATATAAGACCTAATACCTATATAAATGGTTTACCACCCCTTAACATTATTGCCAAAGAAAATGAAAATATTACCTGGGGAAACGATAAACCTTATGTAATATATGGTTACGCTGTGGTTGATAGTGCAGCAGTTCTAAATATTGAAGCAGGGGCAAGAATACATTTTGCAAAAAATTCCGGTTTATGGGTTTATCGTTATGGCAGCTTGCAGGTTAATGGAACCAAAGATTCACCGATTATTTTTCAAGGAGCACGGTTAGATTATGATTATCGTGATATTCCCGGACAATGGGACAGAATTTGGATTAACGAGGGAAGCATTAGCAATTTTAATTATGCCGAAATTAAAAATGGTTTTATAGGACTTCAAGTAGAAACTATAATTGGCCGTCAGAATAATGATCAAACTTTAGTAAATCTAAAAAACACTAAAATATATAATATGACTGCCTATGGCTTGTTCTCCAGATATTACAGCATACGCGGGCAAAACCTTTTAGTTACTAATTGTGGTGAAAATACTGTGGCTCTAACCATGGGAGGAAATTATAATTTCCGACACTGCACATTTGCCAATTTTTATTCGGCAAGTACACAAAGACAATCACCTCTGTTAGTTATCAATAATTATAACAATAATCAGGTTTTTCCTTTAGATAGCTGTTATTTTGGTAATTGTATAGTTTACGGAGGTATTGAAAACGAAATTAGTATTGACAGTAAACCCGGGCAAAACTTTAATTATTTGTTTGAAAATACACTTATTAAAGTATCACCTACAACCAATACAGATAATACGGATAATTATAAGAATATTATCAAAAATCCGCCTAATGTTGTGGTAAACGGAAGCACCACCCAACCATTATTTGAGGATATAAATAAGCAAGACTATCACTTAAAAGCAAATGCACCTGCTATTAATGCCGGCTTGCCTCTAATTGGTCAACAAGTACCACTTGACTTGGACGAACATCAACGCGATCCCATGCCCGATATGGGATGCTATGAGTTTCAATGACATATATATATTTTTGAAACAATTAAACAGATTTTTCGTTAATACATAGAGAAAAGTGATGAAGATTAGTTTATTATATTCATTAAAAGAATTATTGTAAAGCGGATAATATGCAGAAAAGATACTTATTTTATTTTATTATTCTTTTTGTATTCTTTCCCTTACATTATTCCTTTTCGCAATCGGCAAAAAGTTTCTTCAAAAAAGGTCAATCTCAAGTTCAGTCAGGGAATTGTGAAGATGCGGTAATTTCATTTTCATCAGCAATAAATCTAAAACCTGATTATAATACTGCTTACTATGAAAGAGCAAATTGTTATTTTAATTTAAAGAAGTATGAGAAAGCCTTAGCTGATTATGCCTATTTATATAGCAAAGATCCATTAAAAGAGGATTATATAATAAAAATGGCATTAACCTATTACAGTCTTAATAGATGGCCTGAAACACAAAATATGTTGTTAAAATTAGAAGCCCCTGAAATGAATGTACATATTGCCGAAGCTAAGGTTATTTTGGGGCGTTGTAAAATTTATATGCATAATTTTGAGGATGCATTACAATACCTAACTTCGAGTATTATCATTTTCCCCACAAACGATCAAATATACTTTTATAAAGGAAATGTAAGCGATAGTTTGAAAAATTATCAGGCGGGGGTTTTATGTTACAATCAGGCTTTAGATATTATAAAACTTAAATTGGCAAAAAAAGAAATTAATCAAACCACAGCAGATTCTCTTAATTGTATTTACAACACTTCCTTATCATATAGTCAAATTAAAATATTTGATTATCTATCGGCAATTACGAGTTTGAGCAATGCTGTAATTTTATGTCCTGACAAGGGTAACACTTTCCTGCAAAGGGCTTTTGTATATTTACAAACCAATGAAGTAAACCTAGCATTGAATGATTTGCAACAATGTGAAAAATTAAATTACAAGCCATATATGTATTATTTAGTAAAGGCTTTAGTGTATAAAAAAAATGGTCAGTTTAATAATGCTATCGAAAGCCTTAACTTCATATCAAATTACGATACAGCCTATTATGCAAATTATATTAAAGGACAATGTTTGGAAAGTATTGGTAGATTGGAAGATGCACAAAAAGCTTATATTTTTTCTAATTCAATAAGTCAGAGTGAGAATAAAAAAGAAATTGAAATTGCTGTACAGCGTATTAGGCTTAGAATCTATGAAACTAACCGCGAAAAAGACCCTCCCGAGCTGCGTATTATTAATCCCGAAACAGATATTGATAATTTACTAAGAGTTTCAAAGTTATCTAAAATCACTGAAATTAGAGGCGTTGTGTTGGATAAAAGTTATATCAAATCAGTAATGGTAAATGGGTTGGAAGCTGAATTTAGAAGAGATACTGTTAATCCTGAATTTAGAATTAAATTAAATTTGGCTGATGAAGATTCTTTAAAAGTAATCATTGTTGACTCATACGGGAATGAATCAATTCATCAATTCGGGCTAAACCGAATGGAGTTAAATCCTCCTGAGCATAAACTCTTTGTTTCATATTCAAAACTAAGAAAACAGATTTTCACCGATGGTTCAAATAATAAAAAAATAACAATAAGCGGTAGGGTAGAGGATGAAAGTTTAATAACCAAAATATTAATTAATAACAAAGCTGCATCTTTTAGCCTTGTTCAGCTAAATCCACTATTTGATGCCGAAGTTGATATAAGCCATACTGATTCTATAAAAATAGCCATTACTGATGAGTATAATAACACCTCTGTTACGTCATATTACATCAATAAGAATACTACTGTTGCCAAGAACGATAATTTAATGGGAAAATCATGGTTGGTTTTTATTGCCAACTCTAATTACGAGAATTATAGTACACTTGAAGGTCCTAAAAATGATTTAAAGAATATTACTCAGGCTATTGATGCTTATAAGTTTGAAAACATTATTGTAAAAAATGATATGACCTTATCTGAAATGGAGAAATTTTTTAGAATTGAACTGCGCGATTTGGTTAAAGAACAACAAGTTAATTCGTTAATGATTTGGTTTGCAGGACACGGGAAGTATCTTAACGGATCAGGTTATTGGCTGCCGGTTAATGCTCTTAAAGATGTAGAAATTACTTATTACCCGATAGTGTATTTAAAATCAGTCCTTACTAATTATTTTCACTCTTTACGCAACATTTTAATTGTATCAGATGCTTGCGAGTCAGGCTTATCTTTTGATATATCAAATCAGAAAATCAAACAATTTGATTGTAATATTCCCAATGGGCAAGTTAATCGAAGTGCTTATGTATTTTCTTCTTCAACCAATGAAAAAGCATCAGACAATTCTTTGTTTTGCGAGAGCTTTGTAAGCCTATTAAACGCTAATATTTCTCCTTGTCTGCCTTTAATGAATTTAGTAAAACCAATATCTGATATTGTGAGCAAGCATCAAAACCAGAAATGCAGTATTGGGCCAATTAAAGATTTTTCAGACAACACTGGTATTTTTTATTTCTTACGAAAAGAAGATTAACTCCTGAATTTAGTCTTCAGCCTTTCTAAATATATTTGGTTGAACAAGAGTGAATAAAATAATTATTTCAACATCATAAAATAACTATCCAACAATGGATGTTCAACCACCGGAAAAGGCTCTTTTTCAATTTTATGATTTATATTATCAATTCTTTCCTGAGGTAGCGGGTGTGAACTTAGAAACTCAGGAACTTGTGCTCCCTCAACGCTTTTAAATCTTTCAAATAGTGAGGTTATGCCTCGTGGATTTATTTGCAAACCTTTCATTATTATAAAACTGTTCTCATCGGCTTTCTGCTCTAACTTACGCGAATAATGCAATTGTCGCAATTGTTCTGCTCCATTACCAAGCATGGCTATTGAACCTTGGTCAAACCCATTAAATATCATGGTTAAGGCAACCCTTACACTTAAAGTGTTAAATACGTTTCGTAATGAGTGCTTTAAAATAATGTGTGAGTATTCGTGTGCAAGTAGTGCTACCAACTCCTCATAGCTATTCATATTTTTAATAATCTCATCGTAAACAACTATATAACCTCCAGGTATGGCGTAGGCATTTAACTCGTTTTTCTTAACACAAACCAGTTTAATGTTATAATCACTTTTTAAATGAAGTTCCTTGAAGAAATTATTTAAAACTCTCGATTTTCCCGAATCAATTTGCTCTTTTTGCATAGCACTTTCAAATATTGCTTGGCCTATTTCTTTTTCGTATTGAAGTGGAAAGTTGTCAACTGCCTTGTTAACAGCCCACGGAATTACAACATAGTAAATCAAAGCAATTAAGGCTATGAAAAATAAAAAAATAGATAAAACAAGTTTCCTGAATGTTGATTTCGGATTTACCAATAATTGTTGAACAACCTTATATTCTTTGAAATTCCTTTTTATTTCATTGGCAAACTCTATTTGTCTGCACGTTATTGATTGGTATGGATAATTTCCAAAATTAATAACTATATTCGTTTCTTTATAGGTGTGCATAGAAACCACATCATTCATTGGTATTGATATCCATTGATTATCTTTTCTATACTCAATTCCTAAACTATACAGTCTAATACTAACGTCTTCGTACGATTTAGCACGGTAATTACTTTTGTATTCTGCCTTATAAATTGTTTCTAAACCTGACATATTTTTTTTATTCATACAAATATGACAACTGTTTTTATTTTTTTGCGTATAATTAGTTAAAATTAATAATTATGATTTCTGATTATCATATAGCTATACCCTCTACTTTACATCAATTGCCCATTTTGCTTAGCCTTTGCTATGAGCGTAAAGATGTAAAAAAGCCGTTGATTATTTTTTCGCATGGGTTTAAAGGGTTTAAAGATTGGGGCTATTTTCCTTTATCGGCACATTGGTTTGCCCAAAAAGGGTTTGCCCATATACGATTTAATTATTCTCATAACGGTACTTCATACGAGCACCCATGCGAATTTGACCGCCTAGATAATTTTGGGAACAATAATTTTAGTATTGAACTTAATGATTTAGATGATGTTATTAATTGGGCCGAAGAAAACAGCCATAAGTATAATTTTGACCTAGATAATATTTATTTAATAGGGCATAGCAGAGGTGGGGGCATTAGTATTATCAAAGCGAATGAAGATAAAAGGATTAAAAAATTAATTACCTGGGGTTCTGTAGCAGATTTTGAAAGCCGCATGGTTGTTGATGGTTTTGACGAATGGAAGAAGAAAAAAGTAACATATATTCCCAATTCCCGAACTAATCAACAAATGCCGCTTTATTTTCAATTTTACGAAGATTATAAGAGTAACGAAAAACGATTAATCATTAAAAAAGCTGCCAAAAACCTAAAAATTCCGTATTTAATAATACATGGTATTTATGATGAAACCGTGGCGGTAAACGAAGCCAATGCTTTGCATCATTGGACTAAAAATTCCAGATTATGTTTGCTGGAAAATGCTGATCATACTTTTAATGCAACACACCCATATAATGCAAATACGTTAAGCGATTTACTTGTTAAGAAATTAAATATCTGCTTTGACTTTTTTACTGATAAACAACTCTGATAAGGGTAATTTTTCATTATCAACATCCTTGAAATTATTTTGTTGTTTTGGGTTTCTGCCTAAATGAGAAAAACTACAATTTAATAGCCCTATTACAAGCAAATTTGCTATACTTGTATTTTTAATACTATGAATATTCTGCATGTTATTCCATCATTGTCAAAAGGAGGAGCCGAAAGACTTACCATTGATATATGTAACGCTTTAACAGATAAAGGGCACAACGTAATGTTGTTAAGCATGAGCCCAATAAATGCATATAGTTTTATTGATTTTAATTTTAAATACAAAGTTATTTCTTCTAAGGTGGTTCCATCGTTAAGTGGTAAAACTCAGGCAAATACCCATGAGTATGAGGATGTTATACGGAAATTTAAACCCCATATTATTCATTCACACTTGTTTGTAGCCGAAATGTTGACACGCTACAAACCACATCCCGGAATTAAATATTTTACCCATTTGCACGATAATATGCCGCAATTTAACGGTATAAAAATTCAAAAAATGAACAAATCGGTAATCACCAACTTTTATGAGAAACAACTTTTAATACGCAGATATAAACAATGCAATAATTACTTTGTGGCTATATCGCAAGATGCTTACGATTTTTTCTTTAATCAACTAGGAGATACTTTAGCCAAACGTATTTTTTTATTAAATAATGCTATTGATTATAATAGATTTTATCGAGGAAAACGAAAATTTGATTACACTGAAAATACTACTTTGCGCATGGTTAGTGTGGGTAGCTTAGTGAAGAAAAAGAATCAACAGTTTTTAGTAGATATTGCTTTAGAGTTAAAGAAATTAAATCTTAATTTTCATATAGATATTTTGGGCGATGGGCCTGAATATGATAGCATAAAAAATAAAATTACCAATAGCCAAGTTCAGCAATATCTTACCTTACATGGTAATGTAAATAATGTGGAAGATTTTCTGCATCAATCGCTCATATATGTTCATCCAGCCTCTTACGAACCTTTCGGATTGGTGTTGTTAGAGGCTATGGCTGCCGGACTCCCTTGTGTATGCCTTGACGGGAGAGGCAATCGCGATATTATTAAGAATGATTTTAACGGCTACATTTTTAAAGAACAAGATGCCGCTCAATTTGCAAAAACCATTTTAAACTTATTTAATCAAAGAGAAAAACTACAAACTATGAGCAACAATGCTATTGATTTTGCAGCCGATTTTGATATGGCCAATTATACTGAGCGCTTGCTGAATTTATACAATAAAGTTACGGCTTAAAATTTTATAAGATGTACAAGAATATTAACTCTACCGATATTGATTTTTTTATACAAACCTGTGGCAAATCATGTGTAAGTACCAACGATGATGATTTATTATACTACAGTAAAGACCATACCGAAGACCTATCATACCTGCCTCAAGTAGTAGTAAAACCGGCAAATGTTGAACAAGTATCGGCTATATTATCATATTGTCATCAGCATATTATCCCGGTTACACCTAGAGGAGCCGGTACAGGTCTAAGCGGTGGGGCATTGCCCGTGTGTGGTGGGGTATTATTGAGCATGGAAAAGTTTAATACTATTATTGAAATTGATGAACGTAACTTACAGGCTACGGTTGAGCCTGGCGTAATAAATCAGGTTTTTCAAGAGGCCGTGGCTGCTAAAGGTTTGTTCTACCCGCCCGATCCTGCCAGTCGCGGTAGTTGCTTTTTAGGTGGTAATATTGCTCATTGCAGCGGAGGTCCAAGAGCCGTAAAATATGGTGTTACACGCGATTATGTACTGAACCTTCAAGTGGTATTGCCCAATGGAAATATTATTTGGACAGGAGCTAATACTTTAAAAAATAGTACAGGATATAGTTTAACCCACTTAATGATTGGGAGCGAAGGAACTTTGGGGGTGGTTACTAAAATTGTATTTAAACTAATTCCACTTCCAGCAACCAATGTATTAATGTTAATTCCTTTTAAACAAGCTGATAAAGCCTGCGAAGCTGTTGCTGCTATTTTTAAGCATGGAATTGTGCCCAGTGCTTTGGAATTTATGGAGCGTGATGCCATTGATTGGACTTTGCGCTATAATCCTGATATTGTTTTGAATATTGCTGACGATATTCAGGCTCATTTATTAGTTGAGTTAGATGGGAATAACCCCGATATATTAATGGATCAGGCTCAAAAGGTCTCAGAAGTGGTTTCACAATACAATTGTGCTGATATTCTATTTGCCGATACCGAGGCACAAAAAAATGATTTATGGCGCATACGCAGAAAAGTGGCCGAAGCAGTAAAAAGCAACTCGGTGTACAAAGAGGAAGATACTGTTGTTATGCGTGCTGAACTGCCAAAACTGTTGAAAGGAGTTAAAAGTATAGGAAACAAATATGGCTTTCAATCAGTTTGTTATGGACATGCCGGTGATGGAAACTTACATGTCAATATTATTAAAGGAAATATGTCTGATAACGACTGGAACAATACCGTAACTTTAGGGATTAAAGAAATATTTGAATTATGTGTATCCTTAGGAGGAACAATTAGCGGTGAACATGGTATTGGCTTAGTTCAAAAAAATTATTTGAGTATTGCCCAAAGCCAAGTGCAAATTAATTTACAGAAAGGAATTAAGGAACTGTTTGACCCTCATCATATTTTAAATCCGGGTAAAATTTTTAATTAACATCACTTTTCAGCATACTCCAAATACCTATCACAAAGCCTACACTAGCGTAGAAGAAAAATATTGTGCCTACGGCATTGTTGTCTAGTATAATGAGATGGGGGAAATATTTAGTGAGCTGCAATCCGAGCAAACTTATTGTTAGGTATATTTTTAGAGTTAAACTTTATCTACTATTAAACCACCCTGTTTTCGTGTAGCTAACCAATTTTGCAAATTGTTAAAATAAAAAATTATTGGAAAACAAATTGCTGTTTGATGGGTTGAATTGTAGGTGTACTCCGGTTATGTTATTAAGTATATTTTCAGATTTTTAGTGTTAATGCTGATTTAATTTATCCATGTTCACTTTGTAATTATAACCTTCAATTTTTAGTTCATCGTTTTCCACTGAAATGGTAATATTTTCAATGGTACTCAGTCGGCTATATACAGCATCAAACTGCAAGGTCATTTCGCCATTTAGTTTATGATTGGTTTCGGTAATATCAGAATTGGCATTAATAAACTTAATTTCTTTTAAAGTCCCAAAAAGCTCTTTATTTTGTTTAAGCAAGGCCAAAATATCGGTTTTTGAAACATTGGAACTAAAAAAAACGGTGGCGCTGTCATAGTTGCTTTTACTAACCTGTTTGTAAAACATACCGGCAAAATTCTGCCCCAGCTTTACATGCTCTTTATTGTTTTTAAAATTTTTACCTGAGTTACAAGCACTTAAAACAATTATAAAAAATAAAAAAGTAAAGAAGTACTGCATATTAAAGCCTATTTTTGTGTCGCAAATATAAATATTCTGTTGAGTTTAGCTAAGTGCGAAGTGCTGGTCTTAATTTTTTGAAATGTTCACAAATTATTACTAATTGAGTGTTAATTTGAAAATCTCTTAGTGTAATTTAAACAATTTGTAATATATTTGTAATGAAGTAAATAAATAAATATGAAAAAGATAGCCGTATTAACATCAGGAGGCGATGCCCCGGGAATGAATGCCTGTATTAGAGCCGTAGTTAGAACAGCATTGTACAACCAAATAAAAGTTACCGGTATAAAACGAGGTTACGATGGGTTGATTGATGCTGACTTTATTGAATTGGAAGCACAATCGGTAAGCAATATAATGCAAAGAGGGGGCACATGGTTAAAAACAGCCCGAAGTGATCGATTTAAAACATCTGAAGGAATGAAAACTGCTTACGAAAATTTGCTAAAAGGCGGTATTGAGGGCTTAATTGTGATAGGTGGAGATGGCACCTTTAAAGGGGCTCTTGAGTTTAGTAAAAGCTACAATATTCCAATTATAGGCTGCCCCGGAACTATTGATAACGATTTAATAGGAACAGATTTTACCATTGGATACGATACGGCTATTAATACCGTCATTGAAGCTGTTGACAAAATAAGAGACACGGCCGAATCACACGACAGATTGTTTATAGTTGAAGTGATGGGTAGAGATGCAGGATTAATAGCCTTACGCAGCGGTATTGGAGTGGGGGCAGAGGCAATTTTGATACCGGAAACCAAACGCGATGTGAACAGCATGTTAGAAAGATTGGAAAAAGGAAGAAAAAACAAATCATCTAAAATTATTATTGTGGCCGAAGGCGAAGAGTCGGGCGGTGCTTTTGAGATAGCATCAACTATTAAGAATAAATTTAAGAACACCTTTGATGTTCGTGTTTCTATTTTGGGACATATGCAAAGAGGCGGTAGTCCAACTTGTATGGATAGGGTGCTTGCCAGTCGTATGGGATTTGCTGCGGTAGAGGCTCTTATATCAGGTCGTAGAAACGAAATGGTTGGAATAGTGAATAAGGATATTGTGTTTACCCCATTTGGACAAGCGGTAAAACACATTGCCGATTTAAATAATGAGCTTCTACGCATGGTTGATATTTTATCTTTGTAAGATAAACAACTATGTAGTGCAATTTTTTAACAAAATAAAGTGGAAAAAAACAATTCATTTTTTTTAAGCAAAAGTTACGACATATATTTTTTTATAAATTGTGCACAAATGCTTTGTTTTACGGAGTTATCTGGATGATAATAGCTGTTTTTGAAAATAGTTTTAGAATATTGTGAATCAGAAATAACAAATATTTTAACGAATAAGAATAAATAAATTTGGATAAGAATATAAAAATACCGTTATTTGCACTCCATTTTTTAAAAGAAAAATAGAAATCATGTCAAGAATTTGTGATTTAACCGGAAAAAAAGCCATCGTAGGAAACAAAGTTTCGTTTTCAAACAAGAAAACAAAGCGTATGTTTAAACCAAATTTACAGGTGAAAAAGTTTTTTATACCTGAAGAAAACGAATGGATAACCTTAAAAGTATCTACCTCGGCTCTACGCACTATCAATAAAAAAGGTATTAGCGCTTGTATTGATGAAGTGTATAAGAACGGGTATTTAAAATAGTAATTAAGCATAATATTAAATTAAAATGGCTAAAAAAGGCAATAGAATACAAGTAATTATGGAATGCACCGAGCACAAAGCCAGTGGAATGCCCGGAACCAGCAGATATATTACTACAAAGAATAAGAAGAACAGTCCTGAGCGTTTAGAATTGAAAAAATATAACCCAATTCTAAAAAAGAAAACTGTACATAAAGAAATAAAGTAATATTAACCTTTTAAACAGAATTAAGAAATGGCTAAAAAAGTAGTGGCAACACTAAAAACCGGAAAGGGTAATAATTTTACCAAAGTTATTAAGATGGTAAAATCTCCTAAAACTAATTCATATTATTTTAAGGAAGAGATTGTACATAACGATCATATTAAAGATTTTTTCAAAAAATAATTTATTTATTAATTATCACAAAGCTTCTTTCTCTTTGAAAGGAGCTTTTTTTATTTTTATACATTATATTTGCAAATTGCAATAATATACTTATATAGCCGATTATGGGAATTTTTAGTTTTTTTTCAAAACAAAAGAAAGAGAGTCTTGATCAGGGTTTAGCCAAAACCAAAGAAAGTTTCTTTTCAAAAATTACCAAGGCTATTGTGGGTAAGTCAACCGTTGACGCTGATGTGTTAGATAATTTGGAAGAAATACTTATCAGCTCGGATGTTGGGGTAAGTACTACGCTTAAAATAATTGAGCGTATTGAAACACGTGTTGCTCGTGACAAATACTTAAGCACAGCCGATCTTAATCAAATCTTAAAAGATGAAGTTGGTGCCCTAATGGCCGAAAATAATAATAAAGATGGCATAGATTTTTCTCTTCCTGAAAATTCGCCAAAACCTTATGTAATAATGGTTGTAGGTGTTAATGGAGTGGGAAAAACAACCACCATAGGTAAATTGGCTTATCAGTATAAGAAAGCAGGTAAAAGTGTACTATTAGGCGCTGCCGATACTTTTAGAGCTGCGGCTGTTGATCAAATTGAAATTTGGAGTAAGCGGGCCGATGTTGAACTGATACAACAAGGTATGGGTGCCGACCCTGCCTCAGTAGCTTTTGATACCGTTAAAGCTGCTGTTGCGCGTAACTCCGATATTGTTATTATTGATACTGCAGGTCGTTTGCATAATAAGATTAATTTGATGAACGAGTTGACCAAAATTAAAAAGGTAATGCAAAAGGTTGTTCCTGATGCCCCGCACGAAATACTTTTGGTGCTCGATGCCTCAACCGGGCAAAATGCCATTGAACAATGCCGCCAGTTTACTGCAGCAACCGAGGTAAATGCTTTGGCACTTACAAAATTAGATGGAACAGCTAAGGGCGGTGTGGTAATTGGTATATCAAATGAATTTAAAATCCCGGTTAAATATATTGGAGTAGGCGAAAAAATGGACGATTTGCAAGTCTTTAATAAAGCCGAATTTGTAGATTCTTTATTTAATACAAGTGAAAAAGTTTAGTTTAGCACAGAATTTTCATCATTCTTATGCTCTAACTATTACTCCCAAACAATTTAAAATTACCGTTTTTACTTTAAATTATTTTTCAAAGTTAAAGAAGAAAAACACTACAGCTGCCCATTCCTTTTTAATGCCTTTGGCATAGCCTAAGGTTGAATAATTGCTATTTTGTACTCGGCCGTCTTCTTTAATATAGCCTAAGGTAGAGTAGCTGCTATTTTGCACCGTACCATCGTTTTTTACATAGCCAACAGTAGAATAGTTGCTATTTTGAATAGTTCCGTTTGTTTTGATATATCCAATGGTTTTATAACTACTGTTTTGGATTGTTCCATCCGACTTTATATAACCAAGCGTGGAGTAGTTACTATTTTGAATAGTTCCGTCAGGTTTAACATGGGCTATTGTGCTATAATTATTGGATTGTATGGTTTGCGCTTTACTTACATTTACAAAAAATACAAAAATGAGTAAGTAATAAACAGGGTGTAATGAGAGTTTCATAATTTGTTGATTGATAATTTGTGCAATAATTTATCATCAAATAACTTGCCAAACCCAACAGTCTGTGTTCTGTATTTAACTCGGCTTATTTTCGTTTCCGGTACTTTCAATATGTACAGAGTGTGTATTATAAGCTATTTGGACTTTATGGGTAGAAATAATTTCAATAATATTATTATTTACTCTTTCTCTCATTTCCATGTACTCTTTCCAAACAGGAGTATTGGCAAAATAAATAATTCTAACAGAGTAGGCAGAATTATTTATCTCAAAAAAGAAAACCGAAACCTCTTCTGTAACTAATGGATCACTTTCTACGGCTGTTTTTATCTCTTGAATAATATTTTTTAAAGTTCCTAAAGGAGTGTCAAATGGTAATCCAATATCAAATTTTACTCTCCTTATCATTCGGTTACTTAAGTTGTCGAGTTCTGTATCAACTAATTTTTTATTGGGTACCGTAACAAAAGATTTTTCAAGGGTACGTATTCTGGTACTTCTAAAACCTATTTTTTCTACGTTTCCTTCAATTTCACCAACCTTAATCAAATCTCCCAAAATAAAGGGTTTATCAAAAAAGATGGTAAATGAAGCTAATAAATTTTCTAAAGATTCTTTTGCGGCAAGGGCTATAGCAAGACCTCCAATACCAAGTCCGGCTATTAAGGAAGTAATATCTAATTTAAAAACAGCCCCCAAAAGCGTAAATAAGGAAAAAATAAGGATAATAATTTTAACAGTTTCTTTTATGAAAGGAATAATATGATCATCAAATTTCGATTCGGTTAAAGAAGCATGATGCATAAACACTAAACCGCCATAGTCAACCATTCTTAATATTATCCATGTAAAAGACATAATAATCAAAGATAGAATACTTCTGTCGAGCACCATTCTTATTCCTAATTTATCTACAGGTGCCAGTTTCCAGCTTACAGGGAAATTGAGTTGCGAGAACGCAATGTAAATAGTTAAAAAAGCAATAAACAATCCGAGTGGTTTCTTTACTAGGTCTTGAAACTTTTTGTATCCTATATCTTTATGCGAATAATTTCGTAAAATAAAGTAAAATATCCATGCCAAGAGCTTAGATATAAGATGTCGGAAAAGAATACCAAACAGTAATATTCCTACACACCACAAGTAGCTGCTTAAAGGGTTTCCCCAAAATACCCTATGTAGTAGTTCATTACTTATCATACTAACTGATTTAATGCTATTTCAAAGGCTTGTTGAGCAATTTTTGTTTTGTTGTTACTTTTTTGATATACCTTTTGTAATGCCGACTGTATAGTTTCTGAAACATCATTAAAAATGGCTTCATCATCAACCTTGGCGCCAGGCTGCATGAGGTATGCAAATACACGCGCCATACCACAGTTGGCAATAAAATCAGGCAATACGCTTACTTTATTATCACAATATTCGCCAATAGGCCCAAAGAAAATTTCTTTATCGGCAAACGGAACATTAGCACCACATGAAATAACCTCCAGCCCTCCTTTAATAAGTGCCTCAGCCTGCTCTTGCGTAACTAATCTGGAGGCTGCTGCCGGAATAAAAATTTGTGCACCGCAATTCCATATTTTCTTATTTAACTCGCCAACCGGTATTATGTTATGCGCATTAAGTTGATTTCCCTTTTTGTCTAAGTACAATTGCTTTATTTCTTCAAAACTAAACCCATTTTCATTTATCAAACCACCATCTCTGTCATATATAGCAATTATTTTAGCACCCATTGATGAAAGAAAGTAAGCTGCAGCCGAACCAACATTTCCCCAGCCTTGAATAAGCACCTTTTTACCTTTTAACTCACCACCATAAATATGGTAATAATGTTTTACTGCTTCAGATACACCATAGCCGGTAATCATATCGGCAATAACATATTTACGATTTATATCAGGCGAAAAAGAGGAATGAGTAATTACTTTTGAAACACCTATTTTTAAATTATTTATTTGTTGGGTACGTGTACTTGAGTCGGCATTGAAATGGCCGTTAACAACACCTTCTTGTGGGTGTAATAAACCATATTTTTCGGTAATAGGTATAACATCATGTATTTCATCAACGTTTAAATCGCCACCTGTTCCATAATAATTTTTCAAAAGGGGCATTACAGCTTTAAACCAACGTTGTAGTACTTCATTTTTGCGAGGGTCGGACGGATTAAAATTTATTCCGGACTTAGCTCCGCCAATAGCCGGTCCGGCTACGGTAAACTTCACTTCCATAGTTTTTGCCAAACTCTCTACTTCTCTTTTATCAAGTCCTGCACGCATACGAGTTCCGCCACCGGCAGCGCCACCTCTTAACGAGTTTATTACTACCCATCCTGTAGCTTCTGTTTCTGAGTCATGCCATTCAAATACTATTTCAGGGCTTTTGTTTTCAAATTTTTGAAGTAGGTCTTTCATAAATAATATGTTTCTAAATTACTAAAATTACAAAGTTAAAAGTATTTTTATGTCTATAATATTTGAGATTTAAAAATTTGTGAACTAAGTTTTTTTATAGTTTACTTGTAAAAAAATGTACTAGTCTTCCATTAATGTAACTTATTTTTATCAAACACTTTGCGCGAATTAAACCAATATAATATCAAAGCTATAACACATAGAGCCGAAGTAATCATGTACATGATGGAGAAATTGTATTTGTCGCCAATATAGGCCCCCAGCAACATACCTATTCCTATACCCAAATCAAATCCGGTAAGATAGGTTGAATTTGCTGTTCCGCGCTTTGAGGAAGGAGCCATATTGATATATATTGTTTGTAAGGCCGGAAACAAAGTGCCATAACCTAAACCAAGAATAAATGCTGATATACAAAATAGGTATATATTATGAAAGTAGGCAAAGAGCAAGAACCCAACTCCAATGGCTGTTATAGCTATTGCCATTACATTATGCAAAAAACCTTTATCAACCAATTTGCCTGAGTTAATGCGCGACAGCACAATGCCTGAAGCCATAAACAGGAAAAAATAACCAGGATTTTCAATTCCTATTTCTTTGCCATAAAGTACTGCAAATGCAACCAAAGTGCCCCAACCAAATGCTAAAAATAACTGATTAAAAAATATAGGAAGGGCCTTAATTAAAATAAATCGGTCGAACGATAGGGCAGGAGTACTTGCCGAAACGGAGCGCTGAGGAACTTTAATAAACCCTACCGCACCAACCGCCAATATACCCATTGTTAAACCGGCACTTATCAAAAAATTAAAACCATAATTATCGTAAATATTAACTGCCACAAACGGAGCCAGAGCCATGGCAATATTCATGGTAGCACCAAAGTAACCAATCCCCTCGGCTCTGCGCGATGCCGGAATAATATCAATAGCAACCGTATTGGCCGAAACAGTTGAAATACCCCAAAATAAACCATGTATAAAGCGAAGTACAATAAAAAACAATACCGATACGGCAAAATAATATCCGACAAATGTTGCGATAAATAAGGCTAAGCCTAGTAAGTATAATTTTTTACGCGGAAATATATCAACCATATAACCGCTAAAAGGGCGTATTAATAGCAGTGCTATTGCGTATGATGATAAAACAATTCCAATTTTTGAATGTGGCACTCCCAAGTGTTCTGATAAATATACCGGTATTGTAGGCATAAGAAGGAAGAATGCACAAGCCACTAAAAAATTGGCTACACAGGCATTGATAAAATTTTTATTCCAGAGTTTTGGTTCTTGATGCATAAAATTCGTTACAAAACTATTAAAGATTAAGCAACTTTATGTTTTAACAAAATAAAGTATAACCTTGAATTTTGGAATATTAACTTACTCATTAATAAAATTACAAATAGAGAAAATATTTGGGTAAGATTTATGTAATAACAAGGGGTAACATTGAAAATAGAAATAAAGCTACCGTGTAGATTCTTTCATAAGTTTGCCTTTTTCGTCATAAAATTTCCAAATACCTACGGGAACATTATTTTTATATGATCCTTCAATTTTTAAAACTCCGTTTGGATAGTAAACCGTGCTTAAGCCTTCTCTTTTACCATCTATATACTCCCCTCGGCTCCAAAGTTTGCCATTTTCATAATAGGCACTCCACAGGCCTTGTCTATTGCCGTTTTTAAGTTCGCCATTTAGTTTTAACTTACCATTGCTGTAATACTCATAATACATATTGCCTATAGTATCATGTAATTTTACAGGACTAAATGCAGTGTTAATAGTTTTACTTTCTTTTGTTTCTTGTCCATCTTGTTTCTGATTGCAGCCATACATTGCCATCATAAAAAAAATCAATAACAGAGCATTATGTAACATACTTAGTCTAAAATATTATTTGGTTCTTTCTGTAGTATATATAACCAGTTTTGTGAGAGATTCTTTGGCCTCGCAGTCCTTAAATTCTTTTAAAATATCTAATGCTTTTTGGCGATATTCAAACATCACTTTTTGGGCATATTCAATACCTCCGCTACTTACCACAGTATTAATAACAAACCTAACTTTTTCGGGATTATTATTGTTGTTTTTCACTATATTTATAAGTGTTCTTTTTGTTCCTTTATCAGCATTAGATAAAGTGTAAATAAGCGGAAGTGTCAATTTCTGTTCCTTAATATCAATTCCTGTTGGTTTGCCAATATCTCCTGAGCCATAATCAAACAAATCGTCTTTTAGTTGAAAAGCAATTCCGGTATATTCTCCAAATTGTTTCATTTTTTCCACCTCTTCTTTAGTAGCTAATGCACTTTGTGCCCCGGCTGCGCAACATGATGCAATAAGGGAGGCTGTTTTTTGTCTGATAATATTGAAATATATTTCTTCGGTAATATCTAGTCTGCGGGCTTTTTCGATTTGTAGCAATTCGCCTTCACTCATTTCGCGTACAGCATTAGATACTATCTTCAGTACTTTATATTCTTCATTTTCAACCGAAAGTAATAGTCCCTTTGCCAGTAAATAATCGCCTACAAGTACGGCTATTTTGTTTTTCCACAAAGCGTTAACTGAGAAAAAACCTCTCCGCATATTACTATCGTCCACTACATCATCGTGCACCAGAGTTGCCGTGTGTAGCAATTCAATCAGTGATGCTGCACGAAAGGAAGAGTCAGATATTTGACCACATAACTTAGCACTTAAAAAAACAAATAATGGTCTAAGCTGTTTGCCTTTTCGTTTTACAATATAATGAGTTATTTTATCTAATAGTGGAATAGAGCTCTTCATAGATTCTTTGAACTTAACCTCAAACAAATCCATTTCAGAAAATACCGGTTTTTTTATTTGATCAATAATGTTACTCAAACTAGGATATTAAGAATGCCAAAAGTAAGTAAAATTGTGTAGTATATATAATGAAAAAGCCGTAATTTAGTTTACGGCAGTTCATAAAAAAATAGATATTAAAAAGACTTAGTTAATATTCATCTTCATTGAAAAAGAAATCTTCTTTTGAAGGATAATCTGGCCAAATATCTTCAATAGATTCATAAACTTCTCCTTCGTCTTCCATTTCCTGAAGATTTTCAATAACCTCCATAGGTGCACCCGAGCGTATAGCATAGTCTATCAATTCGTCTTTAGTGGCAGGCCAAGGCGCATCTTCAAGGTTTGATGCTAATTCTAGTGTCCAATACATAATTTAAAGTTTAAATTTATTTATAAGTACGTTTCAATTTTCGCGCGAAAATAAAAAAAAATATATATCAAGCTACTTTTATTTAGAAACTCTTTAAATATGTTAATAAAATGTGTGCCCCGAAAAATTATAATAATACTATCCTAACCATAGGTATTTATTAATTTTATTAATATAAATACCTGATAATAAATGCTTTTAAATTATTAAAATAAAAGTAGTATTGATAAACTCTATTTAAATAATAAAAAATTGATTTAATATTTTTTATTATTTAAGAGGTTGGTTTTTGATGATTAATCCTGCCAATCGGCTATAAACAAATTGGTATCATGTGTGCCATGATTATTTCTGTTGGAAGAGAAAATTAATTTCTTGCCATCAAAGCTAAACATAGGGAAAGCATTAAATATACTTTGGTTAGTAATTTGTTCCAACCCTGAACCATCAATATTTATCATATACAATTGAAAATCGTAGCCTCTAGAGGAGTGATGATTAGAGGAAAACAATATTTTATTTCCGGAGGGGTGAAAGAAAGGAGCCCAATTGGCTTTTCCCAAACGAGTAATTTGTTTTAAATCGCTCCCATCAACATTACAAGTGTATATTTCCATATTGGTTGGGGCAACTAAGCCTTGTGCCAATAAGTCTTTATATTCTTTTATTTCTTCTTCTGTACTTGGTCGAGAAGCTCTGAACACAAGCTTTTTCCCATCAGGTGAGAAGAACGCTCCTCCATCATAACCTAAGCCAAAAGTAATTTGTTTTTGATTTTTACCATCAATGTCCATAGTCCACAACTCCAAATCGCCTGAGCGATCGGATGTAAATACTATTTTATCGCCTTGAGGCGAAACTGTTGCTTCTGCGTCATAGCCCGGAGAGTTGGTTAATTGTGATACTATTTTACCATTTAAATCGGCAACATAAATATCAAAACTACTATAAATCGGCCATAAATATTTACGATCACTTCTTGGTGCAGGAGGAGGTGGACAATCTTTACCCGCAGCATGTGTACTTGCATACAATATATGTTTTCCGTCTTTTAAATAATATGAACAGGTTGTTCTACCTAATCCGGTACTGATTAATGATGGTTTATAAGTAGTATCAGCAGCCGCTTTGCTTATATCCAAATTAAAAATTTGGTCGCATTTTAAGCCCCATGCTGCATTATTTGATTGGAAAGTTAGAAATTTATTATCATAACTAAAGTAGGCTTCGGCATTGTCTCCGCCTCGTGTAAGTTGTTGTATATTTTTTAAATGTTTGTCTTCAATGTTTTGCGCAACTACTATTTGTGCACTAATAAGCAAGGTAAAAATGGTTTTGTACATATCATATTTTATTTAACAGCCCGAAATTGTTATTTTTTTATTTTATGGCATAATTATTTAACTTTGCTTAATACTAATGTCATCAAGTTATGAAAAAAGGATTTCTACTTTCATTCTTATTATCATTTTTCTTTTATACTTCGAATGCCCAGTTATTGGGATATTTAGATTTACCTGTTGTAGGAGAACAATGGGTAGAATATAAAGATACTATTGGAGCAAATATAAATATTACAGCCGCAGGGCCAGGACAATCGTGGAACTATCAAAATAGTTTCACTGTTCATCAAACAAATAATATTGTTTTTCAAAATCCTAATACTGTACCATCTGCTATTGGCAGCCTTTTTCCACAAGCAACTTTGGTTACCTCAGGTCCTAATCCAGGAGATTATACATTTTACACCAGTAATTTTAATGGATTATATGTTGATGGGTATTATTATGATGCAGGGGTTGATTTTTTTGGTCAAACGGTGCATGATATGAATTATTCTAACGATATTTTGAATTTGCCTATTCCTTTTGAGTTTGGCAATGTGGTGCAAAACAATGCTATCTTTGCCTTTACTTATCCTGATCCGAATTTTTTACCTGATGCGATCATACGAGTAACCAAAAGTAATTTTCAGGACATTGAAATTGACGCTCAAGGTTCATTGATTACGCCCTTCGCTTCATATTCGTCAACTATTAGAGCCAAAATTTTATCTACCAAAAACGTATTGGTTGAAGTAGATAGTTTTGGGTTGGGCAACTTTACTTATGTAAATGATTTTCCTGAACCAACAACCGTGCAATATCAATGGTTTAAAAACGGACCTAATTATTTAGTAATGTCGGTTCAGCTTGATGAGTTTAATAATGTAAGCAATGCTCAATACTATAACGCCCCCGGAGTAGTTGGTTTGGCTGACACTGAGCAGGCGCTCGTGTTTGATATTTATCCTAATCCTTTAAATACAAATGATAAATTATATATCAGCATCAAAAATCAAAGTGATGATCAAAACGAAATTTTTATGTATGATGTAAGTGGGAGAGAAGTGTTGAGTACTACTGCCAACAATAGTTTAATTGAACTTGATACACATCAGCTAAATAGCGGAATGTATTATGTGAAAATAAACAACCAAAAACAAAGCTATTTGCAAAAGGTTATTATTAACAAGCAATAATAATAAAACATTAAAGAGTGTGATTTAATAGCTTTCCGGACTCTCCTGACTTGTCCGCCCCTTATTTTTCGAAAAATTAATTCACTGATTATTAGTGTATTGTAATTGAAAATTTTGTATTTTGCTGACCTAATGGGTCAAAATGTACAAAATCAGGTTAATTTCATA
>JADLFI010000035.1 GCA_020845635.1 Bacteroidia bacterium
GAGATACATCAGATATTTATTTTATTGGCTTCAATTATACAATTGATGAACGGCATTAAGGTATATTAAATCGGAATCTGGTAGCTTATCAGATAATAATGTCCTTCAAAATAAATTTTTTGGAGCCAAAGATTATGTTAAGATTGAATTCTTCAATAATGCACAAGCATTAACATTAATAATAACCTTGTACGATAATATTTAGCGAGGCTTTATTAAGGCGATAGGTGTATATTGGCGTTTCTATAAGTGATAATTTTCAAATAGATTCTACTTCTCAGGCAAAATCAAAACCCAGTCTTCTTCTAAATCCCAGTTGGCACGCAGGTTAAGAGGTACACCAAAATATATTACAGTTTCCGGTTTTATTTTCTTTAAAAAATTACCGGTATCCCATTGTCCGTTATTGTTGCGGTCTATTACAATCCGCATTTTGTAATTTCCGGGTTTATAGTTTAAATAAATATAGGGGCGATAATTATCAATCTTTTGCGTGTTTAATACTTCATCTTTCTCGGAAAGCAACTGCAAAAGTAAGTTTTCCTTGTAAAAATTTATTTTCTCTTTAGTTGAATCGGCTATTATATTAATGTACAAATTACCAATGCTTTCTGCGGAAGCCGCTTTAAATTTACTCCCCGTACTATCATTTTTATACCCTAAGCAATCGGTAAATGCGCCTTTTCCAATAATAAGTTTATAAGTACTGTCATTGTTGAAAGAAGCAGTTAATTCAAAATTCCTTCTTGCCGAGTCTGTAGCCAACAATGTATAATTAATAATTTTCTGGCCTTCAAAAAGTTTAATACTGTCATTGGTAATATGGGCTATAGGGTGGTTGGTTCGAATAACAACAGCTTTGTTATATTCTTTTACGGCATCGTTTGCCGGAATTATTTTTATGGTAGTAATGGCCGGTATGATTCGGTTGCTTCTGCTTTTAAACTTTTCTTGCGAATATACCGGAAATACTGCCGTGTCAAAAGCTATACCATTATCTTTAAGAACAAGTTTAAGCGTATCGGCACTAAAATCACTTAACCAAAAATTAACTGTATCGTTATTTTTACTATTCTCAAAAATAGCCCAGTCTTTTTTCATTTGCTTATTTAAAAGTTCAATTTCCAAGTGCGGCAAGGCTTTGTTAAATATAAGGTTAAAGCTGCCATACTCGCTGTTTGACTTACTTTTTAAATAAGTTTTTGATTCAATTTCAGTAAATATATCAAAATTTAAAGTTTGGTTACTGTGTAGATTTATTAAGCTGTCGCTCATATCTATTGCCTCTTCAAAGTGGTCAAATAGGAAATTGTTATTGGCATCTTTTAAGGCAATAACATTGTATTTTCCGGGTTTAATGTATGATACTTGATAATTTCCCGCACCATCACTAAATCCAAAATAGTCGGGTAATATTTTATAAGGAAAAGAATCTGATTTACATCTCTTTTCTTCATACAGCATAACTAGTACATCTTTTTCTGTTTTCTCCAACAAAGCAGATTTTACATTCCCTTTAAGTTGCAAAGAGTCAAGATGATTTCCGGTACTAAAAATATAATTAAAGTTTTGCAATACATTGCCCTCATTATTGTCAATAATTGACTTGCCAAAATAAAAACTATAGGTAGCATTTTCTTTCAAAGTGTCTTTAAACGAAACAATTAAGGTTTTTCCTTTAATTTTATATTCCGGTGTGTATTTCAGAGGAGGCGAAATAAGCCATTGATTACTTGCATCAACAATTTTAAAATATTCATCAAAAACAATACTAATGGTATTTCCTTTAAAGTTTAGAGATTTGTTTTCGGGGCTAATTTTCAGAATTTGTGGAGGTTTTCTATCCTGCTCACCGCCACTTGGCCTTACTACCTGTGCACAAGAATTGATGAGCAACAATAAAACAATGGCATATAAAAAGGAAAATATTTTGTGAAATTTGAACACTATTGTTTTTAATGGATAAAACTACAAAAAAACGTATTTTTTTCATTACTATACATATAAAGCTAAATTAGAGTTACTTAAATATGTTAATTACTTTGTTTATACTAAAACTGTAAAACTTAAAAAGAGAATATTAGGCGGTGTAATTTTGTGTTTTGAGTGTAGATTTATGTTTATGAATAATTTGATTTGGCACGATATAGTTTTTGGTGTTTTTGTATTCGCTACAGCAATTCAACTATTTTACTATTTGTATTTTTATATTCGTGTAGGCTTGTATAGTAAAACCGAATACTCTTCTAATCTACCGCCTGTGTCAATAGTAATTTGTGCAAAAAATGAGGCAGCCAACTTACAAAAAAATATCCCTCTATTGTTTCAGCAGGACTATCCCTTGTATCAGGTAGTGGTCGTAAACGATTGTTCTGTTGACGAGTCATCACTTATTTTAGAGCAGTTTCAGGCCACATACAGCAATTTGCACGTGGTTGAGTTAGATGAAGAAGTAATAAAAACACATGATAAAAAGTTAGCCCTAACCTTAGGAATAAAAGGGGCTAAGTACGAGCATTTATTGCTGACAGATGCAGATTGTATGCCCGCATCAAATAAATGGATAGCCAATATGGTACGCAATTTTAATGAGAACAAAGAAATAATTATTGGTTATGGGCCCTATAAAAGAGCCAAAGGTTTATTAAACAGGCTTATTCGATTTGATGCATTTTTTATTGGTTTGCAATATTTGTCATACTCCATAGCCGGAAATACATATATGGGAACAGGTAGAAATTTAGCTTATACCAAAACTTTGTTTTTTAGAAATAAAGGATTTGCCTCACAGTACCACATTCAATCCGGTGATGATGATTTATTTGTTAACAAGGTTTCCACTCCTCAAAATACTTCAGTTGAGCTAAGTCACGAGTCTTTTACTTATAGTAATTCAAAAACCACTTTACGTACGTGGTTAAGACAAAAAAGAAGACATGTTACTACCGCTAAGCATTATAAGTTAAATCATAAAATATTGTTGTTGGGCAATAGCTTAAGCCAGTATTTGTTTTATCTTTCCTTTATAGCTTTATTATTTTCTACCATAAGTCCGGAAATGCTATTTACAGTTTTTGGCTTAAAACTTGTAACTTGTTATTTAGTTTTACATAAAAGTATGAAAAGATTAAACGAAATGGATTTATTTTTGTTTTCTCTGTTTTTTGAGTTAATTTTATTAATTATTTATCCGATTATATTTATTGGTAACATATTTGTGAAAAATCATAAATGGAAATAGAAAATAATTTATCAGAAAAAGCCCGATATGATTATAATTTAGTTCTACTTGCTGTTGAACAAGGTGATCAGAAAGCCTATGCCGAGTTGATGGAAAGATATAAAGAGTCTGTTTATTTTATGCTTTTAAAAATGGTAAGCAATAAAGACGATGCAGATGATTTAACTATAGAGACCTTTGGTAAAGCCTTTAGTCGCTTATCACAATATACTCCAAATTTTGCTTTTAGTACCTGGTTGTTTAAAATAGCCACCAATAATTGCATTGACTTTATTAGAAAAAAGAGAAATAACAGCATTGTTTCTCTTGATAAGTCATTTGAAAACGAAGAAGGAGGGGAGTTAAGTATAAGTGTAAAGTTTACAGGCCTTGACCCTGAGGAGAATGTTATAAGGAAACAAAAGAATGTAATAATGCGCGATATTGTAGAGAAACTAAAGCCCAAATATCGCACTTTGGTAGAAATGCGATATTTTGAGGAGCTATCTTATGAAGAAATCTCAGAGAAATTAAATTTACCTTTAGGAACGGTTAAAGCCCAACTTTTTAGAGCGCGCGATTTACTTTACAATATATTAAAAAACAACCAATACAAAATATAACTAATCTTTGTTTCCGGTATTATTCAATACTATTCCTAACTCATTAAGTTGTTCTTGACTTATTACTGAAGGGCTGTCAATCATTACATCACGACCTGAGTTATTTTTAGGGAAAGCAATAAAATCACGTATTACATCTGCTCCACCAAACAAAGAGCATAAGCGGTCAAACCCAAAAGCAATACCGCCATGCGGAGGCGCACCATACTCAAAAGCATTCATTAAAAAGCCAAACTGATTTACTGCCTCTTGTGGCGAAAAACCAAGTAGTTCAAACATCTTAGCTTGTAACTCTTTATTGAATATACGAATAGAACCTCCACCCACTTCTACACCATTAATAACCATATCATAGGCATTGGCTCTTACCTGACCGGGTTGGGTATTCAACAAAGGAATATCTTCAGGTTTAGGTGAGGTAAACGGATGGTGCATGGCATGCCAACGTGAAGTTTCATCATTCCATTCCAACAACGGAAAATCAATAACCCAAAGGCAAGAGAAAGTATTTTTATCTCGTAGGCCAAGACGAGTTCCCATTTCAAGTCTTAATTCTGACATGGCTTTACGGGTTCTTGTTTCTTCACCGGCCAGTATTAATAGTAAATCACCGGCTTCGGCACGGGTGGCAGCTTTCCATTTTAATAGTTCCTCTTCATTAAAGAACTTATCTACCGATGATTTTGCAGAACCATTTGCCTCAAAGCGGCAATAAATTAACCCGGTGCAACCAATTTGTGGTCTTTTTACAAAATCGGTTAACTCATCAATTTGTTTGCGGGTATAATTGGCTGCTCCTTTGGCACAAATAGCCAATACAATCTGAGCCTCATCAAAAACCTTAAATCCTTTGCCTTTTACAGTAGAGGTGAGATCACAAAATGTCATGTCAAATCTGGTATCAGGCTTATCGTTTCCGTAGTATTGCATGGCATGGGCATAGGTCATGCGTTGCAATGTGGGAACTTCAATACCTTTAATCTTTTTAAACAAGTAACTCACTAAGCTTTCAAAAGTTTGTAATACATCTTCTTGTTCTACAAAGGCCATTTCGCAATCTATCTGCGTAAACTCCGGTTGACGGTCGGCACGCAAATCCTCATCTCTAAAACATTTTACAATTTGATAGTATCGGTCAAAACCCCCCACCATAAGTAATTGTTTAAAAGTTTGAGGCGATTGAGGTAAAGCATAAAACTCTCCTTGATTAATTCTGGAGGGCACTATAAAATCACGTGCTCCCTCGGGTGTGGATTTAATGAGTACAGGTGTTTCAACTTCTAAAAAATTTAAACCATCTAAAAAATTACGTGTTTCTATAGCCATCCTATGGCGTAGTTCCAAGTTTTTTCTTACCGGATTTCTTCTGATATCCAAATAACGGTATCTCATTCTTAAATCATCACCACCATCAGTATCATCTTCAATGGTAAATGGAGGCGTAATTGATTTATTGAGCAAACGTATTGAGTCGGGGATAATTTCAATTTCACCGGTAGGTATTTTATCAGACTTAGAATATCGCTCGGAAACCTTCCCACTAACACTAATTACATACTCACGACCTAAGGTACGAGCTAACGAAACGATATCGGCTGCAATGTTTTCAGTTTCTATGGTAATTTGTGTAATTCCGTACCTATCACGTAAATCAATCCATATTAATGAACCTTTGTCTCTTACTCCTTGAACCCAGCCGCTAATGGTAACGGTTTGATTTAAATGACTTAGTCTTAATTCTCCGCAAGTATGTGTACGCAACATAATAAAATTAATAAAAATATTTTGCCTGCGAAATTAAACTATAAATTCAAATTTTCACATCGCTTTCTTTTTTAACAGAATAAGTTGTTTAATAATTATTTTTGTAGCCTGTTTTTATCAATCTACGTGAAAAATATTCAAACCAACAGTCCGCTTGAAGATTCAACCGTTGTAAAGCCTAATAAGCAAAAGACAACCAAAGATTCGGTAGTTCGGTTAAATGAAAAAACACCAAAGGACTCAGCAAAAATTAACAGAATTGATAAGAAACAAACCACCTCAGTTGTAATTGATACTTTAGACAATGAGCCATTAAGGAAAGAACACAACTTGTATGAAGTTTATGTTGTACCATTCCCAAAAGATTCCACTAATAAGATTGATGCAGATATTGACTCATTGTATTTGGGACTAGAAATGATTAAACCGACAATAGTCCCTGACAGCTTGTTGAACAAGCCCCTGCAAATGGTTAAAAGCATCTTTAGTAACCATTTATTACAAACTAAAAGTATTAAGCCACAGGCAATAAACCCCAATACACAAAATTGGATTGCTCCGCTGTTGTTACTATTAGTTCTTATGGTAGCTATACTTCGGGTTTTTTATCAAAAAAAATTCACTTTGTTTTTTCAAGCAGCGTTTAGTAAAAGATATTCCAATCAACTTACCCGCGAGGAAAATGTGCTTACACAAGGGGTATCAGTAATCTTGCTTATGGTGTATTTATTCTCCTTTTCATTGTTTTTGTATTTTGTCTTAAACTATTATCATATTACTTTTTATTCTGAAGATTCTTTTATTAACTACTTGGCAATAGTATTATTTAGTGTATTATTTTATTCAATTAAAGTAATATTAATAAAAATAAGCGGTTTTATTTTTAATACCTTAAAAGATACCTCTGAATACATTTTTTATCAATTTTTAATGTTTCAGTTTTGGGGATTGTTTTTAAGTATTATTTGTATAGTTTATTTGTATGGATCTTATGAAATAAACAAAACGTATCTATTATATACAGGTTTTGCAATTTTAATTTTTAGCTTTATTCTTAGAATAATAAAGAGTAAAGAAATTGCTTCTGTAAAAGTCTATTCTCCTTTCTATATTTTTTTATATCTTTGCACCTTGGAAATTTTACCCGTATTAATTTTAATAAAATTATTAGTATAGGTTTTTATATTAAAAACAGTTTATAACTAGATTTAATTATTTTTTACATTGAAAGCCAAAAAGAATTTAGTTACAAAGAAATCATCGGCTAAAAAAACAAAAGCCGAAGTGAAGAAATCAACCGGAAAGTCCGGTAAAACTAAAACTGCGCTTACTAAGGAAAAAACGAATAGTAAGAAAACGCCTTCTTTGGCAAAGAAGAAAGTTGAAGCAAAAAAAACTACAAAAGTCAAGGCTGCAAAGCCCTCGACCAAGGCAGTAGATAATAAAAAATTGGCAATAAGCCCTAAAAAGACTACCAAAACCAAAAAAGCCCAAGTTCCTGAGGTAGTTGCAAAGACACCAGCCAAAACTACTTCTTTAAAATATACAGCTAAACCAACACCAGCTAACAAAGTAAAGAGCATATTAGTTACACAGCCTAAACCCGAAGGCGACAAATCTCCTTATTTTGATTTAGCTAAAAAGTGTAATGTAAAAATTGATTTTCGAGAATTTATATTTGTTGAAGGAGTTTCGGCATCAGAGTTCAGACGTGATAAGATAAATATTTTGGATCATACGGCTGTTATTTTTACCAGTCGTAATGCTGCCGACCATTACTTTAGAATATGTAACGAAATGCGTATTACTGTTCCTGAGAGTATGAAGTATTTCTGTATTTCGGAATCAACAGCCTATTATTTGCAAAAGTACGTAGTGTTTAGAAAACGAAAAATTTTTCATGGCAAACAAACTTTTGCCGATATGATGGATTTGATAAAGAAGCATAAAGATGAAAAGTTTCTTTTACCTTGTACAGATTTTCATAATGTTGAGGGAGCAGAATTGTTAGAAAAGGCAGATATTAAATTTACAAAAGCTATTATTTATAGAACTGTGTGCAGTGACTTGAGTGATTTGGCCAATGTAAATTATGATATTATTGTTTTTTTCAGCCCTTCGGGAATTAAATCATTATTCCAAAATTTCCCTGATTTTAAACAAAACCTAACGCGTATTGCCGCTTTTGGAGCCACAACAGCCAAGGCTGTTGAAGAGGCCAATCTGTATGTTGATATTAAAGCCCCCAACCCCAATGCCCCAAGTATGACTATGGCATTAGAACAATATATATTACAAGTAAATAAAGGAAAGTAAATTCCTTGTGATTAATACATAACTAAATGAAAAATACCTTTTCCAAACAAGAAAGGTTGTGTGGGAAAAAATATATAGATGAGTTGTATGAGAAAGGTAAAGTTTTTCAAATATCTCCCTTAAGGATTACAATACTGAAGCACAACTATAATACCATAGCCCCGGTTATGATATTAGCGGCTGTACCTAAAAGCTTATTTAAAAATGCACATGAGCGGAATCTTTTAAAAAGAAGAATAAAAGAAGCGTATCGCCTCAATAAAGGTCTGCTGTTAAACCATACTGAAAATTTCGGAAGTAAATATTTTCTTTCCTTTAGATATAGCTCAAAAAATATTGAACCATATTCTGTTATCGAGAAAAGCATCCAAAAAGTTTTAATAAAGATTAATCAACAAACAGATGGATAGGAGTTTATATTCGTTTGAAGAATGACCATGTTTTAAATAGTAACCAGGCTAAAGCCCCAATTAAACACCCACTTAAATTATTGAGGAAGGTATGCCGGGACAATAATATTTTAAATATTTATCTAATACAAGCTTTAAACGATAACGCAAGCCTCAACCAACAGCACCGCCCAACCCTGCACATAGAATTAATCTCAAAAAATATGCGGTATAATTATTTCTGGGGCAATGTACTCTTTTTAGGCTGTAAATACTGCTTTATTACTTTTGCCATAACTATTGCTTTTAGTTTTAGTTCAATAGCTTCTAATGGATATCTTTAGTTAGTTAAAGCATTACTTTTCATATTGTCGAGCTCTTTCTAGTCTTCTTTCATTGCTAATAGGGAGTTATATAAAATAAAAAAAACAAGTGATTTTTAAAAATCACTTGTTTTTGGAGGTCTCGAGCGGATTTGAACCGCTGTACAAGGTTTTGCAGACCTCTGCCTAACCGCTCGGCCACGAGACCCTAGTTTTTATATTTGGGAGGCAAAGGTATAAATAATATCAATACGAAAAACAGTCATTAAAAAAATTAATTATAAAACATAAAATAAAAAAGAATATTGGCATACTTTTGCAACCATTTTTTTGTTAATTTCGTAAATATTTATATCAAATTATACAAAAATATTATATCAGTAGTACATATATTTATTAAAATAACCCACATGAATAAAAATTTACTTTTTATTATAGCTGCAGTTTTTTTTATTAACAAAGGGGTTAATGCGCAATTTACTACCCCTGTTGTTGACGCTGTAAATGATGGTTTGGTAAATTACCCCAA
Source organism: Bacteroidia bacterium (assembly GCA_020845635.1). GTDB lineage: Bacteria > Bacteroidota > Bacteroidia > UBA4408 > UBA4408 > CAIKXD01. The sequence goes on from JADLFI010000035.1 coordinate 9,165, forward strand.
TAATTACAATTCAGGAGCAACAAATTGGGCGTTAACTTGGAATAACAATGATTTGTTTGTTTGTATTGATAATGCTAATCAATCGGAGCCTGTTACTATTTATTTAGATGTGGATCCGATAGTGCCGGTAAATGGCGGCACTAATGCTGATGGCACTTTGGTGGGTTTAAATTACGATGGATATGTTCCGCCCCCAAATTTGCCCTTTAGAGCCGATGTATGTATTTATGCACACAATGGTTACCGTGAAATTTTTAGACGTGATGGGGCCAATGGTTGGGCTTCATTAGGGGGAGGTTTTGATGGAATTTGTGGTGGCGGTGTTAACGACTATACCGGAAATGCCAATGGTCAGTATGCCTCAAACGATAATGGAAACGGGAATGGTGGAGATGACAGAAGAGAGTTAAGAATATCGTGGGCAAGATTGCAAGGTGCAATTAATGGAGGAAACAGGCCGGCAAGTTTTAATTGGTTTGGTTATATTAGTTATAACAACGGAATGTATGCCCAAGTGCCCGTGGAGAACTATAATGGAAACAATGTAACCGGTAATGTAAATGGATTAGTAAGATATTTTACCATATTAAATACCGATAACGGGACATCAACCAATCCTTTTTCCTTAAACTCATATACTCAGCCTATAGGAGCTTCTGTAGCTGCTTTTGGAGGGATATCGGTATATGACTTTACTTTAAATAGCCCTGGACAAACTATTACCCGAGCAGCAGGAGGCGGACAAGCATGGACAATTTCGGGAAATTTGGTTATTGCTGACGGAACACTAAGTTCAGGAAATTCCACTACTAGTATAACTACCAATGATTTAAAGATGAGTGGTGGTGTTTTTACTTTATCATCGTCAGTGGGTGGCGATTTAGCAATAGGCAAAGACTTTACTAAAACAGGAGGAACTTTTGATTGCAACAGCCGTCAGGTAAATTTTAATGGCACAAGTGCTCAAACCTTTAATAGCAGTGCTACCGAGACCATTAATTATTTATTAATCTCAAACACCGCAGCAACTGTTACGGCTCAAAGTTCTCTGATTGTACCTAATAATTTAACCATAAATGCAGGCGTTAACTGTAGATTAGATATGGGGAACAAAACACTCAATTTAACCGGTTCTTCGGGGAATATTATTAATGGTACCTTAAGAATTGGAGGGACAGCCGGCTCCATAACAGGGACAACTACTTCTAATACAACATTTTCGGCAACAGGTACTTATGAACATAATTATACTACTGTTCCGGGAACTATTCCTACGGCTACATGGAATGCTGCTTCCAACTGTAATGTTATAGGATATACCTCAAATACCGGACCTACCGGGGGGCTATCACAAAATTTTGGCAATTTTACATGGAATTGTCCTTCACAAACATCGTCACTCAATTTAAATGCCGGACTTAATGGGGCCGTAATAGCAGGTAATTTTAATATGGTAAGCACCAATACCGGATTGGTTCGTTTAACCTATAATAATAATTTATCATTCTCTGTTTCGGGTGATTTTAATGTAACCGGTGGAACTTTAATTTTTACTTATTCCAAAGACCCGGCTACTCCAAATATTTCATTGACTGTAGGGGGTGATATTAATATCAATGGAGGAGAAACCAACTTACAAGCCAATCCCCCATCGGGCTATGCAGGAATTGCCACCATAAATGTATCTGCTGCTAATTTTAATATAAGCTCTGGCATTTTCTATGTTTACAATATGGCCTCTCCTATGTCCAGCAGTGGTACTACTTGTAATATTAATATTTCAGGTAATTTTACTCAAAGTGGTGGAGTAATAGATAACTCAAAAAAAGCTTCTGTTTTAGCTATTGTTAACTGGAATGTCAATGGTAATTTTACCCAAACATCCGGTTACTTTTATGGAGCATCTATTGGGATTAATCCTCAAATTTTTATTTTTTTACAAGGTAATTATTTTCAATCGAGCGGTGCAACAATGGTGCCGGGAGGAGCCCTTCCTATTTTTGTGACAGAATTTATGGGTTCCTCGAATCAGAGCGTTACTCCTCAAGGAACACTAACAGGGGGGTTATGGTGGCGATTAAACAATAATGCAGGGATAACACTTAACTCTGATTTACATATTTATTTTGTAGGGAAGTTCTTTTTAACAAAGGGTGCGATAACAGGTCCCGGAAATATTATTTATAATGTGGGAAGTCGTTTGGTTTATGATGGAACTACTAATATTACATCAACAGATAAGGAGTGGCCAACCGGAATGTATGGAGTAATGGTTGAAATATATAACCCTGGTGGAGTTAATTTACATGCCTCAAGAACTTTTGCAGGTTATGGTGCAGAGATAAGATTAGTAGATGGAAATTTGTATTTAGGGAATAATGATTTATTTGTTGATTATGTTGGGAATGGCAATTGGTCAACTCCGGGGGGAGTAGGCTCAAAAATGTTTGTTACCAATGGTACCGGACAGTTTAAGTTAAGCATTTATCCAAGAAGTGGAACACCTCCGGGGTCTGATCTCTATGTTTTTCCTGTAGGTGATAATGTGGGAGTTGAGGAATATTCTCCGGTGCATATTCGTTTTTATAAAAATGTTGCTCCTACTTCAAGGGTTATTGGAGTAAGAGTAGTTGATGGAGTTCATCCTCAAATAAATAATCCAGGGGTGCCACTTGCCCACTTGAGTAGATATTGGTCAATAACCGAGAACGGAGCAGGAGGTTCTTTCAGAGATACTATATCTGTTTTTTATTATCCATCAGATGTAGTAGGAGTAGAGAGTTTTTTAAGGTTTAGTACTTATCAAGCCGGTGCCTGGACTCAGCATGGAACGTCATATATCTCCGGAACACAATTGATAGGATTTAAACCAAACAATACAGCCTTTGACCAGTCATATCTTCCTTTTAATGGAATTGATATTACAGGACGTTTTGAACCTGTACCTGTTAATTATGTTTGGAATGGTTCTGTGAGTAGTGATTTTAGTACTGCAGCCAATTGGACACCGAATGGGGTACCTGATTTTTTTGATAATATTACCGTTGGGACTTCTGCTATTAATCCATGTGTAGTTAGCTCATATACCCGCAGTGTAAATAATTTTACCTTAAACGGTACCGGTAATTTCCAACTTACTTCAGGAGCCGGTATTCAAGTTTTAGGAACAATGTCTTATGGTGGTTCAGCCACAGGCTCGTGTCATTGCAATAGTAACTTTAATATTTTAGGATCTACCGTATCAACAGTACCACCTATTGACTATGGTAACCTGAATACTCACGGAGGGGATCGTATCTTTTCTCCATCAGGTACAATCAGAATTTGTGGTGTTTATAATAAGGGAGTTTTTAATACTATTACAGCTACCGGCAGCACTGTTGAGTTTAACGGTACGGGAGCTCAAACCGTCCCTGGAAGTATTGACTATCACAACCTCATAATTAGTAACGCCAGAACAAGCAACAATGTTACTTTTACCGGAACGATTGGTATTACCGGAACATTTAGTCCTAATGCTACTTTTACCACCGGAAAATATATTACCACCGGAAATACTATAACCTACAAAGGAGGAGACGGGCAAACTATTGCTGCCTTTGATTACAACAACTTGTCTTCAACCAATAACAACCGTGTATTTCAGAGTACCGGAAGCATAAAAATTGCCGGTGGATTTACCCCCGGAACGGGAGTTTATACTACTACAGGGAGTACGGTAGTATTCAATGGCCTTACGCAGTTCATACCTATCTTTATTTCAACTGTTCCTAATAGATCATATAATAACTTGATTCTTGATTCTATTGTAGGTTTTTTCCCAACCAGAACATGGGGCGGATATGGTGTAAACAATGGAATAACTGGTAATTTTACTATTAAAAGTGGACAGTTTAAACAAAGTATGACCTATGATAATACCATTATGAATATTGATGGAGATTTAAATATATATAATACTAATACTTATTATGTACAACATAATGGGAATTATAACGGCAATGTAACCAACATAGCAGGTAATTTGAATATAAACAACGGAATTTTTGATTTCAATGGGTTTGGCATAGGTACAGGTGATGGCACAATTAATTTATTCGGAAATTTTAATTCAACGGGTGGTACAATTTTAACTACCGCCAACGGAAGTCCTACCATAAATTCTACCATTAATTTTACAGGTACAGGAATACAAACACTTTCAAGCAGTTCAAGTACATATAATAAAGTTGATTTTGTTATAAAATCAAATAAGAGTTTAAAATTACTTTCTAACTTATTAGTAGATGATGGTGACATCACTGTTGAAGCTAATGCCACTTTAGATGCTCAAAATTTCACAGCTGTTACAACAGACAGTGGTAACTCTGTTGATGCATTACAAACTAATAGTGGGAGTATAATAAAAACTACACATGCGTCCGGAATTGTTGGAATGGCTCCTTCAGGGGTAAGAAGTTTTAATCCCGCAACTATTTATGAGTTTTATGGCTCAAATCAGAACACCGGATTTAATGTAAGCCCTGCTATTAATACTGCTTCTAAGGTAATTATGAATGTTTCCGGAACATTAACCAATACATCTTCTACTTTTAATATTACCAACGAGCTTAATTTAAACAGTGGAACTTTTGACATGGGAGCAGCAAATACCTATAATATTGCCTCAGGCGGTTCTGTAAATTCAACAGGAGGAGACTTTGCCACCGGGTCAACAGCGGGCTTGTTGGTATTTTTGGGTAGTGGAACCTTTACAGGCAGTTGCAACCCATACAATGTAGATATAAACGGAGGTGTTGATTTTAGCAGCGGTACAGTAACCATACAAAATGGAGGAACCTTGAAAATAAAATCAGGGGGCTATGCCAACACCAATGCACCTGCCTATGCAGCAGGCTCCACGTTGGATTATAACACGGGGGGTAACTATAACCGTTCAATAGAGTGGAGTTCGTCTTCGGGCAAGGGCTATCCTCACCATGTATTAGTAAGCAGCAGCACATTTATTCCGGCAGGTTCGGGAGGGAGCTATGCAAATACTGTATTTAAGACAGGCGGTGACCTCAGCATTAGCTCAGGCGGTAATTTGTATATGGATTATGGAGGCAACAACATGAATGTACCCATAGAGATTAGTGGAGATTTGAACTTAATCGGCAACTTATCAGAGTCGGGTGCTATGGGGGGCGATATCAATTTAAAAGGACATTGGAACAATAATGGCAGTAGCACAAACTTTTACCCTAACGGACGCGCAGTAACCTTTAGCGGAACCAGCAACCAAAATATAGGGGGCAGCAACACTACGGTAATTCCATTTGCGTACCTGACTATTAACAACCCAGCCGGAGTTACTTTAACCACCAACCATGTAAACGTATTGAATGAATTAACCTTAACAAATGGAAAGGTTGACCTAAATAGCAATATCGTTAGCATAGGAACAACAGGAAGTGATGGCGTATTAACGGGAGGCTCATCGACCGAGTACTTTATTTCGGGCAATGCCGCTTCAAAAGTTATCAGATATACAACAAACACAGCTACTACTTACAGTTTTCCGGTAGGCGATAACAGCAATTATTCCCCAATAAGTTTATATTTGAACAGTGGTTCAATGGCATCAAACTCTTATGTAAGTGTAAGTGTAATACCCTCGGCACATCCTAATGTTGGAACCTCAACCAATTATTTATCCCGCTATTGGCAGGTAGAGCCGAGCAATTATCCTGTATCGGGAGTAAACTATAAGGTTGACTATCAGTGGGCCTCTGCAGATGAAGCAACGGCACCGGTATTAAGTAATTTAAAGCCATTTAAGCACGATGCAGTGGGTTGGATTGCAGCCTTAGGAAGTGGAGCCAATTTTGAAATGGGAACAGGCACAATAAATGTGGGAACTAAAACCATCAGTTGGGACGGGTTAACCAATTTTAGTGACTTTACCGGATTAGGAAACGGCTCACCACTACCTATAACTTTACTTGAATTTAATGCTCAGCCGGTGATTGACGAAGTATCCATAACATGGACTACGGCCAGTGAAATCAATAATGATTATTTTAATGTAGAACGATCAAAAGATGGAATACATTTTGAGTCAATAGCACAGATACCAGGGGCAGGCAATAGCCATACCATATTAAATTACAAAACTATGGATGCTCAACCTTATGAGGGTGTATCGTACTACCGTTTAAAACAAACCGATTTTGATGGTAAGTTTGAGTACAGCACCATAAAATCTGTGAACTTCATCAAGAACCA
>JADLFI010000036.1 GCA_020845635.1 Bacteroidia bacterium
TATTAAATTACAAAACTATGGATGCTCAACCTTATGAGGGTGTATCGTACTACCGTTTAAAACAAACCGATTTTGATGGTAAGTTTGAGTACAGCACCATAAAATCTGTGAACTTCATCAAGAACCATAATGGAACGGTGTGGGCAGTATATCCTAACCCAACCGATTTAAACGGAGTATATATAAATACCGGAACGCTACAAAGTGATGTATTGCAGGTAGTACTAACAGATCTAACAGGGAAGCAAATTATCAGCAAGCAAATAAAAGTAAATACTGATGGAGCAAACAACTTTGTATCATTCGAACAGATAAGCACCGGTATATATTATCTGACTATTAATGACGGACAAACAGAAAGAACTATTAAAGTATTGATTAACGGTAAATAAAATAGTTCTAAGAAATTTAGCTTTAAAAAGAGGGTGCTTTTGCACCCTCTTTTTTTATGATATATTCCTAATTTTATGAAGGAAAATTTACAAAATTGAACTAATTTTGCCACTATGATGAAAAGGTTAAAATTTTTTGCGGCTGCATATATATTGATATTAGTAAGTACTGTTGCTTATGCTCAAAACTTTACAAACAGTTGGATAAATTACTCACAGAACTATTATAAATTTCCGATTACTCAAAACGGCATTTATCGCATAAATTATAATTCACTGCAAAATGCCGGATTTCCTGTAAATAGTGTTAATCCCAAGAATATTCAATTATTTGGAAGGGGTAAGGAAGTACCTCTTTATGTGTATGGTGAAGATGATGAAGTGTTTGATAATACCGATTATATTGAGTTTTATGCCCAATCAAATGACGGTTGGTTTGACTCGTTGGTTTACGATCAACCGCAACATATAGGAAATCCTTATTACAGCTTATTTAATGATACTGCTTATTATTTCTTAACATGGAATACGAGCCTAGCAAACCAGCGATATACACTTGAAAATGATACGGTAAATTTTAATTTATATACTCCTGAACCTTATTGTTTATTTACCTCCCGAAAAGTGTACAGCAATGAGTATTTTCCCGGAGAAACCAATAGTATTGCAACAACCGATCCTGAATACACTGCTACCGAAGGGTGGTTTAGCAGTAGATGGCAAAGGCCGAATACCCGAACAGAAAATATTCCAATAAATAATGTATTTACTTCAGGCCCTCCTGCCATTATAAATACCAAAGTAATAGGGGCATCTAACGCTAGTAATGCAAATAATGATAATCACATAAAAATTGAGTTGGTTGGTAATAGTACGGTACAATTAGATGATTTCTTTTTTGATGGATATACCGCTCATAAATTAAACTATACAACCCCTGTATCAGATTTATTAGCACCCACCACACAAATTAAATTTAGTTTAATCTCAACAAGCACTTCTCATGCTCAATACACTGCTGTGGCTTATACAAGTATAGAGTATGCTCATACATTCAATTTTGATAACACTACCTCCTTCTTTTTTAAAATACCGGCTAATTCAAACCAAACACATTCCAAACTTATTATTTCTAATTTTAATCTTCATGGGCAGCCTTTATTGTTTGATTTAACCAATAATAAGCGTATAACCGTAGCAAATAGTAATGGTGTTCTTTCAGCCCTAGTACCTGACGCTTCGAGCGAAAGACAGTGTATGTTGATTGGCTCAAATGATGTTATCAATATAACACAAATTGTACCTGTTAGTTCTACTTCAAAATTTACCGACTATGGAACCTTGGGCAATACAAGTAATTATGTAATTATCAGTAATAGGGCACTGTGGACAGAAGCAACTAATTATGCCTTGTACCGCAATAGTACAGGATTTAACAGTTTGTTGGTTGATGTAGATGAATTATATGACCAATTTGCTTATGGAATTAAGAAACACCCATTAAGCATTAGAAAATTTGTAGATTATGCGGTACAGAATTTTTCTGTACCTATTGAGAATGTTTTTTTAATAGGTAAGGGAATTAGCTGGGAGCAGGCCAGAAGAAGCCCATCGGTGTACAAACAATGTTTGGTGCCAACTTTTGGTTATCCTCCAAGTGATGTGCTTTTGACGGCTAAAATTAATGGAACTGTGGGTTATGAACCCGGTGTTCCTATTGGGCGTATTGCGGCTAAAGACAATGCTGATGTTATAGCCTACAGAAATAAAGTAATGCAATTAGAGTCACAGCCTGAGGCTTTGTGGATGAAAAATATTCTTCATTTTGCAGGAGGCTTTGATTTACCATCGCAGGGGGTGTTAAAGTATTATTTAAAACAATATGAAAATGTTGTTGAAGATACACTATATGGAGGCAATGTTACAACTTTTAGTAAAACGAGTACTGTACCAATACAAATCACGGCTTCGGATAGTATTAAAAATTTAATTGAAACCGGTGTATCTATGATGACCTTTTTTGGACATGCCGCAGGAAGTGGTTTTGACCAAAACATTGATGACCCCTCAACCTACAATTGGAATGGAAAGTATCCACTGTTGATTGCCAACTCCTGTTTTGTAGGGAATATACATTTACCTCCGGGGCAATACATTACTGCAAGCGAAAACTATACTTTAACCCCCAATGTAGGTACTATTGCTTTCTTAGCTAATATAGGAAGCAATGTTCCTTTGCCCTTGTATGAATATACCAAAAGTTTTCTTGTTAATCTTACCCAAAAACATTATGGCAAAGGGATAGGCTTTGCTATGAAAGAAGCTATTAATTCGGTTCAGGTAAACACTTACGATTTGTTGAAATACGCTTGTTTGGAAATGACCTTGCATGGAGATCCTGCCATTAATATTAATACGCATGAATACCCCGATTATGCTATTAGCACTCCTAACGTTTATACTTCACCGGCTACCGTTACTACCGATATTGACTCGTTTATGGTAAATATAATAGTGAGTAATATCGGTCGAGCAATTAATGATTCTATTATTTTGGAGGTAAAAAGAGTTTTGCCTAACGGAAATAGTGGCGGTATATACAGTAAACTTATAAAAGCACCCTATTATAAAGATACTATTTCTTTTAAATTAAGTACAGAACCTTTGCAGGGTGCCGGTATCAATAGCCTAGAGATATACGTAGATGCTACCAATAAAATTTTTGAATTAACCGAGGCTAACAATAGAATAAACTATAGTTTATATATACGAAGTGACGAAATTAATCCTGTTTATCCTTATTACTATGCGGTACATCCTAAAAATAAAGTTACGCTGAAAGCTAGTACTAATGACCCTTTTGCTGCGGTTAAAACATACCGTTTTCAAATTGATACCACCGATTTGTTTACCCACCCCATACAAGGAACGGTAACACAGGGTGGGGGAGTAGTAAAGTGGCAGGTTCCTTTTACTCTTACAGACAGTACGGTATATTTTTGGCGTGTTAGCCCCGATTCTACCGCAGGAACCAATTACAAATGGCGCGAAAGCTCTTTTCAATATATCAAAGATAAAACAGGTTGGGGTCAAGCACACTTTTTTCAGTTTAAGAACGATGAATATCATTATGTAAAGTATAATAGGCCACAACGCAAGTTTGATTTTGTTCCGCATGCTAGGCAACTTACCTGCCGTACGTTTAGCGCTCCCCCTGGACAGAGACCTACCGATGATGATTTATATGCCACCGAATATAAATTAGATTCGGAAGTGCAGGAATACGCAGGATGCCAATATACAGCTAATCTGCATGTAGCAGTAATAGATTCACTTACTTTGCAGTCATGGGGCAAATATTGGGTTGACAATAGTCAAAATCCTCCGGTAGTTTATAACCCAACACATAACTTTGGAAACTTTAATAATGGCTCAGGCTGCCGCAATCAGCTCGAAAAGTATTTTATTTTTCAAACCGGAAATCTTTCACAAATGAACGGGTTAACAAATATGCTGAACAACGGTATTCCTGATGGCAATTATGTACTTATTTATACTTGGATACGGGGCAATTCACAGGCTATAATTAACACAGGGGTTATTGCAGCAATGGAAAATATGGGGGCAGATAGTATTCGTTATTTGAGCAACGACAGGGCGTATATTTTCTTTGCCAAAAAAGGTTATCCCAACACAGCCCAGGAGGTTATTAGTCCGCCAAATAGTTTTAGTCAAATTAATTTCTCTACTACACTTACCAGCAACTGGAATACCGGAACCATTAGCAGTGAATATATTGGCCCGGCTTATCGTTGGGACTCATTACATTGGCGTCAGTTACCTTCTGAGTTGCCTACAAGAGATAGCGTAAAGCTTAATTTAATAGGAATAAAATATAATGGAACAAAAGATACATTAATTCATAATCTTAGTTACGGCAATAATGACATTTCATTAAACGGAATAGCCAATGCTCAGGTTTATCCATATTTACAAATGGCTATGGATATGAGTGATGATAGCATACAAACAGCCGCACAATTACGCAGATGGCATATACTATATCAGGAAATACCCGAGGCAGCCGTGAACCCTAATATGTTTTACAATTTCTACAATCCTACGGTTGACGAAGGCGAGAAAGTTAACTTTAAAGTGGCGGTTGAAAATGTGAGTAATGTTAGCATGGATAGTCTATTGATTAAATACTGGTTTGAGGATCGCAATCGTATGATACATCCGCTAACATACGCCCGGCAAGATTCGCTTCGCGCCAATGATACGCTTCTTAGTGCTATCACCGTACCAACATTAGGATTTTCTGGAAGTAATACCTTATGGATGGAAGTTAATCCGAAAAAAGATAACAGCAATTCGTATGATCAGTTAGAGCAGTACCATTTTAATAACTATGCCAGTGTAAAATATTTGGTAGGTGGCGACAGAATAAATCCAATCATGGATGTAACCTTTGATGGGGTACATATAATTGATGGTGATTTGGTGTCAGCAAAACCACATATAGAAATACGACTGAACGATGAAAATAAGTATTTGGCACTTAATGATACAAGTGTATTTGCAGTTTATTTAAAAACTCCTGAAAGCAATGATTTAAATAGGGTTTGGTTTAGTGGCGCTAATCCTTATCAAATTAAGTTTGTACCGGCACAACTGCCAAATAACACGGCAAGCATTACTTTGGATCCACAATTTGCAATTGATGGGAAGTATGAATTAATGGTAGAATCGAAAGACGCAAGCAATAATAAATCGGGAGAAAATACTTATCGCATAAGTTTCGAAATTATCAATAAATCAACTATCACTGCAGTGATGAATTATCCTAACCCTTTCAGCACTTCTACACGTTTTGTTTTTACCCTGACAGGTAGTGTAATTCCCGATTATTTTAAAATACGTATCATGAATATTAATGGAAAAGTGGTTCGTGAAATAACACAAGATGAATTGGGGACTATAAGAATAGGCCGCAACATTACTGAGTATGCTTGGGACGGACGCGATGAGTTTGGCGACCGCCTTGCTAATGGTGTTTATTTTTACAAAGTATTTACCGGCATACAAGGAGAAAATATTGAAAAAAATGAAACACAAGCTGATCAATATTTTAAGAAGGGTTATGGTAAAATGGTACTTATTGGTAATTAATATCTCATAACATTATCTTAACATAAAGCAGCAGTAACAGAGCATAGTAATATGTAAATCTTTGATAAAAATTTGTTAAAACAAATAAAGAGACTATATTTGAACAACAAAAAACTATTTGTTATGAGAAAATATATTCTTGGAATAACCTTTTTATTGATTTTTCAAATTTCAAAAGCACAGTGCCCGGGTTGTGTAGTTAACCCAAATTGCAGCGCAAGTCCGGCACAGCCCACACTATGCCCTTCAGTATTGCCTGATGGTATTCAAAATCAAACTTATGATGAAAACATAACATTTTATATGCCGGCTCAATTTCAAACCCAGGGCATAAATGTTACACTTAATAAGATAACCGTTACTAATATTAGCGGTATGCCTCCAGGAATTAATTGGGAAACAAGCGCTTCACCAAGTAATATTTTTTTTCCATCTTCAAATCCTCCTACTTCCGAAAGAGGTTGTGTGAAGATGTGTGGTGTTCCAACTCTCTTCGGGCTATATAATATCATAGTTAGTGTTACTGCTGAAGTGTCAACTCCATTGGGGAATATTACACAAAGTGAGTCGTTTAGCATTCCTATCAATATTTTACCCCCTCCGGGTGGAAATGCAACTTTTACTTATAATCCTTCTTTTGGATGCAGTCCGTTGGATGTTACTTTTAATGCTACACTTCAACCACAAGCTATGGAAGAATTAACCTATCAATGGGATTTTGATAATGGGAATACTTCAGATTTACAAACCCCTCCCATACAATCTTATGCTGTGGCCGATACATACTATGTATCATTAACTACCAAGAAATTCAAATACCGTTTATCCTCAGTAACGGTTACTGCTACCGGAACAAATTGGTGTGGCGATATTGAAGAACCTAGTTTATTCGGTGTTTGTACGGGTAGTCCCGATATGTATTTTGAGTTTACCAATAATGGAGCCACTTTAACCTCGCCTACAATTGATGACCAAATGACAGCCACTTTTTCTAATTTAAATTATATACTTACCGATCCTGTATTTTCACTTCATTTTTTTGATGAAGATTTTATTACGGCTGATGATGATTTAGGAAACTTTTTATACACTGTTACCGGTGCAGGTACTTTTAACTTAAGCACCAACCAGGTAAGTGGAAGTTTTACCATTGATACTGTATTTAATCAACAGTTTACCGATATAGATACGGTAATTGTTTTTCCAACACCTGCAGTGCCTAATATCACGGCTTCTGGAAATACAAGTTTCTGCCAGGGTGATAGTGTAACACTATCAGTACCATCAAATGCAGGGAGTAACTATCAATGGTATTTAAATGATACTATATTGATGTTTGGCAACACTATGCCTGATTTAACCATAAATACCGCAGGTAATTATAGTGTTACAGAAACAAATCAGTTTGGTTGTAATAATAGCTCGGTTAACGAAACAGTAGTTGTGTATGCTTTACCTCCTTCGCCTAATTTAATGGTTAGCGGTGGCGAGATAATAAGTGGTGCATCGGGCAATTTACAATGGTATTTTAACGGAACACCTATTTCCGGAGCTACACAAAGCACATTGTTATATGCCGATACCGGAATGTATATGCTATCCGTAACTTCGGCTGATGGGTGCATTAATTCTTCAAGTATTTATATCAATACACCAAGTGGGTTATATGCAGTACAACAATCAGGTAGTTTTAGCGTTTATCCTAACCCCGCCAAAGATGTATTGATGATAAAGTCGAGTAAGCAAATCGGTAACGAATATACTCCTGTAACTATATATGATGTAAATGGTAAGGAAGTATATCATCAGTATTTGAACCTAAATAGTAAGAGTACGGAATATATTGATATTTCTGAATTGCATAATGGCTTGTATTTTATACGCATAAAAGACGGTCATACCTATATGCAGCAGAAAATTGCAATACTTAAATAAGGTTAATGGCTCATATATATATATAAAGCATACAGTATATTTGTGCTAAATTAAGATGTATTGAAAACTTATTTCAGGTTAATAAATTTTGCCCGACCTTTAGGTAAATATCTCCCCGAATATTTGTTATACACCATACTTGGTGTAGTATTTGGTTTATTGAACTTTACTTTATTTATTCCTTTGCTTAATTTGCTTTTTACCTCCTATGACGTAAAAGAGAATTTAAGCTTGCCAAACTTTGCTTTTGATATTGAGTATTTTAAGGATTTATTTAACTACTATTTTTATACAATCATTAAGGAAGGAGGTAAAATAGCTGCCCTTCAATATGTATGTATTATAATTTTTTGTTCGGTATTGTTGAGCAATTTGTTTAAGTTTTTGTCGCAACGTGTACTTACTTCTATTAGAACAAAGGTTGTAAAGAATATACGCGAGCAGGTATTCAATAAGATTACCGATAGTGATATCCGTTTTTTTTATAATCATCGAAAGGGAGACATTATTTCTACCTTAAGTAATGATGTTCATGAGGTTGAAAACTCTGTTGTGAGCTCCTTGCAGGTTGTAATTAGAGAGCCTTTTATGCTGATAGGTTTTTTTGTTTTGCTCTTCACCATGTCGGCAAAACTTACATTGTTTACCTTGCTGTTGCTGCCTCTTTCTTTCATTCTCATTGCACAAATAACAAAGCTGCTAAAGCGCGATGCTTTGCGTAGCCAGGAATTGTTAGGGCTTATTATGGGAACTATTGATGAAGCCATTAGTGGCATAAGAATTATTAAGGCTTTTACAGGCGAAACCTATATTAAGAAAAAATTTGATGGACAGAATAATGTTTATCGTGGATTGCTTAAATCAGTAGTAAATAAGCGTGAATTGGCTTCGCCTTTAAGTGAATTTATGGGCGTTAGCGTGTTGACCATAGTTTTTTATTATGGAGGCAAATTAGTTTTAGGAAATAGCGGAGATTTAGGTGCAAGTGAGTTTATAACATACATCATACTATACTCCCAAGTACTAGTCCCGGCAAAAAATATTTCAACAGCTTATACCTATATTCAAAAGGGGTTAATTTCGGGAGAGCGAATATTGAAACTTATTGATACTAAGATTGAAATTAATGATGCTCCCGATGCTAAAGAAGTTACGCATTTTGAGAAAGAGATAAATTTTAAATCGGTATATTTTTCACATGGTACTTTTGAGGTTTTGAAAGATATTAACCTAAGCATGCATAAAGGAAAGACTATTGCTTTGGTAGGGCCATCGGGTGCCGGTAAAAGCACCCTGGCCGATATGTTGCCACGCTTTTATGATGTAAGCCATGGAGAGATTACTATAGATGGTATAAACATTAAAGAATTACAATTGAAGAGTTTAAGACAACTGATGGGAACTGTTACTCAGGAGTCAATATTATTTAATGATACCATAGCCGGTAACATTGCCTTTGGAATAGAAAAATATGATATGGACAAGGTAATGGAAGCTGCTAAAATAGCAAATGCCCATGAGTTTATTATTGGTATGGAGCAGGGGTATAATACAAACATTGGAGATAGGGGTGGGAGGTTATCCGGTGGACAAAAACAAAGAATATGTATAGCACGTGCTGTTTTTAAAAATCCACCTATATTAATTCTCGATGAAGCAACTTCATCACTCGACACCGAATCGGAAAAGGCTGTTCAGGATGCACTTACTAAGTTGATGCTAAATCGCACTACACTTGTCATAGCGCATCGTTTAAGTACTATTCAGTATGCTGATGAGATATTGGTACTTGACAAAGGTCATATTGTTGAGCGTGGCAATCATTCATCTTTAATTAATGCCGGGGGTTTGTATCAGAAACTATGTTCAATGCAGGCCTTTCAAAATTGAGAGTGGTAAACAACTAATTATGAGAAGTATTTGGTAAGAAATTATAGACAATAAATTCTATTTATTAGTCCAACATGTTAAAGAAATAACAGCCTCGAGGAATAATAGTTATTTAATTTCAAAATCAAGTAATACTTTACCTTCAATTTGTGCAGTTAATCTATCGCCTATTTTCACAGGTCCAATGCCGGAGGGGGTTCCGGTAAATATTAAATCGCCTGTTTTAAGAGTAA
>JADLFI010000037.1 GCA_020845635.1 Bacteroidia bacterium
ATTGATGTATTTTTTGCCATAATTTTAAATCCTGAATTCAAATATACCAATTCTTGGTACTAATTCAAAATTTTCAATCTTAAAATTTTAAGCGCAAGATTTGTAAACTGGTTACACATAACGTCAGTCTGTGAAAAAACTCGTAGTAAATAACACAAGCTGTTTATTATTAATAAAATAAAAATACAAATAAAAACTGATAATCATCTAAAGCTGTTCAATCGAACTCCGGAAGCTTTATTCAACCTGCCAAAGGCAGTCAGGCACAAGAATAAATCAAAGTAGAGTTTGGTTTAATATCTATAGGTTAGTGGATGGGTTAAAGTAATTAAACCCGGCAAAGTCAAAAAAAACACTAACACCGCAAATCTTTATAAAACTCAATCTGATGAACCAAACGAGTTGATAATAATATTGTCAGGTTTTGCAGATTTTGCAAAATGTCAATTTTGGCAATCATCCCGCAATTTTTATCTAACTGTATATCAATAATATAGAAATAAACTAAGAAAAATTTATTAAAATATTTTGCATAGTTAGGATTCCTAACTATATTTGTCCCGGCAATAATGCCAAACAACCATAAAATAAAATAAAAATGGCAAAATCAATTTTCTATCACGCAGGATGTCCTGTATGCGTGAGTGCAGAGCACGACATCGTAAATTTAATTGGTGCAACCAATGTAGAAATCGTTCACATCGGTGAAGACCGTAACCGAATTGCAGAAGCAGAGAAAGCAGGCGTTAAATCTGTACCCGCTTTGATTACTCCAAACGGAAATGTGCTTCACATCAATTTTGGTGCGTCTATGGCTGACGTTAAAGGCTAAAAAAATTTAATCATATAAGTTAGGAGTCCTAATTTAAAAAGGGTTCCTAACTTTTCTTTCAACTATTAAAATTCCAAAAAATGAAACATATATTTCTTCTTCTCGGACTTTCAGTTTTCACATTTCAAAGTTATGCTTGCGATAAATGTGGAAACTACAACAATGATGACTTTCAAATTAATAAGGCAAGCGTAAAACATTCTACTGAAATTGCTGCAACCATTTGGGAAATTACCGTAAAAGGAACAGCAGGAAAAACAACACCAAAACCGGCAGGTCAACTTAACGGAGCTCCTGTTTTGGGTTACGTTTTCCCTACTTCCTTGAAACCTACTAACGTTGGATTCAGCAATACAGAAGGCATAGTAGCTCTTGCTCTTACTTCACATCCCGACTTTGACGACACACCACTTTGGGACGAGAACTCAGACAAAAACTATGGAAATGACGGCATTATTTGGCATCCACATTGGGTTGTGCTAACAGAAGACAAACGTGTAGAAGGCGGATTGGCTGTAAAACAGTTTGACCCGAAAGACACGACTGTTGTATTGCCCCCGACTAATCCCGGAATGCCAATGTATATGGATTCTCCGGGCTTTCAAGTCATCACAAATGGAAACACCATTAGAGTAGTTGTTCCTGATTATAGGATAAACAACAAAGCGGATTTCTCTTATGATGGAGTGGCGGCTTATATGCAGGTAAATACAGGTGGTGATGGTGGACACGGAGGTGGAGACAAACCTATGCTTGGTGTTTACAAGGTATATTCAGTGGCAAGCGGTAATTTATCACTACCTTATAAAGTAAAGTAATTTTATTTGTCTTGCAAAGTTAGGATTCCTATCTTTGCAAGGCTTGATTATTAAAATCGGTTAAATGAGAAATATATTTATCGTGACTTTATTGTTGCTTGGCACAACATTGAAAGCACAAAACATAAAAACAAATACAAATACAATGAAAGTAGCAGTTTGGGACACCTATGTAACAAAAAAAGACGGTAGCGTGATGCACTTCGATATCATTGCACCGCAAGAGATTAGAGATACAATCGTAATTTACAATTATGGCAAAGAGTATCTAAAAACCAAAGGGCAAGAAGGACAAACTTTATCATCAAAAGAATGTAGATTTTGTCATATTGAAGCTGTAAGGCCACAATGGGAAGCTGAAATAAAGCAAAAAGGTTATTTCATTATTGAAATGGAGAATTGCCAATGAAAGAAAAAACACATTTACTATTTTCTTATGGAACTTTACAGTTAGAGAAAGTTCAACTTGAAAATTACGGTCGTATCCTAAAAGGTGAGCAAGATAAATTGACAGGGTATAAAATTGAGAACTTACAAATTACCGATTCAACAGTTCTTGCCAAAAGTCAACTTGAGTATCACCCAATCGCTGTAAAATCAAGCAATCAAAATGATTTTATTGATGGTGTACTTTTTGAGATTACAGAAAATGAACTTGCTGAAACTGATAAATATGAAGTAAGTCAATATCACAGAATACTTGAGACTTTTAAGTCGGGTAAAAAGGCTTGGGTTTATGTGGCTAAAAACAATACTATATGAAAAATTCATCTTTTAATTTAAACGAGCAAAACCAAAAAATAGAAAGTCGTATTGTAGTGGCTTTGGAAAGAATATCAGAAGCGTTTCGTGTATTGCTTTGGAACGAAAGCAAAGAAAATTCATTGAGTCCTATCCAAATTCAACTTTTGATTTTTATCTATTTTCATTCCATAGAAAAATGCAAGGTGGGATATTTGGCAAATGAGTTCAACATGACAAAAGCCACCATAAGTGATAGCGTAAAAGTATTACTTTCAAAAGGGTTGGTAGAAAAGGAGATTGACCACACTGATACCAGAAGTTTTTCATTATGCCTCACAAACGAAGGAAGAAAAATAGCAAAGAAAGCATCGTTCTTTGCTTCTTCCATAGAAAAACCCATTGAAAAACTATCGCAGGAACAAAAAATAATAATGCTAAATGGGTTACTTAAATTAATTTATGACCTCAACAAATCAGGTATCATAACTATTCAAAGAATGTGTTTTACTTGCACCAATTATCAACTTAAAAATGGTGTTCATTACTGTAAACTATTAAGAAGTAAGCTGGCTGAAAACGAATTACGAATAGACTGCCCTGAACACGAACTTCAAATGTCAGAATTACAACCAAAGTTTTGACCAAATACGCAAACACAATTGCTGTTGGAGTTAATATTTTCTATGGGATTATCGAAAAAATGATATTAATAATTAAGTCTATGCTGCTTGATACTTTTGTGGTTTTGCTAAAAGATAAAAAGTTTTAATATTTTCGTATTTTTGAAGAATGAAAGGAAAATATTATTCTCACTTCATTCCTGCCAAGATAAGAAATAAAATTACCTCTCATTTACTCAATCACCAAAACAAAAAGAAGCGTTGACAGCCTAAAAAGTTTCATCCATTTAAAGATATTATAAACGTATAACATTAGCAAACCTAAAACTTGATAGCATACCAACTATAAACTTTCAGGGGTAGCAACACCTTCTGTCAAAAAAAATGATAAATGCAGGAAAATTTTACCCAAGGCAAAACATTTGGCAAAAACGATATGCCGACAAAAGGCGAATACGAAGACTGCACGTTCAGCGGTAGCAACTTTTCCGACAGCAACCTCTCAGAAATAAAGTTTATAAACTGCACATTCAACGATTGTAATTTCAGTTTGGCAAACATCAACAAAACGGTGTTTAGGGAGGTAAAGTTCAATGGTTGTAAAATGCTGGGGCTTAGGTTTTACGCTTGCAATGAGTTTGGTCTTTCATTTTCGTTTGACGGTTGTCAACTAAGCCATTCTTCGTTCTACAAGATGAAAATAAAGAAGACTATTTTTAAAAATTCAGCTTTACAAGAAATAGATTTTACAGAAGCCGACTTAACACAATCAGTATTTGACAACTGCGACTTAACCCAAGCCGTTTTTGACCATTCAATACTGGAAAAAGTTGACTTTAGGACTTCATACAACTATTCTATTGACCCGGAGATTAACCGAATAAAGAAAGCAAAATTTTCTGTTTTGGGTATTATCGGGCTTTTAGATAAATATGACATTGAGATAGAAAAATGACGCCAAGAATTGTAACAATTAGCCAAAAGAAATTAGTTGGGATGCGACTAACAATGAGTTTTTCAAACTATAAAATAAGCGAACTCTGGCAAAGTTTTATGCCAAAAAGAAAAGAGATAACCAATAATTTGAACAACGATTTAATTTCAATGGTTGTTTACAAACCAACGCATTTTGCAGACTTTAAGCCTACCAATGAATTTGAACGTTGGGCAGCAGTTGAGGTGGCAGAGTTTGGCAAGCTGCCCGGCCAAATGGAAACTTATATTTTGCCAAGTGGACTTTATGCTGTTTTTTATTATAAAGGTTTAAACACCGAAAATTCAATTTTTAAATACATTTTTGAAACGTGGTTGCCAAGTTCTGACTATGTTATAGACCACAGGCCACACTTTGAGGTTTTAGGCGACAAGTATAAAAACAACGATCCGACATCTGAAGAAGAAATATGGATACCCATAAAAATAAAATAAACACTTAAACTACTATTAACCCTTTTAATATAAGTGCTACCGGGGCTTAAATAGAGTTGTTTAATGAGGCTTAAGTATGAATGTTGCATATTGTGTGCCTAGCCCTCAATAATTAATACAAACATGTAAGCCTTGTTATTTCTTTAAAAGTTTGTTGGCTTTCTCCAGCTTGGGAACAATAACCATTTTACAGTAAGGTGCTTCTTTATTATTGTTGTAATAATTCTGATGATAATCTTCGGCTTTATAAAAAACTGTGAAAGGGCTTAGTTCGGTAACTATTTTACTTTTATAAACTAGGCTGTTGTTTAAATCATTAATAATTTGCTTAGCCTTTTGTTGTTGTACACTATTATGATAGAAAATTACTGAACGATACTGTGTACCAACATCTGCACCTTGCCGATTAAGTGAGGTTGGGTCATGAATTGCAAAGAATAATTTTAATATTTCATCTTCACTTATTACTTTGTTGTCAAAAGTAATTTGTATTACCTCAGCATGTCCGGTGGTGCCATTGCAAACCTCACGATACGAAGGATTTTTAGTATGCCCGCCAGAGTAACCCGACTCAACTTTCACTACTCCTTTCAGGTTTTGGAATACAGCTTCGGTACACCAAAAGCAACCACCACCCAAAGTTATTTTTTCGTAATTAGTATTTAATTGTTGAGCCTCCATAATATTACTGAAAATTAATAAAACAAATAAAAATATGCTACGCATGGCTTTGTAATTTTTGTAAAGCTTAATCAGGGATAAAATCTAAGGCCAGTGAATTAATGCAATAACGCATACCCGTAGGTGGCGGACCGTCATTAAAAATATGCCCTAAATGCCCTTCGCAGCGCGAGCACAAAACTTCTATTCTTTGCATTCCAAACGAATTGTCAGGACGATAAATGGTTGCATTTTTATTTTCTTGCTCAAAAAAACTGGGCCAGCCACAACTACTGGCAAATTTAGTATCTGATTTAAACAACTTATATCCACATGCTGCACAATAGTAGGTGCCCTTTTGGTCGGTATTCCAATACTTTCCTGTAAAAGGTCGTTCAGTATCGGCCTTACGCATAATAGCATAAACATCGGGAGCAAGTATGTGTTTCCACTCACTATCACTTAAATTTAATTTGTTGGTATCGGTATGTGAGTAATATGGGTTATTTTCTTTTATCATAATGTTATTGGTGTAATGCGTATTATGAAATTGTTGTTGACCAATATTTTGGTTATTGCAGCTTATAGGATTTAGAAAAGCAGTAAAAAGTGAAATGAATATAAATAAATATTTAAAGAGATACATCAGTTATTTCGAAACAGCCTTTAAAATTCCATATTTTATGTAATATATGTTACCTATTATTCCTAATAAAAACTTTATCTTTGTATCAAAATTAATAAAAAAAGAATTATGTCAATAGGATTTTTTAATATTCCACCGGCTGTTAACGAGCCGATAAAAAATTATGCTCCCGGCTCGACCGAGCGAAAATTATTGCAAGACACAATAGCTGAATTCAGAGGCAAACAAATGGATATTCCCATGTATATTGGAAGTGAAGAAGTGCGTACTCATGAAAAGGCAGTATTAACATCGCCACACGACCATCAACATATATTAGGGCATTATCACAAAGGTAATAAAACACATGTTACTAAGGCCATTGAAGCAGCTTTAAACGCTCGCACAGCATGGGCCTCTATGAGTTGGGAACACCGTGCTTCAATTTTTTTGAAAGCTGCCGAACTTGCTGCCGGATCTTTTAGAATGAAACTGAATGCTGCCACTATGATGGGGCAAAGTAAAAATGTTTATCAGGCCGAGATTGACTCTGCCTGTGAGCTAACCGACTTTTTGCGTTTTAATGTTCAGTACATGACTGAAATTTATAAACAACAGCCTATTTCTTCGCCAGGAGTATGGAACAGAGTAGAACAAAGACCATTAGAAGGATTTGTATTTGCCCTTACACCATTTAATTTTACGGCTATTGCCGGAAATTTACCTTCGAGTGTAGCAATGATGGGTAATGTTGTAGTATGGAAACCTGCCAATACTCAAATTTATGCTGCCAATATCTTAATGCAGCTGTTTAAGGCGGCCGGCCTGCCTGATGGAGTTATTAATTTGGTTTATGTTTCGGGGCCTGATGCCGGTGATGTTATTTTTAATCATCCTGATTTTGCAGGCATTCACTTTACCGGCTCTACAAGTGTATTTCAGGATATTTGGAAACAAATAGGAACCAATATTCATAAATACAAGTCATACCCGCGCATTGTGGGCGAAACAGGAGGAAAAGATTTTATTATGGCACACTCAAGTGCTGATGTAAAAGCATTAGTAACAGCTTTGTCGCGCGGTGCATTTGAATACCAAGGGCAAAAATGCAGTGCTGCTTCACGAGCTTATATTCCTTCTAATTTATGGCCTGAAACCAAAAAATTACTGTTAGAAGATTTGAGTTCGTTTAAGATGGGTCCTACCGAAGATTTTAGTAATTTTATTAATGCTGTAATTGATGAAAAGTCTTTTGATAAATTAGCCAAATATATTGATGAAGCCAAGAAAGATAAGAATGTGGAGATTATAGCCGGTGGTAATTATGATAAAAGTAAGGGATGGTTCATAGAACCAACCGTAATAGTTGCTAAAGACCCATATTATGTAACCATGTGCGAAGAGCTATTTGGCCCGGTGTTAACCCTTTATGTGTATGATGAAACAGAGTTTGAGGCTACTTTGGAATTAGTTGATAAGACCTCAATATACGCCTTAACAGGTGCTATTATTGCACAAGACAGATATGCCATAGAATTGGCCACTAAGAAGCTAAGTAACAGCGCAGGTAATTTCTATATTAATGATAAGTGTACTGGAGCAGTGGTAGGTCAACAGCCTTTTGGTGGTGCCAGAGGCAGCGGAACTAATGACAAAGCAGGCAGTATGATTAACTTGTTACGTTGGGTATCACCACGAACTATTAAAGAGGTATTTGTTTCGCCTACAGATTATCGTTATCCTTTTTTAGGTTAAAAATTAGTTAGTTTTAGAGTTTACGAGGGCGGCTTTTTTCAAAAGCCGCCCTCGTTTTATTGCTGCTGTATTGACCATTTTATTGCTTACTATCGTAAAAAAAAGCATATTCATCGTTTGAAGGCAGTTATTAGTATTTTTTTTCTTTAATTACCATAAAATAACTACCTTTGTGTGTCTGATTATAGTGAATGAAAAAGTTATTTGTTATCATATTTCCCTTCATGCTGGCTCTATTATCATGCAAAAAAAGCAATCAGTGGGATAATAGACTAAACGGGGTTTGGATTGAAGAGCAAAGTAGTCAATATAAAGCCTTACCATCAAATTGTGCGCTGAAATTTAATGAAGGCGAAATGCAAATTTGCGATGAGTCTGTGAGTAAAGATTTAACCCGCAAATCGCGAGTGCATGCCTATCAAGGAAAAATATGGATTAGCTATAAACTGGCTATGAAAAAGCATGAAGAATACCGTTACGACTACTTGGTTGACAAAAATACACTCTGGATTATTGAAAATGCTTCGACCGATTTTGCCGGAGTTGAGCAAGTATCAAAAGGCAAAAAATATCATAGAGCAAAATAATTAGCCTTGTTTTTCCGTTTATTTTTACCTAAATAAACATTTTATTTTTTTAATACTATTTTTGTGCTTTACTAAAAGCCCAATAACCCAATAGATGTGGCCTGACTTTATAACCTTTAGGTGGATTGATTTTATTGATATTATTTTAGTATCAGTTTTATTATATCAGATTTATAAGCTGGTTAAAGGTACTGTAGCTATCAGTATTTTTACCGGTATGCTCAGTATTTATTTGCTTTGGTTAATAGTTAAGGGTTTGCACATGGAATTACTTGGTGCAATTCTAGGCCAGTTTATAGGCGTAGGAATTTTAGTGTTGATAGTTGTTTTTCAACAAGAATTGCGAAAATTTTTCTTGATGGTAGGAACCACCGGAATTTTTCCAAAGTTATTCGCTTCAGGTGGATTG
Source organism: Bacteroidia bacterium (assembly GCA_020845635.1). Lineage (GTDB taxonomy): Bacteria > Bacteroidota > Bacteroidia > UBA4408 > UBA4408 > CAIKXD01. The sequence continues at coordinate 8,479 of JADLFI010000037.1, forward strand.
TTCAGACTTTCGGAAGTGCGCGAAAAATCAGACCTAGATATCGTTTCGATAGTGAAGGCCTGTCGGTCTATGTCGCAAAGTAAAACCGGAGCAATTATTGTTCTGGCCCGACAAAGTAATTTAAGTTTTTATTTAAAAACCGGTGAAAATATAAAAGCTGCAGTATCACAACGTCTAATAGAAAGTATATTTTACAAGAACAGCCCTTTGCACGATGGTGCTATTATTATTGAGAATAACGAAATTGTTGCTGCTCGTTGTGTTTTGCCCATTTCTGAGAATAATAATTTTCCGGCCAATTTAGGTATGAGGCACAGAGCTGCTTTAGGAATTACAGAAAATACCGATGCTATTTCCATTGCCGTTTCTGAACAAACCGGTGAAATTGCAATTGCCTACGAAAACAAGCTACATTTACACCACACTCCCGAACAACTAAGAGAGCATTTAGAAAAAATTTGGAAGAACTGATAGGGAGAAAGATTTAAACTCTGTTAATTATTAATATTCCATTAATACTGTGTTTCTTCCCTAAGCCTAACCCCTATTAGGAATCTAAATCATAAAACAAAACATATAAAAAACAACATCTTTCCTAATTATAATTTTTATTAAAACAATTATTATATTCTTTTCAATGGTTTTAATTCATCAAAATACTTATTTTTGTTGCTTATCCTTAATTACGAAAAAATAGTATAAAAAAATGCGTGAATTAAAATATACAGGAATAATAGGCTTTGTATTATTTTATTGCTTAACCTGTTTTCAAATATTTGCACAAAGCGCTTCTGATACTGCCAATATTACTGATGCTCAAGGATGGAAACAAGGTCGTTGGGTTACTATTAGTCAGGAAAACAACCCTGAGGGTTGTAAAGCCGGAATTAAAGTTGAAGAAGGTACTTATAAAGATAATAGAAAAGTTGGTACTTGGCGCAAATGGTGGTGTAACGGCAATTTAAAAAATGAGCTTATATACAACCCCGATAAAACTATTTACTCAAAAGATTATTACGAAAATGGCAACCTTAAAGAAGAAGGGCAATGGAATAGCGCTGGCTGGATTGGTTCCTATAAATTTTATTACCCAAACGGAAAAATTTATTACGATTGGAAATTTGATACTGAAGGGCGAAGAACAGGTACTCAAAAATACTATTTTGATAACGGAAATGTAATGTTTGATGGAGAATGGAATGAAGGTAAAGAATCGGGCATAATAAAAGAGTATTATGAAAACGGTTCATTATTAAGCGAAAAATATTATAATGATGGAAAGCTTGATACCAATAGGGTTAAAATATATCCTAAAAAAGCTCCGATAAAGATAGAAGAAAAAACGGAAACGGTAAAGCAAGTTGAAACACAACCCGAAAAATCAGATGTGGGAGCTATCAATGATGGCTTTCATAAAACCTTTAACAGAGAAGGAAAGGTTGATTTGGAAGGCGAATTTAAAAATGCCAAACTGTATAACGGAAAAAAGTATTATTATAAAGATGGTCAAATAGAGAAAATAGCCATTTATAAAAAGGGCAAGGTAGTACAATATGAACAGCCTAAGCCATCAGAGTAAATCTAAATTTTAGGCATATTGATTTTTATATGATGAAGGAAAATAATCTGCAACTATATAACACAATTTCAAGAAAAAAAGAAGCCTTTATTCCTTTAAATCCCCCATTTGTGGGTTTGTATGTTTGCGGCCCAACAGTGTATAGCGATGTTCATCTGGGGAATTGCCGAACATTTATTTCTTTTGATTTAATTTATCGTTACTTATTACATCTTGGGTATAAAGTTCGCTATGTACGCAATATTACCGATGCAGGTCATTTAGAAGGAGACAGAGATGAAGGCGATGATAAATTTTCAAAGAAAGCTCGTTTGGAGCAGGTAGAACCAATGGAGATTGTACAACGCTACACATTAGGTTTTCACGAAGTAATGCGTTCTTTTAATACGCTGCCTCCAAGTATTGAACCAACTGCCACAGGCCATATTATTGAGCAAATAGAAATGATAAAGGAAATACTTCGTAACGGCTATGCCTATGAAGTAAACGGTAGTATTTACTTTGATGTAGAAAAGTATAGCAAAGATTATAACTATGGTGAGTTAACCAATCGCAAATTAGAAGATTTGCTTGAAAACACTCGATCATTAGGAGGTCAGGATGAGAAAAGGGGGCGTCTGGATTTTGCACTTTGGATAAAAGCTAAACCCGAACATATCATGCAATGGCCTTCTCCATGGAGTGTAGGCTTTCCGGGCTGGCATATTGAATGTTCGGCTATGAGTACCAAGTATTTGGGAAAAACATTTGATATACATGGCGGAGGTATGGATTTACAAGCTACACATCACACCAATGAAATAGCCCAATCGCAAGCATACAATCACCACGCACCCGTAAAATACTGGATACATACCAACATGCTTACCGTAAACGGAGTACGTATGAGTAAGAGTGCCGGCAATGGTTTTTTGCCTCACGAACTTTTCAGCGGTAATCATCCATTGCTCGATAAAGGATACCATCCTATGGTAGTACGTTTTTTTATGTTACAAACTCACTACCGAAGTACTCTCGATTTTAGTAACACCGCCTTGCAAGCAGCCGAAAAAGGTTTTGCACGTCTTACAGCAGCCATTAAAACCATGTACCAATTAAAGACCGATAATGTTTCCGTCTCAAATATTCAACAATGGGTTAATGATTGCTACCAGGCTATGAATGATGATTTTAACAGTCCTGTTTTGATTGCTTGCTTGTTTGAGGCTGTACGAATTATTAATTCAGTAAACGATCAAAAGGAAACTATAAGTGCCGAAGATTTACAGTTACTGCAAGATACTTTCAAAGCTATGTTTTTTGAAGTGTTAGGACTACAGAATATAAATGAGACTGCCTCATCGTCAAGCAACAAAGCTCTTGAAACAGTGATGGAAATTATTTTAGAACAACGTAAGGAGGCTAAACAAAGAAAAGACTTCGCAACATCCGATATGATAAGAGATAGACTTGCAACCGGTGGAATTGTTATTAAGGACACTAAAGAAGGAACAAACTGGCATGTTGAATAAGGAATGAGCAGACAAACATCAAAAAAAATATGATTAAAATAAATCAAAGAATGAGTGGGGTTAATAGCGTAATTGCTCTTTTGGCTGTTATGTTTCTTGTTGCCTGTAACCAAGACAATAAAGATAAAAAAACTGAAAACAATACCACCCCGAAGCCCTCATTTACAGCTAAAGCCCCTGCATTTAATGAAGACTCGGCATACCATTGGGTTAAAAAACAAGTTGAATTCGGACCACGTGTACCGGGCACTAAAGCTCATGCTGAATGTGCCTCATGGCTCGAAAACAAACTAAAGAGTTATGGTCTTAGCGTGGTTGTACAAAGCGCACCCATAACAACTTACAATGGAAAAATATTTAATTTAAAAAACATAGTTGCCTCCTATAAACCCGAGTTTCAGAGGCGCGTTTTATTATTGGCACACTGGGATACCCGACCTATAGCCGATAGTGATCAATTAAATAAAGACAAACCTATTGATGGTGCTGATGATGGAGGTAGTGGGGTGGCTGTGTTATTAGAAATTGCACGTCAGTTATCTCAGTCCGATTTAAGAATTGGTGTTGATATTTTTCTTTCGGATTTGGAAGATTACGGACAACCCGAAGATAGTGATAAGCCACCTATGGAAGATAGCTGGTGTTTAGGAACTCAATATTGGGCAAAGAATCCTCATACTTTTGGCTACAAAGCTTCTTATGGCATTTTGCTGGATATGGTAGGTGCTCGAGGGGCTGTTTTTCCACGCGAAGGAACAGGGAACTATTTTGCGCCTGATGTCATGAATAAAGTATGGGGTATTGCGCAAAAGATAGGTTATGGCAGTTTTTTTATTAATGATGTAATGGGCAGTACTACTGATGATCATTTGTATGTAAATACTTTGGCAAAAATTCCTTGCATTGATATAGTATATATGAATCCTGCCACACGTACCTATGGCGAGCACCATCACACCCATAAAGACAATATAGATATCATAGATAAAACCACCCTGAAAGTAGTTGGACAAACTGTGCTAGAAGTATTGTATCAGGAGTAATCTTATAATCATCAAAAATAACTTAAGCGTGGTAATTAAAACTGAAGTAAATAGTTTTATTACATTGACTCAGCAAATGCCCGTTATTGACACGCGCAGTCCGGCTGAGTATAGCCATGCCGCTTTTCCCGGAGCTTTTAATATTCCTCTTCTTAATAATGAAGAAAGAGCTATTGTGGGTATTACTTATAAACAAAAAGGAAATCAGGAAGCTGTAATAAAGGGATACGATTTGGTTGGGCATAAATTCAGTCATTATATTCATACAGCTCTTGAAATAGCTCCCGAAAAGAAGATTGCTTTATATTGTTGGCGTGGAGGACTTAGAAGCAATATCATGTCATTTGTTTTAGGGACTGCCGGATTTAAAGTATATTTACTTACAGGAGGCTACAAAAGTTTTCGCAATTGGGTACTGAAAACACTTGATACTCCTCAGAAAATAAATATTATTGGCGGAAAAACAGGCTCAGGTAAAACAAAAGTGCTACAGTGTTTAAAGCAGTTAGGCGCACAAATTATTGACCTTGAAGCCCTGGCACATCATAAAGGCTCTGCTTTTGGTGCTTTAGGACAAGCAACTCAGCCTTCGGTTGAAATGTTTGAAAATACTTTGGCTTTGCAATGGAACAATTTAAACCCTGAAGAAGCTGTTTGGTTAGAAAATGAAAGCCGAATGATTGGGAAAGTGCGTGTTCCTCAGAAAATATATGAAACCATGCGCCTGTCTAATGACTACGACTTACAGGTAAATTTGGAGCAAAGAGTAAAACATATTATTGATGAATACGGAAGTTTTGAAAAATCACAATTAGCAGATTGTACAAAAATACTGGAGAAAAAATTGGGAAATTTAAGGATGAAACAAGCTTTGGAATTTTTAGAAAAAGATGATTTAGAAGGCTGGATAAAAATATTGCTTCAATACTATGATAAAACTTATCTTTATGGAAAAGAAACACGTCAAAGCAACAAAGTTATTACGGTGGAGGCCAATGGCAAATCAGATATGGAAATAGCCCAAGAATTAATTAAACTATCAGATGGAAGAAATTAAACTTACACGCTTTGGTCGTGGTTCGGGATGCGGGTGTAAAATAGCATCTAATGAATTGAAAGCATTGTTAGAATCAAGTGTTCCAAAAATTAATGATAGTAACTTGTTGGTAGGGAACCAATATAATGACGATGCCTCGGTATATGCCATCAATAACACCTCTGCCATTATCAGCACTACCGATTTTTTTACTCCCATAGTAAACCAAGCATTTGATTTTGGTCGTGTTGCCGCATGTAATGCCATTAGCGATGTGTATGCTATGGGCGGAAAACCTATAATGGCATTGGCCATTTTAAGTTGGCCTTTAAATAAAATACCTGCCAGTTATGCCGCACAAGTACTTGAAGGGGCACGTCATGTTTGTTATGAAGCCGGAATTAATCTTTGTGGCGGACACAGTATTGACTCAGACGAACCATTGTTTGGTTTGGCAGTAACCGGTATAGTTGATATTGACAAAATAAAAAGAAATCATAGTGCTCGGGAAGGCGACTATTTGTATTTGTCTAAACCATTAGGTTTAGGGGTTTATTCTGCTGCTCTTAAGCGCGAAATAATTAAGCCCGAAGATGAACAAAATATGATTGATATAATGACAACATTGAACAAATTGGGCGAAGCATTAGGGCATTTAAAAGGGGTTAATGCGCTTACCGATGTTACCGGGTTTGGGTTAATGGGGCATTTGTCTGAAATGCTGATAGGCTCAAATTTATCGGCTCAGTTGAAGCTGGAAGATATACCTATGATAAAAAATATTGAATATTACACCAATCAATTTTGCTACCCCAACATTACAACCACCAATTTTAATGCCTGTAAAGATCAAGTTGAAGGTCTTAATGGTATGGAATTTTTGTTACTCTGCGATCCGCAAACATCGGGAGGCTTGTTGATTTCGGTAGCCGAAGAAGACTTGCCTGCTTTTAAGGAAATTACACGCGAATACGATAAGTTTGGTTGTCTTTCAAAACCCATAGGGCGCATTATTCCAAAATCAAAGAAACTTATTTACTTAGAGTAAATACCTAGCGTGGTAAGCCAGAATCAAAATAATATTTATTTTTAATTTACTTTCTGTTTATTCTTTTTATAGAGCATAGCTGTCTCAAAAGCAGTAAAGCAGAAGTAATGAATTAGAAACCAAACTATGAATACTTTGGCAATTGATTTATTAAATAATAGAATAAACACTATTACCAACAGATAAAGCATAAGCTTTAAGGTTGTTACTACCATAAATTTCTTTACATACAATTCATGGTTTCCTTGGTTATTAGGTTTTAAGAAATAGTGAACTCCTAATGTGGAGAATACAAACAATATATAAATCAGCCAAATAAGGTTTGATATTTCTAAAAGTGGAAAAGCTTTGTTAAGGCCAAACATCAATAGTAAGAAACCCAAATTAAATAATACAAATACAATAGGATATCGTTTTGTCATCATTTGCTTTTTCTCCTATTTGTTTCTAATTAAATCTTTAATGGTAAAATAAACTGCTACAAAAACAGCAAATACAGTTAATATGGCAGTAAACAGGTTATTAGTGTTCCCAAATTTTTCATCTAATTTCATTCCTCCCCAAACACCTAACAGCATTATGGCTCCCATTTGAAGCCCCATACCACTGTAACGTAAAATATTTTTAGTGTTGAACTTACTATCAGGCAGTTTTCTCGATTTTTTTATCTTTTCCTTGTTCTGCATGTTTCAAGTCTTTAACTACTCCACCCATGCTGCACGAGCCACTGAAATTAGCCCCCGGCTCAATAGACAATTTATTGGTAATGATTTCGCCTTTTAAATTGGCTGTGGCCTTTAAAGATAACAATTCGGTTACGGTAATATTTCCATTTATAGCTCCCGAAATATCAGCATTCTGGCAAATAATCTCACCTTCAACGCTTCCGGTATTGCCTATTACAACTTTACCTTTAGTATTTACTGAACCAACCAAAACACCATCAATTCTTACGTCTCCATTAGATTTTATTTCACCATTAATACTGGTTCCAACACCTATTAGATTAATACTTCCGGTATCCGCCCCCTGACTTTTGGTCATGAACGAAGAACTGTTACTTTTGTTATTAAACATAGCCATAATGCAAAATATTTTAAGGGTTTAATAATCACAAAGTTATAAAATATTCTATTAATCCCTTCTTTTAATGCTTTTATTTTAGTTAAAAACCCTTAACTATTATTAGCTAATGTACTTCTTTATCTTCATCAAAATAAAGATTAGTAAGGGAAAATTATTTATAATTATAAATAGCTATCTTATCAGAATATCTCATATATACACGGCCTTTTTGCAGACTAACTTGTAATATATCATCATCGGGGAAAAATATCTCCTCTTGCTTCAACAAGACGGAATTGAAACTTCCAAAGCCTTCCTTATTTCTGAAATAAAGTACATCGTTTACCACTTGCAAACTATTTATATTTCTGAGGGGAATAGTTTTTATGTAGGTTCCAAAAATATCAAATACAAAAACACCATTCACTGAATCGCACAAATAAACTTTGTTGTTATTTTCAATAAGAATACTCGGGTTGATATTGGTATTAGTCAATTGGGCTATATTTCCGCTTTGGTGAGTTACTTTTAGGGCTAAATCAAAACGTACTAATTCAAAATTAATACTGTTGTATAACCATAAACCATTATCGTGCGAGTTGCAAACTAAGGTTGCCTGATCGTAGCCTAGCTCTGATAAATCAATACTGTTACCGGTGTTGGCCAGCATATTGTCAAAAAAAACTATCTTATTGTAGTCTTTGTAATAGGCTATTATTTTCATTGGATTGCTAACATCTAACTGATACAATTCGCCCCAATTTTTTACCGAGTTTTTTTGAAGTAGATTACCGTTGTTATCATATTTAAGTATTTCCTGTTGGGCTACAGCATACAAATTACCAATGTTATCACAACTTATTATTCGCGATGATATATTGATAGATTTTATCCATTTTAATTGATCTGAGATATTCTGAGCAGAGCCTATTTCCAGTCCACCAAAAAGAATAACAACAAGTAATATCAGAAATTGCTTAGGAGTTTTCATTCATGCTTTTTAAAACTTCTTCCATAACATGGCGATCGTTTGACAGGCGTGGCACTTTAAACTGACCGCCTAACTTGTTCTTTTTCTTGAGCCAGTTAAAAAATGTTCCTTTAGGGGCCAGGGTTATTTGCGGGTGCTTTAACAACAAATCGCCATAACGTTTGGCCTCATAATCTGAATTTAAATTTTTGAGTGCATTATCGAGGAGTTCGCCAAAGAAATTAATATCATCAGGTTCTTTCTCAAATTCAATTAGCCATTGATGGCTTGCACTTTCCTTATCTCCCCAAAAAACAGGCGCTGCAGTGTATTCGGTAATTGATGCATTTGTCTTCTCACACGCAACAACTAAAGCCTGCTCGGCATTATCAATCATAAGTTCTTCACCAAAGGCATTGATAAAGTGTTTGGTTCGGCCAATAATCTTGAAACGATAGGGTGTTAATGAAGTAAAACGAATAGTATCGCCAATTTGATAGCGCCACAGGCCTCCATTAGTAGATATTACCAAGGCATAATCTTTATTTAACTCTACTTCCTCAAGTGTACATGTTTTATTATATTCCGGGTGATTATGATGAAAAGGAATGAACTCGTAATATATTCCGTAATCAAGCATCAACAAGAGGTCAGTAGAATCAATCTGATCCTGAATACCAAAGAATCCCTCAGAGGCATTATAGGTTTCAAAATAAAAAACATTATCAGGTATTATGCTTTTAAAGCTTTTAACGTAAGGATTAAAATTTATACCTCCATGAAAAAACACTTCCAGATTTGGCCAAACCTCGCCAATATTTTTTTTATTTGTTTTTTGAAGAATGTATTTCAGCAGTAACAGCATCCAAGAAGGTACTCCCAAAATACTGGTAACATTCTCAGAAATGGTAGCTTCGGCAAGTTTCTCAATTTTCATGTGCCAATCGTCCATTAAAGTAATTTCAGGACTTGGAGTACGTGCAAATTCAGCTAAAAGGGGTAAGTTCTGCACGATTACAGCCGAGAGATCGCCATCAAAAACAGTGTTTTGCCCCTCGGTTTTTCTGAGACTTCCTGCCAGAGTAAGCGATTTGCCTGTAAATAGTTGAGTATCGGGAAAGTTGGTGCAATAAATACTCAACATATCTTTACCTCCCTTAAAATGACACTCTTCGAGCGATTCGGGACTGACAGGAATAAACTTGCTTTTATCATTGGTTGTTCCTGACGATTTGGCAAACCACTTAACCTCAGTATTCCATAATACTTGTTGTTCACCTTTTCGCATACGGTCTATATATGGTTTCAGGCTGTCGTAATCCTGCAAAGGAACACGTTCCCTATAGGTAATAATATTGTCAATATCTTTATATCCGTATTTTCTGCCCCAGTAGGTGTTTGTGGCATTCTTTAAAAGTTTGTTGAAAGTTTCGCGTTGTACCTCATGAGGATACTTCAAAAAAAGGTCAATTTGATGAATCCTTTTTTTCATGAACCATGATGCTATGGAATTTATAATGGCCAAATTATTTTTAATTATAATAGTGTAATATTTATAGAATTAATCTTTCATCCATCTAATTAGCTTTGGCAGAGTATTTTTACGTACTGAGCTGTAATTTATCTCTTCTGCACCAAAGCCTTTGTAAAACCTCAACAAGTTAGTATCGTTTGAGCCTTCAAAATCCAATAGCATATTTTTTTCTGCATAATCTTTAATAAGACTATCAAACAAAAAACTCATAGCGCCACACTTCTTTGCCTCATCATTACTGCCCGAGAACAAAAATATAATAATATTATTAAATACGATAAAAATACCTCCGGCAATAGTTTTAGCCTTAATGTTTTTTACGGAAATGCATTTTAATAAAGATTTTTGTTTAAGAACCTGTGTAAGTTTTAATAAAGTTTGGTACGATGATGCATTCATTGATCTAATAGTTTTTCCTTTGTTATCTCTAAAAAGGGTTATTATAGTTTCAACATCATTGGTATATTCAATGGTTAGGTTACTGCGTTGGGCATTTTTTATATTTCGTAATATTTGCGTTGAAAAGTTATTTCTCAACTCTTGGTATGGTTTATTTAAGTTAAGATGACAAGTAATATTAGAAGTAATGGTATAATCAGGGTGCGAAGCAATAATGAAGGTATTGAGATTTATTTCTACCAGTTTGTATTTTTCGGGAATAGCTTCCAAAAAACTATTGGTAATGTTCATAAACTCCAAATTGGAGTAAAACACTCCAAGTTGTTGGGTAAAAAAGGGCTGGCATAAATATTGAAAAGTAATTTTCTTTTTTTGGGTTAAAGGCATTACTGCTTCGTAGTTACCCAGTACCAAGGCATCCCAGTTTGGCGAAACCACATCTAAATACCACGAGTATGCATATACTATTGAATTAATAGCTTGGTCAATACAATAATCCCAACTTTGTCTATTAATCTCGGAATGTTGTATGTATTTAATTTCTTTCTTCAAAGTATTGAGATAGCATTTAATGTTAAAGCCTTTCAATATTTATAACTCCATTTGGTTAAAAATATTAAAGCCCCTGTATCAAAAAATGAAGATATTTTATTAATAAACCATTATGCTTTTTCAACCGTAAAAGTAAATACTGAGCCTTCGCCTTCTGTACTCTTTACATCAATGGTTTGGTTGTGTGCTTCAATAATATGTTTTACAATAGCTAAGCCTAACCCCGTGCCCCCATGCTCGCGCGAACGGCTTTTGTCTAATCTGAAAAATCTTTCAAATATGCGTGGCAAATGATGTTTGGCAATACCTATACCGTTATCAATAACTTCAACCACTACGTGTTGATATAAATCGTTAAACTTTATAGTTGTTTGACCACCTTGCTTTCCGTACCTGATGGAGTTAACGACCAAATTGGAAATAACCTGTCTGATAAAATGTTTATCAGCCGAAACCATAATAGGTTTGGTATAATTTTCATCAAACTGCAATTTAATATTACGACTTGAAGCTCTCATTTCAGAACCAATAAGCACTTCGTTTGCCAAAGCCACAATATCAAATTTTTCATACTCCAATTTCAATTCACCACTTTCCATTTGCGAAATGGTATCTAAGTCTTCAACTATTGAAATCATTCTCTCTACGCTTTTTGAAGCACGTGTTAAATAATCCATATTAATGCTGTCATCATGCAAACCGCCATCAAGCAAGGTCAGAATATATCCTTGTATATTAAAAATAGGTGTTTTTAGTTCGTGCGAAACGTTCCCCACAAACTCTCTTCTATAAAGTTCTAGTTTTTTAAGTTGCTCTATTTCATTCTTGTTATGTACAGCCCACTGGCTAACATCAGTATTTATTTCAGTGAAAATATCCTTACTCAAGTCAAGGTTTTCCATACTGAAATCTTTAGATGATTTTAAATCGTGAATAGTAGTGTAGATTCTTTTAATTTTATCGTAAATTAAAATTTTTAATGCTGCAAACAGCAATAAATATGATGATGCTAGCGTTCCTAAACCAATAAAAATTAGAGGCACATGGCTTTCTTTATCGAAAGGTGTAGGACTACTAATGATAGTAAGCAACACTACTATCAACGAAATAAAAATTGATACAGCAAGTGCTATATTTCGTGGTGTAAATTTATTCATATAGTATTTAATTATATAATTGTTTTAACAATCTGAAAGGAAGTATTCGCTAAAAATCAAACTTATATCCTACTCCTTTTATGGTTTTAATAAAACTATCACCTAGTTTCTCTCGTAATTTTCTGATATGAACATCAATAGTTCTTTCTCCTACCACAACTTCATTGCCCCATATCTTGTCTAAAATTTCCTCTCGTAAGAATACTTTACCCGGTTTTGACATTAACAAAGCCAACAACTCAAATTCTTTTTTTGGAAAATCAAGTTCAAGATCATCTTTTGTTACCCTATATTTTTCGCGGTCAAGTATGATGCCTCCCATATTTTGAATTTCATCATTCCCATTGTTTAAGAATCGTCTTAAAATACCTGCTATTCTACTAATTAAAACTTTGGGTTTTATGGGTTTATTGATAAAATCATCGGCACCTGCGTCAAAACCTGCAATTTGAGAATAATCTTCATTTCGAGCAGTAAGAAATGCGATTAATGTGTCTGACAATAGTTTTTCATTCCGTATTTTTTTGCATGTTTCTATACCATCCATCTCGGGCATCATAATATCCAATAATATTAAATGTGGTAGTATTTCTTTAGCCTTTTGTAGTCCTGCTTTCCCATCTTCACACACAAAAATTTGATACCCCTCGCGCTTTAAGTTATAACTTAAAAACTCAAGAATATCAGGCTCATCATCTACAATCAATATTTTAATTTCTTCTTTATTCATAAAATTATTGCGAATACATTATTAATAGTGTTTTTACAATTAAAACTTGAATACTCAAAGCTATGAAATATTATTGAATATAAAGTATGTTTTTGATGAATTAGCAAGATTTACAATAAATCCATAACAGGCTTCGGTATCTTATGGTTGGGCCAAAAATAATTTATCATATCTGACCAATAAATACTTACTCTGAAAACATATATTGGTGCGGTAATTTGTTCTTTTATTTGACGGTTTTTAAATAATGCCAAACGTAAACCCATTTCAGTACCTACCGCAACAAACGGAATTATTCTGTAATTAACACTTAAACAAGGCTCGTACAAAAAAATAAAATGCTTGGGGGTTTGATAATTACTTTCAGGATTTAGAAAAGATACGTAATTGGTTTTTCCTAATCCAATCTGCACCGGTACACTCAGCTCCCATTTGTTTTTTCGATAGTAAATATACTCGGTATAGAAACTTAGGTAACGAAGTCTTAACCGAGCTTTCATCAGAGTACCCGTGTATGGCACAACAACATTTTCTTTAGCCGGTAATCTTGATTTTAGATAATTATAACCTATTCCAAATTTAATATTTCTGTTAAATCCTATCCCAACTTTTATACCCCAAATATTAGCATTTCTATTGCCAATAAATGCACTGCGACTATCCAACTTATAATGAAACATAGGTTTGTGTTGCAAATCTCTTCTCACACTATCCATCAATTGGGCATTACTTGCTTGCATAAACGCACAAACAAAAGTTATCACAAGCAAAGCTTTATTAATATTTACGAGGTTTCTTTTCAAGATTTACAAATGATAGACAAACATAGATATTTATTGGCAGGTAAAAATATTTTTAATCAATTGTTTATTCACTATTTAATGCTGATATATTTGCAAAATACAGCAAGTATTTATTTTGTGAATGATAAAAGATATTCAAATAGAGGAATCGTGGAAAAAGGCTCTGGAACACGAATTTAGGGAGAGTTATTTTATCCAAATAAAGTCATTTATTCTCCATGAGAAGAGTCAGGGAAAAACAATTTACCCTCCCGGGAGTTTAATATTTAATGCCTTTAACTTATGTCCTTTTCATCAAACAAAGGTTGTCATTATTGGGCAAGACCCCTATCATGGCTCGGGGCAGGCACACGGTTTAAGTTTCTCGGTGCCTTATGGGATTAAAGTGCCACCTTCACTAAAAAATATATTTAAAGAGTTGGCAGATGATTTACAAATAAAGATACCTAATCATGGTAACCTGGAAAGTTGGGCCAAGCAAGGTGTGTTGCTATTAAATGCAGTTCTTACGGTAAACCATTCAGAACCGGCCTCACACAAAAATGCAGGCTGGGAAAACTTCACCAATGCTGTTATTGAAAGTCTTTCAGCTCAAAAAGAACATCTTGTATTTTTACTTTGGGGCAGTTTTGCGCATGAAAAGGAAACACTTATTGATAGTAATAAGCATTATATTTTAAAAGCGGCTCACCCTTCGCCATTCTCGGCACATAGAGGTTTTATAGGTTGCAAACATTTCTCTAAAACCAATGAATATCTAAAAAAGTTCGGCAAGGAGCCAATTTACTGGGAAATTGACAATATATAAATCATTCTACAGCTTATAAAATAGGACTTGGCTAACACATAACACCTTTTTCTTCCTTAGATATTTAAATAATTGCATTAATTTGATTAAAATTGCAGTTCTTTTATCGTGATAAACAAAAACTACTTTATTATGACAAATCAATGAGTGAAATGAACAAGTGAGAATCATCATTGATTTGTTTAATCAGAACAATAAAAAGAAATACATAATTTTACAATACACATACGAATGAATATAGAGTTTAATAAAAACGAAGATGTAAATAAAATGATGCTTTCGGCAATGGAGAAAAAGTTAGCCAAAGTATATGAGGGAGGCGGTGCTAAAAGAATAGAAAAATTACATGCTGAAGGAAAAATGACCGCTAGAGAGAGGATAGATTTTTTGCTTGACAAAGATAGTGAGCGTATTGAAATAGGCGCTTTTGCAGGTGATGGCATGTATGCTGAACATGGAGGGTGTCCTAGTGGAGGCGTAGTTATTGTAATGGGGTATGTGAGCAAAAAACTTTGTTTGGTTGTGGCTAACGATGCTACAGTAAAGGCGGGTGCCTGGTTTCCAATTACAGGTAAGAAAAATCTGAGAGCACAAGAGATAGCTATAGAAAACAAAATTCCTATTATTTATTTGGTAGATAGTGCCGGTGTATACTTACCAATGCAAGACGAGATTTTTCCTGATAAAGAACATTTTGGAAGAATTTTCAGGAACAATGCAATTATGAGCAGTATGGGTATTATTCAAATTGCTGCTATTATGGGAAGCTGTGTTGCCGGAGGTGCCTATTTGCCTATTATGAGTGATGAAGCCATGATTGTTGACAAAACAGGTAGTATATTTCTGGCAGGTTCATATTTAGTAAAAGCAGCCATTGGCGAGAGTATTGATAATGAAACTTTAGGAGGTGCCACAACACATTGCGAAATAAGTGGTGTTACGGATTATAAATGTGAAAATGATGCGGATTGCCTGACCCGAATAAAAAATATTATGAGTAAAATAGGCAAACCTGCCGATGCAGGATTTGACAGAATAAAAGGTGTGTTGCCGGCCAAAAACCCTAAAGAAATATTTGGGATTTTACCCGATACACGAGATAAGCAGTATGATATGTACGAGATTATTTCGCGATTGGTGGACAACTCAGAATTTGAAGAATATAAAGAAAAATACGGGCAAACTATTATATGCGGTTTGGCAAGAATTGATGGTTGGGCAGTTGGAATTGTGGCCAATCAACGCAAAGTGGTTAAAAGTAAAAAAGGCGAAATGCAGTTTGGAGGTGTAATATACTCTGACAGTGCCGATAAAGCTGCACGTTTTATTATGAACTGCAATCAAAAGAAAATTCCATTGGTATTTTTGCAAGATGTTACAGGCTTTATGGTAGGCTCGCGCAGCGAACATGGAGGAATTATAAAAGATGGTGCAAAAATGGTAAATGCCATGAGCAACTCGGTAGTACCAAAGTTTACAATAGTTGTAGGGAACAGCTATGGGGCAGGAAATTACGCCATGTGCGGTAAAGCATACGACCCTCGATTAATTGTTGGATGGCCTAGTGCTCAAATAGCCGTAATGGGTGGTGCACAGGCTGCAAAAGTTTTGGTTCAAATTGAGATGGCTTCCTTAAAAGCAAAAGGGCAAGAGATTACTCCTGAGAAAGAAAACGAAATTTTCAATCGTATAAAAGACCGCTATAATGATCAAACATCACCATACTATGCTGCTGCCCGATTATGGATTGATGCAATTATTAGCCCACTAGAAACAAGGAAAATAATAAGTATGGGAATTGAAGCAGCCAATCAGGCACCTATCGAGAAAAGATATAATGTGGGGGTTATTCAAACTTGATTCCGGTTTATTTGTCTAATAATAAAATTAAGCCCTATTACAAATCTGAATATTAATAAAACAAATAAATATGTATGGAGGATTTTAGCGAATTTGAAAAATCAAATGAAGAAACTACCCAAAAAATAGCTTCACACTATCACGAAATCATTAAACAGTTAGGAGAGCAGCCCGAGCGCGAAGGCTTATTAAAAACACCTGTGCGTGTGGCTAAAGCTTTACAATTCTTAACTCATGGTTATAATGTAGATCCGGCTGAGATACTACGTAGTGCCATGTTTCAGGAAGAATATAAACAAATGGTTATAGTTAAAGATATTGAGGTGTATTCATTATGCGAACACCATTTATTGCCTTTTTTCGGGAAGGCGCATATTGCCTATATTCCTAATGGGTATATTGTAGGTTTAAGTAAATTACCCCGTATAGTTGAAGCATTTGCTCGTAGGCTTCAAGTGCAGGAACGGCTTACCACCGAAATACGTGATTGTATTGAAGACACCCTTAAACCTTTAGGAGTAGCCGTTGTTATTGAATGCCGTCATTTATGTATGCAAATGCGCGGAATTCAAAAACAAAATTCGGTTACAACTACTTCGGCTTTTACAGGAGAATTTTTAAAAGACACCACAAGAAGTGAATTCTTAAGACTAATACAAGGGAAACTGCATTGATAATTTCATGGTTAATACCTGATTATATCAGCTAAATATTTTATCAAAATGTTTATCTAAAAACTATTTTTGTATTACTCCATCTTTGTATGTAATTGATTTTTTAAGTGTTCCTTTTTGGTCGTAAAACTCCCACTTTCCATTCATTCTCCCATTGTTATATTGACCCTTTTTCATAGTCATTCCGGACTTGTAATAGGTAATTTTTTCACCATCAATCTTGCCTTTTTTATATTTTATTTCTTCAAACTTCTGTCCTGATTCAAAATAAAAAGTCCATTTACCTTCTCTTAACCCGTTTTTAAAACTGCCTTCTTCTTTTAGTAAGCCTGAAGGGAAATAACTCTTTGATACCCCATGCTCAACACCTGCGTTATAATTAGTCACTTTATCTTTATTGCCGTTTTCATAATAATATTGCCAAAGCTTTTCTTTTTTTCCATTATTGTATGTTCCCTCATATTTTATACTCCCACTTTCAAACCAGCCTTTCCACAACTTATCCATAATGCCTCCTAAATAAGTTCCCTCATCCTTTTTATTTCCATTATCATAATACGAAGACCAAAGACCTTGCTCTTTCCCTTCTTTATATGCGCCTTTATAAAATATTTTCCCGTTTTCGTAAAAAGCTTCCCACTCTCCACTTTTCTTATCATTTACAAAATTCCCCTTGCGCCATATTTTTCCGTTCTCGTAAAAATTTACCCAAGTACTATCAGCCATTCCGTTTTTATAAAAACCTTGCGACTCAATGCTACTCCCGTTTTTAAAGTAATTTATCCAGCTTCCATTTTGTTTATCGTTACTAAAATCGCCTTTCATTTCAAGTGTCCCATCAGGACGATAAAAACTCCAAACACCGCACTTCATTCCTTGGCAATAATTCCCTTCACTTTCTACCTTTCCGGTGCTATGCCAAAATCTAGCCGAACCATTCTTTTCGTTTTGATTGTACGTTAATTCATATTGCTTAAATCCGTTAGAACTAAAATATTGCCAAATACTGTCTTTCATTCCATTCAAATATTTTCCTCTTGATTTTACTGAGCCATCCGGATAAAAAGTGCTATAATAGCCTGTACCATTACTTATTAAAGCAACCCCTTGGGGGTTAAAATAGTCTCTAATTTTATAAAATCCTTGAGCGTATATCCCTGTTTCTTTTAATTTGCCATTATTGTAATACTTTCTCCACTCCCCTGTTTCTAAACCTTTGAGGTATTGTCCTTCAACTTCTTTTTGACCATTATCATAATACGAAACAAATTTTCCACTCAAGCTATCGTTTTCAAAAGCACCTTCATTCTTAAGTGTTCCGTTCTCGTACCAGTATTTCCATACTCCTGTTTTTTTGTTTATATTATATGCTCCTATGCTCTTAGGCTTTCCATTCTCGAACCATTCCTGCCATAAACTGTCGGGTAAATCTTTTTTATAATAACCCAGCAATGCCTTGTTGCCGTTAATGTAGAAATAAGTAAAGCTACCCCACTTAAAACCGGCAATATAGTTCTCTTCTGCACTCATTTTACCTGTATCGTAATAGCGTTTTAACACCCCAAACTCCTTACCTTCGCGGTAGTTAACTTCTTTGGCAATTTTGCCGTTTTGGTAATAATAAGTTTGCTTACCTTCCATTAAGCCATTCTTACCAAAATTTTCCTCAGCCTTTATTTTGCCATCGGCATACTTTGAAATACGAGGCTGTGCACTTATTGGACATAAAGGCAGTACTATAAGTACAAAAAACAATAGGAGAGAATTAATTTTCATTATATTTTTTTACAAGGTAAAATTACAAGCCGAAGTTGAATTATTTTTGGTGTGAATAAATAACTTTTCAATAAAACTATTCACAAAACATTTTGTATTAACTTGCCCTAAAAATTATAATTGCTTTATTGATGCTTTCTGTAGTTATTATTACTTTTAACGAATCGCATAATATTGAACGCTGCCTACTTAGCGTTAAAGCTGTTGCTGATGAGATTATTGTACTTGACTCCTACTCCACAGACGATACTTGCGATATTTCTCGTAAGCATGGTGCAAAGGTAATACAACGGGCATGGCAAGGGTTTTCGCCTTCAAAAAATTACGCCAACAGTTTAGCTCAAAATGATTGGATATTATCTTTAGATGCCGATGAAGCTTTGAGTGAAGAATTACAAAACTCTTTTCTTGCATTAAAAAAACAAGGTTTGGTAACCGCATCATTTAAACGATTACCCAACTATTGCGGACGGTGGATAAGACATGGTGGTTGGTATCCTGATATAAAACTACGATTGTTTAATCGTCAGGAAATGGAATGGCAAGGCTTAGTACACGAAATTCCAAAATCTATTTCAAATAAGAGTATAAAAAGTATTTTACTGAAAGGCGACTGTTATCATTACAGTTATTATCATATTTCTGAGCACTACCTACAAACCGAAAATTTTGCCACATTGTCGGCACAAGAGATGTTTAAGAAGGGAAAAAAGGTAAACTTTATACAGCTTTATATTTCGCCTTCATTTAAGTTCTTTCAGATGTATTTGTTGAAACTTGGTTTCTTAGATGGTTATTATGGTTTTGTTATTGCCAAAATATCAGCAAGAGCCACCTATTTAAAATACTATAGATTAAAGCAATTACAATCTGCTACACAAACAATTTAACTAATTACTATTCTTTTCTTCCTTTTCGGTATTTCTGTTTTTATGTTCAGAGAGTAAAAATATACAAGTAAAGAAAATAGAAAAACTTAGTCCTGCCTGTGTTTCGAGCGTATCTTCAAACAACATAGATAGAAGAAATATAAACAAAAAGATATAATACACCGGATGAATATTTTTAATACGCTTAAGCATAGGCCAAAAGAGCCAGTATATAAAATAAATAAAACCAAATACCCCAAAAGCTATAGCCATAGTTAAATACTGATTATGCGCCCGATGTCTATATTGTAAATTTAAACTGGAATCTATTTCATTGTATTTGTCTTGAAAGGACTGTTCCAAGTCGCCCGTACCAACACCTGTCAACCAATGGTCTTTAATAATTAACAGGGCAGCATGCCAATAGTGTAGCCGCATAACTAAACTATGTCCACTGGCGTTTAGCCCATACTTAAAGCTCTGGTATTCGCAATACACCTGATATGCCCTTTTCTGTAAAGGGTTCATTTCAGGAATTTTATAATTGGTAATCCCTTTCTCAATTAATCTTATATCGTTATCGGTCAGTTTTGAAACCCCAACAGAATCTTTAGTTAAGCCCTTAGAAGTTAAGTATCTTTGTAAAGTATAGCCCAATATCTGCGATTTTGAATCAAGTGAATCGTACTTTATGCGAGCACGTTCATCCCAGGCCATCTCTAACTCAAATGAACATAAATATAGGTTGTTGTAAAAGCCATTTTCCGTAAATTTTACTTGAGGATCAAACGAATCATAGGCACGCCCATTAGCCGTAACTTTTGGAATTGATGCCCAATCTACTTTATTCTTTTTAATAAGAGGCTTAATATAAACTTGTTCAATAAATACTGAAAAAACAACTATTCCGAGTAAGGCTAAAGCTGACACAAGCCGATATTTTTTTAATGATGACTTAATAAATGTAGCAATAGAACCAATGATTATTGCACTCGATATTATAAATATACCTGTTAATGATTCAAGAATAAACAAAAACAATAAGAACCAAAGAACAGCAATAATTAAAGCAACTTTAAAGCTTTTAAGATGTTTTTGAATAACCTTAATTTCAGGAGGAGTAAAATAAAACCAAACAGATATACCAATTGATAAACATACTAACAAAGCAAGTCGGATATGGGAGATTAATGGAGATATTTGTCTTGTATCTAATATTTCTTTCCCGGTAATGCCCATATATATTGAAATGGAGATAAGGGTTGAGATAAAGGTAAATATACCCACAGTCAATAATATAATATTAACCTTTTTTCGACTTAATGTATTGGAAGTACTAATTAAAAATGGGAATATTAATATTGGTAACTTAATACGTAAATCATTAAGTGCATAATTAAAATCAGTAGTATAAAGCAAACCCAACAAGTGAATAATATAGAGCGACATAATAATATGAGCATATCGGGCTTTTTTAAATTTCGAAAATTTCTCCACAAAATTTCTTTCCATCAACCAATTGCCCACAATAATAAACTGAGCCAAACTCATGGTAAACATAGATAATGGCAAAGAGGCAGCAAATAATAATATTCCGAAAAAGTAGAGTTGCTCGGAAGGAATATATTTAAGAAGCTGTTTCAATATTTGTTCAATCTAATAACTTAAAACGAGTAAATATTGATTTTATTTATCAATAAACATCTTATTTATTGATGAAATTATGAACAAACAAAATAGAATTTTGTAAAGCAAGTGGTAAGTAGGATACAATTATTACTTTTGCATCATAATTTATATTTTATGTATGATATTATAATAGTTGGTGGTGGATGTGTAGGATTGGCTACTGCTTATAAAATAAATACAAGGTTTCCGAACAAAAGTGTATTGGTGCTTGAAAAAGAAGACCAACTGGCTGCCCACCAAACCGGTAGGAATTCAGGAGTAATCCATTCAGGCATATATTATAAGCCTGGGTCGTATAAGGCTAAAAACTGTGTTGACGGACGTAGAGAGCTGGTGGCCTTTGCCAAAGAATACAAAGTTGACCATGATGTTTGCGGCAAAATAATTGTTGCTACAAGTGAGTCGGAATTGGCACACATGAACAAAGTATTTCAAAACGGACTTGCCAATGGTGTTGAAGGCATTGAGCTTATTGACGCAGAGAAGATTAAAGAAATTGAGCCTTATGCAAGAGGAATTGCCGGAATTAATGTGCCATGCACGGGAATTATTGATTTTGTGGGACTAACCAACAAATTGGCCGAATTAATCACTGCCCGTTATCCACAAAGTAAAATTATGAAAGGTACTGAAGTTACTGATTTTATAAAGGCAACCGAATCAACCACAGTAATTACCAATAAAGGTAAATTTGAGGCCAAATATATTATTTCGTGTGCAGGATTGCAAAGCGACCGTATTGCTAAAAAAGAAGGTGCTAAATCTGATGCCGCCATTGTGGGTTTCCGTGGTGATTATTACGACTTATCCGAACAAGGTATGAAAAAGGTTAAAAACCTAATTTACCCTGTACCAAATCCTCAGTTTCCGTTTTTGGGGGTACATTTTACACGAATGATTAAAGGTGGTGTGGAATGTGGACCTAATGCAGTTTTTGTATTTAAGCGAGAAGGGTATCATAAAACTGATTTTAATTTAAAAGATACAGCCGAAGCTTTTTCATTTGGAGGTACATGGAAGTTTTTTGCCAAGCACTGGCGCTTTGGCTTAGACGAATATCGTGGAGCCTTCTCAAAAGCATATTTCTTAAAGAGACTACAAAAACTAATTCCCGACTTAACCATGGATGATATTGTACCCGGAAGAGCCGGAGTTAGAGCTATGGCCTTATCGCCCGAAGGTTCAATGATTGATGATTTTAAGATTGAAGGGCGAGGCAATGCCATTCATATTCTAAATGCTCCATCGCCTGCTGCCACAGCCTGTTTAGCTATTGGCAATACAGTAGCCGAGATGGCTGTAGAACGTTTTAGTCTTAGTTGATAAGATACTTCGTATTAGTTGTTGTTCACAGAAAAAAGATCACGTCAGGCTAGTGGAGTTCAATTTCTTTATATAAGCTCCAAAAACTTTCTTCTTTGTTTCTCTTTAACGAAAAAGTTGAGTTAGGTATAATTATTAACTCTAAATAAAATCTCTACCTTTCTCTTTCTCGTTTTTGAACACTTATTTTTAAAGGATTTGCTGTAAGCTCGGCATATTGTCTGCGTTTGAATAATATATCTAAAGCAGCATATACAGCATTCCTGAATGATGATTCGGAGGCTATATTTTTTCCCGCCAAGTCATAAGCCGTACCATGATCGGGCGATGTGCGTACAAATGGCAAACCGGCAGTGTAATTAACACCACTTTCAAAGGCTAATGTTTTAAAAGGAATTAAACCCTGGTCGTGATACATACTTAATACAGCATCAAACTTATTAAAAGTGCCACTTCCAAAAAAACCATCGGCTCCGTAAGGCCCATACACAATGTAGCCTGCCTCCTTTAAATGCTGAACAGCAGGAATAATAATATCTTTCTCTTCATTTCCTATAACCCCATTGTCGCCTGCGTGCGGATTAAGTCCTAATACCGCTATGCGGGGTTTCCGAATCCCAAAATCGGTTAATAAAGAATCAGCCATCAGCTTAACTTTATTAATTATTTTTTCTGTGCTTAGCTGGACAGCTACCTGATTAATAGGTACATGACCTGTAACCGTACCTATTTTTAAATGGTCGGAAATTAAAAACATTAAATGATTGCTCACCTTAAATTCATGAGCAAAATATTCGGTATGCCCTGCAAAATTAAACCCTTCTGACTGTATATTATCTTTATTAATAGGAGCAGTAACTATAGCATCAATAGCTCCGGATTTTATATCGTTGATGGCCGCCTTAATAGAAGCTAAAGCCAGTTGTCCTGCCTCTTTGGTACTTTTTCCGGGTTCGTATGGTACCTCCTTATCAAGTATATTATATAAATTAACATTCTTATGCGACAGCTCCGAAATATGTTTTATTTGATGAAAGCCAAACTCTGCAATATGAAGGTTTTTACGATACTGAACAGCAGTTTTGGCATGGCAGTATATAATGGGTGTACAACTTTGCATCATTCTGTTATCAGCAAAAGTTTTTATGGCTACTTCCAAGCCAACTCCATTAATATCTCCGCAGGTAATTCCAATTTTTGGTAAAAAATCTTGTTCTGTTACTTTTGACATGCTTGAATTGTGTATTTTTACAAAATATTTTCGGCAAAAGTAATCAATTATAAGCAAGTTGTTTATATGTATTTTACTTCTGCCTTAATAAAATAAAATTTATTTATATTTTTAAATGGGAACGAAAACGGATGAATTACTGTCAAAGGCATTAAACTTTGAATTTTTAAGTATTGAGGAAGGAGTATATTTATACCATCATGCACCCGTGGCCGATTTAGTATATACTGCCAATGAGATGCGTAAATTTCACAAAAAAAATTCTCCTTATGTTACCTGGATTATTGACCGTAACGCCAATACCACCAATGTTTGCATAGCTAATTGCAAGTTCTGTAATTTTTTCAGAGTGCCCGGACATAGCGAGTCATACGTTACAACTATTGAACAATATAAGCAAAAAATTGATGAAACCTATCGTTATGGTGGGCGTCAGTTGTTGTTACAAGGTGGGCATCATCCCGATTTAGGTTTAAGCTATTATGTTGACTTATTCAAAAAGCTAAAAGAATTATACCCTGACCTTAAACTGCATGCATTAGGCCCTCCGGAAGTAGCACATATTACTAAATTAGAAAAAAGCACCCATACCGAAGTGCTTAAAGCTTTGATAAATGCCGGACTTGACAGTTTCCCCGGAGCAGGTGCCGAAATTTTAAACGACAGAGTAAGAAGATTAATATCTAAAGGAAAGTGTACCGGAAAAGAATGGTTGGACATTATGAGGGCTGCGCATAAGCTTAATCTTACCACTTCGGCCTCTATGATGTTTGGTCATGTTGAAACTATTGAAGAACGTATTGAACATTTAGTTTTATTACGTCAGGTACAGAGTGAAAAACCGGCTCATGCAAAAGGCTTTCTCGCCTTTATTCCATGGCCTTTTCAAGACAAAGGTACCTTGTTGAACCGATTAAAAGGAATAAAAAATAACATCAGCGGCTTAGAATATATAAGAATGATAGCCCTGAGCCGTGTTATGATGCCAAATATTGTCAATGTTCAGGCCTCGTGGCTCACCGTAGGGAAAGAGGTAGCACAATTATGCCTACACGCAGGAGCAAACGATTTTGGAAGTATTATGATTGAAGAGAATGTAGTTTCGGCTGCCGGAGCACCATTCCGTTTTACTTCTAAAGGAATACAAAAAGCCATTCAAGAAGCAGGTTTTATTCCGCAGTTGCGAAATCAACAATATGAGTTTCTAGAATTGCCTGCCGAGATGGAAGAACAGGTTATTACCTATTAATTATTTGAATGAATATTTTGCTTGAGCAAAAAAATAATCCTTTTATTTTAATCGCATGAATTTAGTGTTAGATATAGGAAACACACGTACTAAAGCAGGTATTTTTGTAAATGATATATTAAAAGTATCGTTGGTAGAAAGCGATATTCATTCCATTTTTGAACAACTAAAAAACTACTCTTTTAGTAGAATTATAGTAGCATCGGTAGTTAAACTCAGTGAAGAGGTATTATTAAAAATTTCGCAACAAGGAAGTTATATTTTGTTTGAGGCAAATACACCTACCCCTGTACAAAACTATTACAAATCGGCAAATACTCTTGGTAGCGACCGTTTAGCTGCTGTTTGTGGTGGTTATTTACTATTTAAAGGTCAAGACTTTCTGGTTATTGATGCCGGAACGTGTGTAAAATATAATTATACCGACAAAAACGGTAATTTTTTAGGAGGTGGTATTTCGCCCGGATTAGCCATGCGCTACAAAGCCCTGCATTTGCATACCGATAAGTTACCACTCATTAGTTTTGACGAAAACTATCATGATTTGGTAGGAAATAACACCCAAAACTCCATCAGAATGGGCGTGCAGTTAGGGTTACTGGCCGAAGTGCAGGGTATTATCAATGAGTTTTTGAATTTATATCCACAACTTAACATTGTTTTAACCGGAGGCGATGCTCACTATTTGCAAAGAGGATTAAAAAATAACATCTTTGCCGACAAAAATTTGATATTAAAAGGTTTAAACAGTATTTTAAATTATCAATACTTAAAATAAAAGACCGCACAAGCAGTTATATGTATATGTTTAGAAAAATAATAAAAACAAAATATAATTTATATTTGATTGTTTTTTTGCTTTTGACCTGCAACGTAAAGGCTCAAAACACCACCAACTCTATATACTCAAGGGGTGGCTACGGACTTGAAACCTTTAAAGGATTTTCATCTCAAATGGCTTTAGGTGGAAGTGGCATTGCTTCCAACAACCCATGGAATCTTAACTATAGCAATCCGGCTTCAAATGCTGCTCTAAGGCTTACGGTTTTTACTGCTGGAATTAACGGAATGTACAAACAACAATTGAACTTTGCCGATACGGTTTCAGAAATGAATGGTTCGTTTGGCTACATAGCATTGGGATTTCCGGTAACCAAATGGTGGGGGCTTTCATTCGGACTTATCCCATACACCGGTGTTGGTTATAATGTTAAAGACACAGTTGCTTATGCCAAACAAAATATTGCAGGAACCTATAAGGGAAGCGGTGGTTTAAATAAACTATATTTGGCTAATGGTTTAAACCCTTTCAAAATTTTTAGTGATAGTATTATGCGCGGGTTCTCTGTAGGGTTTAATACTGAATTTACTTTTGGAAGTATCAATAATGAAGAATACAGAGATTTTTTAGGAAGCGATACAACTTATTATTTGAATATACTCAACAATACTTACCATTCGTACAATGGTGTTTCTTTCTTGATTGGTGCACAACATACCATTAATATAAAAGATGATACAAAACTAACTTTAGGTTTTAGCTATGGGCTAAAAGGTCGCTTAAACACCCAAAGTACATTGAGCTCTGAGCGATATTTCAGAACCAGTTCGGCATCAAATAAGGTTGATACGGCTTACTATTTGAATTCTCAAAAAACGATTGGGTATTTGCCAAGTCAATATTGCTTTGGATTTAATGTACAAATGGGACCAAAAATAAATTACACTTTAGAGTACAAAGTGGTTAAATGGGGGAAAGACAGTATTAGCGGCAACCTCAATAATTTAAAAGACAGTAGAATTATCGCTGCAGGAATTCAATACTACCCTAACTCGCAATCGCCCGATGGTTTTTTTAACCATGCATATTATCGCTTGGGCTTCAAAAATACAGTGATGCCTTTTTACCTCAATAATTTACAAATTCAGGAACACGCTTTAACTGCCGGTATAGGAATTCCTTTCAGAAAAAGTGTCTCCACTGTAAATATTGGAATTGAGCTAGGGCGTAGAGGTACAGTTTTAGATAAAATGGTAAAAGAAAAATATATATTGTTAAATGTGGGATTAAGTATAAACGACCGATGGTTTATCAAATCCAAATACGATTAATAATATTATGAAAGCCCAAAGTTTTGGTACATATCAACAAGTTATTTTAAAAATTATTCCGCTCTTTTTTGTTATTGTATTGAGCGCCTGCGAAAATGATATTGAAAAAATAAAAGTACTTACCGACAAAAAATTACTACCAACCGAAAAAGGCATAGAAGTTGAAATGTTGTACAGCGACTCAGCACAGATTAAGGCAAGAATTGTAACTCCCGAGTTAAATCGTTACACCGTTGAACAACCTTATATTGAAATGCCTAAAGGCATAAGAATGTATTTTTACGATGACAAAGGAAAAATAAATACCAGTTTAAGCTCACAGTATGCCAAAATGTTACAGTACCCTGATAACAATATTATGGAAGCAAAACGCAAAGTAGTAGTGGTAAACGAAAAAGGAGAAACTCTTAAAACCGAACACCTGGTCTGGAATCAAAAAGAAGAACGAATATTTTCTGAAGCATTTGTTACCATAAGCACAAAGGACGAAATAATAATGGGTGACGGCCTTGAAAGTAATCAGGACTTTACAAAGTATAAAATTAAAAAAATGAAGGGAACTATTAATCTGAAAAACGATATTGAATGAAATCTATGTTTAAAACAATGCAAATAATATGGCTGTTGGCTGCTATTGGCTCTTTAGTTGCTTCTATCATTAATTTAAAAAATAATAATGTAACCGATGCCGGAATATTTGCAGTTCTTACCTTTGTAGCAATTTTTATGTATTATGTCAATAAGAAAAGAACTAAAAGCTTCTCTTCAAATTCAAGCAATCAGTAAAATAAAGTTCAAAATATTTTGAGTTCATTTTTAATCATACTAATAGCTATCATATTTTCGGCTCTTTTCTCCGGAATGGAGATAGCATTTCTTACCTCTAATAAGCTACAGGTTGAGTTAGAGAGCAATCAGGGGTTCTTGCCGGCTAAAATGGTTTCGTACTTTATGAAAACTCCTCAACGCTTTATAGCTACTACTTTAGTAGGAAACAATATAGCCTTGGTAATATACAGTATCTATATGGCGCAGGTGCTCGAACCCGTGTTTTCATCATTTATCCATACACCTATTGGAGTATTAATATTAAGTGTTGTGGTTTCAACCTTTATCATAGTGGTTACAGCCGAGTTTATTCCCAAAGCTCTCTTTAGTATTAATCCCAATACTATGCTTAACTTTCTGTCTATTCCTTTTTCAATCATTTATTTTATTTTGTTCCCAATAGTAATGTTTACCTTACTTTTTGCACGTTTTGTTTTGCGCTTTGGATTTCGTATTGATGTAGAAAACAACACCATGACTTTTGGGCGAATTGATTTGGACAATTATGTAAAACAATTTACTACCTCAAATGCACACCGAACCGATTATGACCACGAAATAAATATTTTTCAGAATGCTTTGGATTTTAGCAGCGTAAAAGTGCGGGAATGTATGGTACCTCGAACCGAACTGATTGCAATGGAAGTAAACGAACCTGTAAAAGATTTGCAGAAAAAATTTGTGGAAACACAACTCTCAAAAATATTGATTTATGATGACACCATTGATAATATCATTGGTTATGTACACTCGTCAGAAATGTTTAAGCGCCCCGAAAATATTCGCGAAATTCTATTACCAATCTCAATAGTTCCGGAAACAATGCCCGCACGCGAAATGCTAACATTACTCAAACAACAAAGAAGAAGTATAGCTGTGGTAGTTGATGAATTTGGAGGTACTGCCGGTATGCTAACCATTGAAGATGTTATGGAAGAAATTTTTGGTGAAATTGAAGATGAACACGACAAACAGGAATTGGTGGAAAAACAGCTATCAGGAAATGAATTTCTTTTCTCGGGGCGTATGGAAATTGATATAATTAATAAAAAATATTTACTTGGTATTCCCGAAGGTGAAGAGTATGAAACCATTGCCGGCTTTGTATTACACCACTATGGAAGTGTACCTCAAATGAACGAGGTGATTGAGTTAATGGGCTATTTGTTTACCATTAAACAGGTAAAAGGCAATAAAATTGATTTGTTGCAAATAAAAAAACTTGAATAAGTTTACTATATAAAGGAAAATATGAGTGTAATACTTGATGTAAACGGGATAAGTCCTAAGTTTGGAAACAACTGTTTTATAGCACCCAATGCCACTATTGTAGGACAGGTAACTACCGGAGACGATTGCAGTTTTTGGTTTAATGCAGTGGTGAGAGGCGATGTTAACAGTATAAGCATGGGCAATAAAGTAAACATACAAGATGGTGCTATAGTGCATTGTACCTATCAAAAAACAAAAGTAGTGATTGGAAATAATGTATCCATTGGACATCATGCCATAGTTCATGGATGTACCATACACGACAATGTATTGGTAGGAATGGGCGCAATAGTAATGGATAATGTGGTTATTCATGAAAACTGTATAATTGCTGCCGGAGCGGTAGTGCTCGAAAATACTGTTGTTGAAGCTGGTTCTATTTATGCCGGTATTCCGGCCAAGAAAGTAAAACAATTAAGCGAAGAATTATTTAAAGGAGAAGTACAACGTATAGCCAATAACTACGTCTTATACAGCAGTTGGTTTAAAGATAAAAAATAAGATAGTGCATAAAACTTTTACCATAAAAGCAAATTACGTTGATATAGTAAATCGTAATATATTTGCAGCCGAAGTTAGCGTTAGTCAACAAAAAATTATATCTGTTGAACCTATCAACGAACAGGTTGAAGGATATTTATTACCCGGATTTATTGATTCTCATATACATATTGAAAGCAGTATGGTGCTGCCATCAGAATTTGCAAAGGTAGCTGTATTGCACGGTACCGTGGCTACTATAAGCGACCCACACGAAATAGCTAATGTTATGGGTGTACCGGGGGTAGAATATATGATTGCGAACAGTAAAACGGTTTCATTTCACTTTTTCTTTGGTGCGCCAAGCTGTGTTCCGGCAACCGCTTTTGAAACTGCCGGAGATACTATTGATGCCTCGCAGATTGAAAATCTGATGCTTCATCCTGATATATGGTATTTGGCCGAAGTGATGAATTATCCGGCAGTAATAAACCG
Source organism: Bacteroidia bacterium (assembly GCA_020845635.1). GTDB lineage: Bacteria > Bacteroidota > Bacteroidia > UBA4408 > UBA4408 > CAIKXD01. The sequence continues at coordinate 38,572 of JADLFI010000037.1, forward strand.
CGATGAAGAAATAATGCGTAAAATTAATGCTGCCCATAAAGCCGGGAAGCCCGTTGACGGGCACGCTCCAGGCATTGTTGGAATGGCTATCGAAAAATATTACAGTGCAGGTATCAGTACCGATCATGAATGCTTTACCTATAATGAAGGTCTGGAGAAGCTGAAATTAGGCATGAAAGTCCTAATTCGCGAAGGTAGTGCTGCCAAAAACTATGAAGCACTTATTCCTTTAATCAAAGATTTTCCAAAGCAAATAATGTTTTGTTCTGATGATAAGCATCCTGATGATTTATTATTAGGGCACATCAATGATACCGTGAAACGTGCCGTAGAGCAAGGCTACGATGTATTTGATGTATTGCATGCTGCATGTGTATTGCCGGTTAAGCACTATAAATTACCGGTTGGGTTATTGCAACCCGGTAATAATGCAGATTTTATTTTGGTCAATAATCTCCAAGAATTTAAAATATTAAAAACCTATATAAAAGGCAACTGCGTAGCCGACAATGGTAAGTCTTTAATACAAACAAGTCCTTATCACATCATCAATAAATTTAATTGCAGTAAGATTAGTGCCAATCAATTAAGAGTAAAATCATCCACCAAAAAAATAAAAGTAATAGAAGCTTTAAACAAGCAGTTAATTACCAATTTCATTACAGATGAACTGAATATAGATAATGGATTTTTGCAAACCGAAACAAGAAAAGATATATTAAAAATTGTTGTTGTAAATCGTTATCACCATGAAGCTCCTCCGTCAGTAGCTTTTATCAAGGGGTTTGGGCTTCAGCAAGGGGCTATTGCTTCATGTATAGCACACGATAGTCATAATATTGTTGCTGTTGGTGTTGATGATGAGTCAATAACTGCTGCAATAAATATGATTATACAAAACAATGGTGGTATTTCTGTGTCAAGCCCTGAAAAAGGAGACCATATTTTGCCTTTGCCTGTTGCAGGTATCATGAGCCCTCATCCCGTTAGCGAGATAGGTGCAAAATACCAGCATTTACATCATATGGCCAAAAGTATGGGTTGCCTTTTAGACGCTCCTTACATGACCTTATCGTTTATGGCCCTGTTAGTTATCCCTGCTCTAAAGATTAGTGATAAAGGATTATTTGATGCCAACAACTTCCGGTTTGTTTCGCTTGAAGCAGACCATTCATAATTTCCCCATAAACATTAATAGTTTATAAGGTATTATTACGAGTTGTTTAAACCTTTGCCTTATGGTGCTGCTACACCAACCACAAACTTAGTTGTATTAATAAAAATAGAATCGTTTAGGTTCTGGGTATTATAAAACCAAGCCTTAAAACTACCTTCCATTTTATAGGTTCTTTGGCCTGCCGAGTTCTTCTCAAAAGGTTCAACTTTTGTTACATTAAAGTAATTGTTATTTTGCTGGTGGTGAGCATAAGCGTTGTAAGTGCTGTATTGCTTTCCATCGGGCGATGAATAATTAATAACAACCTTACTAAATCCTGTATCAACCGGAATGGTGTTATTGCCATTATTAATTAGCGCATAATTAAAGCCGGCAGCAATATCACTACCGGTATAATTTCCAACCATAATATCCTTACTAAAGGTATTATCGCAATTATTTCCCGAAAGGCTGTCTTTAAGCACTACTCTGTATATACCGGCTTGCGGAAAAGTATAAGAGGTAGTTAATCCGCTATAGGCCCATGCTGCAGGAGAACCAAAGTTCCAGGCGTATGAATTGCCATTTCCTAAGACATAAAACGACACATAATTCTGGCTCATTGTTTGGGTAAATTGAAAACGGCATAAACTATCCATTGGGATAACATTGCAAATAGTCTTTGAAATACCCCCATTGCTCACAGTTAAACAAACATTATAGTCGGCCGGTTCAGCATACTGATGCGTAGGGTTGGCAAGATTAGAGCCTGTACCATCGCCAAAATCCCAAGAGTAGGTGTAGTTAGTTCCGGCAGGTGCATAGGCATTAAAACTAATATGCGCACCGCTTATATTGTTTAAGGTGTCGCGTCCGTTAAAATAATTATAATTGCCCGTTTTAAGCACTTCCTCAATATTATTGATGGTAATAGTATTTCTCAACTTGCTATCGCGATAATAAAAACTAAATTCATGATTACATTTGCTGCAATCTTCGGGACGCAGTTGACCGTTCATAACAAGAACGCCCATCGCATCTATAGATGTTCCGGTAAACATATAATAATTGTTTTTTCCGGCAGTAATGTTTACTTCATTTCCATTTATATTGCTCTCCATCATAAAAACAGGTGTTCCCTCATAACTAACAGGTATTTCCTTTTTTTGACAAGCCTGAATGATACCTAATAAAGCTATAAATAGAAGCGCTTTAAATCTATTTCTCATATATCTTATTTTATTTTTCTTTTTTGATTTAATAATCGATATTGCAACCCAATACGTAGGTTTAAGTTCTTATCTTTACTTTCGTTAGTAAAATAAGCCGATTGAGTAAAGTCGGTAAATCCTTTTTGAACCATCATATTTAACCAAAAATCTTGGTAAATATTAAACGCATAAGAAAATACACCCACTGCACCTACACGGTTAAATCCTGATACATACCCCCACTGATTAGTGTTATAAGTATCTGTTCCAAAATCCTTCACATCACTTTTTACATTGATTAAGTATTCTAACCCTCCGCCAATGCTTATTTGATGACGGTTTAATCGATAGCCAATAACCACCGGAAGTTCAGCAAGCATCATTTCCTTATTTTTAACGATAAATTCATCTGAGATAGAACCAAAATTATAATCTACCCTTTTAGTTTGAATACTGGTATTAATAGCACCACGAGTATATACTAAAGGTTGAGCTGCCACAAACCAAGTATTGTCCACTTTATAAGCAGCTCTAAATCCTACATAGTATCCAAATCCAATTTTTGAATCACTAAGAGCATTCCCTTCAAAGCCTCTACTATCACTTAACCCGCCCAAAACATCAAACATCCAATTAGAATTTAAACTGTTGTCGCAGGCAGTAGCCACATTATGATCTATGTCTTTATTGCTGCCTAGTTGATTTCCCGATATACTTGTTTCAAGAATTTTGTCATCAACCGGCTGTGCTTGATTATCACTATTCTCTAGTATAATTGATGTATTATTGTAATTGTTTGAATACTCAGGATTTACTACAGGCTCTATAGAATTTAAAGCATTTACATTTGAAATGGTAGAGGAGTTGTCTGTTCCTGAAACCTTGCTGCCAAAAATACTTGAAGTATTTTGTCTAGAGGCTAATAATACTTTTTCAGACTTTTTAGAATGTGATGCAACCGGTGTAGATAAGTGGTTTATAGGCTGTTTTGCAGTATTTGAAACTAAAGAAGTTACCGATTCATGAATGTTATCTTCAGTTTTGGTGTTTAAAGTCTCAGAATTACCATTGATGTTACTTTTTTGGTCAGAATCAATAATTGTTTGCTTATTGTTTGCCATAGGTGTAATGGTACTTTCGTTGCTATTTAGTTGAACCCAAGCCCAAGTGCCAATAATACCCAAAAAGAGTACCGAAAGCACCCCCGAGCCAAATCCTAACCAAAAAGGTTTTTTAACAGTTTCCGACTTTTCAATCATCTTCTCGGCCTTTAACCAATAAGACTCATCAAACTCGAAAGTGCTTTCCTCCACTTTTTGTTTTAGAAACTCATTAAAGTTATCTTCTTGCTCTATCATTTACGCTACTTTTACTTTATTATTGTTTAATAATTTTTCTTTTAAAATTTGTCTTGCCTTGTGTAAGTGCCACCTTGAAGCTTCTTCAGAAATATCTAACATTTGACTAATTTCTTTATGATGATAACCTTCAATAACATTTAAGTTAAGCACCTCGCGTGTAAGTACCGGCAATTGTTGAATTAATTTCATTATATCATTGGCGGCCATTTTATCTACAGCCACATTTATGCTTATTTGATTATAATCAAATAACTCAACTTTATAATCTTCGCTTAAAGCTACCTTTTCGCGATATCTTTTATCTTTTCTTATTTGATCAATAGCTGTGTTTACTGCTATAGTACTTATCCAAGCCTCAAAACTTTGTTCTTTTTTATAATTTTTCAGGTTGTTTAATATTTTCAAGAACGCTTGATTCAGTAAATCTACTGCATCTTCTTGATGATTAACATAACGCCTGCAAATACGTATCAAAAAGTCAAAACAATCCTTATACAACTGTTGTTGTGCTAAACGATTGTTTTTTAAGCAACCTTCCAAAACACTATGCTCTAAAATAGATGGCAATATTAATATTCTCTTTTTCTTTGATTTATAGGCTAATATAATACATTTTATAATCAATACGTATTATTTCTGTTTATTGTTAGCGAAGCAGATAATTATTTTATAAAAAATGTGGTATTATTTTTGTTAATTTTATATTTGTAGAATTGTTATTATGAATTTATAATAACATAAAAGCAAAGATGTTGAATCTAATATTATTGAAAATGAAAAATCTTTTTTTTACCACATTATTAATGCTATGCGGATTTGTGGCATTGGCTCAAAACGACCAAAAAACTACTCCAAAAGTAATTGAAGGTGAATTTGCTATCAACCATAGCAAAGCAACAGAGGGTTTCTTTAAAGAAATTAATGATGAAATTTATCAGTTAAAATATATTGATTACGACAAGAGTAAGAATACTTATTATCTTTCGGGAAGTGTTTCTGTGTATTATAAAGATACCCGTGGCGTGGCTAATTCCGGTTTTACCATTGGCAACGATCATGCCATCACTTCAAATTCCGAAAAAACAGAGTCGGGCGGATATTTTATGTTTAACTTAGCTATCAAGATTAATGGTAATAAGGCCCAGTACACCTATAGTAACTTTGTACACCGCGGCACAGGTCCTATAGGTAATGGTGGCCCAATTGAAGGCTATCCTGAATGTGGTAGTGAAAAAATTGGAGGTATCCCTAACTGGAATTCATTTAAGCAACAAGCAGATACCGAATGCGAAAGAATTGCCAACAAACTGAAAAGTATGCTACAGTAACCTATAAGAAAATAATATTTTTTATTGTTGAGGAGGAGGCGTTTTCTCCTCAAAATTTATTCTTAGGCGCTCTACCGGTTGGTTGTTGATAACGTGCTGCTCAACAATTTCGCGAACATCATTAAGGTTCACTTTTCCATAATAAATACCTTCGGGGTAAATAATTACATTAGGCCCATACTCGCAAATATCAAAACAGCCTGCCTTTTGGGCTCGTACCTTAGTACCCTTAACATGGTGCTCTTTTAATATATCTTTAAAAGCAGCAATAAGCGCCAAACCATGAGCCTCTCCACAACAAATCCTTTGTCCTTCGGCTCTTTGGTTAACACAAACAAAAATATGTTTTTCGTATTTAGTTCTAAGCTTATCCATATCAATATATAGTCAATAAAATTAATCCTTATCGGTATGAAGCATATCCCAGTACTCAACAGCTCGCCTTAAATGTGGTATTACTATACTTCCTCCTACAATGTTGGCTATGGTAAACACTTCAAATATTTCTTCTTCGGTTACCTTTTCGTTAAAACATTTCTCTAAATGATACTTAATACAATCATCACATCTCAATACCATACTGGCAACTAATCCTAACATTTCCTTTGTTTTAACCGGTAAAGCTCCTTGTGAGTATGTATTGGTATCAAGATTAAAAAAACGATTAAGTACTTTATTGTTCTGCTTTAATATTCGTTCATTCATTCTGCTTCTGTAGGCATTGAATTCATGAGGGTTTGTTTGCATTTTGTTTTTAGTTTAGTTCTTTAGATGCTTTTTTTACGACATACATGCTAACAAAAATACTTAATTCGTAAAGTAAATACAAGGGAAAAGCTACAAGAAGCTGTGAAGTTATATCGGGAGATGGTGTAATAACAGCCGCAACAATTAAAATAACAACTGTAGCATGTTTACGATAAGTACGCATAAATTGTGGTGTCATTATTCCAATTTGAGTTAAGAAATAGACCACAATGGGAAGTTCAAAAACAAGTCCTGTGGCAAATGTTATGGTTGTAACGGTAGAAATAAAAGAATCCATGGCTATCATGTTTTTTACATCGCTGCTTACCTGATAAGTTCCTAAAAAATTTACCGATAAGGGTACAATGACATAATAACCAAACAACACTCCAAGGAAGAATAATATAGAGCTGTAAAACACCACTCCTCTTGAATATTTCTTTTCTTTATCATGTAAAGCGGGTTTTACAAAACGCCACAACTCCCATAATACGTAAGGGGCGGCAAGTATAAAGCCCGCCACAAACGATACCCAAATATGCATGGTAAACTGCCCCGAAAGTTGGGTGTTGATTAAATCGAAAGGCATATCTTTAATACAAAGCGAATCGCCCAAATTCAAATACTCACTTAAGCGGCACAATTGGCGATATGTCCAAAAATCGGGATGCTTTGGAGCAAATAAAAAATAATCAAAAACTATCTCTCTATAGAAAAAGAGTACAATAGCGGCTAAAACAACCACTATTACCGAACGCATCAAATGCCACCTCAATGCTTCAAGATGTTCCAGAAATGACATTTCGGCCTTATCTTTTTCTATATTTTCCAAGATATTATTATTTTTTGGGGCGTAAAGTTAAACAAATACCTTACGTATATCAATACTTGAATTATGTCCTACATGATGGTATTGTTCATTAATCCATTTTTCGGCACTTGTGCGACCCTTTTTTCGTAATGTGTTCAGAAATGACCAACTGGCATTAAACTTACTGGCTAAATTATATTCATCGAGCACCTGATCGGCACTTATACTGTGAAAATATATTTTCCGTAAACGACCTCTTAAATCGTACCCCAATTTTAATATTTTTTCTTTAAAATATACCATACGCATCTCTGCCATAAGACTACTGTTAAAGCTAATATCATTTATGCGGTCTTGTATTTCGCTTACCGTTTGAGGAACTTCATTTATGACTACAGAATTTACTTTTACAAGGAGTATATCATTACTGTCTGTATCATCAATAAGTGGGTAAATAGAAGGATTTCCCATATATCCGCCATCCCAGTAAAACTGACCGTTTATTTCTACCGCTTTATACAGAAGCGGTAGGCAGGCACTAGCCATAAGTGCATCGGCTGTTATTTCCTTACCCTTAAAAATCTTGGGTTTGCAGGTCTTTACATTGGTTGCACAAGCAAAAACTTTAGTGTTACTCTGTTGTAACTCTTCAAAATCAATTAAATCTTCTATTATATCCTTTAGAGGATTAATATCAAGTGGATTGAATTGATAGGGCGATAGCACCTGTGTCATCAAATTGAAAAGATTAAATCCAAAAGGGTAATTCATAGAACCCGGATATAAACTGCTGTCTAACCAATTAGGCTGCATTGGCGAAAAATAAGCCGAGTTGGCTACTCTGCGCCAAAATCTTTCTAATAAATCAATGGCTCCTTGGTTTCCTCCCTTATGTAGGCCGTAAGAGGTAATAGCCGCATTCATAGCGCCCGCACTTGTGCCGCATATACCTCGTATATCAAGTATATCTTCTTCCAGCAATCGTTCAATAATGCCCCAGGTAAATGCTCCGTGCGAGCCTCCTCCTTGGAGAGCCAACGAAATTTTTTTTCTTGATTTATTCATTCATAAAACTTATTGTGCTGTCCATCCACCTTCAATAGGTAACGAAGCACCATTGATTAAATTAGCCTGAGGACTTGTTAAATAAACAGCCAAGGCTCCTATAGCCTCAACAGTAACAAACGATTTGACAGGCTGTTTGACCAACATAATATCATTGATAACCTGACTCTCAGGAATACCATGTGCAATAGCCTGATCGGCAATTTGCTTTTCAACTAAAGGTGTTTTTACATAACCCGGGCATATAGCGTTGGCGGTAATTCCATGAGGGGCACCTTCCAGTGCCAGTACTTTTGTAAAACCTACAATGCCGTGCTTGGCTGCCACATAAGCTGACTTAAATTCAGATGCAACCAAACCATGTGCCGAAGCTATATTGATGATTCGGCCATATTGTGCCTTTTTCATACTTTCCCACAAACAATGAGTAGTGTAAAATGCAGCATTTAGATTAATATTGATAATGGCATTCCATTTCTCTACAGGAAATTTTTCAACGGGCGAAACATATTGTATGCCTGCATTGTTAACCAACACTTCAATTTGTTTAAAATGCGACAAAGCATCTTTACACAATCTACTTACTTCTTCGAAGTTGCTGATATCAGTATTAAAAAAAAGACTTTTAATTTTGTATTGACGGGCTATCTCATTGGCAATATCATTCCCATTTTTCTCTAACCCTACTAATACTAAGTGATAGCCTGCTTGTGCAAAACTATGTGCTATTCCCAACCCTATTCCGCTTGTGCCCCCTGTTATCAGAACTGTTTTGTTCAACATACTTTAATAAAATTAAATTACAATATTAAGTATTTACAGCTATTAAATATCACCAATAGCTAATTTTTTAATTGCAAAAAATAATTGTAATTATAGTATTTTCTTTATTTAGCTCTTAAAAATTAAATCACAGCTATATTAAAAGCCAATCTATCTAAAGTAAAAAAATTACGTTAAAATTCATGAGAAAAAAAAATTTCCCCCTTTTGTATTATGCACAATGTTTATTAGATATTGCTTAACTCTATTGCCATTTGTTTTTGAAGTGCTATGGCTTCTTCTTTTGCAGCCGTAGCAAAATCATAACTGCCGGAGGCATAAATAATACTTCGCGAAGCATTTACCAACAAGCCGCAATCCTTATTCATGGCGTGTTTTGAAACATCCTGCAAACTTCCACCTTGAGCGCCAACACCGGGAACCAGTAAGAAATGATGTGGTACTATTTTTCGAACTTCGCTAAGCATACTTGCTTGTGTAGCTCCTACAACAAACATTAGATTATCAGTTGTACCCCAAGAACTAACAGTGCTTAGCACTTGTTTAAACAAATGATTGGAGAGCTGAAAATCAGCAGCCCCAGAATTTGAAGTTAAGGCAAGTACTATAGTCCATTTATCGGGATAGGCCAGAAAGGGCTTTACCGAATCGTTTCCCATGTATGGTGCAACAGTTATGGCATCGGCATGCATTTGCTTAAAAAAAGCATCGGCATACATAGTTGAAGTGTTACCAATATCGCCTCTTTTAGCATCGGCAATAACCAAGTGCTGTGGATAGTGGGTTTTAATGTATTGAATGGTTTGATGTAAAATATGCCAACCTTCAATACCCATAGCTTCGTAAAAAGCGGTATTAGGCTTAAAGGCTACACAATATGGTGCAGTTGCATCAATAATGGCTTTATTAAAACTCAAACAAGGGTTTAACTCGTTTAATAAATGTTGAGGTATTTTATTAATATCGGTATCTAAGCCAACACATAAAAAAGATTGTTGATTTTTTATAAAAGTACTAAGTTGACTATAATTCATGATATCATAACATAAAACTAATTATCAATAAGCGAGCTTTCTTTAAGTTTTTCCATATTCTCGGCTATCTGTAAGGCATGAATCATATCTTCAATATCACCATCCATAAAGGCAGGAAGGTTATAATGAGTTAATCCTATACGATGGTCGGTTATACGGCTTTGAGGATAATTATAAGTTCTTATTTTAGCACTTCTATCGCCTGTACTCACCATTGTCTTTCTGCGCTTTGATATGTCTTCCAAATGTTTATTTAACTCAATTTCATACAATTTAGTACGCAACATAGCCAAAGCTCTTTCTTTATTCTTTAGCTGCGAGCGGTCAACCTGGCAGGTAATTACAATACCTGTAGGTTTATGTGTTAACTGAACTTTGGTTTCAACCTTATTAACATTTTGCCCCCCAGCGCCACTACTTCTGGAAGTTTGAAATTCTAAATCGGCCTGATTAATTTCAACATCTACCTCATCGGCCTCGGGAAGTACGGCTACACTGGCAGCCGAAGTATGTACACGTCCTTGTGCTTCGGTTAAAGGCACACGTTGTACACGGTGTACTCCCGATTCATATTTTAAGATTCCATAAGCTCCTTCGCCAATGACATTAAATATAATTTCTTTATAACCGCCTGTTGTCCCTTCATTAAAATCATCAACTTCTATTTTAAAACCTTTATTCTCGCAAAAACGGGTGTACATCCTAAAAAGATCTCCGGCAAAAATACTGGCCTCGTCACCTCCTGTTCCGGCTCTTAGCTCTACCACCGCATTCCTACTATCTTCGGGATCTTTAGGAATCAGCATCATTCTTATTTCCTCATCCATTTTTTCTTTTTGTTGCACACTTTGTTCCAACTCTGTGCGGGCAAACTGCTTCATCTCTTCATCAGACTCATTCATCATCATATCCTTGGCAGTATCAATATTCAATAAAATATTTTTGTATTGGTGATAAGCATCAACAAGCTGTTTAAGGTCTTTATATTCCTTATTCATTTGTTTAAACAATTTCATATCGCCAATTACTTTAGGGTCGCCAAGGCGTAACTCTATTTCTTCATACTTTCTTTTTAATGAAGCTAGTTTTTCTAATAAATCCATTCAGAATTTTTATTTGGGAGTGCAAAAGTACGAAAATTGAAGAACCTGAACAAAACAATTAATAAATATGCTTTCATTTATTAAGAATTAATAAATTAGTGTATGTATATAATATTTATTATTTTCATCTGCCCCTCTCAAAGATGCTATCCTTATTTATAAAACGCTCAAAGACAATATTTATGTATCATAAATATTAATGCAGAGGAAAAACACTATTAAACTTTTGAAAAAAAATTATTTACCTCTATGGTTGATATTATGGGTTTTTTTATTAGTTTCGAGAATTAAATTCATACTTTATGAAGTCAAACAAATCAACATTTTTTCTGTCATTACTACTTTTCTTTTCTTTTAACAGTCAAACAGCAACTGCTCAATGGGAAACATTAGGAAAAAGAATCAAAGAGGATTTAAACCAAAAGGCCCAAGACAAAATTCGAGAAGAAGTTAACACAGGAGCTGATAAAGCTTACGATAAAGGAAAAGATGAAGTAAAAGAAAGCGTAAAAAAGGACAAGTCGAAAAAAAAGAAATCCAAGAAATCAGAGTCTGAAGAGGATTTAAACGCCCAACCTGATTCAATTAATAATAATTCTTCGGGGAAACCCTCCTCCTCCTCAAATGTATTGAAAAACGCATTGATATCACACCGTAGATTTGATTTTGTATTAGGCGAAGGGGGAATTCCGGCAGAGGATTTTTCGTAAGACAATGTTGAATTTTTTCATGCAAATTGGAATGCCTAACAGAATGAAGAAATTTAACTAAGGGGAAAAGAAAATGGCAATAATTGGGAGTGAATGACCATTACACCAAATGGTAAGGTAGAATTTTTTCAACTATAATTTGGTGTACTTATTACAATAATACTGAGGTTGGCGAAGTACAATATTTTCTCTATATTAAAGTATAGGTTTACTTTGCTCGGTTTAATTATCTGCTTCTGTTTCTATTTTTTTTATTAGGGTGAAGTCAACCTGCTTACGTATTAAGTCGGTTCTTTTAATTTTTATCAAAACCTTATCGCCCAATTGATAAAACTTGCCGCTTTTGCGCCCAAAGAAACAGAAATTTTCCTCATCATAAACATAAAAATCATCACTCAAATCTTTAACCCTAATCATCCCTTCGCAGTGATTTTCTATAATTTCAACATAAAGTCCCCATTCGGTAACACCCGAAATAATACCTTCAAATTGTTGCCCGGTTTTGTCTGATAGAAACTCCACTTGTTTATACTTAATGGACGAGCGCTCGGCTTCGGCAGCCAATCTTTCCATATCGGAAGAATGCTTACATAATTCTTCCAGGTTTTCTTTATCTAATAAATTCTGAACATCATGAGGTTTTTGTTTACCATTGTCTGTACATAAGTAATAGTTGAGCAGTCGGTGTACCATAATATCCGGATACCTTCTTATAGGCGATGTAAAATGGGTGTAATAATTAAAAGATAAACCGTAATGTCCTACATTGTCTGTACTGTAAATTGCTTTAGCCATAGTTCTAATGGCTAATTGCTCAACCATATTGGCTTCTCTTTTTCCGCTAACATCATGCAAAAGTTTATTCATACTTTTTGCAGTTTGAATTTTATTGCTTGTTTTTAACTGATATCCAAAACGCTTAATAAAATTGGCAAATTCGAGCAACTTATCAGGATTTGGATTATCATGAATACGGTAAACCATTGGGCGCTCTTTTACTTTCACGGGTTTTTCATTACCGGATTTAACATAAGCGCAGTATTCGGCCACTTTACGATTAGCCAACAACATAAAATCTTCTATTAGTTTATTTGAATCTTTGGCTACTTTGTAATATACCCCAATTGGTTTCCCATTCTCATCTAAATTAAACTTTACTTCTGATTTTTCAAATGCTATGGAGCCTTCTTTAAAACGATTTTCGCGTAACAGCTTGGCTAATGTGTTTAAAGTGTTTAACTCCTCACTATATTCGCCCTGGTTAGTTTCTAGAATAGTTTGAGCTTCTTCATAGGTAAATCTGCGTTTGCTTAAAATAACAGTACGCCCAAACCATTGCGATACAACTTCGGCCTTCTCGTTGAGTTGGAAAACTGCACTAAAACATAACTTTTCTTCATTTGGCCGTAATGAACAAACATGATTGCTTAATACTTCCGGAAGCATTGGAATACAACGATCCACCAAATATACCGATGTGGCTCTATTTAAGGCTTCCTCATCAAGAAAGGTTTCGGGTTTAACATAATAAGAAACATCAGCTATATGAACACCAACTTCCCACAAATTTTCAGATAATTTTTCAATAGATAAAGCATCATCAAAATCTTTTGCATCGGCAGGGTCAATGGTAAAAGTAATTTTACTTCTAAAATCTTTGCGTTTGCTGATTTCTTCTGGAGTAATTTCTATAGGCAACTTTAAAGCTTCGTTTTCTACTTTCTCAGGAAAATCAACCGGCAAGCCAAATTCAGCCATAATAGCGTTCATCTCCGTGTTGTTTTCACCGGGTTTCCCTAAAACACGTACTATTTCACCGGTAGGATTTTTTCCCGTTTCTGACCATTCAAAAACTTTGGCAACAGCCTTGTCGCCTTGCTTTGCACCGTTCAATTTATTGATAGGAATAAAAATATCAGGACTGAACTTATTACCTTCGTTTACCAGAAAAGCAAAATTCTTTGATAGTTCAACAATACCAACAAATTCATCTTTGTGGCGTTTAATAATTTCTATCACTTCGCCCTCGGGTTTTCGGCCACGAGTATAAAATAGCTGAACTTTTACTGTATCGTTATTTAATGCCCCGTGTGTATGATGTGCCGCAATGTATATATCTTTATCACTCTCCTTGCTGATAACGTATGCGCTACCGCTTTGGGTTACTTCAAAACGCCCAATAAAATATCTTTCTAATTGTTTAAGTCGGTATTTACCTCTTTCTGCCTCTTCCAAAAAATCCTGATTTTTTAAATCAATAAGCAGATGATTAATTAAAATACGCTCGGCCTCAAGATGGGTGCCTATTTCAGAAGCCAACTGTTTATAATTGAATAGTTTTTTTGGATTTGCATTAAAAATGGCAATAATATCTTTAAATAAAGACTGTTTGTTCTTTTGCTTCTTCCCTCCTTGTTTTCTCTTCGACATAATATTATATTAAATTCAATCAAAGGTAATACAAATCATTTACCAATGGTATTTCTTTTTTTATGAAGCATGAAATCCGTGAGCAAATTGACATTTTGAGTGGAATAGTTTAGCCCATTTTTGAGAATAAAATATATTATTTTTCTAAGAGCATTTTTACCCCAAAAACGAAAGAAAATTTTAGTTCTGAATTTAAAATCTGACATTTTAGAGTGATAAAATTAACACATCTCTTCAAAATTAAAAAAAACACAAGGGTATATTATATTGATTATCAATACAATGTATATATAAAAATATTTAACAGTAGAATATATAAAAATCACAAAAAAGTTGTACCTTTGCCGAAAATTTAAACCTATAAAATTCCCCAAAATGAAAAACACAAAAAATTTAATGGACACGGTGGTTGAATCATCATCAAAAACCATTAACAACTGGGTAGAAACAGCAAAAAAAGCTCAAAAAGCTGCTATGAGTGGAGCAAGTCTTGAAAAAAATTCTGAATTGTACAAAGAATGGTTAACCAATCAAATGAGTATATTTAAAAATATTACTCTTTCAAATGATTCTACAAAAGAGGGAACTGATGCGGCTGAAAAGAATCAATCAACGGCTACAGTGGAAGAATTTTACAAAAACTGGTATAATAATCAATTAGAGGTGTATAAAAAGATGACAGATTTTAATCAGAATCTTTTAAATACTTGGATGAACTACGGTAAACCTGCACAAGAAGTAAACGAAAATTTCTCTAAAATGAATCAAGCTTGGACAGGGGTTTATGAAAACTGGGTAAATACCTTAAATAACACCTACAATAACCTGAGTAATACTTTTAAAAATAATTTAAATAAAGATGTGTTTGAGCAAATGTTCAATTCGCAAAATGTAATGATGAAAATGAACGAGTTTTATGCTCCATTTTTAAAAGCTATGCAAAACGGTACTTTTAACATGGATACCTACAAAAAAATGTTTGACGTTGCTGAGTATAAAAAGCAAATGGAAAGCATCTTTGCCGGATTTATGCCTCAAAATAATTTGAAAGAGTTTTTTGAATCATACGCTACTCAGGTACAGAGTATGATTAGCAACACGCAAAATTTCAGTAAAGAATATCAGGAAAATTTACAAAAGTTTGTAGAATCATATCCTCAGTTATTTTCTACTGATTTTAGTAAAATGATTGGTTCTTACAATCAAATTCAGGAAAACTGGCAAAAAACATTTGCTCCATTTGTGAAGTTAATGCCTCAGGGAAAAGAAAAAGAAAGAATGCAAGCTTCATTTGAAACAATGGATAAAATGGCCGTTTACTATATTAAAAATGCTCAATTGCAATATTTAATCTTGGGCACCGGTCAAAAAGCATTAGAGCAAAGTTTAAAATTAGTAGCCGATAAATTTCAGAACGAAACCGAAATTACAAGCTTCAACAAATTTTTCCAAGAGTGGGTTAACTTAAACGAAAATACCTTTATTGAATTGTTTAACTCTGACGAGTATAGTGCCTTAAGAGCTGAAGTAACAAGCTTGTCGTTAGCCGTAAAGAAAGATTTGGAGGTACAGTTCGAAAATCAGATGGCTGCTTATCCATTTGTGTTTAAAACAGATATGAATGAGTTGTACCAAACTATTCATGATTTAAAAAACAAAGTAAAAGCTTTGGAAACACAAATAGCTTTAATTAAAGCCGGCTCGGTAGAGTTAGAGGAAGAAACCAAAGTATCTAAAACAAATCGTAAGAAATAATTTGGTTTGAAAAAACAAACAAACCCATAGCTATTAAACTATGGGTTTTTTTATCACTCGTTTTTTTTACCCCTAAAAATAAATTAATAAATTATGAAAATAAATTCAGGAGAAATACTTCAGGAAATGGCTGAAACAACAGCTAAATTAATGAAAGGTTATAACACCTTATCGCAAATTGATGAGGTAGAGGTAGGAACAACCCCTAAAACACTTGTTTATAGTGAAGATAAACTAAAATTATATCGCTATGACAGAGAAACGCCTCCAACGGTAAAAACTCCTGTACTGATAGTGTACGCTTTGGTAAACCGATACAATATGATGGACTTGCAAAGCGACCGTAGTTATATAAAAAATTTACTCGACTTAGGTCTAGATATTTATGTTATTGATTGGGGTTACCCTACTAAAGCCGACCGTTACTTAACCATGGACGATTATGTTAACGGATATATCAATAATTGTGTTGACCATATTTGTAAAGCTCATAAGATAAAAAATTTGAACATTATGAGCGTATGTCAGGGCGGGACTTTAAGTACCATTTACAGTTCTATACATCCACAAAAAGTAAAGAATTTAATTACGCTCGTTACACCAATTGATTTTAGTGTAAATGACGGTCTCTTGTTGCGCTGGAGCAAAGATATGGACTTTGATGCCTTAGTTGATAACTATGATGGTTTAATCCCTGGCGAGTTTTTAAATACCGGTTTTGAGATGTTGAAACCTATGATGAAAATAAATAAAACAAATGGATTGATAAACTCTTTAGACGACAAAGACAAAATGCTGAACTTTTTGCGCATGGAAAAATGGATTGCCGATAGCCCCGACCAAGCCGGAGAATGCTTCAGACAATTTATGAAAGATTTATATCAGGGAAACAAATTGATTAAAGGTAAACTGATTGTTGGTGAGCATAAAGTTGATTTAAAGAATCTTACTATGCCGTTATTGAATATATACGCTACCGAAGATCATTTGGTGCCTCCAAGCGCCACAATTCCTTTAAATGAGGTGGTTGGCTCTAAAGACAAGGAATTATACAAGTTTCAGGGTGGACATATTGGAGTATTTGTGGGTGGACGCTCGCAAAAAGAACTTGCTCCTGCCGTGTTCAAGTGGTTAAAAAACAGAGATTAATATAGCTTAAAAATTTATATTAAAAAAGCCTTGCTACGCAAGGCTTTTTTTGTTTCTCTAAAGAATAAATAATAATAGTAGAACTTTGCTATTTATTTTTATTCTTTCTAAATAAGTTGTATTTAACGTTTAATTGTCCCTATAATCAATACAATACATTAGTATGTAAATGGATATTGTTCTAAAAACAACTTTGAATAATAAGCTATGTTTATAACTTTGCAGCATCAAATAAAAAATTAAGCAATCAATATGAATAATAAATTTAAAAAACAAGGCCTGTTAGGAGCCTTAATTGGGAAGAAAATGCTCATGGGTATTACCGGCTTGTTCCTGATTATGTTTTTAGTAGTTCACTGTGCAGTCAATGCTTTGATTTTCGCCAATGATGGCGGTGAGCTTTTTAACAAAGGTGCAGAATTTATGGGTACCAATATCTTAATCAGAACTATGGAAGTGGTTTTATTTATTGGGCTTTTGGCACATGCCTTTGATGGTATTTATTTAGAAAGAAAGAATCGTCAGGCTAGGTCGGTTAAGTATGTATCACACAACCCTAAAGCCAACAGCACTTGGTACAGTCGCTCAATGGCTATTTTAGGAATATTAATTTTAATGTTTTTAATTGTTCATTTAAAGCATTTCTGGTGGTTAAGCCGCTTTACCGACCATATTGCACATAGCGAGGCTACAAAACTTTCAGGTCAGGAAACCTTGTTTGAAGAAATGAAAGAAGTTTTTCAAAACCCTATGGTGGTTGTTTTATATGTGGCTGCCATGTTTAGCTTAGCGTATCATTTAATGCATGGTTTTCAATCGGCATTTCAAACAATGGGTTGGAATCATCCAAAATATACACCATGTGTAAAGCAAGCCGGATTCTGGTTTTCAATTATCATTCCGTTAGTGTTTGCATTAATGCCAATTGCGCTGTACACCGGTATCATTAAGTAATAAATAAAAATAATAATATTTCAGAAAAATAAAATATGGCTGTTTTAGATTCAAAAATTCCTGATGGACCACTTGAAACCAAATGGAGTAATTATAAATCGCACGTTAAGCTGGTAAATCCGGCAAACAAAAGAAAACTTGAGATTATCATAGTAGGCTCAGGTTTAGCAGGTTCATCAGCAGCAGCAAGTTTAGCCGAGTTAGGCTATAAAGTTAAAGTATTTTGCTATCAGGATAGTCCTCGAAGAGCACACTCTATAGCTGCACAAGGCGGTATTAATGCCGCAAAGAATTACAAAAATGATGGTGACAGTGTTTTCCGTTTGTTTTATGATACTGTGAAGGGTGGCGATTTCCGCTCGCGTGAAGCTAACGTTTACCGTCTGGCAGAGGTAAGTGCCAATATTATTGACCAATGTGTGGCACAAGGAGTTCCTTTTGCCCGCGAATATGGTGGATTACTTGATAACCGCTCATTTGGTGGGGCTCAGGTATCGCGTACTTTTTATGCCCGTGGGCAAACCGGACAACAACTGTTACTGGGAGCCTACTCAGCATTGAGCCGTCAAATAGGGTTAGGAAATGTAACTATGTACAACCGTCATGAAATGATTGAGGTAGTAACCATTGATGGTAAAGCCAGAGGAATTATTGCTCGCAATTTAGTTACCGGAAAATTAGAAAGACATTTTGGACATGCTGTAGTATTAGCTACAGGAGGTTACGGCAATGTTTTTTTCCTGAGTACAAACGCTATGGGTTGTAATGTAACAGCCGCCTGGAAGGCGCATAAAAAAGGTGCATTTTTTGCTAACCCTTGTTACACACAGATACATCCTACATGCGTTCCGGTTTCGGGCGATTATCAATCAAAACTGACTTTAATGAGTGAATCGCTACGAAACGATGGTAGAGTATGGGTTCCTAAAAAACAAGGTGACAAGCGTGCTCCTAAAGATATTCCGGAAGACGAAAGAGATTATTATTTGGAAAGAAAATATCCGAGTTTTGGGAATCTGTCGCCTCGCGATATTTCATCAAGAGCTGCTAAAGAGGTATGTGATGAGGGACGTGGAGTTGGAAAATCAGGACTTGCCGTGTATCTTGATTTTGCTGACGCCATAAAACGTTTGGGGAAAGAAGTAGTTGAAGCACGCTATGGAAATTTATTTGATATGTATAAACATATTACCAATGAAAATCCTTATGAGGTGCCAATGCGTATATACCCTGCCGTGCACTACACTATGGGTGGTTTGTGGGTTGATTATAATTTAATGACTACTTTGCCCGGTTTATATGCTTTAGGTGAATGTAATTTTAGCGATCATGGTGCAAATCGTTTAGGTGCCAGTGCGCTTATGCAAGGTTTAGCCGATGGATATTTTGTATTGCCTTACACAATTGGCGATTACTTATCGGGCGAGATATTTACTAAACCAATTCCTACTGATCATCCTGCGTTTCTTGAGTCGGAAAAGGCTGCTAAAGACAGAATTGAGAAATTACTTGCCGTAAAAGGAAATAAAACCGTTGATGATTTCCATAAAGAATTGGGTAAGATTATGTGGGAGTACTGTGGTATGTCGAGAAATGCCGAGGGCTTAAAAAAAGCAAAACAGCTCATAAAACAGTTGAGAGCTGAGTTTTGGAAAAATGTTCGTGTAACCGGTGGAAACGATGAATTTAATGTTGATTTAGAGAAAGCAGGTCGTGTTGCCGACTTTATGGAACTTGGCGAGTTAATGGTTGATGACGCACTCCAAAGAAATGAAAGCTGCGGTGCACACTTCCGTGTTGAATACCAAGAAGAAGGTGAAGCCAAACGAAATGATGCTGAATATGCCTACGTATCGGCTTGGGAACATACTGCTGTTGATAGTGAGTCTATTTTGCATAAAGAACCTCTCGTGTTTGAAAATGTACATTTTGCAACACGTTCATATAAATAACCTAATCTTTTACCATAAAATTTCTTCATAAAATGAAATTTAATTTAAAAATATGGCGTCAAAAAAACGCCCAGTCAACAGGAAAAATGGTAGATTATGCCATTGATAACATTGATGCTGATATGTCATTTCTTGAAATGATGGATATACTTAATGAACAACTGATAAATAAAGGTGATGAGCCTATAGCTTATGACCACGACTGCCGCGAAGGTATTTGCGGTATGTGCAGCATGCACATCAATGGCCGACCACATGGGCCAATGCATGGTACTACTACATGTCAGTTGTATATGCGTAACTTTACCGATGGCGAAACCATATATATAGAACCATTTAGAGCTAATGCCTTTCCTGTTATTCGTGACTTGGTGGTTGATAGAGGCGCTTTTGATCGTATTATTCAAGCCGGAGGCTTCGTATCTGTAAATACCGGTCAGGTTCAAGATGCCAACAATATACCTGTAAATAAAGCTGATGCTGATTTAGCGATGGATGCAGCCGCCTGTATTGGTTGTGGTGCTTGTGTAGCAGCTTGTAAAAACTCCTCTGCCAGTTTATTTGTAAGTGCCAAAGTATCACAATTGGCGCTTTTACCTCAAGGTCAAATTGAAGCTAAAGAAAGAGTTCTAGCAATGGTTAACCAAATGGACGAAGAAGGTTTTGGTAGCTGCACCAATACCGGTGCTTGTGAGGCCGAGTGTCCTAAAGAAATTTCTATTTCTAATATAGCCCGTATGAATCGTGAGTATTATAAAGCTACTTTACTATAAACTCTATATTGTAATATTTTAATAATTGAGCCGCAAAGAGTGAGTACTAATTCTTTGCGGTTTTTTTGTAATTTTGTAAATCTATTTTTCAAGACATGTCAAAATTCCATACGCTCATAGTTAAAGAAGTTGTTCAGGAAACAGCCGATAGTGTTTCTATTGCATTTCAAATTCCCGATCATTTAAAAAATGATTTCACATATATTCAAGGTCAACACTTAACTTTTAAATTAAAGATAAACGGTGAAGAAATAAGACGCTCGTACTCTATATGCAGCAGCCCCTACACTGACACCGAACTAAGGGTTGCCGTAAAACGTGTTAATTCCGGAAAAGGCTCCAATTACTTAAACTCTGAGATTAAAGCAGGCACCTCGCTTGAGATAATGACTCCAATGGGTAATTTTAACACCCCATTAAATGAGAGCAACAGCAAACAATATATTTTGTTTGCCGGAGGCAGCGGTATTACTCCTATGATGAGTATTATAAAATCTGTCTTAAAGGTTGAACCCAAGAGTAAAATCCAATTGTTTTATGGCAATGAAAAAGAAGATGCCATTATCTTTAAAAACCAATTAAAAGATATTGAAAATAATGCTGATGAGAGATTAGTAGTGCATCATGTTCTTAATCAGGCACCGTCAGGCTATCCTGAGAACTTAATAGGTATTATGACCTTAGATAAGGTTAAACAATTGCTTGATACTTATGTAAAAATTGATAAGCAAACTGAAATATTTATTTGCGGTCCTACCCCAATGATGCAAAATGTGGAACAAACATTACAATCAATGAATGTTCCTAAAAACCAAGTACATATTGAATATTTTATTGCTCCGATTGAGCAAAGCAATGCTTCTGTAACACCCGATAATCAATCAGCAGCCACCGTAACCATAATTTTAGACGGAGAAGAATCTCAAATAAAAATGTTACCTGGCGAAACTGTGCTTGAGGCGGCTTTACGCAATAATTTAGATGCTCCTTATGCTTGTCAGGGAGGCTCATGCTGCACTTGCCGCGCACTATTGGTTGAGGGTAAAGTAGAAATGAAAGTAAACTATGCCCTACTTGATGATGAAGTAAAGCAAGGATATATATTAACCTGCCAGTCAAGAGCCGTTACAGACAACATAATTGTTGATTACGATCGCGGCTTATAAATGCTCTTGTCAGGCTCTATTATATAGATACTCAAATATTTTTTTATCTCCTTCCGAAAAAGTTATACCCCTTCGTTCAAGAACACGGGCTGCAACTTCCATAGCTTTTGAGAGTTCAAATCTTGGGGCATTTTTTTGTCCTCCCCAACTAAACGAAGGTATATATTTTGGCGGGAAACCACCATCAAATACATTAGCACAAAAACCCGTAACAGTACCGGTGTTAAACATAGTATTAATTCCTGCCTTACTGTGGTCGCCCATCAATAACCCGCAAAACATCAAGCCTGTTTCCTGCCAGTTTTCAGAAGCAATATCCCATATTTTAATTTTACCGTAATTGTTTTTTAAATTTGAGTTATTGGTATCTGCTCCTAAATTACACCACTCTCCTATTACACTATTTCCTATAAACCCATCGTGAGCCTTATTGGAATAGCCAAAAATTACACAATTATTTACCTCACCTCCTACTCTACTTTCAGTGCCAATGGTGGTAGGCCCGTATATCTTTGCACCCATTTTCAAAACAGCATGCTCGCCTAAAGCAAAAGAGCCACGTATCATACAGCCTTCCATAACCTCAGCATTTTTACCAATATATATGGAACCTCCGCTAGTATTTAAAATACTGCATTGTACTACAGCTCCTTGCTCAATAAAAATTCGACCTTTGCCAATAACAGTATTACTTGCATCAAGGGCTTCGCTTTGTCTGCCCTCTGTTATTAAATCATAATCGGCTTCTATTTGAGAGCCATTCAGGCCAAAGATTTGCCATGGCTTTTGTAAAATACTCACATTGCCTGCATATTGCTGAATACTTAACCCATGCTCATTAGGATTAAATGTTTGAGGATTCTTATCACTATTGACAGCCAATAATTTTGAACTGCTTACCAAAGCGGTATTGACCTTTAAATTTTGTATGGCCTTTAATAAATCCGTATCCGGAAAAATACTCCCGTTAATATAAATATATGATTTATCGGACATCTCTCCACAAATCTTATATTTTTCGGCCAGGTATGATTCAGTATAATAGGAACAAGTTGTTTTTAAGTGGTATTCCCACTTCTGTTTAAGAGTCAATATACCTACTCTAATTTCGCAAACCGGGCGACTCAAGGTAAAAGGAAAGAGCTCTTGTCTTTGTGTATCATCAAATAAAATATAATTCATCATGATTGTTTTACATGAGGCAAAAATAATATCTATTGTCAATTATCTCAATTATTAATTGTTTTATTAGTAAACCATTAACATCCATAAGATTCAAACATAATAATATCCTCATTTGTAAGAGAATGTCATTTGTATATTAAGAAATTGTTAAGTCAACTTATTTTCATAAGTTATCCTTACATTTGGTCTCAAATTTTCAATCATATAAAATATGAAGTTTGATTATATCATTCAACTATTCTCTCCTAAAGACAAAAAATTTTTTCCATTATTTGAGAAAGCAGCCGAGAATCTTTTAGACGTGTCAAAAATATTGATAAAAGCATTGGAATGTAAAGATAGAGACGAGCGCGAAGAGTATCTTAAAGAAATAAGTAATTTAGAAGAGAAAGGCGATCAAATAACACATTCTATATATTTTGAATTAAGCTCTTCGTTTATTACCCCTTTCGATAGAGAAGACATTCATAACTTAGCTTCTGTAGTAGATGATATTTTAGACTTTATTAATAGCTCTGCCAAGAAAATACAACTGTATAACCTTAAACAGCCTTCTAAAGAAATGTTACAATTATCAAAACTTATTCTTGAAGGGAACGAGCAATTATTTCAAGGAATTATGGCCTTAAAAGACTTAAAGCATGTGAATAAGGTAAAAGAGATTTGTGTACGTATTAACAGTATTGAGAACTTTGCCGATGATGTATTTGATTCAGCCGTAGCTCGCCTGTTTGAAGAAGAAAAAGACGCAATTGAGCTGATAAGAGTAAAAGAGATTTTACAAAATTTGGAAACTGCTACAGACAAATGCGAAGATGCTGCAAACGTTATTGAATCAATTATTGTAAAATACTCATAGTACAATATGCATTTAGAATTACTAATTGTTATAATTTCCCTCGCGTTAATATTTGATTTTATTAATGGCTTTCATGATGCTGCCAATTCTATTGCTACGGTTGTATCCACCAAAGTACTTACTCCTTTTCAGGCAGTATTGTGGGCAGCTTCATTTAACATAGCTGCCTTTTGGGTGTTTGATATGAGCGTAGGAAACACCGTAGCTAAAACAGTTGATAATAATTATATTGATTTACTAGTTATTTTATCCGGATTAGTTGCCGCTATTATATGGAATTTACTTACTTGGTGGTTTGGAATTCCTTCCTCCTCCTCGCATACTTTAATAGGTGGTTTTGCAGGTGCGGCCATAGCCCATGCAGGCTTCTCGGTAATTGAAATTGCTGAGATTACCAAAATAGTTATATTTATTTTTTTAGCACCAATAATCGGTGGACTAATTGCAATCATTATTTCATTAATAACCATTTCCAGAAATGTGCTCATTAAGCTGCTTATATTTTCAGGTATTACTCTTGGGGTATATTTCATGATGGATTATATGGTAAAATATCGCGACATGAAACCTATCATGAAATATATTATTACCACCACACTAAGTATTTTTACCCTTACTTATATATGGTATTACTTATTTAGAAGAAAAAAACAAACCGCTTCTGCTGAAAATAATATGTATCGAAAGTTACAGCTTGTTTCATCAGCAGCATTCTCATTAGGACACGGTGGTGCAGACTCTCAAAAAGTAATGGGTATAATATGTGCTGCTTGTATGGTTTTTGGTAATTTGCATAGAGACGGAAAAGTTGAAGGAGCTTTGCCTGAAATATTTAATGTGAAGGAAGTTCCTCAGATAGAATACACTGATAATACAGGAAAACTAAGAATTTTTAAACCTTATTATAATGAAACTGAAATAATAAAAACATATTCTGAGGGCGGTAAGATTTTTGATGCTCAAAGCAGCGAAATTATTTTTGATCATAAACAAATTAATCCATCGTACAAATATGCTGCTGTTTTTAATGATTATTTGGATAATGGTA
Organism: Bacteroidia bacterium; assembly: GCA_020845635.1. GTDB lineage: Bacteria > Bacteroidota > Bacteroidia > UBA4408 > UBA4408 > CAIKXD01. The sequence continues at coordinate 63,152 of JADLFI010000037.1, forward strand.
AAATAAAAGAAGGATATAAATTAAAAACAAAAGTTCATTCCGATACTATGCCTTTTTGGATAGCTATATCATGCTATATGGCCATAGGAATGGGAACTCTAATGGGGGGTTGGCGAATAGTAAAAACTATGGGTAACAAAATTACCAAGGTAACCCCGCTTGAAGGCGTATGTGCCGAAACTTCAGGAGCTTTAACTCTATTTACCGTATCGCAAATGGGTATTCCTGTTTCAACCACACATACTATTACCGGGGCTATCATTGGCGTAGGAATTACCAAAAGAGTTTCGGCAGTAAGGTGGGGAATTACCGTGAATCTTCTTTGGGCATGGATTCTTACCATCCCAATTTCAGGATTAATGGGTGGGATTGTATATTATATTGCAAGTACCTTTTTTAATTAATTCTTCTTGCTTTTAGATTTATCTGAGGGGGTGGCTTATCTTCATCAAAAGCCGGATTTATTAGATATAGAGGTTCTATACATATTTTCAAAAAAAAGGAATAAAAAGTGAATTGATAGGCTTATTAATAACTATATCATATTATATTATATATTTCGCCCTGCCAAATGCTCCTTGCTAGGAATTAGTTGGATAAAGAGGTTTCAAATCATAATTAATTCGCATAGTTAAGCTACCTATAAGCTATGGCTAACAGAACGATGCTATGAAAGTGCAAAAAGTAAATGCGGAAAAGGAAAAACCATGAGCTTCAAAGAATATTAAGCACGCGTGAACAAAAGTTAAACTAATTTTAATATAATTAGGCTAAATATGCCGTGAAACGTTTGAGGAAAGAGGAAAAAATAGATTCTCGTATAATACCAATTAAAACAAAAAACGCCCGAACAATAATGCGGGCGTTTTAAATTCTATATATATTTTTTATTAGTTGGCCGGAGCAGGTTCTGCATTTTGAGGTTCGGCTCCTTCTGAAGGGGCAGCAGGCATTGGTGCAGGAGTTGAAGTTGGAGCATTATTAATACGATCGCGCAATTCAGTATCTTTAGCGGTGTTAGTACCGGTACTTGAGTTAGTTGCAAATGTTAATGCAATACATAATACAAACAAGGCTATTACTAAACCCCAAGTAATTTTCTCAATTAATTCTGAAGTTCTTTTTACGCCCATTACCTGATTAGAGGATGAGAAATTTGAAGACAAACCGCCTCCTTTGCTATCTTGCACCAATACTACAAGAATTAATAGTATGGCAACAAGCATGGTTAAAAAAGTTAATAATCCTATCATTTCGTTGTTTTATTATGTAATTGTTCCTTTAAAATTTTTATTTGGGTTGCAAATGTAGAATTATTTTTGGGATTTTTCAAACTTAAATTCTCATATATCTTAATTGCCTTTGCCAAATTACCTTGTTTTATATATATTTTGGCTAATGTTTCGGTAACAAACAAATCATTATCGGCCACGCTCTGCTTAGCCATATTCACAGGATTGTAGAATTCTTGCTTGTTCGGTTTCTTCATTTGTGGCATCTTTTCTACAAAAGCATCTAAAATTTTCTTTTCTTGCTCCTTTTTATTATCTAAATTAGTTGGGTTTTCCTTAAATTCATTAGTTTCCTGTGTATTTTTACTTTCATCAGCCGATTCTTTTTGTAAGGACTTTAACCATTTAACAAAATTACTACTTTCTTCTGTTTCAACTGTATGTGTATTTTCTTCAGGCTCCTGATAACTCGTTTCCTCAGAAACAGTATGATTAATATCTTCTGATGTAGTAGTATTGTCCTCCGATTTCTCTTCAAACTCCTTTTGGTACAAAGATTCGGTAATGGCTAATTGTATTTCTTTCTCAAGCGGAACCTCAATAATATTTAGCTCTAAGGATTCTTTATCAGGCAAATAGCTTTTCTCAACAATATTTTCTTTCTCCATTTCAAGTTCAGAAATATTGTCTGGTTGGCTTTCAGTACTAGAAACTAACTTTTCCTCCACAACAATATCTACTTCAGGTGCTTTGTCATCAATTACTGCTCCTTCTTTCGAGGCACTATCATTTTCTAATGAAACATCTGAATTTTCAATTGGGGAGGGATTATTATCTTTATTTTCTTTCTCAGCTATTATATTCTCAATGGGTTGAGGTTCGGTTTTGTGAGTAATAATCGTTTCTTCTACGGGTTTGGGCACTAAGGATATTTCTTTGCCATATTTTTCATCAAATTTTTCAATTAGATTAAATAGTACTGTCCTGTTGGTAATATGGGCTGCTGCGGTGCGTATTTGTTTATCGGTATGAATACTATTGTGAGCTTTATATGCCCTTGCCGCCAATAAATGCGCCACTTGGAAATACGGAAACTCGTGTAACAATTCTTCAAGAAAAGGAATATCTGCCGGCTGTAACTCAGCAGGGTTTTTTACCAAATTTATAAACCTTTCCTTACTCATGCCTTTACCAATTAATTACTGCCTTATTAAAAATATCTTGTACCAGTTGGTCGTTAATTTCCTTAATCAATCTATCTTCCTCGGCAGCCAATGTGCTGCTGGCCGGAAAATCTGCAAAACGTGTAAAGTTACTTTCAAAATTTTGTTTTTCGTTCATATTGTTAATAAACTTTACATTTACTGTTATTGTTAATCGGTTTTGAGCAGGTTGGTTAAAGCTATTGGCTCCCGCCCCCTGAATTGCAACAGGAGCCGAAGAATAAGAAGTAACACTACCTTCAAATTCTAAGTTACCGCTATTGGGGACAAAAGTTAAGTTGGTTTGCGACATAAAAATATCTTTTAATGCCTCAGTAAAAGATTGGCTGTAGGTGGGTTTAGCTAAAGGAGCATAACTCGGAAAGTATTGTATGGAAATGGTTTTAACCTCAGGGGCAATAGAAGCACCGGTAAAGGAATAATTTACCTTACATGCTGTTAAAGCAAGTATTACAAGAGCTATCAAAGAAGAAACTAATATGAAATGATATTTTTTCACTTATTCTTTTTTCTGATATTGTATTCATTAATTTTACGATACAAAGTACGTTCGGAAATTCCCAGTTCTTTCGCGGCATTTTTACGTTTCCCTTTGTTTTTTTCCAGGGCTTTGTGAATCAATTCAATCTCGCGCTCCTCTAACGACAATGATTCTTCGATAGGAATATCTATGGGATGATTCACTAAAGGTTGCTTTTCATGTATTGGTGGCGCCTTAATTATGGTAGTATTTTCAACCGGCATAGCATTAACTTCGCTATAAATTCTTTGAAAATAGTTATTGCTGTCATTTCCCAAAATATCAGGTAATTGACCACCATGCTGAATAATATTTACAACTAACTTTTTCAACTCTGCCAAATCGCGCTTCATATCAAACAATACTTTATACAATAAGTCGCGTTCTGAAAAGTCGTTTCCACCCATTTGCTCATTTTTAAGTAGTACGGGAAAACCAGAACCAACGGCCGTTCCGGGAATCTCAGGCAAATACTTTTTTAATGTTTCAGCATCAATCTCACGGTTTCGTTCAATAACTGAGATTTGTTCAGTAATATTTTTTAACTGTCGTACATTTCCTTGCCAATAATAATTAATTAAAACTTGCTCCGCTTCGGGATTAAGTTTAATAATAGGCATTCTGTACTTGGCTGCGAAATCGGCTGCAAACTTACGCATCAGCAAGTATATATCCTGTTTACGTTCGCGCAAAGGCGGAACAACAATGGGAACCGTATTTAAGCGATAATAAAGGTCTTCGCGAAACTTATTTCTTTCAATAGCTTTAGGAATATTTACATTTGTTGCGGCTACAACTCTAACATCTGTCTTTTGAACTTTTGACGATCCTACTTTAATAAACTCGCCACTTTCTAACACACGTAATAGGCGTGCTTGTGTAGCCATTGGCATTTCGGCTACTTCATCTAAGAAGATAGTCCCCCCGTTGGCCACTTCAAAATATCCTTTACGGGCTTCATGAGCACCTGTAAAACTTCCTTTTTCATGACCAAACAATTCTGAATCTATTGTCCCTTCAGGTATAGCACCGCAGTTTACAGCAATGTAAGGGCCATGTTTGCGTGCTCCCAAAGTGTGAATGATTTGCGGAAAAACTTCTTTTCCGGAACCGCTCTCACCGGTTATCAATACGCTCAAATCGGTAGATGCTACCTGAGCGGCAATATCAATGGCGCGGTCTAACAATGGTGCGCTACCAATAATTCCAAAACGATTTTTAATATCTTGTATGGTCATTTCTTTTAGTTTAGTTCACTACTTCTCCTATGAGCGTTGCAGAGGTACACGACTTGGCCAACACGTTAACATATTCGCCTTTTTTATGAGTTCCTTTAGGAAATACTACTGTTGTATTTTGAGAGTTTCTCCCATAAAGATGGTCTTCCGATTTCTTTGAGACTCCTTCAACAAGTACTTTATGCACTTTCCCAACCCCTTGTTTAGTGCGATATGCAGAGTGTTTTTGCTGCAAATCTATAATCTCTTTTAATCTTCTCTTTTTTACTTCTTCCGGAACATCATCTTCAAACTTACGCTCTGCCAAAGTCTTAGGCCTTACGCTATATGCAAACATATAGGCAAAATCGTACTTAATTTCCTCCATCAGTTTTAAAGTATCCTGATGTTCTTCTTCGGTTTCTGAGCAAAATCCGGTAATGCTATCGGTAGAAACACCACAGTCAGGAATAATTCTTCTGATCGCTGCAATACGGTTTAAGTACCACTCACGCGTATAACCACGGTTCATCATTTCCAAAATGCGGTTATTGCCCGACTGTACCGGTAAATGAATGTATTTACAAATATTCTCGTACTTGGCCATAGTATATAATACATCGTCATTCATATCCTTAGGGTGCGATGTACTGAAACGAACTCTTAAATCGGGGTGAACCAAAGCCACCTTCTCAAGAAGTTGTGCAAAAGTTACAGCATGTTTTAATTCCTCAGGGCTTGGATTTTCTTTCTTCAAGCCTCCGCCAGTCCATAGATATGAATCAACATTTTGGCCTAATAATGTAACTTCGCGATAACCTTCATCAAATAAATTACGTGCCTCCTGTACGATAGACTCCGGATCGCGGCTACGCTCACGTCCACGGGTAAAAGGTACTACGCAAAATGAACACATATTATCGCAACCACGTGTAATACTTATAAAGGCCGTAACACCATTACTTTGTAAACGTACCGGTGAAATATCAGCATAGGTTTCCTCTTTCGATAAAATTACATTTACAGCCTTGCGCCCATCTTGTGCATTCTCCAAAAGATTAGGTAAATCACGGTAAGCATCAGGCCCTACAACAATATCTACCAATTTCTCTTCTTCTAAGAATTTAGCTTTAATTCTTTCGGCCATACAGCCCAAAACCCCAATAATTAATTCGGGTTTGGTTTTCTTTACTTTGCGGTAATCATTTAACCTTTGTCGAACTCGCTGCTCGGCATTGTCGCGAACAGCACAGGTATTTACAAATATAACATCGGCCTTGCTTAACTCTGTGGTAGTTGAAAATCCTTTATCTTTTAATATGGAAGCTACAATTTCGCTATCTGAGAAATTCATGGCACAACCATAGCTTTCTATATACAGTTTCTTCTCTGAAACACTATCGTCTGAATCAATATTTAATACCTCTCCCTGACGACTTTCATCAATAATTTTGTTTGTCATTTTATAAAACGCCTTTAAATTGCATATCCTGCAAATTTACACCTTTTATTGAAGTATGACAAATTGACACTTAACAATTCTCTCCTGCTTAACTTTTTTTTAACCCATTTGCATAATGTCATACCGATAACCTTGTTGTTTTAAGTGCTATAGCTAAAATTTACTTGTTTTTACGACATCCCCTCGAGAACAATAAAATGAGTCACTATTGGAGATTATATTTTCTTGCTGCTTAACAGTTCAAAATCTTATCTCATATAATAAAGAAAAGCAAATTTCAAATAAGTTGTTACTAATTGATTTAAATGAGCTGTACTTATATGGTGTCAGTAAAGCAAATAACAGCTACAGTTATTGTAAAATTTGCTGAAGTAAGGTTGTATTCATTTAAGGCCATACAACTCAATAAATAACAATAATTGGTTTTGGCTTTATTGAAGATGATGGACATTATTTGAGTGAACACAACTCAGGCATTGTTTATACAATGCTCTACCCTTAAAATTCTTGTGGTGCATTTGTTAATCTTAAAAATTTCGGATACGCGCAGTCCAATTAACCAAATAACTTCGCCCGTGTGGTTACACAAAACATAGGTTTTGTTCTTAGAAAATTTATCAATTTTGGAGTCAATAAGAATATCACTTATTTTCTTATTGTTTTTCATCCCTAAAGGCTGCATAATATCCCCCTTTTTCCATAAGCGCAAAGTTAAAGGCCATTTAACTTTATCTGCATCAATAAAAGCCGTGTTTGAGTCGGCACTTTTATAATTACATTCAGACTCGGTGCTTATTGTAAAACTCAACGATAAAGGGTTATCAATACGGAAAACATCTTCACTAATTTGAATTTCCTCTTCGGTATTAAACGCTACATTACTCTGTAATATCAACTCATTGCGGTTATGTAATAAAATATGATCATTGCCATAAAAAATTTGCCCCGAGGAAGTAAGTGTTGCTTGCATAATTTGACTTATCTGTTCGGCCGTAAAACCTTTATCTTTTAGCCAAAAGAATAACAATGCCGATGCGTTTTTATAAGCAAGTAATTTCGTTATGTTTAAGGCTTGTCCCTGCGGATGTTTGCTGACAAGGTCTTGCAATACTTGGCTTCCTAACTCGTTTAACAATTCACTGTCCATAGCTGCATATTGCATACTCTTTAATATTTGCTGTGCCGCATGGTTATGCAACTTGTCCCATATTGGGGTTAAATGGTGTCTTATTCTGTTTCTTAAATAATAATCCTCATGATTACTGCTATCGGTGCGGTATTCAATATGGTGTTGGTGGGCGTAGGCCTCAATTTCTTCTCTCCGGGCAAAGAGCAAAGGGCGTATAATATGCCCATTTTTAACAGGAATACCCCCTAAGCCTTTTATGCCGCTGCCTCGTATAAGATTAATAAAAAAAGTCTCCAAATTGTCATCGGCATGATGTGCAGTGGCAATGTAATCATAGCTATTCTCGGCCAACAGTTGTTCAAAATATTTATACCTTAATTCGCGAGCCGCCATTTGTATAGAAACTTTGCTTTCCTTTGCTACACTTTGAGTATCAAACTCGGTATGATGTAAAACTATTTCATATTGCTTACAAACCCTTTGCACCAAAAGCTCATCACCATCAGACTCAGAACCTCTTAGTCTATAGTTAATATGGGCTACTCCAAACGAAATACGACATAAATGAAACAAGTGCAGCATTACCATACTATCAACACCTCCGCTTACCCCAAGCAAAACCTTACTATTGCCATTAAGCAGTTTATTATTGTTGATAAATTTCAGAAACTTTTCTTCAAGACTCATCATTTATTATTTTTCAAATTATCGCGACTAATCATTTTGGTCATAACCTTCTGAAAAGCCCTGTATATAATCATTTCAGTTACTACACGTACATAACTTTTGTTGGAGCTGTAGCGCAATTTTTTGTTCAGTGCATTTTCACTAATATCTACTTTATATATTACCCTTGCAAATCGTTGCGGGTTGTGTTGTATCATGTCGAACAAATAAGGCTCTAAGTACTCTAATAACTGTTGGTATGCACTTTCAGGATTTCCCTCAAAAACAAGTAAATCATCATCAATCCCAATATCTTTTTTTAGTTGTAAAAAAGTTTCAGCAATAATGGCCAACCTTTTCTCGTAAGGGGTTTGCAATAGCAAAGCTTCGGTTTCGTTCAAAGTGTTTTGGTATTATATAGGTTTTGTAAAAATATAAAAAGAAAAAACATTACATATCATTTTTATTTAAGAAGTACAATTCCCATATTTATTTTTAAGCTCCACGAAACATTGGTAATACGCATATATTTGAGAAGATATATACGGCAAATCATAAAATGTTTGTTCAATTAGTATTACATTTTGTAATTGCTTATATTTGGCAGTTAATCATAAATTATATATGAATAAAATTATAAATATTCCTGATTTTACCCAAACGGTAACTGTTGATCAAGTTGGTGTAGAAGAACGATGTGCCCGATTTGCCACGCGCAGTATCAAAAAAGAGGCTAAAGTTCAAGGACTAAAAATGGTGCTTAACATGATTGATTTAACCACTCTTGAAGGTAAAGATACCGAAGGAAAGGTTAAACAAATGTGCTATAAAGCTACGCACTTGCATGATGTACTGCCGGGGCTACCCACCACAGCAGCCGTTTGTGTTTATCCAAGCATGGTTAAAACAGCAAAAGAGGCCTTAAAGGGAAGCCATGTAAAGGTTGCTTCGGTAGCTACTGCTTTTCCGAGTGGGCAATCAAGCACCGAAATAAAAGTGGCTGATACGCGATATGCTGTTGATAACGGGGCCGATGAGATTGATATGGTAATTAGTCGTGGTGAGTTTCTAAAAGGTAATTACAATTTTGTTTTTGATGAAATAGCCTTGATTAAAGAAACATGTGGCAAAGCACGCCTAAAAGTGATATTTGAAACAGGTGAACTTTCAACGCTTGATAATGTACGTAAAGCCAGTGAAATAGCTATGTATGCCGGAGCCGACTTTATTAAAACATCAACCGGAAAAATATCGCCAGCGGCCACTATGCCCGTAACCTTAGTAATGCTTGAGGCTATTCGCGATTTTTATTACAAAACAGGAATTATGGTAGGCATGAAGCCTGCCGGAGGTATTTCAAATGCCAAAACAGCATTACATTATTTAGTGATGTTAAAAGAAACCTTGGGCGCCTCTTGGTTAAACAATCATTGGTATCGCTTTGGAGCCAGCAGTTTGGCTAACGATGTACTCATGCAGATAATGAAAGAGACAACCGGAGTTTATCAAGGAGTTGATTATTTCTCAAAAGACTAATAGTTATGGCTGCATTGCTCAATTTACGATGTAATCAATATTATTATTTAGAAAGTACTGAAAGTGCTTCGGTTCTTTTTAGAGATGAGCATGATTACAAATATTTTTTTAGTTTGTTTGCCGAAAAAATTGAGCCTTTAGCCGATTTGTATGCCTATTGCTTAAGCCATGTGTCACTGGGCTTATTGATAAAGATAAAAGACGAAGAAAGTGTTTTCAAGTATTTAAAGTTTGAAAATAAATTTCCTGATGAGATGATGACCTTAAAAGAATTAAAATCTTTATCCGCAGCGCAGGGACTTAATAATATAAATATTTTGCAATTGCATCTAAACAAATTGTTCAACTCCTTTATACAATCATTAAGCAATGCCCTAAATCATAAAAACATAGTTTTACAGGCCGAGTTATTGGAAGAGCCCGAAACCATGAGAAACAAAGTAATTAACCTGCATCAAAAAGTGTTGCACCAAAATTTGGTTTTGCAAATTCAACAATGGAAATACTCGTCTTATAATGCCATTCTTTCCGAAAAGCCAACCAAAATAAAGCGAGAAGAATTATTGAAGTGGTTTGGCGGTATAAACGAGTTTAAACATCAACATAAAATAACAGAAGAAATAAAAATTTAATAAGCAGAAATAAGCATTTAAAAATGGGAAAGAAAACAACAAACAGTCTTGACTTTACAAGTGGCTGGGCGTATGCCCCGGCACCGGAAGACACTAAACATATACAACTGAAGAAACAGTATGATTTGTTTATTGACGGAAAGTTTGTAAAACCAACTAAGGGGAAATATTTTGAAACTGTTAATCCGGCTAATGAAGAAGTTATAGCCAGTGTTGCCGAAGCAGACGAAAATGACGTAAATAAAGCTGTAAAAGCAGCGCGCAATGCATATCAAAAAGTGTGGGGCAAGATGCCCGGTGCCGAGCGTGGTAAATACATTTACCGTATTGCGCGTTTAATGCAGGAAAGAGCACGCGAGCTTGCAGTTATTGAATCTATGGATGGTGGTAAACCTATACGAGAAAGTAGAGATATTGATATTCCTTTAGCCGCTAATCATTTCTTTTACTATGCCGGCTGGGCCGATAAGTTAAACTATGCCTTTCCTAACCGTAAACCTAAAGCTTTAGGGGTTGCAGGACAAATTATTCCGTGGAATTTCCCTTTACTAATGGCTGCTTGGAAAATAGCTCCTGCCTTAGCTTGCGGAAATACGGTAGTGCTTAAACCTGCCGAAACAACTCCTCTAACAGCATTAAAACTTGCAGAAATAATCCAGGAAAGCGGACTCCCCGAAGGTGTAGTCAATATTATTACAGGTGCCGGGAAAACTGGCGCTACACTGGTTAATCATCCTGATATTAATAAGATTGCATTTACCGGCTCTACCGATGTGGGTAAGATAATTCAAAAAGCTATTGCCGGAACATCAAAGAAATCAACACTTGAACTGGGTGGTAAGGCTGCCAATATTGTTTTTGATGATGCTCCTATTGACCAAGCTGTTGAAGGAATTATCAATGGTATTTTCTTTAATCAGGGACACGTGTGCTGTGCAGGTAGTCGTTTATTTATACAAGAAAACGTAGCCGATATGGTTATTCAAAAACTGAAAGACCGTATGGAGACGCTTATTGTTGGAAATCCTTTAGATAAGAATACCGATATTGGGGCTATAAATAGCAAGGCACAGCTAAATACTATTAATAACTATTTGAAAATAGGAAAAGATGAAGGGGCCGAGTTGTACCAGAGTTCATGCAGTATTCCTAAGAAAGGTTATTTTTGCCGCCCTACTTTATTTTTGAACACTTCGCAAAGCCACCGTATAGTGCAAGAAGAAATTTTTGGCCCTGTGTTGACCATTCAAACTTTCCGAACTGTTGAAGAAGTAATTGAGAAAGCCAACAATATACCTTATGGTTTAAGTGCCGGAGTATGGACCGATAAAGGCTCTAAAATATTTAATTTGACTACTAAATTACGTGCCGGTGTGGTTTGGGCAAATACTTATAATAAGTTTGACCCTACTTCACCTTTTGGAGGATATAAAGAAAGCGGCTTTGGTCGCGAAGGCGGTTTACATGGACTAAGCGCCTATTTAGAATTTTAATAACCATAAATGCTTTATAAAAATAATTAATCATGGCAAGAGTAAAAGTTTTGAAAACGTATAAGATATACATTGGCGGGGCTTTTCCGCGTACCGAAAGTGGCAGATACTACCCGCTATACAATAACAACAAAGATTTAATTGCTAATATTTGCTTGTCGTCTCGTAAAGATTTTAGAAATGCAGTGGTAGCAGCACGTGCAGCTTTTGGTGGCTGGAGCTCAAGAGCTGCGTTTAACCGCTCACAAATTATGTACCGTATGGGTGAGATGTTGGAAACCCGTAAGCAGCAGTTTATTGAAGAATTATTAATGCAGGGCGCTAATGCTAAATCAGCCGAGCAAGAATTTAACAATGCCGTTGACCGCCTCATTTATTATGCAGGTTGGTGCGATAAATATCAACAAATTTTCGGGACGATTAACCCGGTAGCTTCTTCACATTTTAATTTCTCGGTTCCTGAACCTACAGGAGTAGTAAGCATTATGGCTGACGAGAACAGCAGTTTAATAGGGCTGATTGATGCTATTGCCCCGGTTATTGCAGGCGGTAACACTTGTGTGGTACTAGCTTCCGAGAGTAAACCTTTATGTGCAGTAACTTTTGCCGAGGTTATCAATTCATCTGACGTTCCGGGGGGGGTAATTAACATTCTTACCGGAAAAAAGGACGAGTTGCATAGTTATTTCAGCAATCACATGGATGTTAATGCAGTTGTTTATTATGGGAATAACACCACTATGATTAAGAGCATTCAGGAAAATGCTACTAATAATGTAAAACGTGTTTTTATCTATAATCAGAAAAGAGAAAACCCGGAGGAGTTCCAAAATCCGTTTTATATTTTAGATACTCAGGAAATTAAAACTACCTGGCATCCTATTGAAAATATTGGTGTAGGCGGGGCTAAGTATTAGCAAAAGGAAATAACATATCTGTAATATAAAATTCAAATAGTCAGGCAAACATTTGTTGTAGGTACTGAATTTCCGGTTTTGATATAATTGTAATGTGCTCCTGGAACCCTATTCTCAATTAGTCTTTTAACAATGTGGAAATTGACATGTATAAATAAGAGGCACTGCTAGTAAGTGTCAGCATAAAGCATCTACAAATTCATTATCACAACATCCTTGCTAAAAAATATATTCTATTTTTTGCACAAACTACTCTACTGTTACACTTTTGGCTAAGTTTCGTGGTTGGTCAACATTGCACCCGCGCATTACGGCTATGTGGTAGCTAAGCAATTGAAGAGGCACAACAGAGATTAAAGGAATAAGCGTGTCGTCTATTTCAGGTACTTCAATCACATAATCAGCCATTTCTTTTACTTGCACATCACCTTCGGTAACTACGGCTATAATGGTTCCTTTGCGGGCTTTAACTTCCTGAATATTACTAACTACTTTCTCGTAACTAGCGCCTTTGGTAGCAATTACCACAACAGGCATATTTTCATCAATTAATGCTATAGGCCCATGTTTCATCTCGGCAGCCGGATAACCTTCTGCATGGATATACGAAATCTCTTTCAGCTTTAAAGCTCCTTCAAGAGCTACAGGAAAACTATAGCCGCGGCCTAAATAAAGAAAATTTCGGGCATCTTTAAACATAGAAGCTATATACTCTATTTGCTCATTTGTTTTAAGTACTCTATCAATTAAATCGGGAACCGTGCTTAAATCGTGCAATACCTGATGGAATCTTGATTTTGTAATAGCACCTTTATGCTGAGCTATACTTAAAGCAATTAATGTAAGTACCGTAACCTGTGCCGTAAAAGCCTTGGTGCTGGCCACGCCTATTTCGGGGCCGGCATGGGTATAAGCACCGGCATGAGTAGCACGTGCTATGCTTGAGCCTGCCACATTACACACTCCAAAAATAGTTGCTCCTTTTGATTTAGCTAATTCAATAGCGGCAAGTGTATCAGCAGTTTCTCCTGATTGCGAAATAGCAATAACTATATCTTTTTCATTAATAATAGGATTTCTGTATCTGAATTCCGAAGCGTACTCTACCTCAACCGGAACACGAGCCAAATCTTCAATCAAGTACTCGGCCACTAAACCTGCATGCCAACTTGTACCGCAACCGATAATAATTATTCTTTCGGCATTTTTAATTTTTTGCAGATACTCTAATATGCCACCCATTTGAATAATGCCCTTTTCAGGGTTGATTCTTCCTCTCATGCTATCTAGTATAGAACGCGGTTGTTCAAATATTTCTTTCAGCATAAAATGGTCAAATCCTCCTTTCTCGATTGCTTCCAGGTTAAGTTCCAGCTCTTGGATATACGGAGTAATATCTTTGTTCTTTATAGTAATAATTCTCAAATTTTTCTTGCGGTCAAGTACTGCAATTTCTTCTTCTTCAAGATAAACCACATTCTTGGTATATTCAATAATGGGCGAAGCATCAGATGCAACAAAATATTCATTATCTCCTATTCCAATTACCATTGGGCTTCCCTTTTTAGCGGCTACCAAAACATCAGGTTGTTTTTTTTCCATTACTACAATGGCGTAAGCTCCCGAAACTTCATTTAGCGCCAAGCGTACGGCTTCCACCAAGTCTGTATTGGCTCTTTTACGGATATGATTAATTAAGTGTGCCAACACCTCGGTGTCTGTTTCGCTTGTAAAATGATAACCTAATCTGATAAGCTCTGTTTTAAGGGTTCCGTAGTTTTCAATAATTCCGTTATGAATTAATACCAAATTACCATCTTCGCTATAATGCGGATGTGCATTAACATCATTAGGCTCACCGTGCGTAGCCCAGCGTGTATGACCAATTCCAATAGTCCCATTTACATTTCTATCTCCAATAAATTTTTCAAGGTCAGATACTTTGCCTTTGCATTTATAAATATTTATATCATTATCCATCAATGCTATTCCGGCACTGTCGTAACCTCTGTATTCAAGTCTTTTTAATCCCTTTATGATGATAGGGTAAGCTTGTTTTTCTCCAATATAGGCAACAATTCCACACATAAATTAATTTTTTGAGTATGTTAAATTTAATTTTATTTTATTACTTCCTTTCAGGACTACTCTATTGGCGCCAATACCTGATGCTATTGGAAGTAGATACAGTCCTTTTTGTGTTTCTTTTCCACTTAATATTTTTTGCAAATATACTGCTATATTAAATTTATAGCATTGCTCGGCTGAATAATAATTGCCTCCAAAATAGTTTTCGCCTAAGTCAAAATCAGGGATTGATTTATATTGGCCATCGGTGCCTTTTTCGACCAAAAGTAGTTTTGACGGAATGCCGTAAATGTCAATCAAAGAGCTTTCTACGGGTAATATCAATTCGGCCTTAGTTATTACAAAAGGAACAGAGTCTTTCCAATTTTCTATTTCCGAAAACCATATTTTTGAATTATAGCCTGCCATGCCTTGAATAAATATTTGTGATTGTCCTTGAGCGGTATCACTAAGTTGAGTATTTATGGCTGGTATGCCATTTCGATCGTGCTTAAAAAAATTAATACGGGCACAATCACTGGTAATATTCATATCAAACTTTTGCACAACAGTACTGGTATCATTATGAAAATATAATGAAATTTTTGAAGGTGTTTCGGTGTTAACCAAATTAAAGTATAAAATAGCCCCATTGCCGGTGGTCTGAAAATTATTCTCAGGTTTAAAATATAGCCCTTTAAAGAAGCTAGGTAAGTTAGTACTGTTTATTGTGCTTTGATTATTTAGAATATCCTGACCTAAACTAAGCGGTAATCTAAATTTCTGAACCGCACTGCTGCTTTGATATTTACCATCAGGATCGGGTAAGAAACTATACTCTCCCAACAAATCGCTTTCTTGATAGTATTTTTCAGGGTTCTGAGCCGAGTAGTAAACACTGTCTTTGTATATTGTAGAGGAAATTCTGTATATTTTTAATTTCTGAAGCCCATCAAGTTTATTTACTTTCCCATAATAACCGTTATAAGTCATAGATAATACTACCGAGTCGGCAATAGGGTTAGAACCAAAATCGAGCTGGTTGGTACTGGCAAAAAACTGAGAAATAAACGATGCTGTAGATTTTCCGAAAATTGGGTCAACATAGCTTCCCAAAAGACTGTTTGATAATTCATCAGATTTTACCGAATCTTCTTTCACAGTAAAAGTAACGAGTTTTAAAGCTGAATTATCATTGAAAACTGATTGGTCGGACTTGGGTAATAAGTTCCCCCCCAAAGTATCTTTTTCTTTGCATGACCCTAACACAATCATGATTATTCCTAAAATTAACAGCCAACTAAAAAAAGAAGCGGAAAACACATTAGTTTTCCGCGAATGATATAGAGGATTTTTCAAGCTTTTTCGTATTATTTACTTATTCAGCCATTACAGGCTCATTTACAAGAATTTCATCATAAAAATTAGAAAAAGCATCAATATAATTTTCCGGTAATTGATAATCAAGAACAGGAATATTTAATGTTTTAAGATACTTTTCTACTTCCGGATTAATTTTTTCTGAAGATTTAATAACCGCATCAGAAAAATCAATAGCATGCTTGGTGAGGTTGGCAAAAGTAGGATCTTTAAGTTTTTTTACTTCGGCCTCTGAAATTCCTTCGCATACCACTTTATTAATATATTGCTTGCACAAGGGTTTGGTAAATTCATCATCATAAACTGAGTAAACCACTCGAGTATCAGAAAAAAGCGGGTCTTCATTGTATATTTTTTTAATTAAAACAGGCATGGCACAAGTCATCCAACCATGGCAATGAATAATATCGGGCGACCAACCTAATTTTTTTACAGTTTCAATAACCCCCTTACAGAAAAATAAACTGCGCTCATCATTATCGTCAAAATGTACATTGTTTTCATCAGCATACAAACTCTTTCTTTGAAAAAACTCCTCATTATCAATAAAATACACCTGCATACGGGCTGACTGAATAGAGGCTACTTTTATAATTAACGGATGGTCGCAATCGTTTATAATAATGTTCATACCTGATAAACGAATAACTTCATGTAACTGGTTTCTTCGCTCATTGATTAATCCAAAGCGAGGCATAAAAGTGCGAATTTCTTTCCCGCGTTCTTGAATTCCTTGAGGAAGATGCCTCCCTATATTAGCCATAGGACTATCTTCCAAATAAGGAGCTATCTCCTGAGAAACAAAGAGTACTTTAGGTTTTTTCATGCTTTATTAATTTACGTTATACTATATATTTAAATCCTAATTATTCAATTTTCAGAGATGTATTTCATGTTTTTTTCAAAACAAGCACAAAAATAATAAAAAAAATCTTTAAAATAAAGTAATATATTAGCTTTGAGGGCTGAAAAAAATTTAAAATAGTATATAATTACTTGCTAAAGTCTTATTCTTGTTGATGTACAGCGTTTTGAACGGTAATTTATTATATCCTCTTTTAATCAAAATATAATTGATTTGAAAGTATTTAAGAGTAAAACAGAATTAGCAACCTATTTGAAGGGTAAAACAAATATTGGTTTTGTACCCACCATGGGTGCTTTACATAAGGGACACATTTCTTTGATAAAATTATCATTAGAACAATGCCAATACACCATTTGCAGTATATTCGTAAATCCCACCCAGTTTAACGATAAAAACGATTTGTTGCGCTATCCGCGTACTCCCGAAAAAGATATTAAAATGCTTGAAGAAGCCGGATGTGACATTGTTTTCGTCCCGGAAAACGATGAAATATATCCGGAGGGTGATGTTCTAAAAGAATTTGATTTCGGCCATTTAGAAACAGTAATGGAAGGTAAACAGCGCCCGGGACATTTTAATGGAGTAGCTAATGTAGTGCAAAGGCTTTTTGAAATTGTTAAACCACATAAGGCATTTTTTGGTCAAAAAGATTACCAACAACTTTGTATTATAAAACAAATGGTAAAACAACTTCAACTTCCAATCGAAATTGTTGCTGCTGAAATTATTCGTGAACCTGACGGTTTGGCTATGAGTTCTAGAAACGCCCTGCTTGAAACGGAAGAGCGAAAACAAGCAGCCGGAATATTTGAAACATTGCAATTGATTAAATCAAAAAGTAAAGAATTAACTCCTACCCAACTGCTGCAATTAGCTAACGATAATATTAAGAAATACCCTTTAATACATCTGGAATATATTGTGTTTGCTAATGCTGAAACCCTTCAGGAAACAATAATTTTTGATAAAAATATTTCCATCATCATGTTTATAGCCGTTAAACTTGGAAAAGTTAGGCTTATAGATAATATGCTTTTGGCCTCATGATAAAACGTAAAACATTAAATGATATTCTTAAAACCTTAATTTTCTTAGGTATTGGAGGGCTGCTAATTTGGTTGGTAGTAAGAAACCTCAGTCCGCAAGATAAGTTAGAAATAATGAATGCCATTAAACAATCAAATATTTGGGCAATCATTTTAGTATTATTGATAGGTATAGTGAGCAATATTAGCCGTGCTATAAGATGGCAAATAATGATAGAGCCTTTGGGACATAAGCCTTCTTTTAAGAATACTTTTATGGCTGTGTGGGTTGGATATTTGGCAAATCTGGCAGTACCCCGCTTGGGCGAAGTTTCACGCTGTGGGGTTATTAACCGTTATGAAAAACTGCCTGTTGAAAGTGTGTTGGGAACAGTAGTGGTAGAACGTATTATTGACACTCTATTGCTACTGGTGGTTTGTGTAGTTACTTTAGTTTGGCAATTCAATATTTTATCAGACAAGTTGTATGAGTTTTATAATTCCTATGCTTCAAATGAATCTGACAACAGTGTGGGAACGCTTAAAATAATAGTTTTGGTTAGTATGGCAGGCGTAATTATTCTTTTGTGGGTATTTCGCAATCGTATTAAAAACAGCAACCTTGTTATCAAACTGATTGATTTATTTAAAGGCTTTACCAAAGGAATAAAAACAATTACCCAACTAAAAAAACCATTTTGGTTTATTTTCCACTCTATATTTATTTGGGTTTGCTATTTCTTTGGCACTTATGCCGGTTTTTGGGCATTGCAGGAAACAAGTGTCCTAGGTGCCGGTGCAACTTTTGCTATACTCTTTTTTGGCACCTTTGCTTTTATTTTGGTACAAGGTGGAATAGGAGCTTATCAAATTATTGTACAAAACACACTCCTGCTATACGGCATCTCTTCAAATATAGGATACGCATTAGGCTGGATTATATGGAGCAGCCAAACTCTTGGAATTATATTAGGTGGTTTTATTTCCTTATTATTACTGCCTTTATTAAATAAAAATAATCATGGATTATCTGCAAGTACTAAAAAATAAAATTGTTGATTCTACAGCACTCTCAAGAATCATTGAGAATTATAGATTAAAAAATCAAAGTATTGTATTTACTAATGGATGTTTTGATTTGTTACACCAAGGACATGTTACCTATTTAGCGCAAGCCGCCTCCTACGGAAACCGCCTTATAGTTGGCATAAACAGCGATAGCTCAGTAAAAAAACTAAAAGGTTCACATAGACCTATACAAGATCAGGATAGTCGTTGTTTAATTATGGCCTCAATGCATGTGGTAAGCGCTGTCATCATCTTTGATGAAGATACTCCTTTAGAACTCATTAAACTAATAAAGCCTGATTATTTGGTTAAAGGTGGCGATTGGACTCCCGACAAAATTGTAGGAGCTAAAGAAGTTTCTGAATATGGTGGTCAGATTATTAGTATTCCGTTTGTTGAGGGTTTTTCAACCACTGCCATTGAAAGCAAAATAAAGTCAGGATTTTAATTCATAAGTTTCTTGAATTTTCTTTTCAACTGGTTTATAAAATTATATCTACTGAATTGGTATAGTTTTAAGTCAACCAAAACAGTATTACCTTGTATGGAGATATGATGAATTCCTTGATAATTGCCAACTTCAGAAGGATGAATACTGCGTACTACTTCTTCTTGAAAGGCTGTTGGGCTTAATTTTGTAATCATATTAATATTTAGAACACTGCCATAAGCCCCGGCACTGTCTTGTGCCGGACGATATAATCTATTTTGCTCCATAAATAAATTCCCCGCAGGGCGTGCATTTCTAACATCTGTTTTTACCGGATTGTTTTGATGTGCAGTAAAGGGTTGAAACAAATTATCAGAATAAAAAATATACAACGCAGCATTCTCAAAATTATCTTTTCGTGAACAAAAAAGCCACCAATAATTTTCGTAATAGAATAAGGATGAATCGCGGGCAGCAAAATTTTCAACCAGGTTGCATTGATGAATAATATTCCCCTCCTCTGTAATTTGGTATAAGGATATTTTATTGCTGTCGGCCTGTTCGGGAATACAATAAACCTGCTTGTTGTATGAGAAACAAAATGGATATGAAAAGTGGCAATCAGTAGCAACGAAAATTTCTTTATAAGCATTACTATGTAAGTTATTCATAGCAATTATACCCTTGTTGTTCTTATATGAAAAATGTTCAAAAAGCATTAACTGTTTGGATGTGTCAGGCCATAAAAAAGGATCGGCAAAGTACTCTTCGGGAGAATTTTCTAAAACCGGCTCAAAGTTCGGAATATAGCCATTGACAAGCTGTTTAACACTCATTGTTGCTTTGGCAATTATCCATGATTCAGATTTAAAAAGTTGATTATAATGAAAATGAATTTTATTTTTAATCAACAAAAAACAAAATAAAACAAATTGATAGTTTTTAGGATATCGGAAAATAGGGGCTTGGGTTACTATTGATTCTCTCTTGTCCTGAAACTCGTGATGTAAAATATCTATACATACCTGTAAAGGCCATATAGAGGCCATAGTTGTAATTTGGTCAATATTCTCTTTAAAACTGTGATGAGCTGTATTTAAATAGCCTTTACGTAGAACAACTCCCTTATCTAGATTGTCATTTAACTGCTGAAGGACGGCAGCAGATGTTTTGTGTTTTAAATATATCTCCCAAAAGCCCATAGGGCCGCCTCTTATTAAATCATTATCGGCATGATGAAATGACCATATACCATACTTGCAACTCTTTAAAATTTCGCCTTTTATAATATTAAAGCCAAAACGCAGCATAAAGTCCAGATTCCGGTTTTTTATCTTCGTGATATCATCATCCCGAAAATACTCACTATACTTGCCTTTCTTGATAGGGGTACAATAAAGCTTGGTTATTTCTTTAAACTTTTCGTGATAAGAAATAATTTTATACGACTGTGCTTTTAAGAAAAATCTTTTGTAAAAACGATATAAGAAATGAGTGTAAGGGTAATTAAAAATTTTACGCAAAAACCTTGAACCCTCAGACCCTGTATCGTTATTAATTACCAACAGTTTGAGTTCAATAGATGGATGTTGAAATAAGTGTTCTATACAATCGGCCTCCCACTTTTCAAAGTATAAACTATTACATAATATACCAAACTTAAGTGTTGTGTTTTCACTCATTTTTTCTTTTCTAATGCTTGGTTAAAGATTACCTCAAAATTATGCGAAACCGCACTATATGAGAATTTTTCAACAACATAATTTCTTATCTTATCTCTATCGTATCGTTTATAATTATGCATCAAATCTATCATGGCATTGCTTAGTTGATTTGTATTACCCCGCTCAATCAATAAACCATGTTCTTCCTCTATTATTTCAGGTACAGCACCCACCTTGGTACTAATTACAGGTAAGCCACACGACATAGCCTCTATCAAAACACAAGGTAGCCCTTCGTAATTACTATTTAAAATAAACCCATCTGATTGCGACATCATATCAGCAACCTTTTGTGGCTCACAATAGCCATGAAAAAAAATAACCTTATTCAACAACCCGTATTGTTCTGCCAAAGCCTCAAAGTCCTTTCGTTCAGGCCCATCACCAATTATTTCAATCACAAAAGCATTGCCTTTGCTATATACAACACTTGCTGCTTGAATGATGCCGCTGATATTCTTTTCTTTATCATTTACGGTTGAAACGTGTATAAAGCGAAACACATCATTCTTTTTGAGTTTATTCTTGATAACAAATAAGTTAGTATTCACAACATTTCCAATGCGGCAGTAACTTTGATGTAAACCGTGAGCTTTCATGCTTTGTTCCAACTTATTGGAAACTACCACCACTGCGCCTGCCTTTTTTACACACAGTTTTGTAATATACTTCATTATAAACCCTTTATAATTGCCATCTTCAGGGTAGTAACCCGACCATTGCTCCTGAATGATAAAAGGAATATTCTTAAGATAATACAACCATAAAACATAAATCCCGGCCGGAAAAATTACGTTCAACAACACCAAGTCAGGCTTTGATTTTTTTTGTATTAAAACATGGTAAGCCTTGGTAAAACATAGCAAAGAACGCCATAATTTTAGAAGAGATGATAGAAAGGGAAAGTTAGTATTTACTTTTTTATAATAAGCAAGTATGGTAAAAACCTTCTCTTCGGTAAAAATATCAATACCCTGCTCCTTTCCGGAACTTATATGAATAGAGGAAATGTCATTGCTTAAAGCTGCCGACTCGGCATGCCGCTTAAAGAAAATACCATGACTTTTTTTCTCGGGTGTAGGATACCAACTATTTACAAATAGTATATGTTTGCCCATGTTGCTGATATTTTACACTAACGATAGTTTAGTTAATTTATTTAATAAAAAATGAATTATGAGCCGAAACACTGATAATTTCAGGAATCCCCGGCATAATATGAATACCTGCCGCGCTGTTTTTGTTGTAATGATATTGATATTCTATAAATCCGCCATGCCATACAAAACGGTATTGCCAACGTTTATTTCTACTTTCCCTCATTGTTCCATCATCTTTATAATCGGGCAAAGCTGTCCAGCTTTTACGATAAAACATTAAAGGACCGCCAATGATAATACCTTCGTGCGGGCTTACTGTATTAAAAGCTTTAGTGCTTAAAAAAGCTCCAATATGTGTAGTGCCAAAAAATTTATTTGCACAATCATTTGGAACTATTGCTTGGGTAATGGTAAGTCCGGCATACTGATTATAGTAATAGCTTATACGTATTCCCAGCCCAAGGTTATATACCAACTTTTTACTTTTGTTGAGTGTGCGGTGAAACAAGTGAGGGTTAACAGGTTGTTTTAAATGAATATTCAGTCCATTAACATAAAGTCCAACACTCCACATTTGCGCTTTTGCCTCTGTAAAGCCTGTTATTAATAGTGTCGCCAAAATTAACCATCTGAAATACTCAAAAACCTTCATTATGTAATTATTTCAGTAGTTTTATTAAAATACTACCCAATTCAAAAACATCCTCAAAGCTGTTATAAAGCGGAACCAAAGCAATGCGTATTACCTCAGGTTCACGCCAATCTGAAATTACACCATGTTTTAATAAATCTTCATAAAGTTTCTTTCCATTTGCTTTAGTTTTAAAGCTTATTTGATTGCCACTCCCAAAAAAGTCTTTGGGATTGCTGCTTAAAGGAGTTATTATTTCGAGTTTGTTCGAAACATCTATTTGCTTATTAACCTCATCAAAAACAAACTCAGCAAATTTTTTCAGGTCTTTACTTTTTTTGATGATATTTTCCATGCCTGCTTCCTCAAAAATGCTCAATGAGGCCTTATAGGCAGCCATAGATAAGATAGGCATATTGCTTATTTGCCAGCCTTCGGCTCCCTCAATAGGGTCAAAATTTTTAGGCATTTGGAAACGTGTTTCCTTGTTATGTCCCCACCAACCGGCAAAACGAATTAAATTTTCATGATCGTATTTCTGATGCACAAAAGCACCTCCAACGCTTCCAGGACCTGCGTTAAGATATTTATTGCTACACCACACTGCAAAATCAACACGCCAATCATGTAATTGCAAGTCAATATTTCCAACGGCATGAGCCAAATCAAACCCCGCAAAGGCTCCCGCCCGGTGAGCCTTATCTGTTATAGTTTTTATATCAAAAGCCTGTCCGGTAAAAAAATTTACACCACCCCACAAAACAAGCGCCAACTCATCTTTGTGTTTTTCAATGGCGGCATAAATGTCTTGGTGTGCAATACAATATTCACCCGGAGGCGGTAGCACTTCAATAATGGTTTCTTTAGGGTCTAAGCCGTAAAATCTTACCTGACTTTCCAGAGCATATTGATCTGATGAAAAGGCCTGTGCTTCGCAAATAATTTTATACCGTTGTTTGGACGGGCGATAAAACGATACCAACAATAAATGAAGATTTACGGTAAGTTGGTTCATTATAACTACTTCGGAGGGTATAGCTCCGATAATATTTGATGTTTCGTTAACCAGCAAATCATGATAAGTAAACCAAGTGTTTCGCGAGTGAAAATAGCCTTCGGCTCCGTAGTTAGCCCAATCTTCCAACTCGGTTAATATTTCGTCCTGAGTATTATGTGGTTGCAAACCTAATGATGCCCCGGAGAAATAGAGTGCCTTGCGTTCATGGATATAAGGAAAATAAAATTTATTTTGGAAATTGTTTAACAAATCATGAGCATCTCTTTGTTTGGCATAATCCAAACTAAAAACTAATTCTTGCATATATATAATTTTTAAATATCAGTAAAGGCATTTTACCCATATAAATAACTATGCAATATTAACCATTTTAAGGCAATAATGTGGGAATGCTTGGGGCTGAATAATTAGTTCAACTTCTCAAAATCGTTAATTCAATATAAAAATCCCCCATTTTGGACTTTAATCGTATTTAATAGTTCAATATTTTATGAAAACTTTTGTAATTTTGCGCCCGAAATGGAAATACAAGTATTAAAATCAAAAATTCATAGAGCCCGGGTTACCGAAGCCAATATTGATTATATAGGCTCTGTTACTATTGATGAAGATTTAATGGATGCTGCCAATCTAATTGAAAACGAGCAGGTTCATGTGCTAAATTATCGTAACGGTCAGCGTTTAATTACTTATGTAATTAAGGGTAAAAGAGGTTCGGGAGTTATCTGCTTAAACGGGCCGGCTGCCTTACATTTTTCAGAAGGCGATGAAGTAATTATTATCTCCTATGCCGGTATGAATTTTGAACATGCTAAAAAGTTTTCCCCTACCATAGTTTTCCCAAAAGAAGGTAATAAAGCATAGAAAAAAACTGGATTATAATCCAACTTTAATTTTTATTCCGGAGTTTATTCTTGTTTTTTGACTATAAGCTGCCAATAATTCTAATCGAAGAAAGAGTCTTTGTATCCCTATACCAAACTCAAAATAATTTTGAATATGGTCGTTATTCAAATAATGTATAGAAAGTACTTCTTGCAAACGTAATAGTTTTATCAGGGGTATTTTGTTAAACAAAAAGCCTTTCATGTTATACTCTCCGTGGGCTTGCAAAAAATAGTTATTGGTGCTGTAGGTATAATAATCTAACAACAAAAAATTAGTTAGTTCCATAGAAGCTATAAAGATATTTTTTTCATTAAAATGAAAATAATCAATAAAGTAATTAGGCTTCCTAAAGAGTGATTTTCCGGCAGATAATTGATAATTAAATTCGCCAAATAATTTCATATTAAGACTTTGCTTTAATGAAAAAATTGCAAAATCAAAGTACTTATTATTTCCC
Organism: Bacteroidia bacterium; assembly: GCA_020845635.1. Lineage (GTDB taxonomy): Bacteria > Bacteroidota > Bacteroidia > UBA4408 > UBA4408 > CAIKXD01. The sequence goes on from JADLFI010000037.1 coordinate 87,835, forward strand.
TTTTCAATAGTATATCCCAAAGTGTATTTTAGATTCAGCTCAGGGTAATTGTTATCCAACATATATTTGTAATGCGGATATTTAATATAGGTTTGTTTAATCTTGTAGGTAAATTCAGGACTAAGCTGTATTAAAGAATGTTCTTTAAAAGCAGGGGCATCATTTACTTTATCTTCAGGGTTATTAGACCAAAATTCTTTATTTTTTATATTGCGAAAGCTATAGGAACTATGATTTACAGCGGCTTTTCTGTAGGCATACTGTAAATTAAGTTTTAAATATCCACCATTAACAACTTCGCTATTATTAGAGATAGATATATAATTCCTTTGATATAGTTTCATGAAATTTTCTTCTTTAAGAAGTGTATATCCTGTATTGAAAAAAGGAGGGATAGCGTAAGGTTTATATTGTTCAAAAACACTGCCGGCATTTATTGAAAATTGAGCCGATTTTAGTGGATTATAATTATTCTGGTACATTAAATAACCCAACCAAGTTTTATTGGCAAAACCATAACCTAAGCCGCCTCTATAGGTTGTACTTTTATTGTTCTCATAGTCTTTATAATAACTTACTATCGGCAATATACATAAGCCCTGCACCGTATTAAATGACAAAAATGAACCGGGGGAGTTTATACCCCAACCCCATTTTTCATGAGTATTCCTATAGTTGTATCCTGTAATAAAACTAGTCCATTTTAATTGATTTCTTTCTTTATCTACCGAGTCTTTAAATTGTTTGGTGTTCTTAATGGCAGCAACACTATCGCGCCATCTATAATCTCTTTCTTCTTCGTATGTTAAAGCTACAGGCCTATTTTCTTTCCAATATATCGAATCTTTTTTATTGGCATCTTCTTTTACTTCCATTTGGTTGCTAGAGAAATATCGGTATGGGAAATAAGGATTAATTTTATAATCAGAGTTTATTCCAAGATAAGTTCCTCCTCCTCTAAACCCCATAAAATCAAAGCTAAAAGAGAACTTGTTGGTAAAAGGCATCCAAATATCATCAGTTACAGGTAAAAAAATTTGATTTATGTAAAGCGTATCCACATATTCAATCTGGGCATCTTTTGTTAAATACAAATCGGTGCTATGAATACGCCAACTGTCTTCCATAATATAAATAATTCCGGCAAAGGCCGGATCATTTTTTCGTTTAGGAATTACCTGTATTTTATTGATAAGTTGTCCGTTTTCGTAAAAGGTTCCCAACAACTTATAGCGATAGGTTAACATGGCACTGTTGGATATAGGTGATATAAAACCCCTATTTCCCAAACCCGCAATGTCCAAAACATTCTCATAAAAATTAAACAACATATCGCTGGCCTGATTATAGCTGAAAGCTTGATTATCACCACTTACCAGTGAGGAAATCATTTCTTCTCTGATTTTATCGGGCTGTTTAAAACTAAACTTTGAGACCGATTCTGACATGTATATTATTCCCGAGGTTTTATCCCAGCTATTTTGAATGTTTACTTTCACGCCCATTACCTTGCGTGGAACATCTTTAAGTTTTTGAACTCCTTTAATGTAAACATTGCACGAGTATGATTCCACTTGATCTTTATAAAATTTGCGCTTATTAATTGCATTTCTGATTACGGCATAAGCCGGGTCTTCGGCATCTGCATACACAATCATTTCTTTAATTTGAACAGTTTCTTCTTTTAATACAAAATTGAGTGTTGCGTTGTTTTGGTCAAGAATAATTGTTTTAGTTTCGGGTTTATAACCAATACTTTTTACGGTAATTGAATAATTCCCATTACTCAAATTAAGGGTATATAAGCCTTCTTCATTACAACTTGTACCAATGGTTGTGCCACTCACAAAAACACTGGCAAATGGTATTACCTTTCCTTTTTCATCTTTAACCGTACCACTGATTGTATAAGCTATTGCAGTGTAGTTGCAGAACAAAAACAAAACATAAAATAAGAATCTGTCTTTAAAATCAATCTTCAAAATAATCCTATTTTGTAAACAGCAACTCTCGGTACTTAGGTAAAGGCCAATAGGTGTTATCGAGTAATAATTCTAATTTATCAACCTCATACCTGATTACCTCAAAATAAGGTTTTACTTTATGGCAGTAGGCTAATGCTTGTTCTTTACCATGTTCCAGCTTATTGGCTTTTTTACGCTCTTCTATCATTTTATTTACAGATGATATGATAACCGAGACTCTTTCTGATATAGTTTTTATCATTTCAAGTTGTTCTCCGGCAATAGTCTGAAATTCTTTTCCGGCAAATAGCTCTTTTAACCCTTTTACATTGTCAACCAATACTTTTTGATAGCGTATAGCTACCGGCACTATGTGATTTAAGGCCAAATCGCCAATTACTCTCGATTCTATTTGTATCTTTTTTGTGTAAGTTTCTAAGTAAATTTCATGACGGGCCTCCATCTCGCGCTCGTTAAATATTTTATGAGCAAGGAAAAGTTTTTTTGTTTTCTTTGATACTAAAACCTCTAACGCCTCGGGAGTAGTTTTAATATTTTTCAAACCTCTCTTTTCAGCCTCTTTAACCCACTCGTCACCATATCCGTTTCCTTCAAATCTAATATTTTTTGAGGCAACTATATACTCGCGCAACACTTTAAATATGGCTTCATCTTTTCCAACTCCTTTCTCAATCAAAACATCTACTTCTTTTTTAAATTGTGTCAATTGTTCAGCAACAATAGTGTTAATCACTGTCATAGGCAATGAACAATTAGCCGATGAGCCAACAGCACGAAATTCAAACTTATTTCCGGTAAATGCAAATGGCGATGTTCTGTTTCTATCTGTATTGTCCCACAATATTTCAGGTATCTTGCCTATTCCTAATTTTAAATCTGTTTTTTCATCTGCCGACATCTTTCCGGCTTTTACTTTTTTCTCAATTTCATCAAGAATTTCGGAGAGTTGACTTCCTATAAAAACAGACATAATGGCCGGAGGAGCTTCATTAGCCCCTAATCGGTATTCGTTACCGGCAGTAGCTATAGATGAGCGAAGTAGGTCGGCATGTTCGTGAACTGCTTTTATGGTATTGATAAAAAATGTAAGAAACTGTAAATTGGTTTTTGGATTTTTTCCGGGCGATAACAAGTTTACTCCGGTATTTGTGCTTAAACTCCAATTATTATGTTTACCTGAACCATTTACTCCGGCAAAAGGTTTTTCATGAAATAATACCTTAAAATTATGTCGTTCAGCCAATTTTGACATAATGTCCATTAATAATTGATTATGGTCAACCGCTAAATTGCACTCTTCAAAGGCAGGGGCACACTCAAATTGATTAGGTGCTACTTCGTTGTGACGGGTTTTTACCGGAATTCCAAGCATTAAACATTCGGCCTCTAGCTCGCGCATATAATTTAAAATACGTTCAGGAATACTTCCAAAATAGTGGTCGTCTAATTGTTGCCCCTTTGCCGGAATATGTCCAAAAAGTGTACGGCCTGTCATAGTCAAATCAGGACGAGCATTAAACAAAGCCGAGTCCACCAAGAAATATTCTTGCTCCCACCCTAAGGTAGCATTAACTTTTGTAATATTTTTATCAAAATACTGGCAAACCTCAACAGCCGCTTTATCAACTGCATTTAAGGCCTTAAGCAAAGGGGTCTTATAATCTAAAGCATCACCGGTGTACGAAACAAATATAGTAGGAATACATAATGTTTTTCCAATTATATAAGCAGGCGAGGTAGGATCCCAAGCGGTGTAACCTCTAGCTTCAAAAGTGTTACGAATACCTCCGCTCGGAAAACTTGATGCATCCGGTTCCTGTTGTACTAATTTATCGGCCTCAAAGCTCTCAATGGCATTTCCTTTGCTGTCAGGCTCAAAAAAAGAATCGTGTTTCTCGGCAGTAGTACCGGTTAAAGGCTGAAACCAATGGGTATAATGTGTTGCCCCCTTGCTCATAGCCCATGCCTTCATTCCGGTAGCAACAATACCGGCTATTTTACGATCAATAATGGTTCCTTTCTCTATGGCTTCCATTATATTTTCATACGCTTCTTTAGGTATAAACTCACGCATGGCACGTTTATTAAATACTCTGATTCCATAAATTTCAGAACTCTTACTATATGAAACTAATGGTGCAACAGGAGTGCGGTGTAGCACTTCGTTAAAGGCTGTAAATCTTAAAGAGGACATTTTAATATTATTTAATGTTATTTTATGGGGGCAAAAATAAATATTTTTTTAAATATTCTACAACACCCCCCTAAAAAATTTACATTAAAATAGTAAAAATTATATTTTCTCAAACAACACCCCCTAAAAAAATGGGGTCTAACTAAAATAATATTACTTTATTGCTTTATTAATTTGGCTATGATACGATCTTTTTTACCCACTATTTCTAATATATATAATCCTTTACCCATACTATTAGCCATAGGAAGATTAAAATCATTAATACTTCTGCCTTCACACCACAACTTATCTCGCAATACTTCTCTGCCCATTATATCAAACATTTTAATTTCTATTTCCTGAGTATCGCCCGAGTAGTATTTTATTCTAATCATATCGTTAAAGGGGTTGGGAGCAATAAGTTCTACACGACTTATATTTATATGCTCTAACTTTTGCCCGGTTATAATATAATAGGCCTGTGCAAAATCAGGAATACCGTACCCCTTAAGAGAATCGGGGCTATTAAACTGATCGCAGCTTTGCAGTATTTTTTGTATTAACTCTGATGCTTTAAGTGTTGGTGCTGCCTCCCACAACGAAGCGCAAAGACCTGCAATTAAGGGGCTAGACAAAGAAGTACCATTGCCCGTTATAAACTGTAAGGGTTGATATTGCCCAACCGTGGCAACCCCTTGAGCAGCCAAATCTGGCTTTATACGCCCATCAGCACTATTTCCGCGCGAACTAAAATCGGCCACGTTCTCGTTAGAATCAACAGCTCCTACTGTAAGAATATTATTGGCGTCAGCAGGAACTGAAATGCGCAGCCAAGGGTTATTACCACTATTTCCGGCACTGTTACAAACAACCATTCCTTTGGAGGCTGCTATTTCTGCTCCAATACTCGCCATGGCTGTTTGTCCATCTAAATCAGCATAAGTATGGTTTTGAGCCGGGTTATCAAAAGTGGTATAACCTAATGATGAGTTTATAATGTCGGCTCCCACACTATCGGCAAACTCTGCAGCACATACCCAATTAAACTCTTCAATTAGGTATTCATTTGCTGCATCTTCGCTACGTAACAACCAATAATCAGCCTTTGGCGCAGTACCAATTAAAGAACCGGGTGAATTACCCCCCATAATAGATAATACATACGTTCCGTGATAATGATCGTCATAGACATTACTATGGCGTGATACAAAATCCCAAGTTCCCTTTATTTGATTATTGATAAATAAACTATCAAAGGTTTCGCATTGGTTGGTAATTAAAAAACCCGCATCTATAACAGCTATAGTTTTATTATTCCCTAAATAACCGGCATTATGTAGCATATCGCCATTGAGCATGTGAATTTGTGTATATGCCGGTCCGTAATCAAGTAATGAGGTAGAACTACTTTGTTGGATTTTTAAATTATTATTTAATGGTTTGAAGTCATTTTCAAATTTTGACTCTTTGGGTGTAATGGCCTTTCGTTGAACAGCGTTTATGTTAACAACAAATGGAAGATTTTGAATTTGAGTCAAGATGGTTGAATCATTACAATATATAGAAACAGCATTTAACCATTTTGAACGATTTAACACCTGAGCTCCTGTGTTCTCAATTTGACTTATATAGTTATTATTTACAGGAAAATCTTGTTGCGAAATAGTAATGGCTTGGTTATTTCTCCTGTCAATGGCTTTTTGTGATAAGTACTGTAATGGTGCTCCTACGGTGTAGGGTGTATTATTTTTATCTGAAAATTTTACAATAAAAATGGTTGAAGAGGTTTGTTGCGCTAAACATACAGTTAAGCAGGCACATAAAAAAATGTAAAGTAAAATATACTTTCTCATAGTTAAAGCGATGAAATATTATGTAAATATATCTCTAATTTTTCTGAAGCTTAAAACTTAAACGATAAACTGTTCCTGAAACATTCAATTTTTCAACAAAACCATCTAATTGTGCCGATAGAACTTTTATTAGTTCCAGCCCCAAGGTGTTATTCTCTGTATTATTCGGGTTTATATCAAACCCCCTCCCATTATCACCGATTGTCATTTCATAAACATTATACCCTTTCTCTGTTAACCTAATACTTATTTCACCTTTTTTCAAATCAACAAACGCATATTTAAGTGAGTTTGACACAATCTCATTTAGAAGCAATCCAAGGGGTACCAATGTGTTCAGGTTAAAGTATTCTGTTTGCAATTCTGTTTTCAACTCTATTTCTTTATCAATATTGTAAATCTTAATCAAATCCTGTATTAGTATTATGATATATTCTTTTAAATTAATTTTTTTAAAGTCTTTCGATTTGTATAGTCTTTCGTGGATGAGCGAAATAGTTCTGATTCGGTTTTTACATTCTTCAAACACATGTAATGCTTTTTTATCTTCAATATAGGTTGCTTGAATGTTTATTAAACTGTTTATTACCTGCAAGTTGTTTTTTACTCTATGATGAACTTCTTTTAATAATATTTCTTTCTCTTCATTTTGTTTTTGAATTTGGTAAGTACGTTCGGCTATAATATATTCTAATTTCTCTAAGTCCTTCAACGCTAATTTTTTCTTATACTTGTTGTAAAAATAATATAAATATCCGGCTATAGCAGATACCAATAATATAACCCAAATATTCATATAAATGGGAGTTTTTATTTCAAAAGGATATTCAACAATATTACTTTCTAAATTATTATTATTGATTGACTTAACTTTTAGCGTGTATTTCCCGGGAGATAGGTTTGAATAGGAAGCTATGTTTAATTGAGACCAAGGAGACCACTCATTATCAACACCTTCAAGGATATAAGAATACTTCTTCTTATATGGGTTAGAGGGATTAATCGCATAAAAACTAAATGATACCCTATCTGTACCGTAAGGTAGTTTGGGGTTTAAGGCTAACCTATACCAATAATCTTTATATTCTTCCTGTGTATTAACATACTCATTAAAATTAACTTTAAATGATTCTATTTGTAGAATATCTTTAGAGTTCTGGGGTATTTCCAATAAGGAATTGTATTTTATTATTCCTTTTACTGTTCCAAAATAAATCTCCCCTTCTTTGTTCATTGCCACTGAGCGACTATTACATTCTATTCCTTTAAATCCTTCATTTAATCCATAACTCTTTATATTTAATAAAGCACCCTTCTCATCAAACGAAAGCTTATCAATACCTTTATTGGTTCCTGCCCATATATTTCCATCTTTATCACATATAACCGAATAAATAGTGCTTGCCGATAATCCGCTCTTTACTCCATAATTAACAAATTTCTTCCCATCCCAAAATGAAATACACTTGTCTGTCCCTATCCACAACCTATTGAATTTATCTACCGCCATTGATCCAATATATGAATTACAAAAACTTTTGTTATTATCTAAAAAAGAAAAATCATCATCTTTTATTACCCATACTCCAACAGCAGTTCCCACGTATATTTCATCTTTTATTTGGCAAATACTGTAAATATTTATTTGATATAATTTTTTTGCATCAATTACTGATATTAATTTTCCATTACGATATTTATAAACTCCTTGTCCTGATGTTCCCACCCAAATATCCCCATTTTGACTTTGAAAAATTGTGCTAATCCTTAATCGGGGTTCCTCCGGCACGCCAGGCAATCGTTTAAAGCTATTCCCATCATAAACAACTAAGCCTCTTGAGCCTCCAAAAAGTATTCTTTTATCTTGCAAAACACAAATACTTTGTAAATGCAAAGTTCTGATTAAAGGGTCTTCTTTATAGTTTATAACCCTTTTTCCATCGTATTTTAATACTCCCAAAAAGTTTGAGCCAAACCATAAATTATTGTCATTATCTACAGCCATACTAAATACTTCTTCCTGGTTCAAACCATTAATGTTGTCAAAATAGGTAAAGGATCGATCTTTAAATTTTATTAGTCCAAAGCCTCTGGTACCAATCCACATAGTATTATGGCTGTCCTGATACACGGAAATAGTTTTATTGCTTTGCAATCCATTTTTTGTACTGTAATGAAAATACCCATCACTTTCTTGGCAAAATAAACCCGATGTACTGGTTGTAATCCACCTCCGGTTTAAACGATCTATATAAATATTGTTATAATGGTCATCGGCATGTACTGTTGGAAGGTCTGACGAAATATTTTCCGCGGTATTTAATGTCCCGTCTGCTTTAATTTGCTGTAAAAAAATTTTATTTGATTCTAATATTAGGTTTATCCTATTATTGGTATCAATATCAAAGGCTACAATTCCTTCCCGTGTGGCGTTATTTATTGACTTTAAGGTATTATCTTCGAGTGTAAACAAACCCTTATCAGAGGCTACCCATATTTTCCCCTGTTTGTCTTGTTTTATTCCGCTAATTTTAATTTTTGCTTTAAGTTCTTGTTTAATAGAAACAAATTTTCCATCCTTTAGATAGCTTATACCGGCAATAGTTCCTGCATATATTTTACCCTGCTTATCAATATAAATTTTAGTAATATAACTACTAGGCAGACCTTTGTTGTAAATGGTAAATTTCTTCCCGTCAAACTTTGATAGCCCTCCCCATGTAGCCCCAATCCATAAATTTCCGTTTTTGTCTTCTGCAATTCCGGTAACAATCTGCCCTCCCAATCCGTTCTCTGAATCGAAGGTAATAAACTCCTTACCATCAAATCTACAAATACCACCACCTGAGGTGCCCACCCAAATATATCCTCTGGAATCTTGAAAAATACAATTAACCTCACTCTGTGCTAATCCTTCCTCTAATGAAAAACTTTTAAAATTATATAGCTGCGCTTTGGATATTAACGAAAAAAGAACAAAAGGGATAATAAGAAAAATCCTTTTATATAACGCAAGTTGCCATAGGCTATTATTAGATACTATCACAAAGTAGTTATTATTAATTTTCTGTTCTTTTTACAATCATATAATAGTTATTATCAAGCCCTAAATAACCATACTCATAACAAAAATGGTAAACATTGCCGGTTTTGGTTTGGTATATATGTGTAAAGTATTTGAAATTAAATCCCTTTTCATTCAGTTTTGTTAAACTTATTTTTGCCTTCCCTTCATCATTATCTGCAATTTCTTCTAAAATTCTTCGATTTTTTCGCAATATATTATTAATATATCTAATCTCGGAGTTAGTGGTGCTGCTTAGTTTATTGTTATAGTTATTACGGCATTGATCGTTGCAAAACTTTTTGTCTGAACGACCAACAATTTTCTCACCACAATCTAAACAAATTCTATCCATCATTAACTATAAAAGCTTGTTAACAACAATTTACAATTATACTAAATTTTATGTCATTAACCCTTACAATTTGATAAATAATTTTCCATTTTCAGGAATTAGACCTAAAATAACTATATTTGCAGCCCAATTTTTAGAATAGATGAATATTACACAAGAAAAAGTAAACAATCTTAACTCGGTATTAAAAATAAAATTAGGTCCGGCCGATTACCAACAAAAAGTAGATAGTCAATTAAAAGAAATTCAACGTAAAGCAAGTATGCCGGGCTTTAGGCCAGGGAAAGTTCCGGTTGGGTTAGTGAAAAAAATGTACGGAAAATCTGTTTTAGCCGATGAAATAAATAAATTATTAAATCATTCGGTAAATGAATATATCAATACCAACAAAATTGAAATTATTGGTCAGCCTATACCGGTTAGCTCAGAAAACGATAGTATTGACTGGGATAACTTAAAAGATGTTGAATTTTCGTATGAGTTAGGGCATGCTCCTGAATTTAGTATCAATATTGATAACGAACCTTTTGAGTATAAAATGATAAAGGTAGATGATACTATGGTGGATAAGGAAATTGAAGAAATGCAACGCAGATACGGCAAAGTAAGTAATCCGGAAAAAGTCGAAGCCGAGGATATTGTATTTGGTGAATTTGCCGAGCTTGACCAAGAAGAAAATGTGCTTTCTGATGGTATTAAAAAAAGTTCTTCTGTGGCAATTAACACTATTAAAAATGCCGATTTGGCAAAACGTTTTGAAGGTCTGAAAAAAGAAGACACTATAATACTCGACCCTCATGATATTACAGGGAATTTAGCTGACCTTGGCGCCATGCTTGGAATTACCAAACCACAGGCTGAATCACTAAGCAGTAAATTCAGGTTTACCATAAACAATATTAGTCGTGTTGAACTTGCTGAACTTAATCAGGAGTTTTACCATAAGATATATGGCGACTCGGTTAATTCTATTGAAGAATTTAGAGCCAAAATAAAAAGCGAACTAAACTCTATGTTTAATGCAGAGAGTGATAAGTTTTTTATGAGTGATGTTATAAAAGGTTTGGTGAAGAAGTACGACTTACAATTGCCCGAAGAGTTTTTAAAAAGATGGTTATTATTAACTAATGATAAAAAACAAAATACCGAGCAAATAGAAAAAGAGTTTCCAATATTTGCCGAACGACTAAAAACCCAATTGGTAATAAACAAAGTATTAAAACAAAACAATATTGTTGTAGCTGAAGATGAAATTAGGAATTATGTAAAAGATTTAATTAAAAAACAATATGCTATGTACAACGGAGGAATTGAAATGGAAGAGGAAGACTTGAGTAGTACCACTAATCGTATATTATCGGACGAAAAAGAATATAATCGTATTGTTGAAAAATTATACGATAATCGTTTATTAGAGTTTTTTAAATCTAAATTAAAACTTAACTTTACCGAAGTTCCTTTTGAAGAATTTTATCATAGACACTAAAATTATTAATAACTAAAAACCAATAATAATATGTCGTCATTAGCTAATGAGTTTAAAAAATTTGCTGTAAAAGACCGTGGAATAAGTAGTGCAACACTACATAATTACACCTCTATTTACAATGATTATATATCACCTACCATTATTGAAGAAAGACAAATGAATGTTGCCTCAATGGATGTATTTTCTCGTTTGATGATGGATAGAATAATATTTTTAGGAGTAGGGATTAACGATTATGTGGCTAATATTATTCAAGCACAGTTACTTTTTTTAGAGTCGGTTGACTCAAAAAAAGACATTCAGATCTATCTTAACTCTCCGGGAGGCTCTGTATATGCAGGGTTAGGAATATATGATACCATGCAATATATTAATTGTGATGTATCAACTATATGTACAGGAATGGCAGCTTCTATGGGGGCTGTACTATTGTGTGCAGGTGCAGCCGGAAAACGTACTGCTTTAAAACACTCAAGAGTAATGATTCATCAACCTATGGGTGGTGCACAAGGACAAGCTTCTGATATTGAAATTACAGCTCGTGAAATACAAAAACTAAAAAAAGAGTTATACGATATCATTGCTTTTCATAGCGGTAAAGATTACGAAACTGTTTGGAAAGATAGTGATCGTGACTATTGGATGACCTCAGAAGAAGCAAAAGCTTATGGAATGATTGACGAGGTTTTAATACGCAATGTAAGCAAATAAACCTTGCTTAGGTTTCCAAAGGCCACTTTTAAGCACTTATAATTTATTTCATAGTATTACAAACAAATCATTTCCTTATCCGTATTATGATTAACGGATAACGTATTTTGACATGGAAAAAACACCAACCAAATGCTCTTTTTGTGGGAGAGACAAAAAAGATGTTTCGATATTAATTGCAGGCATTCATGGTCATATATGCAACTTTTGTATTGAACAAGCCCACGGTATTATCAGTGAAGAAACAAGCGAAAGAAGAGCTAAGGATTCAAAAAAAATAAATTTATTGAAGCCTTCAGAAATAAAGGCTCATTTAGATGAGCATGTTATTGGTCAGGAGGCTGCAAAAAAAGTATTGAGCGTAGCCGTATATAATCACTTTAAACGAATTACCCAGTCGCAACCCGAAGATGACGATGTAGAAATAGAAAAATCAAACATTGTTATGGTTGGTGAAACCGGTACCGGTAAAACATTGCTGGCCCGCAGTATTGCAAAAATACTTAATGTCCCGTTTTGTATTGCCGATGCCACCGTGCTTACCGAGGCAGGCTATGTGGGCGAAGATGTAGAAAGTATTTTAACCCGATTATTGCAAAGTGCAGATTATAATGTACAAGCCGCAGAAAGAGGTATTGTTTTTATTGATGAGGTAGATAAAATTGCGCGTAAGAGCGATAATCCTTCTATTACCCGTGATGTTAGCGGGGAAGGCGTTCAGCAAGCATTATTAAAGTTGTTGGAAGGAGCTCAAGTTAATGTTCCTCCGCAAGGTGGGCGTAAGCATCCTGAACAAAAAATGATATCGGTTAACACAAAAAATATATTGTTTATTTGTGGTGGAGCCTTTGATGGAATTGATAAAAAAATTGCCAGACGCCTTCAAACTCAAATAATCGGATACAATGTTTCCAACAACAAAGAAGAAATAGATAAGGATAATTATTTGCAATATGTATCACCTCTAGATTTGAGAACCTTCGGCCTAATTCCTGAGTTAATTGGGCGATTGCCGGTAGTGGTTCATCTTGATCCCTTAGATAGAAATGCGCTTCGTAGAATACTTACGGAACCGAAAAATGCCATCATTAAGCAATATATTAAATTGTTTGAGATGGATAATATTAAGTTAAGTTTTGATAAAGCTGCTCTTGATTTAATTACTGACAAGGCCATTGAATTTAAATTAGGAGCACGTGGGTTGCGCTCTATTTGCGAAACTATTATGACTGATGCCATGTTTGAAATTCCGGGGACTAACGAGAAAGAATTAAAAATTACCAGTCGTTATGTTAGCGACAAACTTAAAAAAAGTAACTTTAATAAACTTCGAGTAGCTTAACCTGAGCGATTTAAATTACCGGTTAATAACCTTTGTGGTAATGGTTTCTGTATTGCTTATTACTGTAATAAAGTACAACCCTATATTGGGTAATTGATATTGGTATTGGTTGGAATATAATTCAATGGTATGAATTACCCGCCCTAAGGCATCTTTTATAACCACAGATTTTAAATTATTATCATCAAACAACATGTTTACTGCCCCATTTGAAGGGTTAGGGTAAACAGAGAACTTGAAACTTTTTTCCTTAGCTTTGGCTTCTGTTACTATATTATTTAGATGATATTTTCTAAAAAATCGCCATATTTCAGTGCTGGCACTAAAATCCATATTGGTAACATTTATATTTACAGGTGCTCCGGGCCATGAATGACCTCCATCAATAATCTTATAGAACTCAACCTCTGTACCATTGTTGCCATTCATATAAACGTAATGCTCAGCAGTACATAAATCGGTAAGTACAGTGTTAGGTACCTGGTTATAAATTGGCAGCGTATCGCAATTATTAAATTGCACCCAATAGTTTACCAACGACTCGATTGGTTCAAATAAAATATTTCCATTATAAGGCACTGTTCCATCAGCAGTACCGTGTATTTGCATAACCGGCATTGGGTGCTGGCAATTACAAGCAGCAATATGTGAAGGTAACATTGAACCCGTAACCGATGCAATAGCAGCTATTCTTTGGCTTAGCTGACAGGCTAATTCATAACTCATAAAACCACCATTGCTCATTCCGGTACTATACACCGAGTTAGTGTCAATATTATAAGTTGCTATTAACGTATCCAATAGTTCAGAAATAAATGCTACATCATTAACTGTACCATTATCAAAAGTGTTCCATGAGCTATTCCCGAAATTATCCGTTGATCCATTTGGGTGAACAATTAAAAATCCTGCAGTATCGGCTATAGGTCTAAAGTCTCCATACACTTCTTGCTCCAAATAATTTGAATTGTATCCATGAAAGTTAAAAATTAAAGGATAAGAAATTGTACTATCATAAGATGCCGGAATGTAAATACTATAATCTCTACTAAGTCCGTCAGTAGTAATTATTTGACTAAAGATAGTGTTTTGGGCATAAGTTAAATTAGCTCCAAAAATTACACTAACTAACACTAAAGCAAACAGTTTTATAGGTTTCATTTATATTGAAAATAAAAAGTTTATCATATAAAATTCTTCTTGGTATTTTATTGACCCTTTCTATTAAAGAAAAAAAACAGATACTTCGCCTAAAAATGATTATTCATTTTTATTCCGATTATTCAGTTCATCTCTAATATGTGAAGCTTTCTCATAATCTTCATTATCTATGGCTTCTTGAAGCATTTTTTTCAGCTCTTCCTCATTTATATCGGCAAGATTTGAGCCTTTGTCCGATAGTGCTTTTCTTTTAGTTTTAGTTTCAGTGCCTTGAGACTCATCTTCACCTCCTTTAAGTTTATTGCTTTTTTCGTCAAGCACTACACCGTAGGTTGACAGTATTGACTCATAGGTGTAAATAGGACAATTGAAGCGTAAAGCTAAGGCAATGGCGTCAGAAGTGCGTGCATCAATTTCTGCTGTTTGTTGAATATTGTTGGCAACAAGCTTCGAATAAAATACCCCTTCCACAATTTTATAAATTATTACTTCGGTTATGACAATATCAAAACCTTCGGCAAAAGCTTTTAGTAAATCATGGGTTAATGGTCTGCTCGGAATCATTTTTTCCAATTCAATGGCAATAGCTTGAGCTTCGTAGGCTCCAATAATTATAGGTAATCTTCTGTTACCATCGGTTTCGGCTAATACCAAAGCGTAAGCTCCACTTTGCGTTTGGCTGTATGATAAGGCTAATATTTCTAATTTAATTTTTTTCACAAACCTAAGTTATATAAAAACATTTATCCGACATATCAATGTATAGTCGGATAAATTTACTGAATTTTATTAATTCTGAGAAGCTTTGAATTTTTTTACAGCCTCTATTAATTTAGGTACAATCTCAAAGGCATCACCTACAATTCCATAGTCGGCAGATTTAAAGAATGGAGCTTCCGGGTCTTTGTTAATAACAACAATTGTTTTGCTTCCGTTAACACCGGCTAAATGTTGAATTGCCCCTGAAATACCTACTGCAATATATAAGTTAGGTCGTATGGCCAAGCCTGTTTGTCCTACATGCTCGTGGTGTGGACGCCATCCCAAATCAGAAACAGGACGAGAACATGCTGTTGCAGCACCTAAAGCTTTAGCTAAATCTTCTATCATTCCCCAATTTTCGGGGCCTTTTAAACCACGACCTGCCGAAACAACAAGTTCAGCCTCGGGAAGTGATAACTCATTGCTTTCGCGTTTTACTTCTTTTACTTTTATTCGTGAGTTCAATAAATCGGCCGGTATATCAAAACTTGTTGAAGCCACAGGGCTTCCGCTGGTTTGCACCTGAAAGGTGTTGGGTAATAAACTAATTACTTTTTTTGAGCTGAAAATTTGGTAATTGGCTGTAGCTTTTCCTGAAAATACATTTTTGGAAACACTAAACTGTCCATCAGTTGTAGGGTAATCAATAGCGCCCGGTACAAATCCTGCTTTCATTCGCGCTGCTAAACGAGGAGCTACGGCTTTTGCTGTATAGTCATGAGAAAAAATAACTATTTGGGCATTTTCTGCCTCAGCTGCAAAATTCAAAACGCGCGCCATTACTTGCGAGTCGCTAGTGTTGATATTGCTGTTTGAAACACTCAACACTTTATTTGCTCCGGCTTTACCTAAGTCATCTAAATTAACATCGCCCGGATTAATAATGATAGCTGTTGTAGAACTTCCGGTTGCCGAAGCTATATGTGCAGCATAATTGACAGCTTCTAAAGATACTTTTTTAATTTTTCCTTTTGAGATTTCGGTATATACTAATATTGACATTTCTTGATAGTTTAAAAATTAATTACTAAATTACTTTTGCTTCGTTATGCAACAAATCAATTAAACCGGCTGCATTTTCAGCATCAATCATTTTACAAGTTGTTCTACCCTGTGATAAGGCATAGCTTGATACTCCCGTAAGTTTTTCGGCAGCTATTGCCGGAATAACTTTTAATTCTTTAGTACGAGCGGCCATAATTCCACGCATGTTAGGAATACGTGCTTCGGCCATTCCTTTATTTGCACTAATTACAAAAGGAAACGAACATTCAACTACTTCAGTTCCTCCGTCAATATCACACTCGGCAGTTGCTGTAGTATCATTTACATCTAACTTGGTTGCCATTGATATATAAGGCATATCAAGCATCTCAGAAATCATACCACCAATAGCTGAGCCATTAAAGTTAATGGTTTCTTTTCCGGTAAAAATAATATCAAAAGCATTTTCTTTAGCATAAGCTGCTATTTGTTCTGCAACAAAATAAGCATCGGTAGGTTCTGCATCAATACGAACTCCGTTATCGGCACCTATAGCAAAGGCTTTACGTATAATGGCATCCATGTCTGCCCCACCCACAGTAATTAATGTAATTGAACCTTTTTTTAACTGTTCTGTCAATTCAATGGCACGAACTAAAGCGTACCATTCATCATAAGGATTAACAATATACTGTACATTGTTTTCATCAAATGAAGTGTTATTATCTTTAAAAGCAATCTTGGCTGTAGTATCAGGCGCTTTGCTTATACAAACTAATATTTTCATAGGTTTTATTTAGGTTAGTTTAAATTCGTGCAAATTTACTAAAATCAATATATAAAGCCAAACCTAATTTAAAGACTTTGGTCATATTTTTAAATCTGTTTAAACTTTATATAAAACTCAATGTATTTTTTGTATATTAAGAACGAAAAAAGTCAATATTTAGGCTAAAATTCTTATGCTTTTATAACAAATCATAAGTGTATAAATTTAGTACCTTTGCACCTGTATAAACAATATATATTTTATATGAGTAAATTAACTGAAATAAAAGATGATGTTACCATTATGTTTGCCGGTGACTCAGGAGATGGGATTCAGTTAGCAGGCACTCAATTTACCGATACAGCCGCTTTATTTGGTAATGATATAAGTACTTTCCCAAATTTTCCGGCCGAAATTCGTGCCCCACAAGGTACTTTAGCCGGAGTTTCGGGTTTTCAGCTTCATTTTGGCAGTGTTAAAATAAATACCCCTGGCGATAAATTAGATGTATTGGTGGTTATGAATGCCGCAGCATTAAAAGCTAATTTAAAGAATCTAAAAAAAGGAGGAACCATTATAGCTAATATTGATGGGTTTGACCGTAAAAATTTAAAATTAGCTCAATATGACGATAACCAAAATCCACTTGAGGACAACTCTTTAAATAATTATAAGTTATATACCATTGATGTAACAAAACAAACCAAGGCATCATTATCAGAAAGCGGTTTAGGAACTAAAGATGCAGAACGTTCAAAAAACATGTTTTTGTTGGGATTCATATACTGGATGTACAACCGAAAAATGGATTCCACTATTAAATTTATTGAAGATAAATTTAAGCATAATCAACAACTAATTGATGCCAATATAAAAGTATTAAAAGCCGGTTATAATTTTGGTGAAACAAGTGAAGTGTTTAGTAACAGGTACGAAGTTAAGGCTGCACCTATGCCTAAAGGCACTTATCGCGGTATTACCGGAAATCAGGCTACTGCTTTGGGTTTAATAGCAGCAGCCGAGAAATCGGGTTTAAAGCTATTTTACGGAACTTATCCTATAACTCCTGCTTCTGATATTTTGCATGAGCTGAGTAAACATAAAAACTTTGGAGTTAAAACATTTCAGGCCGAAGATGAAATTGCCGCTATTTGCGCCTCAATAGGCGCTTCATTTGGTGGTGCTTTAGCGGTAACAGGCTCATCAGGGCCTGGTATAGCTCTAAAAACTGAAGCCATAGGTTTAGCTTTAATGCTTGAGTTACCATTAGTAATAGTTAATGTTCAGCGCGGTGGGCCAAGTACGGGCTTACCTACAAAAACAGAGCAGGCCGATTTACTTCAAGCTGTATATGGTCGCAATGGGGAGGCTCCGGTACCGGTTATTGCTGCATGCAGTCCGAGCAATTGTTTTGATATGGTTTTTGAGGCGTGCCGTATTGCTGTTGAATATATGACCCCGGTAATGTTACTTACCGATGGTTATATTGCGAATGGTGCTGAACCATGGAAATTTCCTTCCAGTACAGAGCTCCCCGAGATTAAAGTTGAATTTGCACAAAGCAGTAATACAATAGAAAACTTTATGCCTTATGCTCGCAACGAAAAATTGGCACGTCCGTGGGCTATCCCCGGAACTAAAGGTCTTGAGCACCGTATAGGAGGATTAGAAAAGGAAGATATTACCGGAAACATTTCATATGACCCGAATAATCATGAGAAAATGGTTAAACTGAGGGCTGCAAAGGTTGAAGGGATAAGCCACAGAATACCTGAGCAAACTTATGAAAATGGTCAAAAAAATGCTGATGTGCTGCTTGTAGGATGGGGCGGTACATACGGTGTAATAAAAAGTGCCGTAGCCGAACTTATTGCCGAAGGGTTTTCAGTTGCCCATATACATGTTAAGTATTTAAACCCTTTTCCTTCAAATTTAGGAAGTATCTTAAAACAACATAAAAACATTTTGGTGCCCGAATTAAATAACGGACAATTAGTAAAAATTATCCGTGATAAATATTTAGTTCCTGCTCAAGGAATAAATAAAATTCAAGGATTACCATTTCACGCCTCAGATATTAAAGAGGCAGTTTATACTTTATTAAATCAAAAATCAATACTAGCCGGTAACCCGGCTTAATATTAAGCTAAAGATGGATGATAACAAACCGTTAACCGCCAAAGATTTGGTAACCAACCAGGAGGTGCGTTGGTGTCCGGGTTGTGGCGATTATTCAATATTAAAACAAGTACAAACCGTTATTCCTGAATTAGGATTAAAACGAGAGAACATAGTTTTTATTTCCGGAATTGGTTGCTCTTCACGTTTTCCATATTATATGGAAACCTACGGAATGCATAGTATTCATGGACGTGCAACAGCCATTGCAAGTGGCCTAAAAGCTGTTCGTGATGATTTAAGCGTATGGATAATAACCGGTGACGGTGACTCATTATCTATTGGCGGTAACCATTTTATTCATTTGTTACGCAGAAATTTTGATGTAAACATATTATTGTTTAACAACGAAATTTATGGTTTAACCAAAGGTCAATATTCGCCTACTTCACATAAGGGTCAAATAACCAAATCCAGTCCCTTTGGAACAGTTGATTACGCTTTTAATCCGGTGGCTTTATGTTTAGGTGCCGATGCTTCATTTATTGCTCGCACTATGGATAGAGATCCAATACACATGCGTGAAATTTTAAAGCGTGCACATTTACACAAAGGGGCTTCGGCCATTGAAATATACCAAAATTGCAATGTTTTTAATGATGGGGCTTTTGAATTATTTACTGAAAAGACCACTAAAAAGTTGCATACTGTTTTTGTAAATCATGGTAAACCACTAGTATTTGGGCAAGATAGCGAGAAAGGAATAATCTTAGATGGGACTACTCCGCGCATTGTAGAACTAAGCAACTATTCGTTAAATGACTTATGGATTCATGATGAGAGTGACAGAAACAAAGCCTTTATTTTAGCCCGAATGTTTGATGATCCAACCCAAGAGGGTGCTATGCCTCGTCCTTTTGGTGTATTTTATGCTGAAACTCGTGCATGTTATGAAGACCTTTTAAACCAACAAGTTGAAAAAATAACCACAACGCGGGGTAAAGGAAATTTAGATGCTATATTGCGAGGTAATAGTGTTTGGGAAATAGTCTAATACAAATATATAGTTCAGCTCAATTGCTAATTAATTATCCATTGAGCCGGATTGAGCAATACCGAACCCTTCCAAATCTCAAAGTGAAGTTCACCTCTATCATCATCGCTCTCTGACACCCTACCTATTTGTTGTTTTGTATTTACCTTATCACCCTTATTAACGGTTACATTATCTAAATTCGAATAAACCGTAAGGTATTCACCATGACGAACAATAACTGCTTTTCCGGCTCCAGGAATACTAATTACGCCTGAAACCGTTCCTTCAAAAATAGCTCGTACCGGTGCTGTATTCTTGGTACTAATATCAATGCCGTTGTTTTTTACTTTAATCCCTTTTAAAACAGGATGGTCGTGCTCCCCAAAACCACTACTAATAATTCCTTCTGTTACCGGCCATGGTAATTTTGATTTATTGGCTGCAAAATTATTAGATAATTTTTGAGCCTCAGGGGTAAGCTTTAATTCGGGTTCGCTTTTGTCTTCCGGTTCTTTTGCATCCGGTTTGTTAGTTGTTCCACTTGTATTTTTTGATGTCTCCTTTTTCTTTTTTGCTTCGGCAGCAGCCCTTCTAGCCTCTTCTCGTGCCTTTTTTACCTCTTCATCAATAATCTTTTTAATAGCTGCATTCAATTTATTAGCATCAGCTTGCCTCTTGGCCAGTTCTGCTTTAAGCTGTTTTTCTTTACTTTGTAATTGCGATAATACTTTCTCTTTCTCTTGTTTTTCTTTAGTTAATGAGTCTTTTTGTTCTTCCTCTGAAATTAAAAGTTTATTCTTCTCCTCCTTTTTACCCATCAGCAACCTGTTCTGCATATTTATTTTGCTCTTTGTGCTATCAATTAATGCAGCTTGCTTTTTTCTATATTCACCATATTGCTGAAAATATTTCAGTCTTTTAAATGCCTGATTAAAATCATCGGCAGAGAAAACAAACATCAACTTATTATAATTACTCTGATTTCTATGGGCAAAAATTATCATTTCAGCATATTCTTTCTTTAAAACCTCAAGCTCTTTTTCTAAGTAACTTATTTTTTGTTGATTCTCATCAATCTGATTTCCCAACAAATTTAACTCTGTACCTATAGTAGATATGAGCTCCTCACGCATTCCAATCTTTTTATTTAAAGTCACTAATTGGTTTAAGGATGTTCTTTTATTCTTCTTAGTTTCATCCAATAACTTATTCGTGGCTTTAATTTCACTTTGTAATTTTGCCTTCCTTTTTTCTAATTCCTTTTTGCTCTGAGCACAAACAACGGTATTCAGAAAAATAAAAAATAATAATAACCATTTACCAAATGCGTTCATACTTCTCAGGTATATTAAAAGGCATAGTTAAAGCTTCATCGTGTACAACTTTACTATATTCAATATTAACAAATATCTTTTTTGATGCTTCAATATAAAAATCAGCCTTAAATGGGAAATAAGCATTTTCAATTGGCTTAAAATTGTAGTAATTAGCCGTGAAAGTCCTGTTGTTAGGCATATCGAAGATAACCGTTTTTTGTATTTTAAAGGTTAAAGGATTTAACCAATAACTCTGTACAGTTTCGTTATAGGATTTATTTATATCTCCTTTCAAAATCTTATGTAACTTTCTTTTTTTTATGGTACTTAATAAGTAAGAAGAGCTGTCCTTGGCTGATTTAAGTCTATCATCTTCCATATAAAACTCCGTGCTATTGCCTATAAGCAAAGCTTGCACATCGTCAAAATCAACCCCTAAATTAAGTAGTTTGCTTAAATATTGGTAATCGCCTTTAAAATATTTTTTATTTATTTTATCCATATATTTAACCGAATCTTGGGTAATCAACATTCTGGCTCCTTCAATCCCCAACAAAGATACAGAAATCCACATGGCACTATCCTTTTTGGCTCTTACCGAAACATTAAAAGAGTTCTTGCTTCCGTCATTCTCAACTGTAGCACTAAATTTAGTGCTTAACCAATCAAAGTTAAATTCATTTTCCTTAAGATACTTAGTAAGAGTTTTTGGGGTTTTAAAGTCTAATTTTTTAGCCGTTGTATCATTAATTGTAGTGGTTGGCTTTACCGGTTTTAAAGTGCGGCAAGAACTAATAAATACCAAAGCTAATGTAAGTAATAGTATATAACCTAAGGAAGAAAATACTCGTGAAAAAATTGTCATCATTAAAAATTCTCATGTTTATTCAATAAGTCTTCTTTCGCTTATTTTACGATCTAATAAACTGCTCCCATTTCCGCTTTTTTGTGCTTTCCCCCAATACTCCATGGCTTCATCAATTTTGTTTAGTTTAAACATAATATCTCCCATGTGTTCAAGAATAACAGCATTACTTTGTGCCCCGTTTTCAATGGCCTTCGCTATCCATTCTCGGGCTTCGTCATACTTTCCCATAGTATATAATATCCAGCCATAGGTGTCGTTGTACGAAGAATTATCTCTATCTATCTCATTTGATTTTTTTGACATTTCCTCAGCCTTTTCTAGGTTTTCTTTACGTAAGGATAAGTAATAGGCATAATTATTTAAAACATAAGTATCGTTAGGATTAATTTTAAGGGCTTCTTCGTATGCTTGGTCCGATTCAGCCATTTGTTTTGTACGATAATAAGCATCACCTAAATTAGCATAAAATTGTGCGCTGAGTGTTTTATTGTCAATAATCATATTTTTACCTTGAAGAAGTACTTTAATAGCTTCCTCAGGTTTTTTTAATTGCAAATAGGAAATCCCTAAAAATAAATAAATGCCCGGCTCATTCGGGAAAAGTTCCACAGCCTCATTGCCATGTTTAATTACATCTTCATATTTTTGTAATTCAAACTCAATAGCCAATAGTTGATTCCATAATACAAATTTGCTTTTATCTAGTTCTATGGCTTTTTGGTAATTTTCTTTGGCTTTATTTAAATCATTTTCACGATAATAAAAGTCGCCTGATATACTATATACTTTAGCTTCATTAGGATGCGCTTTAATAAGGACATCACACAGTTCTATACTTTTCTTTCTTAGCTCCTCAGATTTTTCACTAATTAAGTAGTAATTCAACAATATTTTTACTTTGGTATCAATATCTAACTCTTCTGACTCAAAGGCGGTTCTAAGATAAAGGAATGATTTATCATAGTCGCGTTTTTGTCGATAGTATTCCGCAAACGATAAATTGATGTAAGGGTTTTCAGGTTCAATTTTTAGTGCTTTCTGATATGCATCAACAGCTTGAGTATCCATATTATTAGCACTATACAGTTCTCCTAATATACCATAATAGCGTGCTTCATTGGGGTAGGCTTCAATAAGTTTATTAATTTCATCAACAGCTTTAGAAAACTCACCCATTCTGATATAAACCTTCTCTTTTTGTAATGAAAGCTCAGGGTCAATGCCTATTACTTTTTCAAGTTTGTTGTAAACATCAATTGCGTTTTTAGGCTTATTTTTTCTTAAATAACAATCGGCAAAGTCGTAATATAAATCTTGTCGGGCCGGATATTTTTCAATTAAACTTTGGTAAATTTTAATGGCTTCGTCTATTTTGTTGTTTTTCTGCAAAACATCCGCCAAAAGAATAGCATACCACTCGTTATTGGGTTTTAAATGGTAAGCCTTTTTTCCATACACTTCGGCACTTTGCAAATCGCCCATATTATAGGCGATAATAGATAACTCATAGGCTGCTGCGTCATTATTGGGGTTAATTTGGAGGCTTTTCTTAAATAACCGAATAGCATTTTCGGTATTTCCTAACAACTTTTCTTTATTGGCATTTAAAAAATAAAAATTCTCGTCAATATCTGTTTTGGTAAAAACAGGATTTTCACTTTTATCTGTTTTATCTTCTCCTATGGATGTAACCTGTTTACTCCCTTTACAACCAACATGTATAGATGCAACAACAATCAGTATAATGTAAAAGGTTTGTTTCAAGATTAACTAGGTTTATTTTTAGCTAAATTAAAGAATTAGATTGTCTGTTT
Organism: Bacteroidia bacterium; assembly: GCA_020845635.1. GTDB lineage: Bacteria > Bacteroidota > Bacteroidia > UBA4408 > UBA4408 > CAIKXD01. The sequence continues at coordinate 111,638 of JADLFI010000037.1, forward strand.
GCTGTTAAACTTTGTAAACAGAATAATCACTAATACTCAAATCCATAGGCTTTTGTTTAATTTCAGCATAAGCTCCAACCATACTGTTTTCAATATTACTATTGATTATTTGTGTATTGTTTTGTATAATGCTGTTTGAAACATTTGACCTTTTAATTTTGGTATTGGCTCCTATTGAAACGTAAGGTCCAACAACAGATTCTTCAATTATTACATTTTCTCCAATATAACAAGGGGGAATAATTACAGAATTTATATTTTGGACAGTGCTATGAATTAAATCTGAACTTTCAATGAATGTTAATACTCTGGAATTAGTATAAACTGTAGCATCTTTGTTTCCGCAATCTAGCCATTCGGTAATCTTCCCGGGTAAAAACTTAGCTCCTTTTTGCTTCATATTTTCTAAAGCATTAGTAAGCTGATATTCGCCTTTTTCTTTAATGTTGTTATCAATTAAATATTGAAGTTCGTTTCTTAAGTACTCACCATCTTTAAAATAATATATGCCAATAATGGCTAAGTCTGATACAAATTGTTGCGGTTTTTCAACAAAGTCGGTAATTACATTATTCTTATCAACTTTTACAACCCCAAACATAGTTGGGTCTTCAATTTTTTGAACCCAAATTATACCATCGTGCTGGGCGGTCTCAATCTTAAAGTCGGCTTTAAATAGGGTATCGGCAAAGGCTACAATGACTTTACCGCTTAGGGCCTGTTCTGCACAAAGTATAGCATGTGCTGTACCTAAGGCTTCGTGTTGATAATGTATTGAACCATTAGCTCCTAAGTTTTTGGCAATAGTCAAAAGTTGGTTCTCAACATCTTTTCCAAAATCGCCAATTACAAAAGCTATTTCATCTATTTTCTCATCAATTACTTTGGCAATATCTTCAACCAACCGTTGAACTATAGGTTTTCCGGCAACTTTTATTAAGGGTTTAGGTACTGTTAAAGTATGTGGGCGCATTCTTTTACCCATTCCGGCCATTGGCACAATAATCTTCATAGTTTTTCTTTACTTATTTAAAATATATTATTACTTTTTTCCGGTATGTCCAAAACCACCTGCTCCTCTTTCGGTTTCAGAAAGTTCTGAAACAAGATTCCAATTAATTTTTTCATACCTGCTTATTATCATCTGTGCAATTCTGTCGCCATTGTTGATAGTAAAATTAGTATCTGATAAATTAATGAGCAACACTTTTATCTCGCCCCTATAATCAGCATCAATAGTGCCAGGACTGTTTAATACAGTTATTCCGCTTTTATAGGCCAATCCGCTTCTTGGTCTTATTTGAGCTTCAAGTCCTTCGGTCAATTCAATAAATAAGCCCGTAGGAATTAAAACTCTTTGCATAGGTTTAATTTCAATAGGGACGTCTGTAAATGCGCGTAAATCCATGCCTGCCGCCAACATTGTTTCGTAGGCGGGCAAAGGATGTGATGATTTATTGGTAATCTTAATATTCATCTGCTTAAAATAAAGTTGCAAAGGTACTTATTTAAGTTTAATACTCAAAAAAAGTAAAATGCAAACTTATTTTTCTACAGTTTATTTTGTCCCGAAAGTTTGATTGATACTTAGCTAATATCTAACTCATAGACTTTTCAGCAGCAGCAAAATCATTCAATTTCTGTAAAAACTATTTCAAAAGGTTAAACTGCCTAATTACCTGGTTAGGGTTATATTACCTTTTAGTTCTCCAAAGCCACCATCATACTTTTCATAATTCAAATAATAGGTGTACACTCCGGAAACTACCGGTTTATCTTCAAAAGTTCCGTCCCAACCTTCCTTCATATCGGTGGTTTTAAACACTTGGCCACCCCAACGGTCAAAAACAGTGAAAGTAAACGACTTTATTCCTGTGCCACGCACATATAAATAATCGTTGATTCCATCCTGATTAGGTGAAAAAGCTGTGGGAACAAAAATACTAAAATCATAAGTTACGTAAACGTCAACAGTATCGTAATTAACACAGCCGGTACTTATATCGGTAATGGTTAAAAAGTAAGTTGTTGATGTATTTGGTGTAGCCTCGGTGCTTGGGCAAATGTCACACACCAGAAAGGTGGCCGGCTCCCATAAATATTGAGCATTGGCTCCATTTGTAATACCTGTTAATAACGTACTTTGCCCGTTGATAATAGTATCGGGGTTAGCGGTGGCATTAATACTTGGTGGTGCTGATATATGAATGGTAAGCGGACTTGATGTAGTAGTATTACTTCCGGTTAAACATGGGTAATTGGAACTCATAATAACAGAAACAACATCGCTATCCATCAATGTAGGACTGGTGTATTGATTAGAGCTGCCTGCTTGTACTGATTGTCCGTTAACCATAAATACAAACTGCGGATTAGTACCTCCGTATAAAGGAGTAGAGATAACCGTAATTGCTTGACCGAAACAAACAGATGGTGGATCGGTGGCCAAAGTAACTATTGGCGAAGCATTAGGCATTACATTTACAGTGATAATATTTGAGGTTATTTGTGTTGGATTGGCACAAGCGGCATTTGAGATAACCTGAATAGCTACAGAGGCGTTTCCTGTTAATGTAGATGTGCTATAATTCAACGAAGTTTCGCCCGGAACCGGATTACCATTTACTAACCACTGTAAAGTTGGATTGGTTCCGGCATTATTAACTACTGCCGAAAAGGAAATCAAACTACCCTGACATACGTTTACAGATGTTGATGTAATAACTGCTTCAGGAACTACACTCGGATTAACAACAACCACTATTTCGCTTCTAGAGCTTTCACAACCACCTACGGTTTGGCTTACATAATAGCTGGTGTTTCCAGGAGTAGCAGTAGATGGGGTAAGTGTTGGTGTTCCTGTTCCGCCTGTAGGAGTAGTGTACCATAATAACCCTGAACCTGTAGCGGTTAATGGTGTTGCTGTTGCCCCCTGACAATATGATACAGGAGATACTACATTAGGTGCGCTGGGTCCGGGACCTACAATAACATCTATTTGAGTTCTTACGCTTTCGCACCCATTATTGTTTTGACTTACGTAATAACTTGTTGTTCCCAAGGCTGAAGTTGATGGTGTAGGGGCTGTAGGGCTTCCTGTACCTCCTACGGGAACAGTGTACCAAAGTAAATTATTTCCGGTTGCAGTAAGTGGGCTTGAAGAGCCTCCTAAGCATAGATTAACCGGACTTACTACTGAGGGTCCTGTCGGAGGGTTTGAAACAATAACATCTATTTGAGCCGTACTACTCTCGCAGCCATTTACAGTTTGTGTAACATAATAGCTAACTGTTCCTATAGTACTTGTTGAAGGGGTAGGTGCGGTAGGACTTCCTGTACCTCCGGGTACCAAATACCAAGTTAAATTGTTGCCAACTGCAGTTAATGGTATGGCTGTAGCTCCTTGACAGTATGTCACCGGAGAGTTAACCACAGGAGCTTGTGGTCCCGAACTATTTGTAATTTGTTGGGGTGTAGTGGAACTGCTACATCCGGAAGCATCGGAAACGGTAAGTGTATAAGTACCTGCCGGTTGATTGTTTAAATCGGCATTTGCTGTTGAAGTACTTACTACATTTGATAAAGCATCTGTCCAGGTATAAGTTAAAGTTCCTGAACCTGTAGCGGTGAAACCGGTAATAGAGCCGTCACTTTGGCCACAATTGCTCGGTGAAATTACTGCTGTTCCATTAATCACAGGACTTCCGTTAACCTGAACTGTAATTTGCGCTGCCGGCCCTTCACATGAACCCATATTATCGGTAACATAATAGGTAGTAGTACCCGGAGTGCTTGTACTTGGGGTTGGTGCTGTGCTACTTCCTATACCTCCTGGAGGTGCTACAGTGTACCAAAGTAGGCTATTTCCCGTAGCTGTCAACGCTGTTGCTGTACTATTTTGACAATAGTTTACCGGACTGGTAACTGTTGGTGCTGCCGGAGTTGCAGTAACTATAATATCAATTTGAGCGTAAGGACTTTCGCAACCACTTACCGTTTGAGATACATAATAACTTACTGTCCCCGGAGTACTGGTTGAAGGCGTTGGGGCTGTAGCACTAGGTGTACCACCAACCGGAACAGTGTACCATAATAAATTGGTACCAGTTGCACTCAATTGTGTAGCCGTTGCCCCCTGACAATAATTAACCGGACTGCTTACCACCGGTGCTCCCGGCCCTGTGTTATTGGTAATTTGAACAGGAGTACTTGACACACTACATCCTGCAGCATCTGTAACAACAAGTGTATAAGTTCCCGCAGGCTGATTGTTTAAGTTAGCATTGCTTGTTGAGGTGCTAACCGTAGTAGATCCACCACTCATCCAAGTATAAGTTAGTGTACCTGTTCCTGTGGCGGTAAGGCCACTTATAGAACCATCGCTTTGGTTACACGAGCTTGGCGTAACAATAGGTGATCCGCTAATAGTTGGAGGCGCGGTTATAGTAACAGTAATTTGGGCTAAAGCGCTTTCGCAACCACCAACCGTTTGTGAAACATAATAGCTGGTTGAACCAACTGTGGCAGTTAATGGTGTTGGAGCTGTTGCTGAACCTGTACCCCCGGAAGGCACCGTGTACCATAATAATGCTGTCCCTGAGGCGGTTAATGGTGTAGCTGTTGCCCCCTGACAATAATTAACAGGACTTACCACCGTAGGTGCGGCCGGGGCGCTATTAATAATAACATCTATTTGAGTACGACTACTTTCACATCCGCTTACGGTTTGCGATACATAGTAACTTGTTGTTCCCGGAGTAGCCGTTGAAGGTGTTGGAGCTGTTGCAGAACCTGTGCCGCCTGTAGGAACAGTGTACCACAACAATGCGGTTCCGGTTGCCGTTAAAGGAACTGCCGTTGCCCCCTGACAATAATTAATTGGAGTTGTAGCTGTTGGATTTGATGGTGGTGCCGCAGAAGTAATTACCACAGGGCCATAGCTATTGGTACATCCGTTGGCATCGGTTACTAAAAGTGTATAATTTCCTGCGGGTTGACCGGTAATGTCTGCTGTAGTGTTACTGGTTCCTACTACTACAGGTACACTATTTGACCATGAATAGGTAAATGGAGAAGCCCCTGAGGCAGACAATCCGCTGATTGCACCATCAGAGCCCCCGCATGAAGCTTGGGTAATACTGGCACCTCCATTAATAGCCGGAAACGCATTTACAATAACATTTATTTGCGCTCTGGTACTTTCGCACCCTCCAATAATTTGTGATACATAGTAACTGGTTGTTCCGGGAGTTCCGGTTGATGGTGTAGGCGCTCCTGTTGGTGTTCCACCCGTAGGGGTAGTGTACCATTGCAATGATGTACCTGTTGCTGTTAAAGGTGTTGCTGCCTGATTTTGGCAATAATTTATTGGACTAGTTACTGTAGGGGGAGCAGGTGGTGGTGTTATGGTTACTGCTTTTGATGCTGTTACCGTGTTGCCACAGGCATCTGTTACTATACAATAAATGGTGTATGCCCCTGACGATGGAAAATTGATAGAAACCGAATTTCCTGTTCCTACCGAAGGAACACCTGAAGCACTTAAACTCCAGTTTACAGAGTATGGTGCAACCCCATATTGTGAACCCGCCAAATTAGCTGTGATATTCTGCCCCTCACAAACTGTATTGGTTGAAAGACTGAACTCATTGGGGGCATTGTTGGTAAAGCTTACTGTTTGTCCTTTTATGGTCATAACCCAAGGGCTGTTGGCTCCTATACATGTATTACTACAACCGGCACTTCCCCAACATGAACGATAAAATTTCATTCCAAAAGTTACTGATTGCGGTGAGCACGAAGGTGGAGGTAAACAAGAGTTTAAATCACTAAACAAGGATAAATTAGTAGCATCACATGTTCCGGGGTTAGCATCCAGACACATCCAATATAAGCCTGTAGCAGTTGGAGGACTAACACACGAGCCTAAGGTAAATCTTAAAGCACCATCTTCCAAATAACACAATCCTTGTGCAATATATTCAAAATCAACCAAGATATCAGTAAACACGGCTGCTGCCGGTGTGTTCACACTCAAAGTGTAATCACATGATAATAGGTGTAAGCAGCTAGAATTATACATTGAACCTGTTATAGATGCCTGCGCCAAAGTATTTGAACTGGACACCAAAGGGTCAATTATCACTCTGCCCTGCGTAAGACTCTGCTCTAACCAATTTGTGGGGATAACAATCCCTAAATTGTTTTCATGAATTAGATAATCAGGCATAAACCTTGAGTTGTTATTATTTTCAACATAAGCCAAAGCCTGATCAATTTCGAGTATTGGTGTATTGCCAACCACGAAATTAACATTACCGCTTCCTTGTTTATTGGCACTTATGTCTGTAAAATTAAGCACCCCGCTATTATTCTCCGGCTCAATTTTATCTCTAAAAATTAAGGTGTTATAATGACTAAAGTTTAATGATTTTACAATAAAATTTGTTTTTACCGAACCTCTGCTTACACTCATAGTTGCATCAATTCCCGGAAAAATTTCGGTAATATATATACCATCTTCACCGGCAGTATAATTATTCCATTGCGCATTGGCCAAGACAGTTTCGTTATGATTGTCTATTCCTATCAACTGCCATTGATTAAATTTAACTTTTCCTTGTGGAGTATTTATAAATGTTACTTGGTTTTTAGCACTTATTCCTACCGGATCTATTTGTTCGTCAGCAATATATTCGCCATTCCCAATATCTTTCAAATGATGGTCAATAGTTAACCATTGTCCTTCTTTTTGATAATGCAAGGCCCCTGCAGCTTTCTGAATAAAAAATTCTTGCGGGTTTTTGGGATTAATAAAATAGCGATAATCAACTTCTCTTTTCTCCAATAACTCTACAAAATCTCCCTTTGGGGCATTGTACGCAATAATTCCAAAATTGGGGTGATTTTCGAAGCCCTTATTGTCAGCCCTCCAAAGGTCAATATAGGCTGATTTTTTTTCACTCTGAAAAGTTGTATAATTATACTTCTTTGTTTGCATTTGGTTCAGTTTGTACCCTTCAGGGCTAACTTGAATTTGTGCAAGCGATAATTTAAAAGTACAAATGGAAAAAATAAATAAGAAAGTAAAAATATTTGATATAGATAAGGGTTTTACCATGTATAATTGTATTTATATAATAAACTACGTAAAGCTAAAAAGAAATGTTAGAATAAAATTCTATTAGTATATTTTTATGTTACTATTAATCAACAAGTTACGATTACTCCTTGATTATTCACCTAAAATTATTCTTTATTTTAGGTCAGGATTAACTAAAAAATATGTATCTTTTACAAAGGTTTTATTAGTCAAAAAGTATAAAAAGTGCTTAACTTTAGTAACTTCCATTACAAAGTTATGCTTATACTTTTAACTACTTTAATTCGTTTAACATTAGCTCAGAAATATTTTTAACCGGGGCGCTTCCAAAACTTAAAAATTTCTCATGAAAGTTTTTTAAGTTAAACTCCTTTCCTTGTTTCTGCTTTAATTTTTCACGTAGCTCGTATATTTCAGAAAACCCTGTAAAGTAACTACAAAGTTGCACTTGTGTTAAACTAGCTCTTTTAAATTTTCCTTTTGCTTCAGCATCTTGTTGAAAGGCCTCTTTAATAAGCAAATTCATAGCCTCATTTTCGCTCATATTATTTACATGCAGGCTATAATCTAATATTGTATTGCAAACTGTGCGTAAGTGCCACTTATAATACATTAGCCACATTTCGGGACTATTATTTCCGTAGCCGTTTTCTAACATCATCAGCTCTCCATATACTGCCCAGCCTTCAATCATTGCGCCATTGCCTAATATAGATTTTATAAGGCTTGGCGAATTGTTACTATAAACCAATTGTGTATAATGCCCGGGAATAGCTTCGTGTATGTTTAATATTTGAAGGGTATAATTATTATACTCACGCAGAAAGCTTTCAGCATCTTCTTTACTGTATCCTGAAAGAGAACCTACGTTATAATAGGTATTTCCATTTTTATCATAAGGTCCCGGACTTGAAATTGAAGCTCCGGCTACTCCTTGCATGTATGCCGGTTCTTTACGTACCACCAGTGGTTTTGAAGGGTCAATATAAATTAATTTTTTTTGTTTAATAAATTCAACCAATGCCGGAATTTGCTGATCAATGGCTATTTGAAACGAATCAACGTTGGCATGCTGTAAGGAAAGTTTATCAATAACTTTTCTAATGACTAATAAACTATCCTTTGGTTTATCCTCATTTCCCAAATATTTTGACCAAAGTTTATTAGCTAAATCATACATTTTTTCGTGCAAATACTGTTTGCGTTTAAGGGCAATATCATAAATTTCTTTGGCAGAATATTTACTTTGAATATCATACTTAAACTTCTTTTCAAACAATTCTTTTCCAATACGAAAACTTCGAGCATTATCAAATTTTAATGACTTTAAGTATGCAATATAACTATCAATTTCAAGCAATGCCTCCTTACATCTCTCATTTAGCTGTTTCTTTTCACTCTCGCTTAATTTTGATTTCTGAACCACACTTGGTATTTCCTCATTAAAAACTGATTTACTCCCTTCAACTTGGCTAATGGCCAAAAGGGTATGATCTTTTACCGGATTATTTAAATTTTCTTTGGCTGCCTTATAGTACTGTTTAACCATTTTAAGCTTTAATGATATATTTCTTAATCTCTCCTCCTCAGGATATTGACCGGAATATAAAATTTCTGAAAATGTTCCACCAATATTATACTCGGCCGGATTCCATGTATAACTCTTAAACTCATTAATGTACCAAATACTTCCTTCTAAAGAGTTTTTTATTAATTCGTAATCGGTTTTATTGTTTTCTGAGAGGGTTTTTAGATCAAATTTCTTTAAAGAGTCTAAATAATTTGAATAAAAATTCAATGTTGCATTACGCGACACCTTATCATTTACACTTAATACACTATCATATTTGTGGTATCCTACGCTTGTTGCCCACTCAGGGTTATGATACCATAAATCTTCCAGATAATTGCTTTTAAACCTATTAAATTTTTCATCATTATGGCCGACTTGAGCCATGATAATTTTATGATTGCAGGTGCTGAAAACAATTAATGCAAGAAAAGTAAGTTTAATATTTCTCATAGTTTGAAATTATTTAACAGGGTCATGCCCGTGGCCGCCCCAAGGGTTACATCTTAAAATTCTTTTTACCCCCATCCATCCGCCTCTTATTAATCCGTATTTATTTAAAGCCTCAATAGTATATTGCGAGCAGGTAGGATAATATCTGCATGAATTAGGTAATAATGGCGAAATTGCCAGTTGATATATTTTTACTAAAAAAACGAAAGGTGCTATAATTATTTTACGTAAAGTAAACATTGTATTATTGATGGGTTAAAGGTAATTATTTTAACGCAAACAAATATCAGAAAATATTGCATCTTTAAAGTTCTTAGAAATTTACACCCGTCTTAAAGAATGTTTATCATTAATTCAAGGCTTAATTATTTATTTATTATTTTGCATTAATCTTTTACAAAAGTTATGATATATGCCATCCAACAGCTTCAAAATAAAATCGGCTTCGCTGCGAAATAAACTGCTGAACTACTGTGAGAAGTATGATTATTGCTTTTTTTATGATAGTAATGCCGAAGTAAATCCACCAAGTAATTTTACTTATCGTTCGTACGATTTCTTGGTAGGGTTAGGTCTAAAAAAGATGGTTAAAATAAACAAAGATAATACTTTCGCCTATCTTGAGTCATTCCAAAACAAGCATAAAACCTGGTTATTCGGCTATTTTGGGTATGACTTAAAGAATGAAATTGAAGACTTGCAATCAAACAATAAAGACATACTGCAATTACCTCCATCGTATTTCATAGAACCACAAATAGTAATTACCGTAAAGGCCGATTACATACAAGTACACGCACTTGACCGAAGATTTAAGGTTTCAAAAATTATTGCGGCCATTCAGAATAGTGAAGACAGGATAGCAAGTTATCAATACAAAAACACCATACATGCAGAAACAGATAAGAAACATTATAAAAATACTTTTACGCAATTGCTAAACCAAATAGCGTTAGGTAATATTTATGAAGTAAATTATTGCATTGCTTTTCAAACCAAGTTTTATGGTACCACAAATTTAAATGGATTATACCACAAATTAAACAATATAAGTAAGGCACCATTTTCAGCTTATGTGCGAACGCCCGAAATGGCTATAATTAGTGCCAGTCCTGAAAGGTTTATAAAAAAGTCGGGGCTTAAAATAATTTCGCAACCTATAAAAGGAACACGTAAGCGAGGTGAAAACAACAAAGAAGACTTAAAACTTAAAAAAGATTTAGAAAACAGTGAGAAAGAACGCTCGGAAAACATTATGATTACTGACCTTGTGCGAAACGATTTAAGTATATATGCCTCAAGAAACTCGGTAACTGTAGAAGAATTATGCGGTATATATTCATTCAAGCAGGTGCATCAAATGATAAGTACCATTGTTGCCAAAATTAAAAATAACAAAGACTATATCAATGTTATCAAGGCTGCATTTCCTATGGGTTCTATGACAGGGGCTCCAAAAATAAGTGCCATGAAAATTATTGAAAAACATGAGCAAATGAAACGAGGTTTATACTCTGGGGCTTTGGGTTACATAAGCCCTTCAAAAGATTATGATTTTAATGTTTTAATAAGAAGTATTTTTATAAATATAAAAAGTAAAAAGTTGATGTATTGTGTAGGAAGTGCAGTTACATCAAAGGCTAATGCCGATGAAGAGTATAACGAATGTTTAATAAAGGCTAAGGCTATGATGCAGGTGCTTACCTCGTAGGAATAATATTTTTGAATTGAAAACTTTAAATAATTTTGGGCTAATATTAAGTAACCCGCACGTAAGTTAATAATGTAAGTGTATGAATAGTCCTAATATTATGGATACTCCAATTACCTACCTGAAAGGAGTGGGACCCCAGCGAGCACAATTGCTTGCCGCGGAGTTCAATATTCATACCTATGAAGATTTACTAAATCATTTTCCCTTTAGATATGTTGATAGGAGTAAGTTTTACAACACGTCACAAATTACTGATACCAATACTTACATACAGTTAAAAGGATTTGTAATAAAAACCGAAACACTAGGTGAGAAAAAGGCCAAACGTTTTGTAGCCACTGTAAAAGATGAGTTTGGAACCATTGAGTTGGTCTGGTTTCAAGGACTAAAATGGGTAAGCAGCTTTGTGCAGGCAGGGCAGCAATATGTTATTTTTGGGAAACCCAACGAGTTTAAAGGAAAATATTCATTCTCGCATCCTGAGATTGAACTTTTTGACCAATATATACAAATGGGTTCTGAGGGTTTACAAGGTATTTATTCGACCACCGAGAAACTCAAAAGTTTTGGACTTGACAGCAAAGGATTTCTTAAGCTTATGCGCCAGTTATTACAAGTGCTTGAAGGAAAATTTGTTGAATTTTTGCCTGATAATCTCATCCGCAAATATCATTTAGTAGAGCGTGAAGACGCCTGGAGAAATATACATATTCCGGCCAATAGCAGTGATTTAAAGGCAGCAGAGTTACGCTTAAAATTCGAAGAATTATTTTTGATTCAAATGCGTTTGCTAAAGATAAAAAGTAAACGTAATATTATATACAAGGGCATAGTATTTAGTAAAATTGGCGAAAACTTTAATAATTTTTATAACAACTACCTTCCGTTTGAGTTAACTAATGCCCAGAAAAGAGTAATCAAAGAAATACGTGCCGATATGGGACACGGAAAACAAATGAACCGCCTATTGCAAGGAGATGTAGGCAGCGGAAAAACTGTAGTGGCTTTAATTTGTATGCTCATATCTTTAGATAATTCTTATCAAAGTTGCTTAATGGCGCCTACCGAAATTTTAGCTACTCAACACTACAACACCATTAGCGAATTACTTAAAGATATGCCTGTAAGGGTGGGTTTGCTTACCGGTTCAACAAATAAAAAACAACGAACACAATTATTTGAAGAATTAAATAATGGGGTAATTGACATTCTTATAGGTACGCATGCCTTAATTGAAGATAATGTGCAATTTAAGAGTCTGGGATTTGTGGTAATAGATGAGCAGCACAGATTTGGTGTTGAACAACGAAGTAAATTATGGAACAAGAATGAACACTATGTTCCGCATGTTTTAGTTATGACGGCCACACCTATTCCGCGCACACTTGCCATGACAGTTTATGGCGATCTTGATGTTTCCATAATTGATGAATTGCCTCCCGGCCGCAAACCAATAATGACCGTACACCGCTTTGATGACAAACGATTAGATGTATATGAGTTTATCAGAAAACAAATACATGAAGGCCGGCAGGCATACATTGTGTTTCCACTTATTGAGGAGTCGGAAAAAATGAGCTACAAAAATTTAATGGATGGTTATGATATGGTATTACAGCGTTTTCCTATGCCAAAATATCAAATCAGTATTGTGCACGGACAAATGAAACCAAAAGTTAAAGACTGGGAAATGCAGCGCTTTTTAAATGGCACTACACATATTATGGTAGCCACCACAGTTATTGAAGTTGGTGTCAATGTGCCTAATGCGAGTATTATGCTTATTGAAAGTGTGGAGCGTTTTGGGTTATCGCAGCTACATCAGTTAAGAGGTCGTGTAGGCCGTGGAGCCGACCAATCATATTGTATATTAATGAGCTCTTATAAGCTAAGTCGTGAAGCTCGTTTACGAATAGAGACTATGGTACGCACTAATGACGGTTTTGAAATAGCCGAGGTTGATTTAAAATTGCGAGGTCCGGGAAATATTGAAGGTACACAGCAAAGTGGGCTAATAGACTTAAAGCTCACTAATATATCGCAAGACCAAGCCATTATAGAACTAGCACGCAATGCTGCTCAACAAATAATTAATGATGACCCCGATTTGCAACACCCTGAACATGTTGCCTTATTAGAATATTTAATCCAAAATAAAAAATCAAAGTCAAATTGGAGTCGTATAAGTTAGTCATGCATGGCATAATACTTCACCACTATGGCCTAACACTAATAAAATAAGGATCAACAGAGACCTCAACTTTTTTCTTGGGAATTAATTCCAGAGTGTTCAAATCAACAAAAGTAAGATAACCGTTTCGGCCTCCACAATCAGATATATGATGCGGTGCAGGCCCGCCTAAAGTGGCATTTCTATTTGCAACAATTAATTGATTGCGTTTTTCATCTACCGTAATTCCGTGTGGTTGATGGCCGGTATAAATATGCTTAACAAGGCTGAGAGAATTTAAATCTATAACTGCTACTGAGCCTCTTAATCCCTGAAAACTAACTGTATCTTCCATACATGCGGCAAATAATATATTTCTTTGAAAATCTATGGCTAACTCTTGTGGAAAAGTACCTACGGGAATGGTTTTAATAAGTTTATCATCTGCTGTATTATAAATACGTATTTCATTAGTATTTTGACATGAAAGAAAATACCTATTTCCAGATTGCGAAAACAATACATCATGCGGTTTTAATATTTGACCGTTTGATTGATCCATTTGAATACGCATACTTATTTCGGGTGATAATGCAGAGTTCCCTTGTGAACTTTGCATATTAATTTTATAGAAGAAGCTAGCTTCCTGCCCAAACACATATAAAATATCTTCACTATGATTTAAAGCAACAGCATGCGGGTATGAGAATAAATTAGAACCAACATAGGTAGCTTTTACGGCCATTTCGGTTAAATCAATATACTTCACTCTCCCTTCACCGGAAACAGGGCCGTCTCCGGAATTATAGTCAACCGCAAAAGCATATTTAGAATCTTTGGTAATTACAAAGGTATTCCAACTACCGAAACCAATATAAGCTTGTGCCACAAAGCTATCATCGGAAGCTCTGAACTTTTGAAAAACGGTTCCATTTAAAAAAATAATGTAATAATATTGGCCATCGGGCGAAACCCTTATTTGATGTGGCGACTCTGTTTGATTCTTTGTTTGTCCTACTTCAAAACACCGCATAGGAAGGTTTGTTTCTGCATCAAAAACCGTAACCAAATCACAGCCTTGGTTGCATACATAATATTTTGAGCGATTGGGGTTATCGCTAAACTTCACAAAACCATTACTATTAGGGGCTCCCACATCAATCCAGTTTCTAATCGTAATTACCTCTTCTTTGGTTAAAGGTGTGTCATTTGTCGGCATGGTGGGTTTTACCCATGTTCCTAACTCATCAAAAGTATTGCAAAACAAGAACATGGTGCTTTGCTTATGGTTATATGGGATTACGGCTGCTCCGTTGCGAGTACCTTCAAAAAGCTTGTCCCAGCTTGACATGGAAAGACCTGAAGCAGCCTCTTTGCTTATATCATTATGGCAGCCGCTCACAGCACATTTGTTCAATACTATTTTCCCTATTTGGGGTGGATAGCCTCCACCCATTAGGTTCAATTCAATTTTTTCGTCAGGTTTGCAATGGCTGAAAGTTATTGCAACAATAACAACAGCTATAAAAATTCTATTTCTAGAAGACTTCATCAAAATTTTGAATCGGTTAAACAAAATATTAATCCTGCTTTGATACTCATAAAAGCAAAGCCACAAAAAATAAATTAAAAAAGTACCGGCAACTTTATTTCTTCAACTCTTCAACTGCCTTTAAATATTCTTCTTCGGTAAGTTTAAGGCGATTTTTGCAGAAGTTAATTAACTCGTTAGCTCTTTTTACCTTTTCTGTCAGTTGGTCTAAAGGTACATTATCCTGTTCAATGTCTTTAATAATTTTATTCAGCTCTTTAAAAGCATTTTCGTAGCTCAATGTATCAGCACTCATTGTTATTTCATAATAAATATTACCAACATTAAACTGTTCTCTTTAATCGTAAATGAACTACCATTCGCTATTCGGGAAAGCTCTTTGAACATACTGCATTTCAGTAAGGATATATCCTAAATGCTCGGTATGAGCGCCTGTTAAGCTGCCTTTTTGCATATATGCGTTTTCCGGTATTTTTAGACAAGCTATTTGCATCACCTCTTTCACTTTCGTTTCCCAACTCTGTTTGACCTTAGATATTTCAGGGGCAACTTTGGCACTTTCAAGTTCATGATATCCTTGTGGCATGTCAAAGATATCTCCGGTAAACATCCATAAATCGTTTAAGGCATTTTGAGCCCTTTCATTACTCTCCCTAGTTCCATCGCCTAAACGATACATCCACTCAGTACTGTGTCGCAAATGATATTCTTCTTCTTTCACCGCTTTTTCGGCAATTCCTTTCAGCATATCATCGGCACTATTGCACAATTCTTTATAGAAATAGTACGAAAAGGTATCAACCAAAAACTGGCGCACCATAGTTTGAGCAAAATCGCCATTAGGTTGTTCGGTAATTAAGGCGTTTTTATATTCAAATTCATTGCGCAGGTAGGCTAAATGATCTTCATTTTTTCCGTTGTTTTGGATTTGAGCTGCGTAACCTAATAAATTACCTGCTAATCCAATATAATCAAGAGAAATATTGGTTAAAGCAATATCTTCTTCCAAATAAGGGCCATGCCCGCACCATTCGGCCAAACGATGCCCCATAATTAATGCATTATCGCCAAGGCGCAAGCATAATTCATATTTTGCTTTATCTAATGTTGTCATAAATTATAGGTATTTAACACCGTCAGGTACTTTATAAAATGTTGGATGGCGGTAGGGTTTATTATTTGCTGGTTCAAAAAAGGCTCCGTTATCTTCGGGGCTGCTGGCTGTTATTTGAGCAGAAGGAATAACCCAAATACTCGTTCCTTCATTTCTGCGGGTATAAGTATCGCGTGCTGCCTGTAAAGCCATTTCGGCATCGGCTGCATGAAGACTACCTGCATGCTTGTGTGGTATTCCAGGATTACCTTGTATAAACACTTCCCATAAAGGGCCTTGTGATATATCTTTATTTTCCATGATAAAATATTTTAATAGTGCCTAAATGTATTAAATATTTTTTTAAGAATGTGCTTCAAACACCATACTTTTTTCTCTTGAAAATCGAAATTTATTCTTAAATTCTTTAAATTTCATTTAAATTCTTTAAATTTGTATATTTAAGGGGGCAATAGTGCACTTATGGTTGAATCGTTAATCCTTACTACTTTTATATTATCATCTATTATTGGGTTGGTGTGTTTAACATCAAATCTTCCAAGAAATCAGAAAATATATTTAAGTGCTTTTTTTATTTTTATAGCCTTAAATGCAGGGATGAAATACTTATTAACATCCTATGTTACAATATTTCGTAGTTTTCCCTCCTTGCTGATAGTTCCCGATTTAATTGCTATTCTGATTCCGGAAATAATTTATTTACTCGTATTAAATCTATTAAACAAAACAATAAGTAAAGAATTATATCTGTATTTATTAATTCTTCCATTGGTTGTGGTTGTTTTTTTTATGGGATTTTATACTGTAACCGATGGCTTTACAAGCGAGAATAAATTTAAATTGTTTGAAATGTACTTAGGACTAAAAATCCTAACTTTTACTGCTCATGTCCTATTTTTTGTTTTTTGTTTACGCGAAATTTCAAAAGCCCTAAGCCCTGATATTTATAATTTAGGAAAACATAATCATATTATGTTGGTGTGGATTAAATGGTTGTTGTGGCTGTTACTTATTAGGGCTGTTTTTTCCATGGTGTTTTTTACCATGCAAATATTCTTTCAGAATGCCGAGTGGTTTCATATAGCACTTGAAATTCAATTAGTTCTTGTGTCAATTATTATGTTGATGGCCATTTCGCTAACGGCTTATTACGGATTACGCAACCCAATGCTTTTTGAAACCATTACCGAAACACCTACTGTTGAACAAACTTTAGCCATTTCAATTTTAGCTCCCGAAACAAAAAAAGATATTAAAAGAACTTTAAAAGAAGAAGATATTGAACCATATCTGGAAAAAATAAAAAGAATTGTTGAAGAAAATAAACTTTTTCTTGATTCGGATTTAACTCCTTCCATACTTGCTCAAAAGGTTGGGATGCCTGTTTACAAACTTACCCTTGCGTTAAATAAAGGAGCCGGCAGAAATTTTAATGAGTTTTTAAACTATTATAGAATAAACTATGCTAAAGATTTATTAAGCGACCCTCAAAATATGAAGCTAACTATTTATGCTATTGCTTTAGAATCGGGGTTTTCGTCAGAGGCTCCTTTTTATTCAGCATTTAAGAAATACGTGGGTACCAGTCCATCGGCATACAGACAGGTGGTTGACTTGAAAAGCAATAAATAAGTCACAAAGTTTTTAACTATTCAATTAGGGAAATCTGAAAAGGCTTTATCTTTTTCAAATCCTAAATACTTCATAATAAAAAGGGAATATGAAATAATTCATATTCCCTTTTATGTTTAACAATTCCTATAATTAAGGCAACTCGTTTTTAACAAGCAGTTTAAAGCCCTTTCCATGTACGTTAACAATTTCAAGGTTAGGGTCTTCTCTTAAATATTTACGAAGTTTGGCAATATAAACATCCATACTACGACCATTAAAATAGTTATCGTCATGCCAAATAGATTTAAGGGCAAAGGTACGGTCAAGCACATCGTTAACATTAATACAAAGTAGCTTAAGAAGCTCAGCCTCACGGGTAGTAAGTTTCTGAGGAGTTCCATTTACCTCTAATCTTTGCAAATTAAAATCAAATTTGTATTTTCCTATTTCAAAATTATTTTGATCGCTATTGGTAAGAGTTTGATTCTTAGTTCTTCTTAGAATTGCTTTCAACCTAAGAAGTAACTCTTCCATACTAAAAGGCTTGGTGAGGTAATCATCACCTCCGGCATTAAATCCTTCAATAGTGTCTTCTTTCATAGCTTTAGCGGTTAAAAACACTATAGGAGTTTCCGTGTCTAGTTTTCTGACTTCTTTGGCAAGGGTAAAGCCATCCATAATAGGCATCATTACATCAAAAATACATACATCGTAAACATTATTTTTAAATAGATTTAATCCATCTTTGCCATTATTGGCTAAAGTGGCATCATAATCTTTAGCGTGTAGGTATTCAAGTAAAAGATTTCCTAAATTAGGATCGTCTTCTACTAACAGTACTTTAGGTTTTAATTCTTTGCTCATATTTATTTAATTATTATTAGTTTGTTCGCGTTGTGCAAAAGGGAAAAAGCATGTAAAGGTACTTCCAACCCCCAAGGTACTCTCTACAAAAATGTTGCCACCGTGTTTTTCTACAATCGCTTTAACATAACTTAACCCTAATCCAAAACCTTTTACGTTGTGTATATTACCTGTTGGCACTCTGTAAAGCTTTTCAAAGACTCTTTGTAAATCCTCACGTCCAATGCCTATTCCGTTATCTTTAACGTACAAATATAGTCCTTTATTATCGCTCTTGGTAGAAATTTTCACTTTGGGTAATTCGCCCGAGTATTTTAGAGCGTTATCCAATAAATTATAAATAATATTCGAAATATGAACCTTATCGGCATTAATTACCGATTCTCGTGCATCAAAATCTATCTCAATTTCAGCTTTTTTATTTTCTATTTGAACATAACTGTTGTTTAGTACGCTCTCTATAATTTCATGAATATCTATAGGTTTAAGCTTTAAATTTAGCTTCCCTTTTTCTAAGACTGCGGTTTGTAATACATTTTCAACCAACATTCCTAATCTTTTATTTTCATCTTTAATTACTTTTACGTAATTATTTATTTTTTGTTGGTTCTTTTCAATAGTAGGATCTCCCAACACCTCACAAGCTAACGAAATAGTAGATATGGGTGTTTTAAACTCATGAGTCATATTATTGATAAAATCATTCTTTATTTGTGAAAGCTGCTTTTGCCTGAAAATAGTTACAATAGTGTATGAAAACATTATTAAAATAAGTAAAATTAAGAAGGCCGACCCTAATAACATAATCATAAGATTACGAATAATATAGTTTTTTTGCCCGGGAAAATACAATGACAAATAGCGCGAATCAATAAAAATATTCTGCGCTGTTAGGTTAATCTTGTACGATGAATTTAATAAATTAGTAATTAATTTGGCTTTAACCGGAAAAACAAATCCATTCTGATATTGATTAAGAATACCGTATTCATATTTGGCATATATTCCTTTAGTTTTAAGTTCACTTTGTAAAACACTATCCAAAAAAACAGTATCAATCTTATTGCTGTAATCGTTATAAATATTAATGCTTACCTGCTCATCAAATATATCATTCAGCATATTACCTTGATTTAAAAACCAGTTTACGCTTCTGTTATTTCCTTCTCCGGTATTAACCACAAAAGCATCTTTCTTTTTTAGGTCAACATCAATTTTAAAATCGGGATGATTAAGGGCATTAGACTTATACGTTTTAGAGCTTTGCTTTTTAGTTAAAAAGCCTGCACTATCGGTAATAATTTCCTCAAATACGTTTAAACGCATATCTTTAAGCTTATCTCTCTTTTTAAATATGATATTTTTATCGTTTAAATGATTTTCAGGTTCTGATTGCCTTTGCATATTAAGCCTTCGGGTAACCTTTGCAGAAATAGCTTTCTTCTCAATAACTGCAGCAACATTATGCAAAGCATCGTTTACCGACTCATCAAACTTCTCTTGCTTTATAGAAACAGCATTTTTAATCCAATAAAGTTGAAATGCAATTATTCCACCAACTGCAATTAAAATAATAACTGAAGCTAATAATATCTTTTTATTATTCACTATGCTTTTAAATTTCTCAGTACTTATCAAAGATAAGAATGGCTATATTACATTATTTTCGATTAACTAAATTTAACAGCGGTTTTATACAATATTTTAATAGATAAACATCAGAAATATTGAGGATGGGTTATTCTCTTTTTAAGTCTATAAACCTAAAAGAGTTTTAATATTAAAAGGTTTATGAACCTGTAAATATAAATAATGCTAAGCCTTGATATATCATTGTAGATATATGTTTTAATAAAAATATATTTGTGTTTTTTATGAAGTGCCTACTTTAATGACGCTTTATAAAGCTTTATAGTTAATGAATTTTTATGCGTGAATTTGAAATATTTGAATTGAATAATGGTTTAAGGGTAATATTTAAACCCTCAAGCGGAGAAGCAGCACACTGTGGTATAATTATTAATACAGGCACCCGAGATGAACAGGAGAATGAACAAGGACTAGCGCATTTTATTGAGCATACATTGTTTAAAGGAACAACTAAACGTAAGTTTTATCATATATTGGGACGTATTGACAGTGTTGGCGGTGAGCTTAATGCCTATACGGCCAAGGAAGAAACCTGTATATATTCTTCATTTCAAAAACAATATTTGGAAAGAGCAGTTGAACTTATAGCTGATATTACTTTTAATTCTACCTTTCCTGAGAAAGAAATAGACAAAGAAAAAGATGTGATTATAGATGAAATCAACGCTTATAAAGACACTCCGGCCGAGCAAATTTATGATGATTTTGAAAGTTATATTTTTTGTAATCATCCACTCGGGAATAATATATTAGGAACAATAAATAGTGTGAAAAATATTCGCCAGAAACATATCGTAAGTTTTATTAAAAAGCACTACTTAATTAACAATATGGTTTTTAGTGTTGTAGGAGATTTTAACTTAGTACGTTTAAAATATATTCTTGAGAAACACTTAGGGCATTATAAAACTAAAGGTTATAAAAAACTAAGAACCGCGCCAAAGGCCAATAAAGTGTTTCACAAAAAAAACACCATTAATACCCATCAGGCACATTGCATTATTGGAGGCCTTGCTCCTGCTGTTTCGTCAAAAAAGCGTAATACCATGACTTTGCTGAATAATCTTTTGGGAGGACCGGGCCTAAATAGCCGATTAAACTTAAATATTCGAGAGAAATATGGTTTTACATATAATATTGATTCGAGTTATATTACATACAGCGATACAGGACTTACCGCTATTTACATTGGAACCGATAAAAATTATTTGAATAAAACCATTGACTTGGTATATAAAGAATTGAAAAAACTTTGTGCCCAACCCTTAAGTACTATGCAGATACATAAAGCTAAGCAACAGTTATGCGGTAATATAGCATTGGCTCAGGAAAACAACAGTAATGTAATGATTGCTTTAGGCAAAAGTCTGTTGTTGTTTAATAAAGTTGATACGCTTCAAACCATTTACAACAGAATTAGCGATATTAGTGCAAAAGAACTGTATCAAGTAGCTAACGAAGTTTATAACGAAAAAAAATTAAGCACCCTAATTTTTGAATAATATGGACATAATTAATCAAACCATAGAAAAATATTGCGAGCAACATACCGAACCAGAAAGTGAACTTTTATATACCATAAATCGCGAAACCCATTCGGAAGTATTAATGCCGCGTATGTTGTCGGGACATCTGCAAGGTAGGTTTTTGGCCATGTTGAGCAAAATGATAAAACCAAACAACATACTGGAAATTGGAACTTTTACAGGATACGCAAGCTTGTGCCTGCTGGAAGGCATACAGCCCAAAGGCAAGCTTATTACTATTGATATAAATGAAGAACTTGAACCCAGGGTTAGAAAATATTTTAATCAACACCCTATGGCCAATCAAATAGAGTACATGATAGGCAATGCTTTAGAAATTATTCCACAACTAAATAAAACTTTTGATTTGGTGTTTATAGATGCTGATAAAGTTAATTATCTTAATTACTATAAAATGGTTATTGATAAAGTATCGAGTGGTGGCTATATTATTGCAGATAATGTATTGTGGAGTGGCAAAGTAATTGAGCAAAACAACAAGCCCGATAAAGACACAACAGCTATGCTACAATACAACAAATTTGTAGCAGAAGATACACGTGTTGAAAGCTTTTTATTACCACTGCGCGATGGTTTAATGATTTGTGGTAAAAAATAATGAAGCCATAATTTTTTTCATACCTTTGACAAAATATATAATAAACAGATTAAAAATAAGCAGATTATGAGTACAGAAAACAAACAAAATGAAATAAGCATTGAGCTTTCAGAGGAAGTGGCAGAAGGAACATACAGCAATTTGGCTATAATTACACACAGTAATGCTGAGTTTATTATTGATTTTATTAGAATAATGCCGCAAATGCCCAAAGCAAAAGTTAAATCAAGGGTATTGCTAACTCCGCAGCATGCCAAAAGATTATTACTTGCCTTAAAAGATAATGTTAGTAAATATGAAACACAATTTGGCCCAATAAAAGAGTCTGAAGGCCCTAATATTCCTATGAATTTTGGCGGTCCCACAGCTCAAGCCTAATTTATAATATTCAAAACATTGATTTAAGCAGTACAATAAGTTTGTACTGCTTATTTTTTTCTCTAAAATGCTCTTTCTCTTTTGCAACAATTTAACATCCGAAAATAATCAATGGTCTTATTTTTGTAGCAATAGATAAATATTACCATAAAAGCTAAATAGATTTGAAGACCCTAAATTTTATTCTTTCGTTTATTCTTTGTCATTATTTATATGCGCAAGGGCAAAATTACAGCGGAGGTGTTGGAGGCGGTATGCCCTTTGCTTCATTATCAGGCAAAGTATATAATAGCTCTGACAAGCAACCTATAGAGTTTGCTGCTGTTTCAATATACCGTCTTCCTAAAGATACTTTAATTGGAGGTGCTTTAAGCAATGAAAAAGGTGAGTTTAATTTTGAGAAATTAATACCCGGTAAATATCGCTTAAATATTGCCTTTATGGGTTTTCTACCTTATAATGACACTTTAGTTCTGAAGAAATCTGAAGAAAAATTCTTAGATGCTATCTATGTAAACTCAAATGACAAATTATTAAAAGAAGTTACCATAGTAAGTCAACAAGATATAGTTAAGAACACTATAGATAAAAAGGTTTTTAATGCTGAAAAGTTAGCGGTATCAAACGGAGGCTCTGCCAATGATGTTTTATCACAAGTTCCCACGGTTGATGTTGATGTTGAGGGCAATATTAGTTTAAGAGGCAGTGGTAATGTAACTATATTAATTGATGGCCGACCAAGTGGTATGACAGGTGCCGGACGAGCAGGCCTCCTTTCAGGGATTCCTGCAAGTGCTATTGAATCGGTTGAAGTAATTACTAATCCCTCGGCCAAATATGACCCAGACGGAATGAGTGGTATTATCAATATTGTACTTAAAAAAAATAAATTACAGGGTTCTAATGGCAATGCGAGTTTGAGTGCAGGTAGTAACCATAAGTATAATGGTAATTTATCGTTGAACTATAAGAAAGGCAATTTGAATCTATTTTCAAATTATAGTTTTAGATACAATGAAACGGAAATGAATGGGCTAATGACCCGTATGATTAGCAATGCTGATTCTGCCAATTATATGTATCAAAACAATAACGGTTTATTTTTAATGCGTAACCATAGTGCAAAATTAGGAGCAGACTACAGCTTAAGCAAAAAGGCAGTGATAGGAATGAACGTAAATTTAAACTATGACAATAGAAATGATAACCGTGATATTATTTCAAAGACAGAAGATATAAGTAATCATCTTATTTCGGCTTATAACAGAAAAACGCTTAATCCAAACAAAGGTTTGTCTATGGATTACAATCTAAACTATCGCCAAAAATTGAACAACCCACAGCAAATAATCAGTGCAGAATCAAATTATTCGGTAAACAATCGTTTGTCAAACGCACAGTATATTCAGGAAAATTTTTGGGCAAACTATCAGGAAATACCTTCAATATGGTCATATCAAAACAACGATACAAAAACTCTTTTTAATATTAACACCAATACTATTGATTTTGAAAGTCCAATTGGCGATAATGGAAAATTTGAGAGCGGGTTAAAAAATATAAACCGGATAATTGACAATGATTTTTTCTCTGAATCATATAATAATGCTGAAGACAAATATGTTTCTGACGATAGCTTAAATAATCGTTTTAAATACCATGAAAATATTTACTCGGCCTACACCAGCTATGGGCAAACATTAAATAAATGGAGCTACAAAGCAGGAATTAGAGCAGAACAGGCAATGACTAATTTCTCATTGCTTAGCACCAATGAAAACTATATAAATAACTATTTTAATATTTTTCCTTCATTTTTTATTAACCGTAAGTTAAGCGAAAAACAGGAAATACAATTTAATTATGGAAGGCGTTTAAACAGACCCGGAACACGACAATTATCGCCTATTACCGATTATAGTAATCCCCAATTTTTGCATATTGGGAATCCATATTTAAAGCCTGAATATACACACAACTTTGAGTTAGGTTATTTATATAATTTCAAAAAAGTAAATGTATCGGTTACCGCATTTTATAGAAGAACCAATGGGCTAATTATGCGTAACATTGAAGTAAATAGTTTAGGTCAATCAATTTTTACCTTTACCAATCTTGGCAGTAGCGATAATATGGGTCTTGAAACGGTTAGCAGGGTGGAGCTATATCGTTGGTGGAACATTACCGGGAATATCAATGCTTTTCAAACTACCATTAAAGGAACTATACAAGATGGTGATATCAATGCCTCAAACCTAAGTTGGAACTTTAAAATACTTACCAATATATTATTAGGAAAAGGTTGGACAGTACAAGGTACAGGTAGTTATAATGCGCGTAATATTATTGCACAAGGGTATATTTTACCTAGAAGTATGGTAAACCTTGCAGTAAAAAAAGATATACTTAACAACAGAGGCAATCTTACATTAAATGTAAACGATATTTTTGACAAAATGAGATTTAGGACTTTTGCAAGCGGAGAAGGGTTTACACAAGAAAACACTTTTAAACGCGAAACGAGAATAGTTACCCTTACTTTTAGTTATCGTTTTGGCTCGGGAGATTTCTCAACCCGCAAACAAAAAGCAAGAGATAATGAGTTTAATAATGATGATGGAGGAGGTTTTTAACTTAGAAATTACTCAAGCTAATAGTTATATATTTTTTCTGCTCTTTATTAATATTCTCTTATACCTAACTAACAAATTTAAGTTTTACAAAATACCACGGACAAACTTGGGTTTAATTTAGTATTATTGTGGGGTAAATGACCAACAACCCTTTTTTAAAAATTGTATTAAAATATCTGGGAATAGTCCTAGGAGTATTGTCATTACTTTATCTGGTGTTTAAGTTAAATTCTTATCATCAGCAAAACATAGGTATCATTTTTTTAGACACTTTCAGGCAAGGCTCTGCTATATATTTATACACTGCATTTTTTTTGTTTACAGTTAATTATGGGATAGAAGCCTATAAGTGGAAATTACTGCTTTTGCCACTGCAACCTGTATCATGGCTATATGCGTTAAAGGCGGTATTGGCCGGAATTTCGGTAAGTATATTTACACCAAATCGCAGTGGCGAAGTTGTAGGGAAGTTATATTTTATGGATATTAATGAAAAAATGAAAGCCGCATTATTGAACTTTAGCGGAAGCATGGCCCAAATGATATGTACCTGTATTTTAGGGCTATGGGGCACTGTTTATTATTTGCAAAATCATACTTTTAAAGATATAAATATACCAACACTACCTGTAATTACCGGAATTGCTGTAATATGCACTATCCTTGCTTTTCTTATATATTTTAATCAACAAAAATTTTTTAATACCATCAGGCATAAGCAGTGGGCAAGATCATTAAAGATAGATTTTACCGATAAACAGCAATTTAGTACTCTCTTGCAAGCTAAGATATTAGTGCTGTCATTTATCAGATATATTGTATTTTCAACTCAGTTGGTATTATTATTACGTTTTGGAGGAGTAGAAACCTTAGTTACCGATTTATATGTATTAAGTGCTATATTTTTTTTAGTAATGTGGTTTATGCCTTCTTTTGCTGTTGCCGA
This sequence comes from Bacteroidia bacterium, assembly GCA_020845635.1. Taxonomy (GTDB): domain Bacteria; phylum Bacteroidota; class Bacteroidia; order UBA4408; family UBA4408; genus CAIKXD01. The sequence goes on from JADLFI010000037.1 coordinate 137,543, forward strand.
ATTAGGGATAAGAGGCTCTGTGGCTCTTTTTATTTTTCAACAAAACATACCCGATATATCGGGTATTTTATTGGCAGTAATTTTATTATGGGTAATTAATGTGGCTTTGCCTGCATTAATAGGTAGTATTTTTTTATTTGGTGTAAGTTTAAAAGCCAAAAACTGACATGCTGTTGTATAACTTTTTTATAGCGTATTGTTTGCTCACAGCCATAGCTTATATGGCTATGATGATATATTGTGTAAATGGAAATAGAAAATGTACTATTCCGGAGCTTATGTCTGATACTATGAAAAACGAGTTAGATATAGACATTGTAGTATGTTTCAGAAACGAAGAAAATAACTTGCCTGCACTTCTAGAAAGTATTGCGGAATTAAATTATTCAAGCAACAACTTTAGGGTAATTTTATATAACGATTCTTCTGATGATAACTCGCTAAGGCTTATTGATAAATTTATTCAGCAATATCCCGATTTAAGAATAATTTGTAATGAGCTTGATGTGAAAAAACACCAATCGCCCAAAAAGCATGCTATTATTGATGCTGCCACTAAAAGTACTGCCAAGTTGATAGCAGTAACCGATGCTGATTGCATATTACCTACTGACTGGTTAACAAACATAGCCTTAAGCTACCAAAAAACCAATGCACGATTAATTTGCGGACCAATACTGGTTAAACATGAAGGTAGTGCCATAACAAAAATACAAGAAATAGAGAACTCTGTATTAATGACCGTTACAGGAGGTGCTATAGGTCATAAGAAGGCTTTATTGTGTAATGGAGCCAATATGGCCTTTGAAAGAACAACATTTTTAGAACTATTGCCCTATAAGGCAAATATTAATATTAGAAGTGGAGATGATATGTTTTTATTAATGGCTGTGCAAAAATACCATCACGAGAGTATTGTATTCATCAATCATAGAGGAAGCATTGTAAGCACTTCCCCAAAAAAATCATTAACCCAATATATCAATCAACGTTTGCGATGGGTGTCAAAATCAAAACACTATCCTGTTTCCACGACAACATTAGTAGGAGCTTTGGTGTTAAATACAAATATTATGCTGATTGCAAGTGTAGCTGTTTTGGCCATCAAGTTTCATTTTTCTATTTTATTTTGTGCTCTATCAGTGCTACTCATAAAATCCATAGCAGATTATATGAGTGTGGTTACTTTTTCAAGAATAAGTAAACGCAGTGTAAATTTTTCAAGAATACTACTATTTGAATACCTTGAGGCATTACTAACTATTATCATAGCAGTAAAATCAATTAAAGGCAGCTACGAGTGGAAAGGTAGAATGGTAAAAGCATAATTACTCTCGCAAATAGGAGTCAATTATAATAGTCACAGGTCCATCATTGAGAAGTTCAACTTTCATATCAGCTCCAAAAACTCCGTGGGCAATTTTTCCTTTAAAACAGGAATGTAACATTTCGGAAAAGAGCTGATACAAATACTCTGCTTTTTGAGGAGGAGCAGCACGTATATACGAAGGGCGATTCCCTTTCTTGGTACTTGCCTGTAAGGTAAACTGACTGATTAATAAAAGTTCGCCTTGAATATCCTGAACTGAAAGATTCATTACTCCATTTTCATCATCAAATATTCGCAGGTTAATTATCTTCCCAATTAACCATTGTATATCCTCTGTTGTATCTTGCTGTTCAATCCCCAACAAAATAAGAATACCTTGCTTAATATTACCTACAATTTGTTTGTCAACCGTAACACTAGCTTTGCTAACTCTTTGCAATACTACTCGCATATTTATTATCTCCTGTATTAAGAATCTTTATAATTATTATCGTCTTGCAGTTTAAGTTTAATCTCTTTCAATCTTTGTTGTTTCTTTGGCTCTCTTCGCGTTTTGTTTGTTTGTGTAAAATACTGATGATTTTCAAGAAAAGGCACTTGCATTAAGTCCCAATCTTTGTCATTATTAATTTTACCAAACTCTATCAGTTCGCGTTTTAAAGAATCTGAAATTTCATAAAAATCATCACGTCCGAGGTAATCTAAATCTGCATCGCACATAATCATTTCAAGATGAGTTTTAGGATTTTGAGGCATTTGAGTTGCCATAATTATACCTTCAATAATATCTATTTGCTGCTCAGTATATCCGTACTTTGGTAATATTTCACGGGCATAGCCTACGCCTATACGTTCGTTCTTAGTGTACTCCTGAACAAATCCGGCATCATGAAAAAGAGCCGCTGTTTTTAATAAAAATAAATCTTCGCCATCTACTCCTTCTTCGCGGGCTATATCTTCGGCAGCCCGAGTAACATCAAGAGTATGGTGAATACCGTGATAATACAAACCTTCCGGTAATTTATCGGTAAGTAATTTAATAATTCTTGTTTCCGATTTTTTATAATTAAACTTCTCGATAAGCACTTGCGAAAGTGTTTTATAGAATAGTTCATTAGGTATAACTCCCTCACCATCTAACGAAAGATGAGGCTTTATTCCATCAACAAAAAACATTTCAATTTCGCCTTTATTTTTGGCAGCAATCTTTCCCCGTTTTGTGACATCAAAAAAGTCTTTCACATAATCATAAGTAGCTCTGGTAATATTAATCTTTCCGGCTTCGCCACTAGTTTCGGTACGACTCGCGGTATTAACCGTATCGCCCCATATATCAAAAGCAAATTTTGTTTTGCCTATAACACCTGCAATAATTTCACCTGAATTAATTCCTATTCTTACTTTCCAATCATATCTAACACCATCTATTTCAATAAAGGCATTCTTCATGTAATTCTGTATTTCAAGGGCAGCGAGTACTGACTCAATAGGATTACTTTTGTTTCTGATAGGGATTCCTCCGGCACACATATATGAATCACCTATGGTCTTGATTCGCTCTAAGTTATATTTTACCGCTATTTCATCAAAGGCACTGAAATATTTATTTAATTCATCAATAAGTTGCTGTGGTCTTAGTTTTTCGGCAACTTTGGTAAACCCCTGAAAATCGGCAAACATTACAGTACACAAACTATAATTTCGAGGTCTTGAAAACCCTTTATTCATCAACTCTTCAGCCGTTTCTTTCGGCAATATACTAAGAACAAGGCTTTCTGTTCTTTTCTTTTGCTCTTCTAACAATGCTTTTTGTTTCTCAATTTCATCTTTTTGTTTTATAACAGTGGCAGTTCGTTCATTAATTATATTTTCAAGAAACCGTTTTTGTTTTAAAGTACGATTGGCTTTTTGCTTAGTATAGTAATATATAGTTGCAATAACACAAAGAGTCATAAAAATTCTAAACCACCATGTTTTCCAAAATGGAGGTGTAATTATAATATCAATCATAGCAGGAGTAGAACCCCATACCCCATCAGAGTTAGAGCCTATAACTTTAAAAACATAATGACCAGGTTCTAAATTAGTGTAAAAGGCTTGGTTTTGTTTACCTACATAATTCCAGTTTTCGTCAAGTCCTTCCATCATATACTTAAACTCGTTATTCTGAGGTGATGAGAAATACATTGCTGCAAACTCAAATGAAAAAAAGTTTTGTTTATATGACAATACTATTTGCTGTGTGTATGAAATGCTTTTATGTAATGGTTTATCCTTGAAAGAATCAATCGGTTTATTAAAAATTTTTAAGGCAGTAATTACAACACGTGGAGCAACAGTATCTAATTTTATTTTACTAGGATTAAACTCATTAAACCCTTCAACTCCGCCAAAATATAAATTTCCGTCTTGGGCTTTATAAGCCGATCCACTATTAAACTCATTGCTTTGTAATCCATCGTTTTCATAATAACTTATAAGTGTGGTGTCGTTTAGATTAAACTTGAGTAAACCATTATTAGAGCTGCACCAAAGATTATTATTTTCGGGCAAAATGCTATAAATGGTATTACCCTGCATATTACTAAAAATAGGTAATCTATCTGTTTTTCCGGTATTGATATCGAATTTATTGATACCACCACCATAGGTTCCCAGCCATAGTTTTCCTTTTTCAGTTTGAGCAATGCTTAGTATATTATTGTTTGAAATACTATTCTCATCATTAGGTTTAAAGAAATATCGTTTAAAAATAATTTTATCAGTAATACCAGAAGTTGAACTTAAATAGCTAACCTTATTTATTCCGCCACCAAAAGTTCCAACCCATATTGTGCCGTCCATATCTTCAAATATGGTACGAATCTCGTTATTGGAGATGGACATTTCATTGTTTTTGGCGTTTATAAAGTACTCTGTTTTACGGTTAAATAAACTTATTTTAATTAAGCCTTCTTTGGTGCCAACCCATAAATTGTCTTTTGAATCTTTTTTTAAACAAAGAATAAATTTATCTTTCAATAGGTCAGTATGAGAACTCCCAATTTTAAATGATTTAATCTTTCGGCTAAGCACATTATACTCATATAATCCCTGTTCGCATCCTACCAGTAAGGTTTGCTCAGATATCCGTTCAAAACATGTAACTGATGTTGCATCTAATTTATTATAGGAATATACCGGTAGTGAAAAGTAATCTCCCGACTCTTTATTATATACAGTAAATCCAACATCATTCCCAATATATATATCATTATTGGTTTCATCTACATAAATACCCCAAACATTATTTGTAATTTCTTTTTGATTAAAGTGAATGCGTGGTGAATAAAGTTTAAACTTATTGTGCTGTCTGTTAAATTTATTAATTCCTGACTCTGTTCCTATCCAAATTGTTCCGGTGTTATCCTCAAAAACACAATTAGTTTTATTGCTACTAATTCCTTTTTTATTTTCAGCGGAATATTGCAAACGACTAAATTTTTGAGTTTTACTATTGTACTTGTTTAGGCCTCCAAAAGTAGCGAGCCAAATATTTCCTGAGTAATCTTTATAAATATCATTAATAATATTATTGCTTAATCCGTTTTGCCGGTATATGTTATGTTGTATGGTCTCGGCTTGTTTTTTGTTTTTATTAAAAACGGCAAGACCCTTATCGGTTCCAAGCCATAGAGTATTGTCATCAAATTCGAAAACCGAAAAAATACAATTGCTTTTTAATCCGGTAGTGTTATTGCTTAAGTATTGCGCTGAAGTATTATTGTGTAAATTATATGCAATAAGCCCTTGATTATTTGTACCTATCCATAATGTTTGATTTTGATCAACTATAATGGATTGCAATATGCTGTTTTGCAACAACATATTAATATCAATTAATTGTAATTGAGCATCTTTTTCATACAGATTAATTTTGCAAAGTCCTATGTTGGAAATAGTAGCATATAATACATTTTTATATATATACAGAGCTGAGAATTTTTGTTTTAATTCGCTGCCTCTGTGATGAAGTTCGTAATGTAAAAATTGTTCAGTGGAGGGGTCAAATTTATTTAATCCATTATCGGTAGCCAACCAAATATTACCTGAAGTGTCAACCGCTATATCATGTATATAGCTATTTGAAATGCTGTTATTCTTCTTGGGATTATTTCTGTAAATTGAGAAATGATAGCCGTCAAACTTGTTCAATCCATCTTGCGTTCCTATCCAAATAAAACCAAGTTTGTCTTGAGCAATACAATTTACATTGCTTTGAGAAAGACCATCGCGTAGGCTTAGTTGCTCAAAAATATAATTTTCATTCTGCGCAAACAGTAACCCCGAACAGCTTACCAATATTAACGTGCACAGGAACGATAAAAACTGAAATTTAATTTTATATAACTGCAAAACTGTAAATGATATCCTAAAGCGGAATATTGCCATGCTTTTTTCGAGGCATATTATCCACCTTATTTTTGAGCATATTAAAAGCTATAATCAATTTTTCACGTGTATCTTCAGGCATAATTACTTCATCAATATAACCTCTTTCGGCTGCCCTGTATGGATTTGCAAAATGCTCCATATATTCATTTTCTTTCTCTTTTAATTTGGCAGCAGGATCTTTGGCTTTTGATATTTCAGCCTTAAAAATAATTTCAGCTGCCCCTTTAGCACCCATAACAGCTATTTCGGCTGTAGGCCAGGCATAGTTCATATCGGCACCTATGTGCTTGCTGTTCATCACATCATAAGCTCCTCCATAAGCTTTGCGGGTAATTACCGTAACACGCGGTACTGTTGCTTCACAAAAAGCATAAAGCAATTTGGCTCCATTATTAATAATTCCGTTCCATTCCTGATCGGTACCCGGTAAAAATCCGGGAACGTCTTCAAATACCAGCAAAGGAATATTAAACGAATCGCAAAAGCGAACAAAGCGTGCAGCCTTGTTAGATGATTTAATATCGAGTACTCCGGCTAAAAAGGCAGGCTGATTAGCAACAATACCAATACTTTTTCCACCCAAACGAGCAAAGCCAACAACAATATTTTCGGCAAAGTTTTTATGCACCTCTAAAAACGAATCAGTATCTATTACCTCATTAATTACATCGCGCATATCGTAAGGCTGATTAGCATTTTCAGGAACAATTGAATTTAATTTAGGGCGTTTTTCGTTCGCTTTTTCGTACGGAATAACAGGAGCCTCTTCTTCGCAGTTTTGTGGCATATAGCTCAAGAGTGCTTTAATGTTGTTGATACATTCTATTTCATTAGCACACGAAAAATGTGTTACTCCTGATTTGGAACTATGTGCCGAGGCACCTCCCAACTCTTCGCTGCTTACTTCTTCGTGTGTAACAGTTTTAACCACATTAGGACCGGTTACAAACATATATGAGGTATTTTCAACCATCATAATAAAATCAGTTATGGCAGGTGAATACACTGCACCTCCGGCACATGGCCCCATTATGGCCGATAATTGCGGGATTACACCTGATGCACGGGTGTTTCTGTAAAATATATCGGCATAACCACCTAATGATACTACCCCTTCTTGAATACGTGCACCACCGCTATCATTAAGACCTATAACCGGTGCACCGTTTTGCATAGCCAAATCCATAATACGGCAAATTTTTTCGGCATGAGTTTCGCTTAAAGAGCCACCAAAAACCGTAAAATCTTGCGAAAAAACATATACTAATCTTCCGTTAATTGTTCCATATCCTACTACTACTCCATCTCCTAAATATTTCTCACGTTCAAGACCAAACTCGGTTGAACGATGTGTTACCATCATCCCAATTTCCTGAAAACTATTCTCATCTAACAAGAAATGTAAGCGCTCACGTGCAGTAAGTTTTCCTTTTTTATGTTGTGATGCTATACGTGCCTCGCCTCCACCAAGCTCTGCCAATTTTATTTTTTCCTGCAGTAGTTCTATTGCTTTACTCATATTTTATTTTGCTGTGTTTTTTTATAATACAATATTATTATTTAATTTTATAATTCCATAAATTTATTCAATAGTCCAAGTAACCATTACTTCTTCTTTCTTTACTATTTCTTCCGGTGTATATCCTTGCAAGTCTAACATTCCATCACCTGCATGCATTGCGTAGTTCTTCCCGGTATATTCGGGATAAATATCAATATTAGATACGTAATCAACAGAAGAAACTCCTTTTAACTTCACGCCTAATTCTTTAGCCAATAAATTAGACTTATTTTTAGCATCTTTAACCGCTTGAGCTATAAGTTTCTCAGAGGTTTGTAATTTTAAGGAATCTGATAACCCAAACTCAAAACTTAAATTATAATCACTCCTACTTTTTGTAATATTATTCAAAATTTTCACAACTTGTTCTTTAGAAAATTTGAATTTTACTTTTATACTTTGATTAGCCACATATCCACTGTCTTTGGTATATTCATCACGATACAAAACATTTTTACTAACCGTGAAGTTAGAGGTAAGCATATCGGTATCTTTAAAGCCCGAAGCTTTTATCTGCTTTCCTATTTCCTTTACTTTCTGGTCGAGACCTATGATTGCCAAATTGGGATCTAAACCTATATAACTGATGGCTAAATAAAGTGTACATTCGTCCGGTGTAACTTTGGTTGTTGCACTTCCTTGAACTTTAATTATTGAACTTGTTTTAATATCCTGCGAATAAACCGATGAATAGAAAACTATCAACATTAATAAAATTATATTTTTCATAGTGGTTGTTTTTTATGATTATTTTGATTGCGATGCTTTGCCTATATTAAAATTTATTCCAAGTCCGGGAATAAAAGTAAATCCCTTTAATTTGGTGGTATTTCCATTGAGTAAATGATACTCTCCGTAGTTTTGGTAGAACATGGATAGAGAAGGTAACAAGTACACATACTTATAGCCCAGTTTTAAGTTAGCAAATAAACCAAAAGACATATACTCTTGTTTATATTTCTGAGCCTCAAGTTTTGTTTTATCAATATTGTAAATGTCAATAGGTGTGGTGCTATAGTTAATAATAGAGTAATTGACCGCGCCACCTATGGATAAGGCCCCAAATTTTTCTTCATTGCCAATAGAATAACTAAAGATAAGAGGTAATAAAAAATCCTGTCGTTTAAAATTATAACCCAACCTACTTTGAATTTTGCCCAAAATTGAAGGTAATGACTGACTTTGCGTAGTATATTGAAGAGCAACACTACCGTAAACTCTATGGGGAGTTTCAACATCAAATTTTCCGGTAGGGCCAAGAAACTGAAATTGTGTTTCAAGACCTTTGGCATTGCCGGAAATTTTAACGCCTGCATCCCATCGTTTTAATATTCCGTATTTTAAATAAAACTCATTGGCACTTTTTATAGGGTCAAGTTGATAGGCAACCGCTCCTTTATTAATATTCTCAAAGTTGGCATCAAAACTAATACTATCTTTTTTTGCCAATGAATTTACATTATCAACCACAATATCTTTTAATAAAACAACTGTTTGGGTTGAAAAATTTAGCGAGTAATGATATCCACCTGCCACGTTCCCCTTAGGAGTAGTTTTTCCGGAGTTAATAATAGTTCGTGGGGCGGTACAAGAAACCGTTGAGACAATAATAAAAATAAAAAAGAAAGGACGAAGACGCATATTATAATTTTCAACAAATTACGGAAAAAATATGCATATTTTCTTGAATTATAACACTATTTTGAAAATAATTGTGCTATTTCAAATCGTCAAAATGATAGTTTAACAAGCGAGGTTTTAATTCCCAATTATAGTTTTGTTACATATTGCAGCATCCAAAGCCGTGGAGGTTGTAAATCACCCGGTCTGCCCATATTTTCAGCATTCATCAAATTATTGACAATGAGTGAAATTTTATGATTTTGATTAATTCTATAACCCACTCTAAGATCGAAATAAAGATTTCCGGCATTGTGAATTTTTCGGTATCTCTCTAATCCGGGCAGTATAGTAGGACCACCCGTTGCCCCCGGGATAATAAAACTGAAAACCGGTTTTTCAAAGCTCTCGTCAATATTAATAATATGGCTATTGTAGCGTGAACTTAGGCCTATAAATGCACTTTTATAATCTACCTCAATATCGGCTTTAACATTGTGAAAGAACCGATATTTGAGTACATTGGCATGCGCCCCTTTGATAGTATCTAAATTAGGATTGTAATTTAAATTAATAGGTTGTGTGTATGTATAACCGGCAAACACACTTAATCCAAATTCGCCAATATTGCCATTACCCATTAATGAGGTTTCAATACCATTAATTTGTGCATTGCTGATATTAATTGATTTAAAGCCTAAATACTTTAACTTATTGAATAAATATTGTTGATACTCCACTGAAACTGTATCAGGAAAATAAATGCCGAACGCAAATTCCATCATATTTCTATAGGTAGTGGTAAAAGCTGCTACATCAAATAAACCATTCCATTTTCCAATTTTAAATCCTTGCTTAATGCCCAATTCGGCACTTATTCCTGTTTCGGCTTCCAATTTTGAATTTGGGAATATGGTTAAAGCGCCAACACTTGTTTTTACAAATTTTTCGGCTACGGTAGGAAATCTGTATCCTTGCCCAAATGAGGCTCTGATAAAGGTATATTCAAATAGTTTGTAATTTAACCCAAACCGGAAAACAGGGCGCATTTTCATATTTTTAAGTAGGGTTATAGTATCTTTCTTAGTGTATAAATTAACATCCGAAATACTTTCTTCTTTATCAATCCTAAAATACTCGCCTCTTATGCCCAATGATAGAGAAAGTCGGTCAAAAAAGTTTTTATCAATCTGTGCGTATAAAGCTAAATTAACTCCCGAATGAAAACCATACAGGGAATCGGAAATTACAACAGTACGTGTACTTACCAAACCAGCATTTATAGCCCCGTTTTTTCTTAGATTATGATGGTATTGATACTCTCCATAGTATAATTCACCAATTGATTCCTGGTTGGTATTATTGGTATTGGTGGTATTAAAATATCGCGTTCTAATAGTGTGCTTATCACCGTTGGGGGCATAATAATAAACAAAAGGGTCAAAATTGCTTCGGGTTGTTACGTAATCGCTTAATGTTCCGGCCTGCGGAATATATGCACCTGAATCGGCATCCTGCCATAACAGAAACAAACTACCTACTGTTTGCATGGCATTACTATTTAGTCCCATTGCCAAACCTTTTACTTTCTTAAAATTATATTTAACATTGATGTTAAACCTTCCTCTCATTTCTGTCTCGCCTTTTCTGTATCCCTCATCATTAAATACATTTCCAGAGGCAACTAAATCAATATTATTTATCTTTTGAGCATGAAAAAAACTTGAACCATTTGTGGTTGGATTTCCTTTCCACCATTTTAGATTTCCTCTTATGGGGTTGTCATAAATTCCGGCAAAAAAAGTAATTCTTGTTTCCGGTTTCTCTTTAGGATAAGAGGTACGTATATTGATTACCCCATTTAATGCCGAAGAACCAAACAAAGCACTGCTGGCTCCTTTAATAATTTCAATTTGTTCTAAATTCTCTATAGGCAAATAACTCCATTTAATATCACCGGCATCAGCACTTAACATAGGCATTTCATCTACACACATTAGCACCCTGCTACCTGCTCCATAACTAAAACCGCTTCCACCTCTTATGCTTACCTGCCCATCAGTAATAGTTAAACCGGGTGCTTGGTCAATAACTGTTTCAAGATTTACGGTATTCTTGCTTTCTACCAGTTTGGGTTTTAATACATCCATAGAAACCGTAATATCACTCAACTTTTGTTCGTACTTTCCGGCTGAGACCACTACTTGATCAAGCTCCTTCACACTTTTTCCAAGCTTAAAATTAAACTCTTTAGCAGAAGCACTTACGTTAATGGTGGTATTTAATGCTTTATACCCTAATAATGAAATATTGACATTATATTGACCTTCAGGAAGCGGTATTTTATAAAACCCATCAAGGTCGGTATTGGTAATTTTATTGTTGGTAAATTTTATAACAGCCCCCACCAATGGTTCATTATTTTCTGAATCGCTAATTTTTCCGCTAATATTCAGGTCTTGGGCATATAAAAATAAGGTAAAAGCCAGTTGAAACAGAACAAGGAATGTAATTTTTTTCATACACTTGTATTAAGAATGATTAATAGTAATTTAGCGAAAGTAAGTTTTTTTATAAAATGTCGAATGATTTGTTGTATAAAATTGGTATTACCTTGTTGGAAGGTGTGGGGGATATTAATGCCAAAAAACTTATTGCTTCATGCGGAAGTGCCGAAGCGGTATTTAAAGCAAAAAAAGAGCACTTGTTAAAAATAGAAGGTATTGGGGAGTATATTGCCCAATCGGTGGTAAAACAAAAAGTATTGCAACGCGCAGAAACTGAGATTAAATTTATTACAAATAACAAAATTCGACCTGTTTTTTATTTAGATAATGAATACCCGCAACGATTAAAACAATGTACCGATGCTCCGGTAATGTTATATTACAAAGGAAATGCCAACCTGAATAACAGAAAAATATTAAGCATAGTAGGAACAAGAAAGGCTACGGAATACGGTAAACAGTTTTGTGCTAAACTCATTACAGAGTTAAAACAATTTAACCCATTAATTGTAAGCGGACTGGCCTATGGTATTGATATATGTGCGCATAAAGAAAGTTTGAAAAATGATATAGAAACAGTAGCCGTGGTAGCACATGGTTTGGATATGATATATCCCGGACAACATAAAGCAACCTCCGAAAAAATGATTAAACAAGGTGGCATACTTACTGATTTTATAAGTGGAACCAAACCCGATAGGGAAAACTTTCCAAAGCGAAACCGTATAGTAGCCGGTATGTGTGATGCTGTAATTGTTGTAGAGGCCGGCATAACCGGTGGTGCTTTAATTACAGCCGAAATAGCCAACTCCTACAGTCGTGATGTTTTTGCTCTTCCCGGAAGGGTTGGTGATGAATTTTCGGCAGGTTGCAACAAACTTATTAAAATTAATAAAGCTGCTTTAATTGAATCGGTTGACGATATTGTATATTTACTGGGTTGGTTGCAAGAAGATATTAAAGCCAGTAGGCAAACCAAACTTTTTGTTGAGTTAAGTGATGAAGAACAAACACTGGTTGATTACTTAAAAGATAAAGGCACACTGCCAATTGATGAATTATGTTACGCAACTAATATTCCAATGAGTAGGGCCGCATCTCTACTGCTCAATTTAGAGTTTAACGGAGTAATAAAATCTCTCCCCGGAAAAATGTATCAATTAAATTAATTTATAAAACAAAGATGAAAACCCCACTTGAAATTTTTCATTTAATGTACGACAATGACCCATTTAGTAAACTGTTAGGTATGGAATTGGTTGAAATTGCAGAAGGTTATTGCAAACTAAAAATGAAAATAACCCAAAGTATGCTTAACGGATTTAATATAGCACATGGCGGTATTAGTTATGCCCTGTCAGACAGCACCATGGCTTTTGCTTCAAACTCGCGCGGTATAAAGAGTGTAAGCATTGATACCTCTATCAACCATCTTGCAAAGGTAGCAGAGGGCGATATACTAACAGCCGAATCAGAAGAAAAAAACTTAACTGAAAAAACAGCTTTATACTTTATTTCGGTATATAATCAAAATAGGCAATTGGTGGCCATATTTAAGGGTATAGTTTACCGAACAGGTAAAGAGTGGTAATACAAAAATTAATTATAACTAAAAGAAAATAGAAATGATATATGAGTTTAACGGATATAAGCCGGTTGTCCACCCCAGCGCATATATTCACCCGCAGGCAGCAGTTACAGGTAATGTATTTATAGGACAAAATGTATATATAGGCCCTGGCGCAGCCATACGTGGCGATTGGGGGAAAATAATCATTGAAGATGGTTGTAATGTTCAGGAAAACTGTACTATACACATGTTTCCGGGCGTTACAGTTACCTTAAAAAAGAATGCACACATAGGGCATGGTGCAATAGTTCATGGAGGTACAGTAGGTATGAATGTGTTAGTAGGTATGAATGCTGTTATTATGGATAATGTTGAAATCGGGGACAATTGCATTATTGGAGCCTTGTGTTTTGTACCTGCCCAAATGATAATTCCGGAGCGTAAGGTTGTAGTTGGCAATCCGGCAAAAATAATTAAAGATGTAAGTGATGAAATGTTATCATGGAAATCGAGAGGAACAGAACTTTATCAGCAATTACCGTTAGATTGTTACAACACATTAAAACCATGTGAACCCTTGGCTGAGGCAGAACCGAACAGACCAATGCAACAAGAAATTTACAAAACCTGGAATCAATCAAAAAATTAATACTTTTGCAGCTCTTATTAAAATTGGTTTCGTAGTTCAACGGATAGAATAGAAGTTTCCTAAACTTTTGATCCCAGTTCGATTCTGGGCGAAACCATTTTTTTCTAATCCCTCATAGCCATTATTTCTGATTTTTTTTATCTTTGAATAAATATTTTAACTCCCTCATGAAAAAATTATTCCTTCTTACATTTTTGTTTATTCAAGGTCTTATCGGTATAAGTCTTGCCCAACCATCTTTAAGCTTTACTACTTTCAGTACCGGTTATTCAAGAGCTGTAGATATAAGACACTGCAACGACAGCCGCTTATTTGTAGTTCAACAAGCAGGTAAAATTATTATTTGCGATAGTACCGGAACCAAAATGGCTACACCTTTCTTAGATTTAACCGGTATTTGCTCCAATCCTGTTTCAGCAGGTGATGAACGAGGTTTATTGGGAATGGCTTTTCATCCGGATTATAAAAATAATGGTTATTTTTATGTTAACTACACTGCTTCTTCGGGAGGAGCAACAACCATAGCCCGATACAGTGTAAATCCCAATGATTCGAATTTGGCCGACAACAGCAGTGCTTTAATTTTGTTAACCATTCCACAACCTTTCACTAATCATAATGGTGGGAGTTTGAGTTTTGGTCCTGATGGGTATTTATATATAGGCATGGGTGATGGAGGGAGTGGCAACGACCCTGGAAACAGAGCACAAGACCGTACACAACTATTAGGTAAAATGTTAAGAATAGATGTTGACCATCCGCAAGCTCCGTTAAATTACAGTATTCCGCCAACTAATCCTTATATAGGAACTAATTATCGTGAAGAAATTTGGTCCTATGGTTTGCGTAATCCCTGGAAATGGAATTTCGACCGTGTTTATGGTGATTTATGGATTGGCGATGTAGGACAAAACCTTTGGGAAGAAATAGACTTTGAACCTTTAGGTGCTACACCCGGAAGAGACTATGGTTGGAGATGCTATGAGGGAAATGTGGTAAACAACTCGGTAAGTCAAAGCGGTTGTCCTGATTTTAGTTCAACCATAGCACCGGTGGCAGTATATAGCCACTCTACAGGTTGTTCGGTTACCGGTGGTTTTATCTATAGAGGCGCTATAAATGGTAGTTTATACGGGTATTATGTTTATTCCGATTATTGTGATAATCGTATAAGACTACTAAAAAATAATTACGATGGCACTTTCAGCAATTATGACTTAGGTGCTATTGCAGGAAGCGGATCCTTTTCTACTTTTGGCGAAGATTATCGTGGTGAGCTTTATTTGTCTGACACATACAGCGGAAAAATATACTCTATTAAAACTAACGATTGTTTACCTACAGCCGCTATAATATCTTTATCTGATACCATAAATATTTGCTCAGGCGATACTTTTCCTATTTTATCCGCTATTTATCACCCCGAAAATACGTACCAATGGTATCTAAACGGAAACCCTATACAAGGAGCCACAGGAGCAAACTATGCTACTGCAGCCGAAGGTTCATACATGGTTGATGTTATTAATCCCAATGCCTGCTCCAATGCCTCAAACGAAGTTTATGTGAAGGTAAATTCTTTACCTATTGTAGATTTAGGGACAGACTTGACGATTTGCCATCTTGACCCACCTTTATTATTAAATGGAAACCCTCCGGGAGGTGTTTTTTCAGGGCCGGGTATAATTGGTGACTATTTTGATTTGCAGCTTGCCGGAGGTCCGGGCTCTTATGAGATTTATTATTCCTATACCGACTCTAACGGATGCAGTGCAAGTGATGCACAAATCATTGATGTAGTGGTTTGTGGCGGCATAGAATGGCACAACCTAGCCCAATCCCTTCATATATATCCTAACCCTAATAATGGTAGTTTTAATCTTGAGTTTAATCTTTCGCAAAACGATAATGTAGATGTTATTATTACAGATATTGCCGGGAAATTAGTTTATTCAAAAAATATTGCTGCAAAGGCCGGATATAATCAAATAAGTATTGATGTAGAGCAATTTCAAAAAGGATTTTATTTATTGAAATTAGGCAATCAAAAAGGTGTCATCAATAAATCATTTGTAATTAAATAAAAGAATTACTTTAACTACGAAATAAAGTAGTATTGGAAAATCGAAAAAAACAATATTCCTATTTTCCTTTATTGGATTCAACCCGATTTATAGCCTTTATACCGGTTTTCTTGACCCACTGCTTTATTACTTCTAATGCTGATTTGGAAAGTGCATTGTGGTTTCAGCAATTAAAGCGCTCCTTAAATTTTGGCTTGTTGGGTCTTGATTATTTTTTTGTATTATCCTCCTTTTTAATCACAAGATTAATTATTGAAGAGTATCAACTAACCGGTCGTTTTAACTTTAAATTATTTTTTATCCGAAGAAGTTTACGTATTTGGCCATTATACTTTTTAATGGTTTTTATTGGGTTTATGGCTCTATCCTTTGGCCTTCTTAAAACTCCACTCCCTCCACTCATTAGCTTTATTAGTTTTACGCTCAATTTATATATGGCCGAACATGGGTTTAATTTCTTGTTCTTTCTGACATTCTTGTGGAGCATTGCAGTTGAAGAACAATTCTATATTGTGTGGGGCTCTATTATTGCTCTTATTTCAAAGCCTAATCATTCTATACTATTCAAATATTTTATCCCGTTATTTGGGACTTTATTGATTGTAATTTCAATTTGTTTCAGATTTATTAAGTTTAATGAGCCAATGCAATTATACTTTCACACGCTGAGCGTAAGTTCTAATTTTGGTGTGGGTATGATTTTAGCCTGGCTAAGTGTTTTTAGTTTAAAGTTTAACAACTTTTTTAAGCAAATAAACAAAGCGCAGGTAATAATTGTATTTACGTTACTGGCTATCTCTTTTATAATGTACATACCGGTATTCAGCTCTCCTATAGCTACAATTTTTGAGAGGCTTTATTTTTCATTATTATTCGCTTTAGTAATTGCTATTCTTTGTTTCTCCTCATTTGTTGATTCATGGAAAGGTATTTTTAATAAATTTGATTTTCTAGGAAAAATATCCTTGGGCTTATATTTCTATCATGGTTTAATTATTGTGGTTTTCAGTACTATTATGAGATATTATGAAATTGCTGACAAAGCTTGGAAAGTAATATTTTTAAACCCTGTGTTAATGGTATTGTTAACGATATTGTGTGCAATAGTAAGCTATAATTATTTTGAAAAACCTATACTTGTACTAAAAAAGAGGTTCTATCCTAAAATTCAATCGAAGTAATGATAAAAAAACATATTCCGAATATAATTACACTGGGCAACTTACTTTGCGGGTGTTTGGCCATAGTTAGTACATTTCACAAAACATTTGAAACTACGGCATTACTAATAGTAATAGCTGCTGTACTTGATTTTTTTGATGGGTTTGCAGCTCGATTATTAAAGGTACATTCAGAAATTGGAAAACAACTAGACTCCTTAGCCGATATGGTTACTTTTGGTGTTGTCCCCGGTTTTGTTATGTATCAATTAATTATTTTCACTATTGGTGTTGGCGCTGTACATCTGCAATATAACGATTTAATATGGTATATGGCATATATCGCCTTTTTAATTCCCATCATGTCGGCTTACCGTTTGGCAAAATTTAATATTGATACCCGACAAACTGATATTTTTATAGGTTTGCCTACCCCGGCCAATGCATTGTTTATTTGCTTTTTGCCATTTATTATGTTTCCTGGCGAGAATATGATAGCTTTATGGCTACTTAAGCCTTATATATTAATAGCAATAGCTTTAATTATGTCTGTACTCCTGGTAGCCGAAATACCATTGTTAGCTTTAAAGTTTAAAAACTTTAGCTGGAATCAAAATCAATGGCGATACACCCTGATAATACTGGCATTAATTTTATTAGTCATATTAAAATTACAGGCTGTACCTTTTATTGTTATTTTATATGTAATTTTGTCTTTAATTCAGAATATTTTTAACGCTAAAACACAAAGTAACAGTTAATATGAAATTCAAAGCTGAGATTGACATAATGCCTTTAAAGGCTTTGCTCGACCCACAAGGAAAAGCAGTTACACAAAGTATGAAAAACCTGCACTTGTCAGAAATTACAAATGTGCGCATAGGTAAACATATAAGCCTTGACATTGAAGCCCCCGACAAAAAAACAGCCGAAAGTAAAGTTGATGAAGCTTGTAGAAAACTACTTGCCAATCAAATTATGGAAAGCTATGAATTTGAACTTTTGGAAATGTAAAATTTTAATCTTAGTTCTGCTCAACTAGCTAATGATGAACAAACCCAGTTTTGATGATATATATATGGACTTGGCAATGAAACTTGCCGAACGCTCGCATTGTGTAAAAATGCACGTTGGGGCAGTGCTTACCAAAGACACTCGTATTGTTTCGTTAGGCTATAACGGGCCTCCTGCCGGTACACACAATTGCGATGAAGAATGGCCTGAGGAAGGCTGCCCGCGAGATAGCAAGGGGAGTTGCTCTTTAGCACTTCATGCCGAACAGAATGCTATTTTGTATGCCTCAAAAAATAATGTAAGTGTTGAAGGAGCAACCTTATATGTTACCCTTTCGCCTTGTATTGCCTGTGCCCGTATTATTTTCACTACAGGTATTCGTAAAGTTATATATCTTAACAGTTATGCCGAGTATAAAAAAATACCTAGTGATGAAGGAGTAGATTTTTTAAGAAAATTCGGTGTAGAAGCAGTTAAATTCAGCGATTTGAAAGCTGAAAAACAACTGTAATAAATTGGTTTAATCGTTTTGGAAAACAACAATAACAAACACAATCCCTTTTATCCTTTATATTTTGCCTTAGTATTGGTAGTTGGTGTGCTTATTGGAATTACTATCAATAGAAACAGTCAGCAAAGTCGCCTACTGCAAATCTTCAGCAACAAAAATTTCTCGGCCAACAAGGTTGATGAAGTAATGAATTATGTGCTAAAAGAATATGTGGACAGTATAAACAAAGACAGCCTTACCGACAAAACAATTGAAGCCCTGTTAAGTAATCTCGACCCGCACTCTGTTTATATTCCTGCCGAAATTTTACAGGCAACTGTTGAACCTTTAAATGGGAATTTTGAAGGTATAGGAATTGAGTTTAATATACTGCGTGATACTATTTATGTTGCCAATGCCATTCCCGGAGGTCCGTCAGAAAAAGCAGGAATAAAAAGTGGCGATAAAATAATTTTTGTTGATGGTAAAAAAGTTGCCGGCATAGGTATTACCAACGAAATGGTATTTAAAACATTAAAAGGCAAAGGTGGTACTGAAGTAAATATTGGTATTTTACCTCTTGGAACTTCAAAAATTGAATACTTTAAAATTATTAGAGGCAAAATTCCTATTCATAGTATTGATGCTTCATATATGATCGATTCAATAACCGGTTATATCAATATTATACGTTTTGGTTCAACCACTTATAACGAGTTTGATGAAGCTTTGCTGAAATTAGAACAAAAAGGAATGAAACAACTAGTACTTGACCTACGCGGAAACCCCGGAGGATATTTGGATGCTGCCATACATATATGCGATGAATTTCTGCCCGAAGGTAAAACTATTGTTTACACCGAAGGTAAAAGCAGACCTCGAAAAACCTCTGTAGCCACTAAAAAAGGTCGTTTTGAAAAACAAAAATTAGTTATTCTTATTGACGAAAGTTCGGCCTCGGCAAGTGAAATTGTTGCCGGTGCCATACAGGATAATGACCGTGGCTTAATTATAGGACGCAGATCATTTGGTAAAGGTTTGGTACAGGAGCAGAGCGAGTTTAGAGATGGTTCGGCCATCAGACTTACCATTGCACGATATTATACACCATCAGGCCGCTCTATACAAAAGCCGTATGTAAATGGTAAATCAGCCGAATACTATCACAAAGAAGCGGAGCTTTTAGATTCGGGAGAGTTGATAAATAAAGACAGTGTAAAACTGAACTTAAAATTAAAATATACCACTGCCAATGGCAGAACAGTATATGGAGGCGGAGGAATTATGCCCGATATTTTTGTACCCCTAGATACCACCAAAGTAAACAGAAATATTACCCGATTAATATACAGCAAAGTGGTTAATGATTTTGCAATGGAGTATGTAAACAAAAACAGAGCAAAGTTAAGTTATCAAGATGTTGAGTCTTTCAACAAAAGCTTTGTAATTAATACCGCCTTATTAGATGAGTTAAGAATTTACGCCAACAAGTATGATGTTAAATTTCAGGTCACAGACTTAAATAAGGATTTTGCTTTGTTCAGTAATATTTTCAAGGCTTTAATAGCCAAAAATATCTTCAATCAGGAAGCATGGTTTTATATCAAGAACCAAAATGATGATTGTTATAAGAAAGCTATAGAAACCATTTATAAAGAAAATAACAACTTGTAATTATTTAACCAAACCCATTAAATAATTACCATATCCGCTTTTCAATAATGGTTGGGCCAAAGCAACCAATTGTTCTTTATTGATAAAGCCCATACGGAAGGCTATTTCTTCAATACAACCAATTTTTAATCCTTGGCGCTCTTCAATTACCTGAACAAATTGACCGGCCTGCATCAATGAAGTAAAGGTACCTGTATCTAACCAGGCAGTACCACGGTCAAGAATACCAACTTTTAATTTCCCCTGCTTCAAATAATGCTTATTAACATCTGTAATCTCATACTCACCGCGTGCACTGGGTTGTAGGTTTTTTGCAATATCTACCACTTCATTATCATAAAAATACAAACCCGGTACCGCATAATTTGACTTGGGTTTTATTGGTTTTTCTTCAATACTTACTGCTTGCTTCTTTTCGTTAAACTCAACTACACCATATCTTTCAGGATCCGAAACATGGTAGGCAAATACTACTCCGCCATCGGGGTCTTTAAACTGTTGCAGTAATTCTTCCAATCCTGAACCATAAAAAATATTATCGCCCAAAATTAAGGCAACCTTGTCATCCCCAATAAATTCTTTGCCTATTACAAAAGCCTGCGCTAAACCGTTAGGAACAGGCTGCTCGGCATAACTGAACAAACACCCCAAACTTTTTCCATCGCCCAACAAGCGTTTAAAATGTGGCAAATCGTGAGGAGTTGAGATTATAAGTATTTCATTTATTCCGGCCATCATCAATACCGATAATGGGTAATAAATCATTGGTTTATCATAAACAGGCATTAACTGTTTGCTTACGGCTAAAGTTAAAGGATGAAGACGGGTTCCCGAACCGCCAGCAAGTATTATTCCTTTCATGCTTAATAGTTGCTTTTAATAATTATACAATAATAACTGGCGGAGACTGAGGGATTCGAACCCTCGATACACTTGCGCGTATACAAACTTTCCAGGCTTGCTCCTTCAACCACTCGGACAAGTCTCCAATTTTTTAGAACCACAAAGTTAGTAAAATTAATACTTGTATAAAATACAAATTTTCATGCCATTAAGCTACAATCCATACATCTTTATTACGTCCTTATCACACCCAACTCTTTTCCAACCTTTTCAAAAGCAGCAATAGCTTTATCTAAATGGGCAATGGTATGTGCGGCCGACAGTTGAACCCTGATACGCGCTTGCTCTTTAGGAACCACCGGGTAAAAGAATCCAATTACATAAATACCCTCATCAAGCAGTTTAGCTGCAAACTCCTGCGATAGTTTGGCATCATACAGCATTACCGGGACAATAGCACTGTCGCCATCTTTAAACTCTAAACCAATTTTTCTTAAGCCTTCTTTAAAATAATTTACATTTCTCTCCAAATTATCTCGCAAATCAGTAGTTTCACTTAGCATATCTAACACAGCAATGGAGGCTCCAACAATATGAGGTGCTAATGAGTTACTGAATAAATAAGGCCTTGAACGCTGACGCAACATTTCAATGATTTCCTTTTTTCCTGCAGTAAAACCGCCCATAGCACCACCCAACGCTTTGCCCAAGGTTCCGGTAACAATATCAACACGATGCATTACATTTTTTAGTTCAATAGTTCCACGGCCTGTTTTGCCAATAAAACCGCTGGCATGGCTTTCATCAACCATTACCATAGCATTATATTTTTCGGCCAAGTCGCAAATTTTGTCTAATGGTGCTACAAATCCATCCATAGAGAAAACACCATCAGTTACAATTAATTTGAATCTATGTTTTTGGGCTTGTTTTAATTGCTCTTCTAAATCGGCCATATCGCAATTGTTGTAACGATAGCGGGCAGCCTTACACAACCTTACTCCATCAATAATCGAAGCGTGATTTAAAGCATCAGAAATAATGGCGTCATCTTCTCCCAACAAAGGCTCAAACACCCCCCCATTGGCATCAAAACAGGCAGCATAAAGAATACTGTCTTCCTGCCCCACAAAACGGGCAATCTTTTGTTCTAACTCCTTGTGTATAGTTTGTGTTCCGCAAATAAAACGTACACTGCTCATCCCATAACCATATTTTTCAAGTGTCTTCTTAGCGGCCTCAACAACCTTAGGGTGCGATGAAAGGCCTAAATAATTATTGGCACAAAAAATAATTACTTCTTTTTCCTTGCCATCGGCTTGTTTTACTTTTACACATACTCCCTGTTCGGTACTTATAATGCGCTCGCGCTTAAATAATCCTGATTCATCAATGTTATTAAGTTCTTTACTGATATAATCTATAAATTTTGCATCCATAATGTTTAAGAATTTTAAAATCCAAACCTACGTTATTTAAATAAAATATAAAAGTATTTTGCCAAGCTTATCAACTTTATTTACTTTCGTTGGCAACTTAACAAATCACCATGGCAGATATAATTAATATTAACGGGAAAAAGATATATCCGGGCGAGAGCGCAGAGGCCATTATGTGCACTCTTTCGTTCCCTACTCATATTGTTATTGATATTCCGGTATTTGTTTTTCGGTCGGTAAATCCCGGTCCGCGAGTATTATTTCAGGCGGGTATGCATGGCGAGGAGGTTAATGGTGTGGAAGTGGTGCGTTCGCTGCTCAAGCGCGAAGATATTAGAAACCCTCTTTGCGGTAGTATTATTTTAACCCCAATAGTTAATGTTATTGCTTTCTTAATGAATCAACGCGAGTTGCCTGATGGACGTGATTTAAACCGTTGTTTCCCGGGCTCTAAAGGGGGGTCAATGGGAAGTCGTTTAGCCTACGATTTAATGAAAAATGTTATTTCACAAATTGATTTCGGTGTTGATTTTCATACAGGAGGTGCTAAAATAAACAATTATCCACAAGTAAGATGTTCGTTTGAAGATGAGCGTAGTATTGAATTAGCCAAAATGTTCAGCAGTCCATTCATTTTAAATGCAGGCTTAAGAGATAAATCGTTACGCAAAGAAGCATATAAAAAAGGAAAACAGATTCTTGTTTTTGAAGGCGGTGAGTCTCAGCGATTCAACACTTTTAGCATTAATGAGGGAATTAATAGCTGTTTACGACTACTGAAAAATTTGAATATGATTAATACTGAGGTTGAAAAAAATAATCCAATATTTTTGAATGATACCAGTTGGGTACGTGCCAAATCATCAGGGATGTTCAGAACAAGTAAAAAGTTTGGAGCATTTGTGGAAAAGGACAGTATTATAGGAAAAATAGTAAGCCCTTATGCCGAAAAAGAAATTTTATTATTTGCACCTGCTGACGGATTCCTAATAGGTATAAACAATCAGCCTATAGTAAACGAGGGCGATGCTCTGATGAATATTGGTGTAGAATAATATGAACTTGTTTGAACAACATTTGCGTCTTTCCGATTTAACCCTTCTTATTGATAGGGTGTTGTACAATAATTTTGGCAGTAACACCTATTGGGTAAAAGCCGAAACAAGTGATGTAAAAAACTATCCGGACAGGCAGTATTGTTTTTTAACTTTAGTGGAGAAAGAAGGCAATCAGGTTATTGCCAAAATGGATGCTGTAATATGGAAACAGCAGTACCATATTATTAGAGAGTTTGTTGAAAACACAGGGGTAGGTTTTGACAAAAATATTAGTTTGTTGTTACGCGTACAGCTTGGCTTTAGCGCGCAATATGGATTAAGATTGCAAATACTGGAACTTAATGCAGGTTACACCCTTGGAGCTATTGAGCTTCAAAAGCAAGAGGTTTTAAAACAACTGGTTGAGCAAAACCCCGAAACCATTAGTTTAATTAATGGCGAATATATAACCTACAACAATCAATTACTGCTTCCGGTTGTAATACAGAAAATAGCACTTATTACTGCTCCGGGCTCTGATGGTGAACGTGATTTTTTGCATGAGTTGCAACATAATATTTACGGATATCAAATAGAAATAGATAGTTACTTAACCCAGATTCAGGGAAACACAGCAGCGCAATCAATACTTGAAAAACTGAACTTAATTATTACCTTAGGCATAAAATACGATTTGGTAGTAATTGTAAGGGGCGGTGGTTCTCAACTTGATTTTAGTGCTTTTGATGCCTATGACTTAAGTTTAAGAGTAGCCTCTTTTCCCATACCTATAATTGCAGGCATAGGGCACGAACGCAATATTAGTATTGTTGATTTAATGTGTTATGCCTCATTAAAAACTCCTACCAAAGCAGCAGCATTTATTATTGATAACAACTTGGCTTTTGAGCAACAAATTAATACTTTAAAGAATAGGTTAGTAAGTATTACAGATAGTATTATTCAATCGGCAAAAAGTAAAATCGAAAAATCCGAACTCATATTAAAGAATGCGGTAACACTGTATTTTAGAGATAAAAACAATTTGCTGAATCAAAAAATTATCAGTATAAAACTGCTTGATCCAACACATATTCTATCTCGTGGATTTGCTATACTAAAAAATAAAGAAGGGGTTATAATGAATAGCCTAAATTTAGAACCCGGCAATGTTATAACAGCAATAACCAAAGATGCCGAACTTACTTTAATTACCCAAGAGGTAATTCCATTAAAGAAATAAGGTATTACTCAAGGTAGCACTAAACGATAAGCGGGCGGCTCTAAAGAGCCGCCCGCTTATCGTTCTACAAAAATATAATCTTTATTTCAGTATTATTTTCTTAATATGCTCTGTCCCCTCAATGTTTACCTTAATTAAATAAATACCTTTGGCCAAGCTGCCCACATAAATTTGCTTTTGCTCCCCTGACGATAAACTATTATAACTCAATCTTTCTACGGTTTGACCAATAACATCTGTTATGTCCACAGAAAAATTTCCTTGAATACTCTGCGCACTGCTTAAATTAATATAGTCATTAGCCGGATTAGGATACAGGCTAATAAAGTCATTATGATTCAAATAATTATTTACATTAGTTACAATAACCTCAGCCAAAACCGGAACCATTGGGCTTAAGCAAACAGTACTTTGTTTCTCTATTTGCCAGTCATAAAAATAATAATATACATTTAACCCTTGTGTTGAATTATTTATAGAAACCAAATTATTTACAGAGTACGGGTAAGTAACAGTACTTCCCTGACTTCTTTTTAAACGGGGCCCGTTGTTATTATGCAAAATCTGATTTTGAGTAGCATCTGTTCCTAATTTATAATTGTTCCCGGCCGGAACATTAAAATTAAGTGTAATAACAGCCGAATCTACTGGAATATTAACCATGATACTTTGAATTACATTATCATCATCATCAGTTAATGTAATCAATCTGTCGCCTGGTGTATCGGTATAAACTTTTACCGTTTTTAAAACAAAATCATCATAGGCATCAAAAATTAATGAGGCATTTACTGAATTAGAACTGTATGACGAATTTCCGGTAAACCTAACAGGTCCTACACTCTCGTTTCCGCCACCATAGGTATAAGTATCTTGTACATAATAATAAGTAGAGGTTGTTAAAACAGGTGTAGTGAAGGTACTTCCATTGCCAACAGCAACAGTCCCCAATGAATCTTCATACCATGTAAGATTATTTCCAGTAGCACTTAAAGTAATAGTCCCCTGATTGCTTACGTTACCTCCTGTTGCTGAAGGAGCTAATGCCGGATAAACATTTATATTAACTGTATCAGTACTGTTATATTGGCAAGCTCCCATAACCTGAACAAAATAATTTCCACTTAACCCGGTAGAAATAGATTGTGTAGTATCGCCATTGGACCAAATATAAGAACTCCCCGGAGAGGCTGTTAATGTAATATTATTGCCCTGACAGAAGGATGTTTCTCCAGCCACCATAATAATAGGAGTTTCTATTGGATTTTCCTGCACTGTTACTACCGGAGATAAGTTGGAACATCCATTATTATCGGTTACTAATACCGAAAAACTCCCTGCTACTGATGTGGTAAGATTATCGCCCGTACTGTTATCGTTCCATAGATAAGAAGCATAGCCCTGAGCTGCATACAGTGTGGTGCTTTGTCCGTTACAAATAGCCTGAGTTCCACTAATAATATTACCGGTAATCGCACAAGTGTTTTCAATCACTGTAACAAATTGGTTGGCCGCTAAATTGTACAAATGCTGTACTATTCCTGAAGGCCAAACAATTTTAGCAGAGTCAACTTGTTGGTTAAATCCTAAACCAAAATGCAACATAGAGGAGTTACATGTTCCATAACTCTCACCCGATCTAACTTCTCTGCGCTGTACACCCCACGGACCGTATATATATACATTAGCTCCAATGGCATCTCGACTTGATACTGTACCTTGTAAATCAAACGTAATAAAATTATTTACATCATTTCCATTATTTAAATACATTACATCATCATCTGATGCCGATGGATTATTGTACAAGCTCCCAAAACTGGCATAAATATCAATAAATCCATCATGGTTTAAATCGCCTGTGGCAAAAGATAAAACCCCATTGTTGCTCATTAAATTATTTATTCTAGTAAATGTTTTATCGCCATTGTTCTTATAATAAATATAATTAGAAGAACCGCTAATCAATAAATCTATATAACCATCATTATCAAAATCTTCAAACAGCGACTCAATAGGATAAATTCCTGTTGTACTTACATTCGATGCTGTTAACTCAATAAAATTCCCTGTTCCGTCATTCTCAAATATTTGTGAGCTATGATCATTGTTGATCGCCACCATATCAAAATCACCATCATTATCTATATCTCCAAAACTGGCTGTCCAGGTTTGCCATCCGTTGGCTATGCCTCTTGGGCCGGCATCTTCTTTAAACTTATTAGTTCCATCATTTACAAAAACTTGATCTATCCTTCTCAAATCGTTAACATTTTGGCTGCTTTGACGACATTTGGCAATATACAAATCCAAATCCCCATCACCATCAAAGTCTGTCCATACTGTTCCATAATTTCCTGAATTGTTAGGATCTGATGTTCCTGGCCAATTACCGGGATGCGTAATGGTATTAAAAACTATATCTTTATCTACCGACCATCCACCGTAAGTTCCACTTCCTTGAGTTGAGGTAACATTAACCTCCAAGGTGCTGCCACTATATGAAACTACCTCTCCGGTCATATAGTTCTCAGCATTATAACCAACATATACACTTTGTCCGTTAGTAAAGTTTAACCCACTCTGAATATTTAGTGTAATAATTCCGGTTCCAATGGTCAAACTCTGATTTGCATTTGCAATACGTCTGAAAGTTCCATTTCCGTTATTCATAAATATTTTTGAATAGTTTACATCATCACATCCAAATATATCAAGCCATCCATCATTATTAAAATCACCTACGGTAATATTTTGCCAAAAAAAGTTACCTCCTCCCAGTACACTAATGTTAGCCGTATAAGTACTACCATCATAATTGATTATAGCAACAGAACCTGTTGATCCCATTCCGGCAACTACATCTTTAATTCCGTCATTGTTAAAATCGGCTACGGTCATAGCCCATGCTTTACCCCCGGTAAAAGTCCCTAACGAATAACCTATAAAAGATCCGTCTCTTTGTTGTATATCAATATGTAAATCTGTACTATTGTTTAAACGAACAAGATCGTCTAATCCATCATTATTTACATCGGCCACCGAAACTGCACACCCGCTGCGGTAATTTGCTGCATTATTGGGCAATTTGCTGTTGGCATTTGTAAACGATAAATTTTGAGCTTGAACCGACAAGCTGCATATTGTCAAAATTCCGACAATAGATTTAAGGTAATTTTTTGTTTTCATTGGAAGGGTTAATATTAATGGGTTGATGTGTATTTTATTGTTTTACTGTTTTAAAGAAAAAATTCTTTTTATTGGTTACAACTTTTACAAAATAAATGCCGGGTGATTCTTTAATCCATATCGTTTCGTTTTTATTACTGCCTTGTATATTTCTATTGTAAACCAACTTACCTTCGCTATTATAAATATCTATTTGTTTAAGTTCCAACTTTCCGTAAGCATTAATACTTATTTTGCCATCATTTGTTATAGTTGGAAAAACCTTAACCTCATCTTTAATATTCTCTAATGCACCGTTATAAGTAACTAACTGTAAGTTTAGCAAACTGTCTGCCGAAGCAACAACCGGTGTTTTATCGGCATTATTATACATGTTCCTAAACGTATCTATTGGTGCTGAGCTATACGAGAACATATCACTCACAAATTTTGGAGGTAATGTTTGATAAATAATTCTTGCACTTACATTTATGGGAGAGTTTATCCCATTGATAGGGACATGAAAATGTACCTCATCAGTACCGGAACCTTCTACTCCGTTTATCTTATTAAAATCAGGATCGTTTAATGCATCTAACGATATTTTAGCAGTATCATAAGCGTAATGTTGTGTACTAAATCCAAGTGGCACCAACCTATTGTCTTTTAGCACTATCGCTGCTCTCTCTAATATAGTAGTTAATTGCGAGTTTACATCGCCCATCACCAATTCGTATATTTGATTCACGCCACTCTGATTAATAATATGACGGTGTGGTTCAAAAGAAGTGTTACTTTCGCCTGCTACGCTAAAATCACTATGCAATATTCCCGATTTAAAAACAGTATCATTATTATTGTCTTTCACTACAAATTGCAATATAGCTCTTCTTGATGGATAACCTGAAGGAAATTTATGTCCTGCTTTATTTAAGAGTTTTACTCTAAAATAAGCGCTATCGTTGACTATACTGTCAAAATGCAAAGTCAAATTTACCGATCTTTCTTTTAGCATCATTTCAATAGCAGTTATCGCTGTATCGTACTTAAAGTCCGGAGTAGTTATATTTAGGCTGTTTTTATGCTGCTTCATCAATTTTACCATAAATAAGTTAGCCCCTGCAAATGAGTGCTGGTTAAAAGGAGTTCTGGGAGTTAATGATAAATATCCATTGGCTATCATAATTGGATCGGTAATGCGTGCCATGTGGCAATTCTGACAAGTAATGTTGTTTTGATAATAATACGAATTTTTATGCTCATGAAAAGTGGCCTGCTCAATAAACTCCCCTCCGGTAAGGTTTCCATTCAAGTCAGCCGATTGTGTAAACAAGGTGTGACATGATGCACACGCTTCTGATTTTTCCATGTGTTCTCCATACATTGGCGTATAACCGGTATAAAGTTGCATTGGCCCCATCATAGGGTTTTGAAAAGGACCATATATATTTCGTGTAGTATCATAAGGTATTTGTCCGGAAAAAACGGTTCCTGTATTTGGCCCAATAGTATGACATCCGGCACATGAAACTCCATCAATGCCTAAAGAGTCATTATCAAGGTCGGCAATAGTGTAATTAGCTATCCCTTTGTAAACAGCATTATAATGCCCCATAGGTGCATGGCAGGTAACACATTTATTTTCTAAAGCTAAGGCATGTGGCGGATTAATAAGTTTCTCATGGCTTACCTTAGCTCTCCAGAATGGATCGCGTGCAGCATTAGCCATCATAGAAGGCTCCCAACGGTCAAACAAATTTACATCAACCAAATCTTCATTAATATTTGCCATCCCTAATGAATCAAAACCATGACAACCCTGACATCTTGATGAAGGCAAGAAATACTCGCCCGGCCCTATAGGCCCTGTATGCAATTGAAAAGAAGCTATTTCTTCTTTGGTATGATAATTTGAAGTTGCCTTATTAGTTAAAGAGGCCAGCATTGACATAATAAATACGGCTGAGACTATTAATGTAAGTACCGTAATACGCTGAAATTTCATTGGGGATTTATATTGCAATATGTAAAATTATGTTTAATTTTTTATAAAATGAAAAAAATATTTGGTTTTGTATAATTCTTCGATTCTTGAATCATTCTTGTAGAACCACTATTTTTCCTGTAAATATAAATTGTTTGAAATAACTAATTGGAATAGTATAATTACTCAATTATTTTAGAAAGTTAAAAAATCTAAACATATTAACAAATCTTATATATATTTGTGCCTACACATAAAACAAGGAACTATGGCAAATTTATGGGCAAAAAAATCCATTCCCAGTTTATTACAAGAAGCATCAATAGAAAAAGGAAGTTTAAAAAGAACCTTAGGCCCGGTTTCTCTAGTGGCTTTAGGAATAGGTGCTATTATTGGTGCGGGTTTATTTTCAATAACTGGTTTAGCTGCTGCTAACAATGCCGGTCCTTCCATTACAATTTCATTTATTATTGCTGCGTTGGCATGTGGGTTTGCCGGTTTGTGTTATGCCGAGTTTGCCTCCATGATTCCGGTAGCCGGAAGCGCTTATACTTATTCTTATGCAACTATGGGCGAGTTTATTGCTTGGGTTATTGGCTGGGATTTAGTATTGGAGTATGCTGTAGGAGCTGCTACGGTTTCAATTAGTTGGTCACGTTACCTGGTAAAGTTTTTACAATATTATGATATTCACTTACCCCATGCTTTAACTATTTCTCCCTTCGATACTTTAACTTTGGCTGACGGCACAGTAGTAAGCGGAATTATTAATTTGCCGGCTATTTTTATAGTCGTTATTATGTCCTTAGTATTGGTTAAAGGAACCAAAGAATCAGCTTTAATAAATAATGTTATTGTATTGATTAAAGTATCTATTGTTTTAATTTTTATTATCTTAGGATGGAAATTTATCAACTCCGAAAACTATGTACCATACATTCCTGAAAATACAGGGGAGTTTGGCTCTTACGGTTTCTCGGGCATTATTCGTGCTGCCGCAATTGTGTTTTTTGCCTACATAGGATTTGATGCTGTTTCAACTGCCGCACAAGAAGCAAAAAATCCAAAACGCGATATGCCTATAGGTATTATGGTATCTTTAGCTATATGCACTTTGCTTTACATTTTGTTTGCTCATGTTATGACAGGCGTAACCTCTTATCTTTCGTTTAAAGGAGCTGATGGAATAGCGCCAGTAGCTGTGGCTATTGACCACATGGGAACTACCGATGCAGCAGGTGTTGTTACTCCGGCTTACCCTTGGTTAAACAAAGCAATTATTCTTGCCATATTAGGTGGCTATTCATCAGTTATCTTGGTCATGTTATTGGGGCAGTCGCGTGTATTTTATTCTATGTCAAAAGATGGTTTGTTACCTAAGATTTTTTCAGAAGTTCATCCCAAATTCAACACTCCTTCAAAATCAAACTTGCTCTTTATGTTATTTGTAAGTTTGTTTGCTGCCTTTGTACCGGCCAATGTTGTTGGTGAAATGACCAGCATTGGCACTTTATTGGCCTTTATTTTAGTTTGCTTCGGAATATGGGTTTTGCGTATTAAACAGCCTGATGCCCCCAGAGCCTTTAAAACCCCATTAGTGCCTTTGGTTCCTATATTGGGAATAGCCAGTTGCCTATTTATGATGGTGTTTTTGCCTTACGATACCTGGTTACGTCTTATTATATGGATGATTATTGGCCTTGATGTTTACTTATTTTATGGAGTAAAAAATAGTCTCTTAAGTAAAGATTCATCAGATCAGTCAGGATTAAAACCTTTATTAATATCAGGGGCTGCATTAGCTGTCTTTCTGGCAGGTATAGCATTATTGCACCATAGCTCTCTCAAAGAAGGCGAGAGTGATTACACTTTATTCTTCGTATCCATTATAATTGCGGTTATCCATTTGGTTTTATTTTTAGCCAAGTTATTCGTTAAGAAATAAAACTAAGCCTGGCTTGATAAATTCTTTAAGGACGGAAAATACAATAACACCGTCCTTTTTTATTAAATATAAATTTTTAGATGAAAGCTCCAACAAATTTTAAACCTACTCTTAGCCTTTGGGATGCAACTGCTATTGTTTCGGGTTCTATGATTGGTTCGGGAATTTTTATTGTAAGTGCCGATATGAGTCGTTTAGTGGGTGCTACAGGTTGGATGCTTAGTTTGTGGATTGCAGCCGGTATAATTACACTATTAGCCGCACTTAATTATGGCGAACTGGCGGGCATGATGCCTAAAGCTGGCGGCCAATTTGTTTACCTGCAGCGTGCCTACGGAAATTTTATATCTTTTCTTTACGGCTGGACCTTATTTATGGTTATCCAAACAGGATTAATTGCGGCTGTTGCAGTTGCTTTTGCAAAGTTTACAGGAATCTTTTTTCCTATTCTTTCGCCCGATAAAATTATTGCCAACCTTCATTATTTCAAAATATCGGCTGCACAAATATTTGCTATCTTTAGTATTTTCTTGCTCACCTACATCAATTCAAAAGGTATTAAAAACGGAAAAATTATTCAGTTCTTTTTTACCTCTACAAAAGTTGTTGCTCTAATAGTGCTTATTATAGCCGGACTATATACCGGAATTGGTACAAATACCTTTTCGGCTAATATGAGTAATGCTTGGCAAGCGGTTACTTTTACTCAACAAAATAATGAATGGATAAGTCAATCGGTTAGCGGTATGGCATTATTGCTTGTATTTGGAACTGCCATTATTGGCCCTCTGTTTAGCAGTGATGCCTGGAACAATGTTACTTTTATTGCCGGAGAAATTAAAAACCCACAAAAAAATATTCCGCGCAGTTTACTCCTAGGAACAAGCATAGTTACAATTCTTTACTTTTTAACTAATATTACCTACCTTAACTTGCTTCCTTTACAAGGTTCTCCGGAGGCTGCCGAGGTTATTGGCAGAGGTATTTGCTTTGCCGAAAACGATCGTGTTGGAACAGCCGCTGCTTCAATTATTTTTGGAAACACAGCAGTATATATTATGGCGGCTTTAATTATGTTCTCAACCTTTGGGTGCAATAATGGTATTATTTTATCAGGCGCTCGTGCATATTATGCTATGGCCAATCAAGGATTATTCTTTAAAAAAGCTGCCCAACTTAATAAGTTTGGAGTTCCCGAATTTTCACTTTGGATACAGGCTATATGGGCAAGCCTTTTATGTTTATCGGGAACTTATGGCGATTTGCTTGATTATACAGTTTTTGCTTCTCTTATTTTTTATGTAATAACCATTGGAGGCATTATTGTTCTACGTAAGAAAGAACCTCATACACCACGCCCATATAAGGTTTTTGCATATCCTATACTGCCCATATTGTATATATTACTTGCATTAGTTATTTGTGCTATTTTACTCTACACTAAACCACAAAATACATGGAGTGGTTTAATCATTGTGTTATTAGGAGCACCATTGTATTTCCTGATTAAAAAGAAAGAGAAAAATAATGAAAACTGTTAAGCGCCCAACTATACTTACTGTATTGTGTATTGCCTCCTTCTTATTGTCAATCATAAGTTTCCCTGCTATCTTCTCCCCTTTCATAAAAAAGAAAGGTGATTTTATTCCGGCTCTGTCGGGCATTTTAATATCAATGGAGTTTATTGCTATAGTGGGTATCTGGTATATGAAAAAATGGGCTGTCTTTTTTTATTTAGTTACTTTTCTTTTGTCCCAAAGTTTGTGGCTAAGTATTGATAACTGGGCTGTTTGGCGATTTATTTTTTCTTTAATATTTCTTATCTTTATAGCTGTGTCATACAAAAAAATGGACGATAATTTGTAATCTCGTTTTTCAAATAATGAAAAGTAAAATACTAATCATATTTATCATAGTATCTTTCTTTTGCAGCTATGCAAATTACTCCATAGCCGGTCATAACCAACTTGTTTGCAGAAGTATGAAAGCAGCTTTGGCTAATCCCGAAAAAGTAACCAAACTTGTATTACGAAGAATAGACAGTTTACCTTCGAGTATTGAAAAACTCACCAATTTGATAGAACTTGATATCAGTAAAAGCAAACTAACCTCGTTGCCCCCTCAAATAGGCAAACTCAAGAAATTAAAAACACTAATCTTATTTAAAAATAAATTAAACTCACTCCCTGATGAAATAGGCGAATTGGAAAGTTTGGAACGTTTAGTTTTAAGTAGCAACAACCTGACCTTTCTGCCCAATTCCATCTCGCGTCTAACACAATTAAAAGAACTGTCGGTAAGATCTAATAAACTTGACAGCATTACTGATAATATTGGAAAATGTATTCATCTGGAAAGGTTATTCTTATCCTATAACAATCTCACAAAAATACCCCGATCAATAGGTTTTCTGGTAAATCTAGAAATGTTGGATATAGAAAGAAATAATCTTAAATCGCTACCTCCGGAAATTAGATACTGTAACAGTCTTAAAGTGCTCAACATAAGCCGTAACAGCTTTTACAGATTCCCCGAAGATATTTGTTATTTAACCCAATTGAACATACTTGACCTAAGCTATTATGGAGCTATTGGAATTACTCCTGCATGTATAAAAAACTTATCTCAACTGGATATACTCTATATAGATAATCGCATAAGTATTCCACTCTCTACTGTTTCACGGCCACGCTTAAAAATTGTTTTAAAATAAATGAATTGTTTTTCGTCAGTTTATTAATGATTTTCGGGGTATTTGTATTTAATCGTCTGATTTAATTACATTTGTATTACAATTACCTATTCATGGACAACCAAAAAATTCTAATTGTTGAAGACGAGCCGGGGGTATTGCAATTTATAAAACAAGGACTTGAGGAAAATGGCTTTATAGTTAGCTTTGCTTATGATGGCGAGATAGGAAAAAAATTAGCCTTATCTCAAACTTTCGATCTTATCATTTTAGATATTATTATTCCGCAGTTAAACGGTTTAGAATTATGTAGAGCCATTAGAAAGAACAATACCTCAACAAAAATAATACTGCTTACCGCTTTGGGTTCGCTCAACGATAAGCTGGATGGCTTTGATGCAGGAGCTGATGATTATTTGGTTAAACCTTTTGAGTTTCCCGAACTGCTTGCACGTATCAAATCGTTATTAAAAAGAACTTCGCAACATATTGATGAAAACAACAGTGACCATATTCTAAAAGTAGCCGATTTAGAGCTAAATATAAACAATAAAAGAGTAAAAAGAGCAGGCAAAGAAATATCTCTAACCGCCAAAGAATTTGCCTTACTCGAATTTTTAATGATAAATAAAAACAAAGTATTAAGCAAGGCCGAGATAGCCGAAAAGGTATGGGACATAACCTTCGATTCGGGAACCAATGTTATTGAAGTGTATATGAATTTCATCAGAAATAAAATTGACAAAGGCTACGCAACAAAACTTCTGCATACTATGGTGGGCATGGGCTATATTCTAAAAGATGAATAAATTATGAATATACGTACCCGATTTACATTACTGTTTGCGATTATTGTAGTTATAATTTTATTCTTTTTTTCCTTTGCCATATATTATTTATCCGAAAATTTCAGACAAAACGATTTTCACTCACGCCTGCAAGACAGAGCCATTGTTCGTTTAAAACTAGTAGTTGAGGAGCAATCAAAATCTGAGAACATCTTTTATAATCTTCCACAAAGCAATAAAAACACACACTCTTCTTTACAGGAAAACATTATTATTTTCGATCATTCTTTAAATATACTTTACAAAGATTCATTGGCTGAAATTCCAACACCCGATAATATTAAACTAGTTCTCCAACAAAAAATATTTCCATACCCCCAAAACAATAACGAAACCATAGGTTTTGTCTATCCTTACAAGGATAAAACTTATATTTTATTTGCCTCTGCACATGATGATTATGGAAAAAAATTTATTACCAATCTCAAAAAAATTCTCTTGTTCAGAGGAATAATTATGATGTTGATTATTGTTTTTTGCGGTTGGTTTTTTGTGGGGTTCTTTTTACGTCCTATTTCAAAACTTGTACAACAGGCCGATAAAATTACATACAGTAATATTAATTATCGGCTCAGCACAGCCAACAAAGATGACGAAATAGGAAAGCTTACCTCTACCTTTAACAAGATGCTTGATAGGTTAGAAACCTCTTTTAAAATTCAAAAGCGTTTTGTTTCCAATGCATCGCACGAACTACGTAACCCTTTGGCAGCCATTAGCGGGCAAATAGATGTTTCTTTAATGAAAGACAGGTCAAAGGATGATTATAAACAGGTTTTAACTTCTGTTTCTAAGGATATAAAAAATATTATTACCCTTTCCAACAACCTATTAGAACTGGCAAATAGCGAGGTTGAGACAGTCTTCCAAGAGTTGGACGAAGTTAGAATTGATGAAGTGCTGTGGAGTATCAGAGAAGAGTTTTCAAAATTAAAACCCGATTATGCGGTATATATCAATTTTGACACGGTAGTTGAAAATGAAAAACTGTTAACCTGCAAAGGCAAAGAGCACTTATTAAAAGTGGCATTTACCAATTTAATTGATAATGCCTGTAAGTTCTCGGAAGATAAGAAGGTTCAAATAAACGTAACTACTACAAACCAAAACATTATTTTATTCTTTATAGATCAGGGTATAGGCATTCCCGATGCCTTCTTGAATCAAATTTTTGAGCCTTTTTTCCGCGGAAAAAACACTCATGGTATTCCGGGAAATGGTATTGGATTATCATTAGTTTACCGAATTATTAAGTTACATTCAGGAAAAATATTTGTTCGTTCTAAAATCAACAAAGGAACTACTGTTGAAATTGTGCTTCCTAACTTATGTTAGCTTTTACCTAAGGTTTTAATTAAATACCAATTCTTTCTGGTAAAGCATTAAATACTAAATTACTTAATACATTTTAATACACCTTAAAGAGGGCTTAAAATTCTGTCCTTTAATCCTTATATCCATCATATTTTTTAATCTATTTTAATTTGATTTTAACTACTGTTTAATATTGATAATGCACCTTTGTATCATCAATAATGAAAGGAATAACAACACATACCATCAATAGCATAAAGAAAGAAACAGCAAACTTGTTTCCCAGCTATTTTGCATTAGTTATGGCCACAGGCATTGTTTCTATTGCCTGCGCTATTCTTAATTATACCTTTCTGTCCCAAATATTGTTTGTGGTGAATATCGTGGCTTACTCGGTTTTGTGGGCTATGCTGTTAGGTCGTTTAATATTTTTCTTTCCTGCCTTTTTAAACGATATTTCAAGTCATGCTGCCAGTCCGGGGTTTCTTACTATTGTGGCCGGAACCAATGTGCTTGGCAGCCAGTTTATTATTATTAATCAAAACTACACCATAGCTTCATTGTTATATTATTTGGGCTTTATTCTTTGGTTGGTGCTTACCTACACATTCTTTATTATGATAACTGTTAAGCGTGGTAAACCAACACTCGAAAAAGGAATGAATGGAATATGGTTGTTAATGGTTGTTTCTACACAATCTATTTCAATTTTAGGAGTACAGTTAGCTGATTATCTAATTGTTCCAAAAGAACTTATATTGTTCATATCGCTAGCTCTTTTTCTTATCGGCTGTATGTTATATATTATTATTATTACTTTAATTTTTTACCGTCTTACCTTTTTTGAATTACGGGCCGAAGAGTTTGCCCCCCCCTATTGGATTAATATGGGAGCCGTAGCTATTACTACATTGGCCGGATCTGTACTTATTCTTAATGTGGAGCAATGGGAGTTTTTATTGTCTCTTAATGGCTTTTTAAAAGGTTTCACACTCATTTTCTGGGCTACCGGTACATGGTGGATTCCTATTATTGTTATATTGGGAGCCTGGCGGCACTTTTATCAGTTAATTCCTATAGTATATCATCCGCAGTATTGGGGAATAGTTTTCCCTTTAGGTATGTACACCGTATGTACCTACCGTTTGGCGGAGGCTACCCAAATAAGTTTTCTTTTTGAGATTCCTAAGTTTTTTATTTTTGTTGCCCTATTTGCATGGATAACCACTATGAGCGGATTGGCAATAAGGGCTGCAGGATATTTATATTCATTGTTCAAACCAGTAAAAACTAAATACCATGAGCACAAAAGCCATCAACATCGAGGCTTCTTCTTTCAGCCATCAGAAAAAAGAAGTCATTAAAAAGTCAGACAATATGAATTCTAACTTTTCTACTATTGAAACACTTTTAACCCCTAAAGAAATTGTTGAAAAGCTGAAATCTATTACGGTTACAGATTTTGCCCAAATTCACCATTCTTTACCTGTATCGTATTATGGCGATATTACCTCTCATTCTTTTACCATAAAAAATGTAAGATATAGTCCTTACAGTTCTGTACCTCCTATAGAAGGTGAAATTGTGGAGGGAATCAATAAAACTCTTGTAAAAGTAAAGATGAACATTAATGAACATTATCGTTTATCCAAGAAAATGTATTACAGCACTTTATTACCTATTGGTGTAATTATATTATTGTTGAGTGCCTTGGTGCTTGGCGGAACCGAGTATCAGTTACAAGGCTATCTTTTTTCAGGGGCTTTTATTTTGGTGGCTTTCGCCATTGTATTAATTACCAAGGCTTCCTTGATAAATATGAAAAAGAGAGGGCTTAAAGAACTTACTGATATTATTGATGGGCACTTGATTCCTTAATCAGTTAACCGGTTCTGCATAATTAAACCCTGTTTTGTAAAAACAAAAAAGAGATATAATAAGCGAAGTTATTATATCTCTTAGTTTTATTATGGTTAAGAGAGACTATGGTTAGGAATAAAAATTATTCTTCAACCATAACCATTTTAAAAGGCACATTGATAATAGCCTGATAATCTTCTCCTGCCTCACTCATATCCTCATCATCTTCCTCATAGTGCCAGTTTATTATAACCTGACTTTCACCACCCTTGTTTATTGATTCTAATTTCTTAAACACATCAAGAATGCATTTTGATGAACTTGTATTAAAATATTCTAATTGAATATTTACAGTAGTACTTGGTTTGGGTTTGGCAGAGTATTTTTCTAACCAGTCAATTAAAGGCTTATAAAATTCAATAGAGTTTTCAGGAATAGAACGTCCTTTAATTTCTATTACTCCTTGTTCTGCATCAAATTTAATGGTTGGAGTTTTTGCTGAGCCTTCTATTAATAAAGTTTCCATTTAGGTTTTTATTTTATGATATTTATGATTACGATATTTTAATATTTAACGAGAAAAATGAATATTGATTGTCAACCCCCACAAAATTAAAGTTAAGTTTTTGACCTGATTTTCGGGCTATATCAATCATTCCAAGCCCTCCACCGCCTTTCTCAGAAAAAAGGTCATTATTCAAAATTTCTTTATAGTATTCCTTTAACTCATCTTTACTCATCACGTTAATTTTATTTAACTTCAAACGTAAAGGTTCCACATTTTCATTGAGTATATAGTTTCCGGTAATGATATTGTATTCAGTGCCTATCTTTCCAATCATAAAGATAGCTGAACGGTATTTTTTGGCTTTTTCTGATTCATCATTTACATCAACATCTAAGTGGTGATATAAATTTTGAAGACACTCTACCAAAACATTATAAACTTTCTTCTTAATTTTAGGCTCCTCCTGCAAGTTATCCAATTTGCTCTCCATAATTTGAAGGATGGAGGTAAGCAATTCGGAAGTAATATCTCCCTTAAATGAAAGCATAATCTTATTACGTTCCATTTTATCGTAAAACTCGTAAATATCAAGCATCTCAGAATTTCTTACTTCTTGCAAGACTATAAATTTAAGTTAATACTATTTGTTTAAAAATCACTTATTCGTGGCAAATTTATAAATTACTTCATAAGTAACAAGTATTTTCATGAAAAATATATTAATAATAATATTTTTCATCTATTAAAATTGCTGATTAGTACAAAGCAAAGTTACTGTTTTTATATTATTTACACATATATTTCTCGATAATATCTCTAAACTCAATGTATATTTTATAATTAGAGCAAACTATTTCCTGTCCAAACAAGTAATTATTACCCCCTTTAAAATCGCCTACACTCCCTCCGGCTTCTTTTACAATTATACTTCCGGCTGCTACATCCCAGGGTTTAAGGCCATATTCATAAAATCCTTCAAAACGTCCGGCTGCTACATAAGCCATATCGGCTGCTGCACTTCCCAACCTTCTTATGCCATGCGTATTTTTCATAAAAAACTTAAACAAATCCAAATAATTATCCAGTTTACTATAGTCATAATAAGGAAAGCCTGTTGCCAATAATGAATCTTTTAGCTTATCGTTTAACGATACTTTTAT
Source organism: Bacteroidia bacterium (assembly GCA_020845635.1). Taxonomy (GTDB): domain Bacteria; phylum Bacteroidota; class Bacteroidia; order UBA4408; family UBA4408; genus CAIKXD01. Next base: position 177,677 of record JADLFI010000037.1, read on the forward strand.
GGGTTTCCCATTCAAATAAGCACCTCCACCTTTCCAAGCATAAAAACATTCCTTTAAATTAAGCTCGTGTACTACTCCTACTAGTATTTCATTATTATTGTCAATCAATGCTATACTGATACAAAAACACGGAACGCTGTGAATAAAATTAGTGGTGCCATCTAATGGGTCAATTACCCATTTATACTCCTTATTGCTTTGTGAGCGAGTGTTTTCCTCAGCAATAAACCCGGCTTCCGGAAGTATAGCTTCCAAGAGTTTTACCAATTTACTTTCTGAGTTTTTATCTACTTCGGTTACAAAATCATTTAGCCCTTTTACTTCTATTTTTTCCTTACTTAATTTCCCTTTACTGGTTATTATATATTCGCCTACCTCATGTGTAGCCTTAACTACATCAAGGCATATTTTTTTATAATCCATATTTATTCAATATTTATTTTCCCAACTTTGCTTTTGTTCTTAAAGTAATATATTCCAACTATTCCGGCAATAATAAATACTGTGGCAATAATTTCGGCCTGGGTTATGGCAAAGTTACCAATAATATATTTGGTGTTTACTCTTATTTGCTCAATCAGTAACCTCTCTATGCCGTTCAACAATATGTATATTGAAAAAAATACTCCGGGAGCGGTTATTTTCTTTCGTATTTTCCATAAAAATATAAACAAAATAGTACATGCAATGCTTTCGTACAATGGTGTTGGAAACACCGCCTCGGGTAGCATATAACAATGCCTTCCTTCGCATCCCGGAATTGGAATACCTTCGTTAATAACATTATGAGGATAATTATATTTCCAGAACCAGTCTGGTAAAAAACTTAATAAATCAGGCTTATTCAGCGTATTTACAATTCCCCAGTCACCATCACCGCTCATGTGGCAACCTATTCGCCCTATTCCGTACGATACCATTAAAGGCGCTGCAGCGCTATCGGCCAAATGAATAAAAGGAATATTTATTTTTTTGGAATAATAGTATAAAACTATGGATGTACATATTAAACCACCATACATGGTAAGCCCGCTAAACGATAATAAGGCATCAACCGGATCGGCCATAAATTCGTTTATATTTTCCAAGTTATGAAAAATTTTGGCCCCTAACAAACCTGCCACGGCACTTATGATTACAATATTGCCCACATTTTCATAAGGGTGTACCGCTATTTTCTCAATAATTGGGCTAGGCTTTTTCTGCTTTTCTTTCTCTTTGTACCTCATATAAGCCATAACTGCGCCAAAAATCAACCCTCCCGGAAAACTCCCCTCGCCTGATAGTATGACTGCTTGAGGATTTTCAGCAAAAAAAGAATAATCTGTTACGGCAAATACAAGTTTATATCCTATAATAAATCCGGTAACGAATGAAAGTACCAATTCAGACAAACCGGCCGGTTTACCTATAACAATGTTTTTATAGTTAACGGTAAGTATTCCTTCTGTTTCTTTACGTTTTAATTCAGCACTTAACAATGCTGCTGCTACCAAAAATCCAATAGCTACAAAGAATCCAAAGGTTTGTATGGGAAGGGGCAGGTAAACCCCAAAAATATCGGCAATAAAATCAGAAATGGTAGGATACATAATAAAAGAATAAAACCCCAAATATACAGTAATGTATATTAACTCACAGAAGTTTTAACCCAAATTAATCAGTCAAGCTTTATAATATATGCCAATTGTCAAATTAATTATAAACATCTGTTTCTTGAATACGTTTATTGGACTTTTGTGTATTATTATCTTGTGCCTGCTTATATTTTTGACGATAAACGGTGTATTTAGGCATAAAGAAATAAGTAATTAATGTAAGTAACGCTATTATTAATAATATTAATATAGGATTACTTAAGAATTTCTTTAATTTACTTTTTGAAAAACTATTCCTTTTTTTTTTCTTCCTAATTCTTACTTTCTTTCTTAATCTTCCTGAACGTGGAGAAACAGAATATTGCTCGTTTGAATCCATGAAGTGTGTATTATTTAATTTTCAAATATATAAAATTAATGCTCTTCATCAAATAATTATCTGTATATAATGACTTTTTATTGACAAGATTTTTTGCGTTAAATATCGAGCATAAAATGTTAGCAGTAAAAGAATCCAACCAATATGGTTTATGGATTAAATAGTTTGACTCTCGTAATGAGGTAATAAAATGCCTGCCAAGTTTCCTTCCATATCTATTTTACCAATTTTTACCCTACATTTCTTATTAATTAAGGTTTTATCATACGGAACTCCTACTCTCAAATAATTACGGCTATACCCATAAATTTTATTATTTTTTTCTTCGTGCTCAAAAAGTATTTCTTGTTCAGTATCTTTAAATTGATGGTAAAAAACAGCCTTTTTCTTAGAGGATAATATTCTAAGCATTTTTGTTCTTCTTTTCCTCTCGGCCATTTCAACATTTCTACCCATTTCAGCGGCTTCTGTATGAGCTCTTTCGGAGTAGGTAAATACATGCAAGTACGAAACATCAAGCCCATTAATAAAATTGTAGGTCTCTAAGAAATCCTCTTCCGTTTCGCCCGGAAAACCGGTAATAACATCAACTCCTATACAACATTCGGGCATTAATGATTTTATTTGCTGTACCCTGTCGGCATACAGTTCTCTCATATAACGCCTTTTCATTAGTTTTAAAATTTTGTTGCTACCGCTTTGCAGAGGAATATGAAAATGGGGTACAAATTTTTTGGATTGTGCTACAAAACTAATAATTTCATTCTTCAACAAGTTTGGCTCAATACTAGATATACGATAACGTTCTATTCCTTCCACCTCATCTAATTCCTGTATAAGCTCCATAAAAGTATGCTCATGCTTTTTATTTCCGTGTTCGCCTTTTCCATAATCTCCAATATTCACTCCGGTAAGCACTATTTCTTTTATTCCCTTTTGGGAAATTTCACGTGCATTTTTAATAATATTTTCAATACTATCGCTGCGGCTTACCCCTCGCGCTAAAGGAATAGTACAATAAGTACAACTATAATCGCAACCATCTTGTACTTTTAAAAAAGCTCTGGTTCTGTCACCAAAGCTATAAGCCGAAGTAAATATATTGGCATCTTCAATTTCGCAACTGTGTATCTCGGTAAATTCTTTTTTATTGAGGTCGTTGATATATTCAATAATTCGGAATTTTTCGGTGGCACCCAACACCAAATCTACACCATATATTTTAGCAATCTCTTCGGGCTTTAGTTGGGCATAACACCCTATAATGCATACAAAGGCATTGGGCGATTGCTTTAGGGCCTGTTGCACTATTTTCTTACACTCCTTATCGGCACTTTCTGTAACCGAGCAGGTATTAATAACATAAATATCTGAGGGGCTGTCAAACTCTACCCGGTGATATCCATGTTCCACAAACTGTCGGGCAATGGTACTGGTTTCGGCAAAATTTAATTTGCAGCCTAAAGTATGAAAAGCAACTTTCGTCAAAACATTTTATTTTTATTATTCTTCTACCAAATTAGCGATGGAATGATTGTACAGATGTTTTAATTCATGACATTGTCCATAAGATTCACCGTCAATAATTACCTCTCTCTTAGCCACTTTCCCTAATTCAAAAAATGCGGTTTTTGTTTGTTTTAATGCTTGCTCAAACGACTGTTTTTGTGAAGCATCAATACTTACAATTACTCTGCTTTGTGCTTCGCCAAACAAGAAAGCATCTTTTCTTATATTTTTATCCGTATGGATATGAAAGCTTAGGTCAGATGCTATGGCGCTTTCAAGCACAGCAATAAACAAGCCGCCATCTGAACAATCATTGGCCGAAAGTATCAGTTCTTTTTCAATAAGTGTTTTTATGGTGTTTTGTACTTCATACTCGGTATCTAAATCAAAATAAGGCGCAGGTGAATTTTTTACCCCAACATAAGAATACAAATATTGTGATGAATTAATATCATTTTTTGATTCGCCTATTAAATAAATTAAGTCGCCCACTTTATGAAAACCTATACCGGTAAAAAGTTTTTTAGATTCCATAATTCCTAGCATCCCAATTGTTGGTGTAGGGAAAACAGGCTCGGTAACATTATTAATGGTGCTTTGGTTGTAGAAGCTAACATTTCCTCCCGTTACGGGTGTTTCAAATTTTAAGCATGCCTTGCTCATCCCTTTTATAGCTGAAACAAATTGCCAGTAAACTTCAGGGTTATAAGGATTTCCAAAGTTTAAGCAATTGGTAATAGCCACTCCTTTGGCTCCCGAACAAACAATGTTGCGTGCAGCTTCTGAAACAGCAATGGCACATCCTACTTCAGGGTCGGCATTTACGTAACGACTATTACAATCAACCGTAAGCACCAATGCTTTATCGCTATTCTTAAGATTTACTACAGCGGCCGATGATTTCTTATTGGTGCTCATATTTACAGTTCCAACCATACTATCGTATTGCTCGTACACCCATTTTTTTGAAGCTATGTTGGGGTGTGTTACTAAATGCTGTATAACATCCTTGTAATCTTCGGGCTGCTTTACCGAATCAATGCTAAACTTTTTTAACTCTGCAAAACTTGCAGGTTCTTTATACTCTCGGTGATAAACAGGTGCTCCTCCGCCTAATACTAAGTCATCGGCAGGCACATGTGCTACTAATTTACCATGCATAAAAAACTCCAACTTCTTAGTGTTCGTTACTTCTCCTATTATTTCGCAATTCAAATCCCATTTTTCAAACACTTCTTCTACTTTCTTTTCCTCACCTTTCTTTACTACTATAAGCATTCTTTCCTGGCTCTCGGAAAGCAATATTTCAAAGGGTAGCATGCCCTCCTGACGTGTGGGTACTTTATCTAAATATATTACCATGCCATGCTTGCCTTTAGCACTCATTTCGCTGGTAGAGCAAATAATTCCTGCTGCTCCCATATCTTGCATTCCTACAACAGCTCCTGTTTTTATAACTTCTAAAGTAGCCTCCAATAAAAGTTTTTCCTGAAAAGGGTCGCCCACTTGTACCGCAGGCAAATCTTTAGCTGAGTCTTCTGTAATATCTGCCGATGCAAAGGTAGCTCCATGAATACCGTCTTTACCGGTGGCAGAACCTACTATATATACAGGATTGCCTACCCCGTATGATATCGCTGATATTGTTTCGTTCTTGTTTACAATTCCCACACTCATGGCATTTACCAAGGGGTTTACCTCATAACAATCATCAAAAAACACTTCTCCGCCAACCGTTGGAATCCCAAAAGCATTGCCATAATCGCCTATGCCTTTAACCACACCGCGCATAAGCCATTGGGTGCGCTTACTATTAATATTACCAAAGCGTAGCGAGTTAAGCTGGGCAATGGGGCGTGCTCCCATAGTAAAAATATCACGATTAATACCTCCTACTCCGGTTGCCGCACCCTGATAAGGTTCTAATGCACTGGGATGATTGTGCGATTCAATTTTAAAGGCACAACCTAAACCATCGCCAATATCAACCAACCCGGCATTTTCTTCACCGGCTTTGGCAAGCATGTGTGGCCCGTCTTTAGGTAAGGTTTTTAGCCACACAATTGAATTTTTGTAGGAGCAATGCTCGCTCCACATTACCGAAAAAATACTTAACTCGGTAAAGTTGGGCACACGACCCAATATTTCTTTTATACGCTCAAATTCTTCGGGAAGTAATCCTAATTTTTGTGCTGTTTCTAATGTTTCAGGGGCACCAATAGGAATTGCATTTTGCATATTCTAATTCTTTAATATTATTCCTGCAAAGGTAACACTTATAATACTAATTGCATATCAATAAAAGGAATATTTCTTTTGTTAAAAACGCTTTTTAAATGAATATAGAAACGAAATTAAATTAAACCCTCCTCTATTAATACTTTGGTTTTATAAACAGCAGCAATGGTTATTGCGTCTGACACTTTTCCTTGGTGCACCATTTTATAAAGTTCTTCAAATGGTAATTTTCTAATATTTAATACTTCTGTTTCTTCGGGACTGGCTGCCTCAAAGCTTAATTCTTGTGCAACAAACACTATGGCCTCTTCATCACTGGCTGAGTTGCTGGTGTGCATTCTCATAATCTCGGTATATTTTTTAGCTGTAATACCTGTTTCTTCAAGCAATTCACGCTCGGCCGATTCCCTGTATGACACCTTAGGGTCGCCTCCCCCTTCAGGAATTTCCCAACTATACTCTTGTATAGGGAAACGATATTGACCAACTATCCATGTGTTATAATGTTTATCTAAAGGAATAACTCCTATGGCCTTATTTTTAAAACTTACGGTGCTGTATATAGCAGGTTTACCCACAGGATTTAAAACATCAAACTTTTTTACAAGTATCCAAGGCGATTCATATACTTCTTTTGAATCTATTATTGTCCAAGGGTTTTCTTCTGTATTCATAGGGATAAAAAAAACCGAAGCCTTAATAATTAAGGCTTCGGTTTAATAAAAAATCAATAATTATTTCATTAAGGTTATCGTACCGTGCATTTCCTCACTTACTCCGGTAAGGGTAGTATAGTTTACAATATAGTAGTAAACACCGGCCTCGGAATTAGCTCCATCCCATCCTTCTTTTGGATCAGTCCATTCAAATACTTTTCTTCCCCAACGATTGTATATTTGAGCAGTAAAATTTTTTGCACTTAATTTATTAATCATAAATTTATCATTTTTACCATCACGGTTAGGAGTAAATATATTAGGCACCTCGCCATCAACAATAATGGTTAAAGTGTCTGATATAAAACATTCAGATGTGTTATAGGCAGTTAAAATAACCTGATAGCTTCCTTGAGCAGTAAAAACGTGCGAAGGGGAAGTTACATCACTTGAATCATTATCCCCAAAATTCCACATATAGGTAGTTGCTCCGGTACTATTATTGGTAAAATTAACGGTTAACGGATATGATCCTGACATAGGGTCGGCTGTCATTGAAGCCACCACGCCTAATACCTGCGGTACAAATACATCTTGTGTTGAATAGCAATTATTAGCATCAGTAATGGTAACAGTATAGGTTCCTGTTGTTAACCCTGTTATAGAGTCGGTGGTGGCAGCATTGTTCCACAAATAAGTATAAGGTTGGTTACCTCCCACCGGATTAATAACTTTTGCAACTCCATCATGCTCTCCACACACCTCGGCACGTGCCAAGGCCAAATATCTAAGGTTAACGGTATCAACAGTGGCTGTACCGGTAATAATGCCGGGACAAGCCCCGGTATCGGTAACCGAAACTAAGGTAAATGCGCCCGGAATACTATCCTGATATACAAATGGAGAGCTTGTAATATTATTAACTGTTAAAGTGTCGCCTCCTACGGCATAAGTAATATTAAACGGACCTCCGCCACTTAAATTTATAGTTACAGGAACAGAAGTACCGTTCGGGCATATTGTTCCGGTGCCGGTTTGCACCACCCCGCCACCACTAAATTGTGCAGTAGGTGCAGGAATAATTTGAATTGTACCTGTGGCTGTAGCATTGGTACATGGAGCAGGAGCTACACCTTCTAAAGAAAAGGTAATATTTCCGTTAGCTATGTCGGCTGCACTTGGCGTATATTGTACAGATGCGCCTGTAGTACTGCTAAATGTTCCGGTTCCTACTACGGATGACCATAGATAAGAATTAACAGTTCCGGTAGATACAGCGCTTAAGCTGATAGTGGAACCTGCACAAACTACACTTTGCATTTGGATGGAAACGGTGGGCTGTTCAGCATAAGTAACCACAACCGAATCTATTGCTGCCGGACATGAACCACCCGGATTATTTGAAATTAAATAAAGTATTACGCCTCCATTGTTAAGATCATCGCTGCTTGGTGTATAAACTGTGCTTAACGAGCTTGAGTTCCCAAAAGTACCTGTTCCGTTGGTACTCCAGTTTCCTGAAGAGGCAAGACCTCCAACTGTACCGTTAAGGATAATTGGCGATGAGTTGGTTCCACAATAGGTAACATCATTTCCTGCTTCGGCAGTAGCCCCCATCTCAATAGTAACCGGCACTATAGAGAACACAGTAGGGCAGGTAGGCGTTCCGGTCATGGTTAATACAAGATTTACATAAGGTAAACCTGCATCGTTTAAGGCAGGGTTATAATAAGTTGTATCATTATTAGGACTGGTAAATACACCACTTCCGCCCGACCAACTAACATTACCACTATTAGGTCCGGTAGCTATTCCTTCAAGAAGAATACCGGCACCGGTACAGGCCGAAATTGGAGGCCCCGCATTAACCACTTGCTCGGCAATAACAACGGTTGAGGTGTCGGTAGTAGTTGGACAACCAAAACCGGTAATAGTATTGGTAACGGTATAAGTTCCGGGTGCTGAATTAGCAACATCTACCACACCGGAATTGGCGTTTACAAACACTAATCCTGAAGGAACTGAGGTAAACAACCCTGCACTGGCATTGCTGTCAAATATTGGGGTTGGGTTAGTGCCTCCTGCACAGTAAACATTATTAGAGTACGTGTAGTTAGGATTTGGGGCATTCGTTATGTTTATCTGTATTGACAAGGTATCAACACAACCTCCCGGGTTTGAACCATATCTTTTAATGGTATAAGTGCCAGGAGTACTGGCAGCCAGGTCAATTTCTCCGGTGGTCGGGTTTATTACAAGGCCGGCAGGTGTTGAGGTAAAATCACCCACAGAACCCGTACCTAAAGTAGGCGTTACATTAGTGCTTCCTGCACAAAAGGTAGCCGAAGGATAAGTATAAGATAAATCAGGGGTAGGTGCCGCATTAACCTGAACAGTATCGGTAAAAGTAAAACCACTGCATAAGTCGCTGATTGAAGCAACATAAGCCGTTGGGGCAGTGGGTGAAACATTCACTGATAAGCCTGTTCCTACAGTAGAACCGCCAACTTGCGACCAAGTAACCGTTCCGTTTACCCCCATAGCTATCGGTTGGAAAGGAATGCTATATACAAAATAATTATTCGGGTCATTAGGATCCGGCTCAAATCTTGTTCCTTCATTATTGGCCGACCATTGTACTCCCGCATTACGTCCGTTGTAAACAAAGGCAACGGTTCCCGAGGCATCTTGTATGGCATGTATAGCCTGACCTCCATTCCAGGTAGAACAAATAGGCTTGCTAATAATATGGGTTTCTATATTCCCATTTTCGTGCAACTGTATTTGCGAAGAAAATTGCATACTGTTGCAACTAAACATTGGAACTGAACAGTACTCTACTGCAAAAATACGGTTTGGAGCAGTACCTACGGTGGCGCATCTAATAGTTCCGCCAACCGATGGCTGAATATCTTGCCAAGGCCCTAAAATAGCATTAAAAACAGTGGTAGGCCCTCCGGGAACCGGCTGACCTATTGACCAAGGTGAAAAAATTCCTGCATTGTTAGTATTAAAACTAATATAATTATTTGTTGAAACCGCACATTGGGTATAGGTATTTCCAAAATAGGTAAAGCTAAAGCCAATATTAATAGCTGCAGGGTAAAACTCATCGTCTGCCAAAGCTGATAGAGGAAATGAAGATAATATGGTTGGACTTAAACTACCTAATGTGGCCTGTAAATTAACACTGCCCGGAAGACAAATAGAGGTGTCGGCACCGGCATTAATAGGGCTTTGCGCCATTGACAGCTTAATTCCGGTAAAAATAAAAATTTGCAGTAAGATAAAAAATTTTTTCATTTTTTTATATTTAATCAATATGATTTAAAAGTTCAAATGTATAAATTTTTCTTAAACATAAGACCATAAATATAATGCTTAACCTAATATTTTTGAATTTTTACGATTTTTTAAGGCAAATGATGTTTCTAGCCATATAAAAACATGACTCATAAATAATATTTTATACATTTTTTTGTTTTCCTGATTAATCATTTTAATATTGCAAATTATATTTGTAGTTTTATTACAATTTTTAGTATAAACATTACTTCTTAAAGATGAAGAAAATTGCCATAGTCTTATTAGTATTACTTTTTAATAGTACTTTCATAAAAGCCGGAGAAATAGTAGTAGAAGGAAACTTTATGGGGAAAAACATTTTTGTAACCAATCCTTATGCTTCGTCAAACAATGTAGGCTTTTGTGTAACCGAAGTTTTTGTAAACGGGAAACTGACCACCGATGAAATTCAACAAAGTTCATTCGAAATAGATTTAATTTCACTACAATTAGTTGTAGGTCAGAAAGTTACAATAAAAATTAAGCACCGTGACGGCTGCACCCCAAAAATTGTAAACCCCGAAGACTTAAAGCCAAGAGCTACCTTTGAAATTGTTGCCGGTTCCATGAAAGTAACAAAAGATGGTTTGTTTCTTTGGAGTACAAAAAATGAAACCGGAAAGCTTGACTTTGTTGTGGAACAGTATCGTTGGAACAAGTGGGTTACAGTAGGCAAAGTGGAGGGTAGAGGTACTGCAGGGCCTAACACATACAACGTTAAGTACGAACCTTTTAGTGGTGAAAACCGAATTAGAGTAAAACAAGTTGATGTTACCGGTTCAAAAGTTTCTGCACCTTACAAATATCGCTCTATGAGTCCGGTAGTAACCTTTACACAAGGAAAAGATCAAAATATTACTTTCTCGGCCGATACCAAATGGGAAGTTTACGATATGTTTGGAAATATTGCCAAAAGAGGCAACGGAACAGAAATTGATGTAAGCGATTTGAAAAAAGGTACCTATCAAATGAATTTTGACAACAAATCGGGCGATAAGTTTACCAAAAAATAGTTTTTAGAAATTTATTATACAAGGCGCTGCAAAAACAGCGCCTTTCTTTTATATATCAATACATAAAAAAAATAAATTATATGAAAAAGGTAGAACATATAGGCATTGCCGTAAAAGATATAAACCAAGCCAATCAGATTTATTCCAAACTTTTAGGCATTGAACCCTATAAAGCCGAAGAGGTGGAAAGTGAAAATGTAATTACCTCATTTTTTCAAACAGGCCCAAACAAAATTGAACTATTAGCGGCTACTAACCCCAACAGTGCCATTGCCAAGTTTATTGAAAAAAAGGGCGAAGGCATACATCATATAGCTTTTGAAGTTGATAATATTTATGAAGAAATGAGTCGCTTGGCAAAAGAAGGTTTTCAGTTGCTTAACAGCTCGCCCAAAAGAGGTGCCGACAACAAACTTATTTGTTTTGTTCATCCTAAAACAACACAAGGGGTTTTAATTGAATTATGTCAGGAAATTAAATAGGCCGCAAAATGCCTAAAATATTAATATTACGTTTTAGTTCAATAGGTGACATAGTTTTAACCACACCTGTTATACGAAATTTAAAGCAACAAATGCCCCGGTCAGAAATTCATTATCTGACTAAGCAATCGTTTGCCTCCATACTCTTGGCAAATCCATATATTACCAAGGTTTATAGTTTTGAAAAAAATATTTTTGAAGTAGTAAAAGATTTAAGGGCTGAGCAATACGATTATATTATTGATTTACATAAAAACATCAGAAGCAACCAGGTAATCATAGCTTTGGGCGTAAAATCAAGCTCCTTTCCAAAGCTTAATTTAGAAAAATGGTTATTGGTAAATTTTAAAATAAACAAGCTCCCTTCTGTGCATATTGTTGACCGCTATTTTGAAGCCCTAAAGAATTTTAATATAAAAAATGACAAGCGCGGACTAGACTTCTTTATTCCTGATAAAGATATTATAAATATTCATCAATTACCAACTTTCCTGCATAACGGATATATAAGTATGGTAATTGGAGCTCAACATTACACCAAAAGAATGCCTAACCAAAAAATTATTGAGTTATGCAATAAACTTCCTTTACCTGTAATATTAATTGGCGGTAAAGAAGACAAACCTAATGCCCAACTAATTATGGCTAAGGTAAAAGAAACTGTTTATAATGCTTGCGGAGAGTATAATGTGTTTCAATCGGCTTCCATTATTCAACAATCAAAATTGGTTATTACCCACGATACCGGAATGATGCATATAGGGGCAGCTTTTCGCAAAAAAATAATTTCAATATGGGGCAATACGGTTCCCGAATTTGGGATGTATCCCTATATGCCTTCAAACCCCGAAAACAGTTTTATAGCCGAGGTAAAAAATCTATCGTGCAGGCCTTGCTCAAAAATTGGTTTAAATAAATGTCCTAAAGGTCATTTTAAATGTATGAACGATATAGATATAAATAATATTATAAAACAAGCATTAGTTTTTATTGCTTGATTTGGTATTTTTGTATAGTTAATATAATTGGTGTATGAACTCAAATTTAAATCCTTCGGCCGATAACTTAAATAATACCGAAAGAGAAATAGAAAAAGTATTACGCCCGGTAGAGTTTGAAGATTTTATGGGGCAAGAGAATGTAATAGATAATTTAAGAGTTTTTGTGGAAGCCGCCAAGCAAAGAAACGAAGCACTTGATCATGTTTTGTTACATGGCCCTCCGGGATTAGGCAAAACAACCTTAGCCAATATTATTGCTTTTGATATGGGCGTAAATATAAAAACCACCTCGGGTCCGGTACTCGATAAACCCGGTGATTTGGCCGGACTATTAACCAATTTAGAGGCAAATGATATTTTATTTATTGATGAAATTCATCGCTTAAGTCCGGTGGTTGAGGAGTATTTATACAGTGCTATGGAAGATTACCGTATTGATATTATGATTGATACCGGCCCTAATGCCCGCTCCGTACAAATAAATCTTAATCCTTTTACTTTAGTTGGGGCTACTACCCGCTCGGGTTTGCTTACTTCGCCCTTAAGAGCAAGGTTTGGTATTAACTCCCGATTAAAATATTATGATGCAAAAACACTTACCCAAATAGTTATTCGCTCGGCAGGTATTTTAAAAGTAGCTATTGACGAAGTAGCAGCCTATGAAATAGCACGCAGAAGTAGAGGAACTCCGCGAATTGCCAATGCTTTATTAAGAAGAACACGTGATTTTGCCCAAATTAAAGGCAACGGAACTATTGATGTGGAAATAGCAAAATACGCATTGAGCGCCTTAAATGTTGACAAAAACGGGTTAGACGAGATGGACATAAAAATTTTGAGTACTATTATTGATAAATTTAAAGGAGGCCCTGTGGGTTTATCCACTATATCTACAGCCGTTGGCGAAGAGGCCGAAACCATTGAAGAGGTATATGAACCTTTTCTTATTCAGGAAGGCTATTTAAACAGAACACCCCGCGGACGAGAAGCTACCGAAATGGCCTACAAGCATCTGGGAAAATTAAGCAACTTTAATCGTGGAACTTTGTTTGAATAAATACCGGCTTAAGCTATTGAGCTAATGTTTTTTGCTTTTCAAATCTGTAAATGGCAAACATCATAACACTCGCTATGAGGGCACTTATAATCACAAAAATAATATCACCTTGCCCTGTGCCAAATGTTTCTGACTCTTCCGAAAGTCCTTTCTTTTGAACCAAATAAGAAAGAACAACAGCTCCTCCATTATTCATAAAATGAGCCACTATAGGCAACCATAAACTTCCGCTCCATACTAATAAATATCCAAATGCGGCTCCCATAAACATGCGCGGAAAAAATCCTAGAAACTGCATGTGCAAAGCGCTAAACAATATTGCAGCCAGCCATATTCCTATATGCTTATTGTGACTTAGTTTTTGTAATAAGGGCTGTAAAGCACCTCTAAACAACAATTCTTCGCCTATAGCCGGAATTAGAGCAATCATAAATAAGTTTATCAATAAATCTCCAGTTCCCGACATTTTTAAAAAGGTTTTGGTAACTTCAGCAGCCTGTTGTTCAGAGTCGCGCATCCATTGGGGTACGGGCATCATGCTGTTAAGTTCGGCCATCCAATTTATAAATGGTTGTACACTCATCATCAGCAATACGGTACAAAACACACTATACATAAATGGTTTTTTGTGCAACATTAAATAATTCCAAATATTAGTGCTGCACAATCGCGCAAATATAAGTACCGGAACAATGAATAAGCCTACTGCCTGCATTACCTGCATTAATTTTAAGGCTCCTAAAACATGTACGTTTGAAGTATCTTTTAAAACTCCCGGATTAGATAACAAAGGAATATCATAAATGGTTGTTACCATAACAATAGAAAGCAAGGAAAAAACACCTAAACTTACCAAAGCTATACCGGCCAAGAAAAGTATTTTTATGGAGGTACTGTAATTATTAAATAATATTTTGTTAGTCATATTATTGATGCAATTTTAAAATTTAATAAGTGGAAGCAATTCCTTATTTTTGCACCACAAAAGTAGAATAATTAGTTTGATAAAAATAGGAAATATTGAATTGGGCAATTTCCCACTATTGCTTGCTCCTATGGAAGATGTTAGCGACCCTCCCTTTAGGGCTGTTTGTAAGCAAAACGGAGCAGATTTAATGTACACGGAGTTTATTTCTTCTGAAGGCTTAATACGTAATGCCGCCAAAAGTGTAAAGAAATTGGATATTTTTGACTATGAACGCCCTATTGGAATACAAATTTTTGGTAGTGATATAGATAGTATGCGTGAGTCGGCCATTGTTTCGGCTGCTGCCGAACCCGATTTAATTGATATAAACTACGGTTGCCCTGTAAAAAATGTTGCCTGTCGCGGTGCGGGTGCCGCCCTATTGCGCGATATTCCTAAAATGGTTGCCATTACTGCCGAAATTGTGAAGGCCGTAAATTTACCGGTTACCGTAAAAACTCGTTTAGGGTGGGACGACTCTACCAAAAACATAACCGAAGTGGCGGAGCGCCTACAGGATATAGGTATTAAAGCATTATCAATTCACGGACGCACCAGAGTGCAAATGTATAAGGGGCAGGCCGATTGGACTTTGATAAGGGAAGTAAAGCAAAACCCGCGTATTCATATTCCTATATTCGGGAATGGCGATGTGGACTCACCACAAAAAGCCTTACAAATGAAAAATGAATTTGGAGTGGACGGAATAATGATTGGTCGCGCCTCCATAGGATATCCCTGGATTTTTAATGAAATAAAACATTATTTAAAAACAGGTGCTATGCCCCCACCTCCTTCTGTTGCCGAAAGAGTGGCTGTATGCAAAAAACATCTTGACTTTTCATTAAAATGGAAAAATGAAGTATTGGGAATTTTAGAAATGAGAAGACATTATGCTAATTATTTTAAAGGGTTTCCTGAGTTTAAACCCTTTAGAATGAAATTGGTAACTTCTAACAATATCAATGAAATTTATAATACCTTAAATGAAATAATTGCTCACTATGATGTTCAAGAGCAAATAACAACAGTATAAACTTAAAAACTTAATCGTTATGAAATTTGGTGTAGTTGTTTTTCCGGGCTCAAATTGCGATGCCGATATGATTTATGTGCTGGAGAAAATTTTACATAAAAAAGTGGTTAGTCTTTGGCATAAAGACACTGACTTGCAAGGATGTGATTTTATTGTTTTACCGGGAGGTTTTTCCTTTGGCGACTATTTGCGCTCCGGAGCTATAGCACGCTTTTCGCCCATTATGGAAAAGGTTATTTCGTTTGCCGAAAATGGAGGAAATGTAATGGGTATTTGCAACGGGTTTCAAATATTATGCGAGGCCGGCCTTGTCCCGGGAGTTTTGCTTCATAACGATAACCAAAAGTTTAATTGTAAAAATGTTTATGTTATTCCCGAAAACTATAACACTACAGTAACCAATGCTTGTCCGGTGCAGCAACCTCTAGAAATTCCCATTGCACATGGTGAAGGCAGATATTTTGCAGATGAAAATACTTTGAAAGATTTAAAAGCTAACGGACAAATTTTATTCAGATACTGTGATGCAGAAGGTAAGATAACACCTCTTGCAAATCCAAATGGTTCTGTTGAAAATATTGCCGGGGTTTGCAATGCCCGAAAAAATGTTTTTGGTATGATGCCTCATCCGGAGAGGGCTGCCGATATTAATTTAGGCAACACTGACGGTATGTATGTTTTTAACTCAATTCTTAAAACAGTTTTAGCCTAATTTCATTAAAGCTTTGGCAATATTAAACAGGTTCTTATAGTTATACTGAACCAAGATATTTTTTTGCTCCTTAAACACTATATGGGCATCGTTATACAAAATGTTTAATTTGTGTTTAACCGACATATCAGTAAGTCGTTTATCAATACCATTTAGCGATTTTTCTTGTAATGCCTTATCAATCTCTTCTTCGCAAAACTGCACATAATCACTGGTGTATCTGGAACTATATTTATTGAACCTTTCAATGTGTTTTTGACAAGTTAACCAACTAATTTTGGCAATAAAATAATACATTTCTCTTGTGCAAGGCAAAACCGATTTTTTCATAACTCCACATTTTTTTGTTTAAACAGGTAATACTTGTTTAAAGCGATTAATAATTGTTCTTAGCCCAAATTCAGCATTGATAAATACTGAAAGTATGTGCTATAAATAATGTAGAGAAAAAATCATTCAGGGGTACACTTGGTTTATATTTACAGGTTACGAGAAAAAAAATAAATGGTTTGTTAATAAATTATAACCCTAAATAAGTAATAAATAATACAAACATAAATAAGTTATTGCTGCAACATACAATAACTTGAAGCTTATTTTCTAATCAATGATTTGACAATTCTTATCAGAATAAATTTTCAATGATTTTTTCTACGCTATACCCTTCTGCTTCTGCTTTATAGTTGCGTACTATACGATGTCTTAATACAGGAATGGCTACCGCTTTTACATCATCAATATCCGGTGAATACTTACCCTGAATCATGGCATGGCACTTAGCCCCAATAACCAGATTTTGTGAAGCGCGCGGCCCTGCCCCCCACGATAAGTAATCATTAATGATAGCAGGAGCCAACTCATTTCCCGGGCGGGTTTTTGCAACCAACTTAACAGCATATTCCATAACATTATCCGGAACAGGAATTTTTCTTACCAAGTCCTGATAAAAAATTATTTCTTCGGCATTCAGTACTTTATTAAGTTGTGGTTTTATATCTTGTGTAGTGTTTTTTACAATAGAGAGTTCTTCCTGTAAGCTTGGGTAATTAAGCCATACCGAAAACATAAAACGGTCTAACTGTGCTTCGGGCAAAGGATAAGTTCCTTCCTGCTCAATTGGGTTTTGGGTTGCCAACACAAAGAAAGGATTACCCATATTATATTTTTTTCCGGCAACCGTAACTGATTTTTCTTGCATGGCTTCGAGTAAAGCCGATTGGGTTTTTGGTGGGGTACGGTTTATCTCATCGGCCAAAATAATATTGGCAAACAAAGGGCCCTTTACAAATCTGAAATTACGTGTATCATCTAAAATCTCTGACCCAATAATGTCCGAAGGCATTAAATCCGGAGTAAACTGAATACGATTAAAGGCTAGTCCCAAAGCGTCAGAAATTGTATTTACCAACAATGTTTTAGCAAGACCCGGCACACCAATCAACAAGCAATGCCCGCGACTGAAAATAGATATTAAAACATCTTTAATAATATCATGTTGCCCTACAATTACTTTTGCAATTTCATGATTTAACTCTTTATACTTCTTTACAAATTCATTTACAGCTTCAACATCAGATTTCATATTCAATTTAATTTATTAGTTAAAGTCATTAATTATTTATTAGGTTTATCAAACCAGTTATATTTTAGTTTACAATCTCTAAACTCCTCATCAATTTTCACATAGGTTAAAGCCTTTCTTTTTTCAACCCATTTCTCCATTACTTTTTGTTGTTTTTTTACTAATGCCACATTTTGTAATTTCTGATAATCATCTCTTAAATTAGCTCTGTGAGGCTCTGTACGCTCTTTCAAATATAATAACCGATAGGCTTGTTTTCCATCGCGGGTAGCAAATTTAACAGGCGATGATAGTTCACCTACTTTAAGCTTATCAATCGTAAAAAATAAAGTAGCATCCATTTCATCGGCCTCAAAACGGGTAGTACCGGTGTTCTGATTTATTATGGTTCCGCCATTATACTTGGTTTCTGTATCTTCCGAATATTTTAACGCAGCTTCTTTAATATCCATTTTATTTTTTTCAATCACTGTTTTTACCGAATCTAAGTACTGAAATGCCTTTGCTAAATCACTTGGCGATGTTTTCGGAATCAATAGAATATGGCGCATATTAGCTTGTTCGCCTCTTCTTTCAATCATTTGTATAATATGATAACCGTATTGTGTTTCAATTACCGGAGAAACCTCTTTACCTTGTAGTGAAAACCCTGCACCGGAAAACTCGGGCACAAGCTCATTTCTTGATTTGAACCCCAACTCGCCACCGTAAGGTGCAGAGCCGTCTTCAGAGTATAATACGGCAAGTGCAGCAAAATCTTCACCATTAACAATCCTGTCACGCAACTTTTGAAGTTTTTCTTTCACCATTTCTTTCGCTTCTTCACTTGCAGGCACATATTTTACTATCTGACAAATTTCAACCTCACTATTTACCATAGGAATACTGTCCTTAGGTAAAGAGTTAAAAAAGCTGCGTACATCAGCCGGAGTAACTTTTACATCTTGTGTTATTTTACTTTGCATGGTCTTGGCCAGTAAAACTTTACGTAAGTCATCTCGGTAATCGTTCTTTAACTCGTAAATACTCTTTCCCATAAACTCTTCCAGCTTTTTTTCAGAGCCGGCCTGGGCTATGTAATATCTCATCCGTTGGTCAAGCTCGGCCTCTATTTGACTTTCGCTTACTGTTACACTATCTAATTCGGCCTGATGCACTAATAGCTTTTGAAAAAGCAACTCTTCCAAAACAACACATTCATCAATATTTAGGGAGTCGTTTTGAGATTTAAGTTGTTGTAACTCATTATCAATGTCTGATTGCAATATTAAATTATTGCCAACAACAGCAACCACTTGGTCTATAATAGCACCTTTGGGTTGGGCCTTGAGCAAAGACCCCCAAATAGTTAAAAGCAAAACCAGCGAAATTCGATTAAACATTTTCATTTATAAAAATTACAAGCCGTAAAGATACATTTAGCAGTTGATATTATTTCTATTGATTTGTAAAATATGTAAAATTGAGGAATTATCTGTAAGTTCTAAAACGTTTTTGCAGCTTTGCCGGTGTGGCGTAAATTTAAGCACAAAGATCAGTTTTACACACCATAAAGCAGCACCGAGGCTAATAGTTTAATCGAAGAACTGAACTTGAGTGTAGCAATAACCCCCATTTTACCAAACTATCACTTGTGCGTTCGGCTCTTATATTAGCATGCAATTATTCATTTTTGGGAGTTCAACTTATATTTCTGTTTTTTAACTTTTCGGTTCAATGTTTTTGAAAACGGTAAAAAATGCTGAGGCTCAACTTTATATTTTATCTCTAGAGATGTTATTTAAAGAGAAAAGCCCTCAAGCAGTTAATAACTTGTTAATCAGAAACTTATTAAATAATATTTCAGACAAAATACTTTATAAAAAATGGTGTTTCACAAAAATTAGCACATTCATTTACCTTAAAGAAATTCAAAATAAAGTCATATTCCTTTAAGGAGCAGTATTATATAAAGCTATTTTTTATATCTTTGCAGGCTATGTTTAAAAATCAGAAATATTTTTTGTTTATTATCCTTGTAAGTATTGCTATGTATTCCTGCAAAGGAAGTTACCAGCGTTTGCTTAAAAGTTCTGATTATGATTTAAAATATAAAAAAGCTATTGAATATTACGATAAGAAAGATTTTTCAAGGGCTTTGCCATTGCTTGAGGAGTTGGTAACCGTAATGCGCGGAACAGCCAGAGCTGAAAAGATTCATTACTATTTTGCCCAAACCAATTATGCCTTAGACGATTATTTACTGGCCAGTTATTATTTTAAAGATTTTGCGCGCACCTATCCGCAAAGCGAGTATGCCGAAGAGGCTACCTATTTAAGTGCTTATTGTTATTACTTAACCTCACCTCCATATAGTCTCGACCAATCTAACACTTTAAGCGCTATTCAGGAAATGCAGGTTTTTATTAACCTTTACCCTAAGAGTACCCGATTGGCAGAATGTAATCAAATTATTGACAAGTTACGCTTAAAATTAGAGAATAAAGCCTTTGAGATTAGTAAATTATACTACCATACTGCCGATTATAAAGCAGCTATGGTTTCATTTGAGAATTTTCAAAAAGATTTTCCCGATAGCAAATACAGAGAGGAAGCTTGTTTTCTGCAAATTAAATCTTCGCACTTACTTACTATCAATAGTATTGAATCTAAAATAGCCGAGAGGCGAAAAACTACACAAGATTTGTGTGACAAATATATTTCAAAATTTCCCCAAGGAAAATATCTTGCAGCTACGCAAAGTATATTGCAAGCATCAACCCGAACAGATAAAACTAAAGCAACAAAAAATCCATAAAACAAAGTCATGAGTTACAAAAAAACAAACGCTGAAACTACAACAATAACTAGAGATTTGCGTGATATAGATGCAAAAACCGGAAACTTGTATGAATCTTTATCAATCATTGCCAAGCGTTCAAATCAGATTGCTGCCGAAATGAAAGAAGAGCTTTCTAACAAATTAAGTGAGTTTGCCTCTACTTCTGACAATCTAGAAGAAGTTTTTGAGAATCGCGAGCAAATTGAAATATCAAGACATTACGAAAAACAACCAAAGCCTGTTTTAATAGCTATTCAAGAGTTTATGGAAGATAAAGTATATTTCCGTAAGCCTGTAGAAGAATAATTTTTTCTTATTTTTCCTATCGCGAGCTCGCAAGCAGGATAGGATGTTCAGCAAATTTTATTTGCTATGAAAGGTAAAAAAATACTTTTGGCCATAAGTGGCGGGATAGCTGCTTATAAATGCTGTAATTTAGTGCGCCTGCTTGTTAAAGAAGGCGCTTCGGTACAGGTTATTCTTAGTCCTGATGCTACTAAATTTGTTAGTCCGCTTACACTTTCAGTGCTGTCAAAAAATACCGTTTTAAGTCAGTTTTATAATGCAGATGATACCTGGAATAACCATGTAGAACTTGCCCTGCAAAATGATTTAATAGTGATAGCTCCGGCCACAGCCAACACTATTGGTAAAATGGCTCATGGAATATGTGACAACTTATTGATGGCCACATATTTTAGCGCCAAATGCCCCATTATGTTTGCGCCTGCAATGGATTTGGATATGTATGCTCATCCAACTATTCAAGAAAACATCAGGAAACTTCAGAAACAGGGAAATATCTTAATTCCTTCAGGCTACGGTGAGTTAGCCAGCGGCTTGGTAGGCTTAGGAAGAATGGCTGAGCCGGAAATTATTTTTGACACTATAGCAAGTTACTTTACCAATCAATCAACTGCCTTACAAAATAAAAAAGTATTAGTAACTGCCGGCCCCACTTACGAAGCTATTGACCCTGTGCGGTTTATAGGCAACCACTCCAGTGGTAAAATGGGCACTGCTATTGCGCATTCTTTTGCAAAGAGTGGAGCCGAAGTGGTATTAGTTTGCGGACCCGGAGTTCAGCAAAATACTAGTCATAACAACATTAGCAGAATAGATGTTATGAGTGCTGAGGATATGTTACATGTATGCAAGCAACATATTGGAAAAACTGATATTTTAGTGATGTCGGCTGCTGTGGCAGATTACAGACCGGCCAATAAAGCTACACAAAAAATAAAGAAAAAAGATAACGTGCTAACTCTTAATTTGGTTAAAAACCCTGATATTTTATCTTACTTAGGTGAAGCCAAAAAAGAACATCAAATATTTATTGGTTTTGCACTTGAAACCCGGAACGAGAAAAGCAACGCGCAAGAAAAACTGAAGCGTAAAAATTGTGATTTAATAGTACTAAATTCGTTAAACGACAAAGGCGCAGGTTTTGGTACCGATACTAATAAGGTTACGCTATTTTTTAAAGGGAAAAAGAGTAAGGAGCTCCCCTTAATGAGCAAACAAAAGCTGGCAGATGAGCTGGTTCAGGAAAGTGTAAAGCTGCTCTCTACTCGCAAAGTAACAAAAGAAAAAAAGCGATAAAATCACCCCCTTGTCATTTTATATCAGCAAGCAGCATCAATGCTATTTATCCAGCATAAATGACTCTCCTTCAATAGCCAAATAAGTTTCTTTAAACTCTTGCCTGGCTTCTTCAAGAAGTGGGTTTAAATCATTGTATCGGGCAGAGAAATGCCCAATTAAGAGCTTTTGAACTTTACAAATTTTTGCAACCATTGCGGCTTGTTTCGCAGTGGTATGATAGGTTTCGTTAGCCCTTTTTAAGAGGTCGTGCATAAAAGTAGCCTCATGATAAAGAAGTTTTACTCCTTTCAGTTGCGGAAATATTCTTTCATCGTATTTTGTGTCCGAGCAGTATGCGTACGACTCAGGAATACGTGGCGGATAGGTTAACTCTTTATTGGCTATTCTTTGGCCACTTGGACTAATATAATCATTTCCTCTTTTAATTGGGGGTATGTCTTGCGGCAATATTTGGTAAGCTTCCATCTTGTCTTTTCGGATAGAAAGTAGTGCTGTTTTTTCTTTAAACACGAATCCACAACATGGTATCCGGTGATTTAGAATAATGGTTTCAATGGTCAATTTCTCGTCTTCATAAATTTGCTCACTGACATCGTTTCGCAAAAAATGATAGATAATGTTATATCTTAAATAAGTCTCACTGTATTTAAACTGAATCTCAAGAATTTCTTTTAATGGTTCGTGACAATATAGGTGTATATCATTAGTTCGGTTCATTAAGTGCAAACTGGCCAAAAAGCCCGGTAAGCCAAGAATATGGTCGCCATGCAAATGACTGATAAAGATGTGGTTTATTTTGGCAAATTTAACTTTGTATTTGCGCATTTGTACTTGTGTGCCCTCTCCGCAATCAATTAAAAAATGTCTATCGTAAATAGTTACTATTTGTGACGAAGGATGACGGTCAAGTGTAGGAGTGGCCGAACTGCTGCCCAATATGGTTATTTCAAAAGACAAATTATATATAATTATCAGAGGTTAAATATATAATTTACATTCGTATAAGCAAATACTTTTACAAAAAACATTACAACAAATTTTATGAAGTACCTGTCAAAAGCATTATATCCCTTTGTACTCCTTACCATGAATAAACACCTTGTCAATTAAATTACTACCGAAGGCATAAGGCATAAATGCCAATGACGATATTTCTTTAGTGATAATGAAATTTGCTTTTTTTCCCGGGGTAATTGAGCCATAATTATCACTCAATCCCATAGCATAAGCGGTGTTCAAAGTTGATGCATTAATTACTTGCTCGGGGCTAAGTCCATATTGTATGCAGGCAATAGCATTCATTAAATTCATATTTCCGCTGGGGCTGCTGCCCGGGTTGTAATCGCTGGCAATAGCTAAAGGCAATCCGGCTTCAATCATTTTTTTTGCTGGCGGATACGGTAAACCCAAAAAGAAAGCGGCTCCGGGCAAAATAACCGGCATGGTATCGCTATGCTTCAATGCTTCTATTTCTTTTTCCGCCACATACTCTAAATGATCAACACTAATGGCATTTACCTTTACTCCGGCCAGTACACCTCCGTAGTTGCTCATTTGCTCGGCATGTACTTTTGATATTAAACCATAATTCTGACCTGCCAATAATATTTCAATAGTTTCGTCAGGGGTAAAATAGTTGTTCTCACAAAATACATCGCAGTAGTCAGCCAGTTTTTCTTCGGCAATTGCCGGAAGCATTTCATCAATAATTAAATCAATATAAGCTCTTCTGTTATTCTTGTATTCGAGCGGTATGGCATGTGCTCCCAAAAAAGTGGCTTTTACCGGTATAGGAATGTTTTCTTTAATTCTTTTTATTACCCTCAACATTTTCAGCTCGGCCTCTAAGCTAAGCCCATAACCACTCTTTATTTCAATTGCTCCCGTTCCCTGACGAATAACTTCGTCTATTCGTGTTATAGCCGCTTGGTACAAATCGTCTTCATGACTATGTTGCAATTTTTTAGCCGAATTATTTATTCCACCACCCTTAGCGGCAATTTCTTCATAACTTAACCCATTAATTCGGTCAACAAATTCTGATTCGCGATTCCCGGCATAAACAATATGGGTATGCGAGTCGCAATAAGTAGGTAAAACTATTCTCCCTTCGGCATCAATCACTTCTAAATTACTCCAATCGCTTATCCCCGGCCAATTATCCATGGTTCCATAACTAACAATTGTTTCATCTTCAATAGCTAACCAGGCATTCTTAAGCGTAGGAATATTGTTCATTTCATTGCCCTTTACGTTTTTAACATTGTATTCTCTAATTTGCACCAGCTCCTGAATGTTTTTGATTAAAATTTTATGCATAACTTTACGCTCATGAAATTAATAATTATGTCAAAGAAAATAGTTTTTTGTGTAATTTGTTGTTTTTTGTTCAATTCTTTGAAAGCTCAAATGAACTATAATTGTGTTGACAGTTTTAATATAAGACCCGGAACACCCTGCCCATTCGACTTTGAGCCTGTTTGCGGGTGCAACAATAAAACCTATAAAAATGTTTGTATGGCTAATGCCGAAGGAGTGATGTATTATGATATGGGCAGTTGCGAACCAATGGCTATTGACGCTAATCCTAACCCTGTAGATGAAACTGTATTCTTTAAAGCTGTACTAAAATATGCCGGAAATTTAACTTTGTTTATAACAGATGTCAACGGGCAAGAGTATTTTAAAACTAATTTCACAAATGTAACTTATGTTGATTACGCTATTGATGTGTCAAGGTTTCAGAACGGTATTTTTATAATTTTTGCTGTTACCGATAAATACTATACCTACAAAAAGATTTCAAAATACAACTTTTAACCTACAATATATTACTTGGTAAAGGTATCTTTAAAACTGCTATAAGTACGCCATCTCTCTAGAACCTGATTTATATCGGGAGCTATCTCCGAATCAAAAAATAACTCCTTGCCGCTTACCGGATGTTTAAATCCAAGCGACTTAGCATGCAAGGCCTGGCGATTTAGAATATCAAAATTATTTTCTACAAATTGCTTATACTTGGAAAATGTTGTTCCCTTCAGTACTTTTCGTCCTCCATACAATTCATCGCAAAACAAAGGATGACCTATATGTTTAAAATGAACACGTATTTGATGCGTTCTTCCTGTTTCAAGTCGGCATTCTACTAGGGTTACGTATCCAAAACGTTCCAATACTTTATAATGTGTGATGGCATGTTTTCCCATATTCTCATCGGTAAAAACATCCATCTGCATTCTGTCTCTAATGTTGCGTCCTATGTAGCCCTCTATAGTTCCGGTTTCCTCCGGGAAATCGCCCCATACTAAAGCTACATAACTTCTCTTAGTAGTACGTTCAAAAAACTGTTTAGCCAGTTTAGCCAAGGCCATTTCATTCTTGGCAATTACCATAATGCCTGTGGTATCTTTATCTAAACGATGTACCAAACCCGGCCGCTGATCGTTTTGACTAAACATTGGCAAATGCTGAAAATGATAAATTAAAGCATTTACCAGAGTGCCTGAATAATTGCCAAATCCGGGGTGTACAACAATGCCTGCCTGTTTGTTAATGACAATTAAATGTTCATCTTCATACACCACATCTAAGGGAATATTTTCAGGTTGTAACTCTGTAACCCTTGGAGGATGCGCCATTACAATGCTAATAACATCTAATGGCTTAACTTTATAATTAGATTTTACAGGAACATTGTTAACCAATATATTGCCTGCCTCTGCAGCTTGCTGAATTTTAGTTCTCGTGGCATTTTCAATGCGAGTCATCAGGAACTTATCAATTCGTAGTAATTGTTGACCTTTCCCTAATACCAAACGATGATGTTCATATAGCTCCTGTTCTTCGTTCTCCGGCTGTTCCGATATACTCATTGTTGAATATTTAATTGTTTATAAAAAGGCAACTCTTCTAATTGTTTTATCAAATTATCCTGTTCGTTTCTCTTCACTTGTATCAGATAACTAACTTTTTCTTCAAATAATTTTTTATCAAAGATAATATTATACTTGACTAATACACGGTCTATTTCGCTCTGCAACTTATAATCAAATTCCATCTTTACAGGATTTCTTAAAATAATTTCTTGTCTTACTGCTTGCTGCAAACAGTCTATGCTCGCTTGTTTATAGGCTAAAATAAGTCCGGAAGTGCCCAATAATGTTCCGCCAAAAAACCGAACAACAATCACTATTATATTGCTAAGCTTGAAAGATTCTATTTGATTTAAAATAGGCTTTCCGGCAGTTCCTGAAGGTTCTCCGTCATCACTTGCTTTGGTAATTTTATTGGTAAACCCCAGAGAATAGGCGTAACAAAAATGACAAGCTCCTTTAAACTGTGCGTTCTTTCTGTAACTGTCAAGGAGTTGCCTGGCTTCCGGTTCGCTCTCAATATGGTGTGCAAAAGCCATAAACTTACTTCCTTTCTGCTTATGTACTGCTTCGCTAACTTGAGCTATGGTGTAAAAAGTGTCATCCATTTTATAACAATGCAATTAAAACAATGGCTGCAATGCTTAATATAACTCCTGCAATATTCAGTCTGCTTAATTTTTCTTTATACGCCCAAACACTTACTACGGTTGCTACAACAACTATTGACATGTTGTTTACAGGAAAAAAAGTAGAAGCGTTTAACACATTACTTTCTAATGATTTCATGATAAAATACATAGAAAAGAAGTTAGGAATGCCTAATAATATCCCTGTAATTATACTCTTAGTGTGCCATTTAATTTTTTTTAAAATCAATAAAAAAGCAAATACTACTCCCCCACTTATAGCAGCAAACATAAAAGCCGTAGATAATATAAATTCATTACTATAATCCGTGCCTACAAATATTTTTTGTAAATAACCAATTAATGCATCAATAGCCCCACATCCTATAAACAAAATAACAGGTAAAAAGTAATACCACTTTTTATCAATTTTAATTGCTGCATCGTCTCTTTTTTTGCTAACCAGCACCACTGAAATCATAGCTAATAAAATACCCAAAATTTGTATAAAGCTTAATGACTCGTTAAACAAGTAAACCGCTAAACTTACCGGTATTACAATTGACATTTTGTTGGCTACAGTAGCTACCGAAACACCCCAAACTATGGTAGTAATGGATATTAGGTAAAAAATACTAACAAACAATAATCCTAAAAACAAGGCATATATAAACCATGCTTGTTGAGCCATGGTTTGAATATCAAATTTTTGCTCAGCAATTTGAAATCCTAAAAAGGCAGCTACAAAGTAATTGGCTACAATAGCCTGAAAGTTATCAATGTTATATTTAGGAAAAAGTTTAAAAACCAGAATCAATCCGGCATTTATTAAAATGCAAAGTATTATATATATCATAAATTCAATTTAGGTTTATATATCTTGTATTGTTCGTTTAAATAATAATTATCACCAACAAGTTCTCCTTTTATTGTTGGAGCTTGTATTCCGTTTCCCCAACTTTGCTGTGATATAATAAGATGAGCCTCATTCCAGTGTTGACTGTTTATAAACAAATTTAATGTTTTTGCTCCACCCTCAACCAACAATGATTGCACCTGCATAGTATATAAATGATTTAGTATTTCACTTACCAATTCTTTACTTTCATCAATATACACATAGTTTATTTGATCCCGTTTAACGGCATGATTATGGGTAAATACAATAGTCTTTCCACCATCATTAAAAAGTTTTAATGTTGGGGGCAAACTTCCAGCCAAATCAATGACTACTCTAAGCGGACTATTCCCCACCCAAAGTCGGTTATTAAGACTCGGATTATCTTCAAGGGCGGTATGATAACCAATTAAAATGGCCGATGATTCTGCTCTTAGTTGATGCACTAAAATATCGTTATACCAGTTACTTACTTTTTTTGAAAGGTTACTTCCTCTTTCTCTCCCCATATATCCATCAGCAGTTTGTGCCCACTTTAAAATAATATAAGGTTTGTTTTGAGTATGGTAGTAAAAAAAATACTTATTTAATTGTATCGCTTCTTTTTCTAATACTCCGTTGATAACTTCAACACCTGCATCCTTCAGTTGTCTAATCCCCTTCCCTGCCACCTTTTGGTGAGGGTCGGTGCAGGCAACTACAACTTTACGAATACCTGACTCAATAATTAATTCGCTGCAAGGCGGAGTTTTTCCATAATGCACGCATGGCTCAAGGCTAACATACAAAGTAGCATTCTTTAATAACCATTCATCTTTTACTTCATTTATGGCATTCACTTCAGCGTGTGCAGCACCGAATTTTTGATGATAACCTTCTCCTATAACCTTATTATCGGAAACCAACAAAGCACCAACCATAGGGTTTGGAGCTACATAACCCCTTCCAATTTTAGCCAATTGCAGGCATCTTTGCATATAAAATTCGTGTATTTGCATATTCATAATACAACAGCCGCAGTTATAAGTAACTGCGGCTGCAATATTAGTGATTTAAAATTTATTGCTCTTTTAAAAAATAGAATATCCTTTTATGGTATGCAGGAACTATCTGTTTATAATCATCTTTTTATAATGTAAATTCCCGTCATCGTTTACCTGAACCATATATACCCCCTGATTGAGGTGAGGGATTTCAACATGCAGTTTTTCCTTACCTCCAATTAAAGTTGTATTCCAAACCTCAGTTCCGGTAACCGAGAGTATCTTTACCGAAACCGGTCTGTTGACACTTCGGTTAACAGATAATACAAAGCGACCATTGTTAGGGTTAGGTATAATGTCAAAGAATTTTAAATCGTTGTTCTTTATATTGTCCATTCCCTGAACAACTAAATTATCTCTTAAGATAACGTTTGAGTTGGTTTTTACGTTTGATGCTCTTGTGGTATCACAAGCATTATCGAGTGGAACTCTTATCCAGTATGCCAAAACAGTATCAGGTGCAGTGTTTACGTCAGTATAACTAAAAATATTACTTGAAACGTTATCAAAAATAATATCAGGATTAGCGGTGGTTCTTTTGTGTAACTCAAAAATACCAAAAGGCAAGCCGCCATAAGCATTCCACGAAAGGTCAAAGGTTTGTCCGTTGTTTGCTGTGTTTACTTTTAGGTTGATGGTAGTATGGAATAAATTTGGAATAGATGTTCCACCACACACATCTCTTAAAGCCAAACCATAAGTATAATAATGAGCTGCAGGGTTAACAGGGTCATTAACATTCCCCCATGTTGAAATACTTATACTGTCTAAGTCTTCAAACGAATAATAAGCTGCTGTGGGATTATATGGAATTATTGCAATAGTATCAAATCCGAATTGAATATCAGATTTTCTGAGTAATAAGAAACTCTCCAATTGTGTTACCGTTACCGGATTAGTCCAGTAAATAAAGTTATGTTGTGTAGGTATATCAACACTTACAAAACATATAGCACTTGGGTCCGGACCAAAGTTAGCAATTGGAAGAAAAGCAGAACTGGTGCATCCATTAGCATCACTTACAATAACATTATATATTCCTGTTTGGCTGATAACTAATGACTGCTGTGTTCCAATAATAGTTGTATCAATAAGTCTTTGCCAAGCATACGAAGCGTATCCTGCATTTGCTTGTAAAGTAGCAGTATTGTTAGGCGTGCAGGGGTCAAACGGATCTACAATAGTAATCACCGGAGGTGCTGGCGGTTGATTAAAGATAACTTCTACCACATTTGACATGCTTACACAATTATTGGCAGGATCGGTTACCAATACACTGTAATAACCGGAATAACTTAGCTGAGAGCCATTGTAAAAGCAATTATAGCTTGGATTATTGGCTCCTCCAATAACAGTTCCGTTAAAATACCATTGATAGCTTGCTCCTTGAATAATTTGAGTAGTCAGCAAAACAGGAGCTCCGTTACATCCTATTATTGGTCCCTGTTCATTGATTGTTGCAGTGGTTTGACAATTGCTGCCGCTGATATTGATAGAAAAAGAAGCAGGAATAGTATCCACACATCCTGTGGCTATATCTTGAGCAATAAGTATAACATCGTAAACCCCATTGTTATAATAGGTATGGGAGAAGTTTTGGGCATTATTAAATTGTGTAACTCCATCTCCAAAGTTCCAAGTAAAGTTATACTGCCCCGAAGATGCATAGGGATTAGTAAAGTTAACCACATAAGGTGGCAACTGATTAAATGAAATAGGATTGGCAGTAAAGCTAATTCCAAAATTTACCGGGTTATATATTACCTGCACAGTATTTGTCCCTGAACAAACACCATCACTGGCAGTAACTGTGTAACTTGTTGTCACTCCCGGGGCCGCTATGGGGTTGGCAATGGTTGTATTGTTTAAGCCTTGAGCAGGACTCCAAGTATATGTTATATTATTGATACCACTATAGTTAACAGTAGCACCGAGTTGTGCTGCATTACCGCATGATATGGTTTGGTTGGTTCCTGCATTAACACTCAATTCTACCACTTCTAAATTTTGTACGGCAGTATTAGAACAGTTGTTTGCATCGCTATAAACATAGCTTATTTGAAATATTCCTGCTCCACTAACTGTTGGGTCAAACTGATTATTTCCGGTAACTCCGGTTCCTGAATAAGTTCCTCCTAAAGGCAATCCTCCACTTAAATTAAATATCTGTGAACCATTACATACTGTTTGAAAAGTATCTAAACTTACCGTAGGTAAAGCAAATACTTCGATGGAGTCGGTGACATTGTTTGTACATCCGTTATTATCGGAATAAGTATAGGTTAAGACATGTATGCCTGCACCGGCAGCTACTGGAGAGAAAGTATTTCCGGAAACTCCGTTTCCGGAATAAATTCCACCACTTGGCAATCCACTATTTAATGTAACAGATGTCCCGTTAATACATGAATTAGGAGGAGCAGTGAATGAAACTGTAGGTAAAGCATTTACCGTAACTTGAATAGTATCATACCCCACACATCCATTACTGAAAGTAACAGTATATACTATTTCATGAGTGCCGGCTCCGGCTAAAGCGGGGTTAAAAGTATTACCCAATACTCCGGGGCCACTGAATATACCTCCTACCGGGGAGTAGGCAAAGTTTATTGGGGCACTATTTACACATAATGGTGATAAAGGCTGAACTAAAGGTATTCCTCCTGAAGTAACAGTAATGTTCTGACTTATACTGGCCGAACACCCATTGGCATCAGTATAACTGTAAATAATGCTATAGGTTCCCGGCCCGGCAACTGCAGGGTTAAAATTATTTCCACTTACCCCCTGTCCTGAAAATGTACCTCCTGCCGGACTTCCTGTCAAAGTAACCAAACCTCCATCAATACAGGCTGTTGATGGAATATTCATTGAAACAACAGGAGCAGGAGTTAAACTTATTGTTTGTGATGCACTATTGGTACATCCGTTTATATCAGTATAGTAGTACTGAACCGTAGTGCTTGAGCCTGAAATTAGTGAGGGGTAAAATATTGAGTCATTTATAACTCCAACACCCATATAATATCCCCCTAAGGGAGTTCCTCCGCTAAGTATAACATTACTTACCGATGCACAATACTCAGCCGTTGGCGGAATACTCACAGTTGGTAAATCATTCACTGTAATAGTTTCTTGTATAGTGGTGGTGCATCCTGTGCTGCCATCGGAATAACTGTAACTAACATTTATAGGGTTAGTATTATTTGCTGTGATTACAAAAGGACTGCTGCTTCCATTTACTAAAAGGGTACCTCCAACAGGAGAAAATCCCAAGTTGATAGTTTCGCCTAAACAAACCGAAGAAGGTAAATTGTATGACACTATTGGTGGCAAGTTTACAAAAATATATCGGGTTGCAGAAGAAGAACATCCATTGGCGTCAGTATAAGAATAAATAATCTCGTGATTTCCTGCTCCTTCGGCAGCGGGGTCAAATACAGTAGCGGCTACTCCATCTATAAAATAATTTCCTCCCGCAGGACTTCCTCCTGAGAGAGTAATAGGGGCATCATTCAAACAAACCGGAGCAAAAGCAGATAAAGTTACTGAAGGAGCAGAGTTGACAGCTATTGTGGTAACGGCTGATGATATACATCCGTTAGGTGCTGTATAGGTGTATGTTAAGGTAAAATTACCTACACCTGCTAAAGTCGGATAAAAACTATTGCCAAATACGCCCTGTCCACTATAAACCCCTATTCCTCCTGCAGGGCTTCCGCTACCTCCATTAAGTATCAATGCAGGGTCATAGCTGCAAACACCCCCTATGGCTGCAAAACTAACCACCGGTAACGATTTAATTTCAATATCAGCTCCATTATCATTTCCTATTACAACCGGATTGGTTGAAATTACCCTAATACGATAGTTATTGCCGGCAGGGGTTAACAAAGGAATTGTAGCACTAATATTTCCGGAAGTTACTCCTGCAATAGAACCAATATTAACAGGTGTGGCAAAACTTCCCAAATTATCACTCAGCTCAACTATAAAACTATTACCGGCATTAAAAGTGCCATTAACAGAATATGATACCGTAATGCTTGTGTTCTCGCATATAGAATTACTCCCCAAAGGCAAGGTGTTAATGGTTTGTCCAAATATTTCGGGGGAAATAAGAAACCCCATCAGAAATAAACCAAGATTTATTATTTTTTTCATATATATAGATTTTATATTTACAACTATTAATTTTTTTATTGTTACTTTATTATTTTGTCTTCCTGAAATTGATTAATACCTTGCGGTACGTATGCTACAGGCTTTTGTATTTTTTGCATGCCTTGTGCCAATTCAAGGTCCTTTTCCCATATTAACTCAGCGCTATAAATGTATCTTTTATGAGCAGTTAACATCATACTTCCTTCTCCAATAAAATTGTTGCTACAAGTTGTAGCATTGTAATTACTGTAACAATGAGGTAATATTGGATGATTTTTATATGTTGTTCTGCCTGTCATTTCACTATTATCCAAATTTGCAACAACAGTACTTCCTTGGTGTGCCACAGACTCGCTTGCCAAAATTTGGCTGTTGGTGTTGGTGGTTGGGTTGGCAAGCAGAGCAGATTTATAATTGGCATGACGAGAGCTAAAATTTTGGGCGTTTACTATCTGAAAACAAATAAAAGAGACTAAACTAAGTACAAAACTTTTTTGAATCATTGAGAGCCAGGCTTTATTAGTTCTCAAAAATTTAAAATAAAAGATATTGCTATGGACTTTATATGCTAATCTCATTAATACTTATTTCTTATTCATTGTGATAAACCAATTTTTATCTCTTTCTTAATTAATTTCTTATTATAAAATAACTTCATTTATCCCCAAACAAAAAACTATTCGGTGGTTAAATTGCTGCCTTTATCGTGCAAATATATTAAATTGTGCGTAGCTTTCAAATTATTATTATAAAATTAGAAGGTCTTTATGATAACAATAAATGTTTGTTTTCCTATTTGTTCGCCCTTATTTAATATAATGTAATATTCAAAAAAGTGGAATTTCAGAAGAATATTATATAAACAATTTACCCTATTTTTGAGTAGCTGTCATGTTAGCTGGTAAATTGAGCTTAGGTTATAAACTTACAAATCCTGCAACTTTTCCACCATTTTTGACGGTTTATTTTTCTTTGAAATAAGATTGATTGCTTGTTGTACAAACTAATACTATTACCTAGGCATAAATATAGAAAACCTATCCCTGTCAATTATTAGCGTAAACTGATGTTCCAATGGCATTACACATTGCTCAAAATAAACCTGTTGGTTCTCATGAGTTTTGGAATAATGGATACAGAACTTTCGTTTAGAAATATTTATCTTTATTGAGCTTAATCCTGCAACTGTGTTCTGAATGCCGCTATATTGCTTCAATATCTCACAAAAAAAACAATATATAATGCAGCAAAACCTGTGAGATTAGGCGATTACTTTTTTGCTAACGCGCTTACGTTCGTTTTCGTCTAAAATAATTTTACGCATTCTAATACTCTTT
Organism: Bacteroidia bacterium; assembly: GCA_020845635.1. GTDB lineage: Bacteria > Bacteroidota > Bacteroidia > UBA4408 > UBA4408 > CAIKXD01. The sequence goes on from JADLFI010000037.1 coordinate 211,624, forward strand.
GGAGTTAATTCCACATACTCATCTTCCTGAATATATTCCATTGCTTCCTCTAAAGAGAATTTAACAGCAGGAGCTATTTTCATTTTTTCGTCTGACCCCGAAGCACGCATATTAGTAAGCTTTTTTGTTTTGGTAACATTAATCGCTAAATCGTCAGGACGTGTATGTTCGCCAATTACCTGCCCGGCATAAATCTCTTCCCCGGGATTCACAAAGAAAAAGCCTCTGTCTTGTAACTTATCAATGCTATATGCAATAGCAGTGCCTGTTTCCATGCTAATCAACGATCCTGAAATACGTCCGGCAATTTCTCCCTTCCAAGGTTCAAATCCTTTTAAACGATGATTCATCACAGCCTCTCCGGCAGTTACGGTTAGTACTTTATTACGCAACCCAATAATACCACGCGAAGGAATGGTAAATTCTAAATGAATCATATCGCCTTTAGGTTCCATAATTTCCATATCGCCTTTTCGCTGACTAACCAACTCAATAACTTTTCCTGAAACCGATTCAGGAACATCTACAGTTAAGGTTTCTACCGGTTCGCATTTTACACCATCTATTTCTTTAATAATAACCTGCGGTTGTCCTACTTGTAACTCATATCCTTCTCTGCGCATAGTTTCTATCAATATACTCAAGTGCAATATCCCTCTTCCATATACCAGAAATGAATCGGCACTTTCTGTTTCTTCAACTCGTAAAGCTAAGTTTTTCTCTGTTTCTTTAAATAATCTCTCGCGTACATGTCTTGAAGTTAAAAATTTTCCTTCTTTCCCAAAAAATGGCGAGTTATTTATAGTAAACAACATACTCATAGTTGGCTCGTCAATACTTATAGGCTTTAAGCCTTCAGGATTTTCAAAATCAGCCACAGTATCTCCAATTTCAAAACCTTCAATTCCGGTAATCGCACATAAATCTCCACTTTTAACCTCCGAAACTTTAGTTTTTCCCAGACCTTCAAAAACAAATAATTCTTTTACTCTTGATTTTAGTACTTTACCATCTGCTTTTACTAATGAAACCGGCATGTTCTCGCGCACTACCCCGCGTGATACACGCCCAACGGCTATACGACCTACAAAGCTGCTATAATCCAAAGAGGTAATTTGCATCTGCAAAGTTCCTTCATTATAAGGCGCTGCAGGAATATTTTCAACTATACAATCTAATAAAGGAACCAAATCGTTTGTTGGTTTGGTATAATCTGTGCTCATCCAACCATTTTTTCCGCTTCCGTATAGGGTCGGAAAATTAAGTTGCTCTTCGGTGGCCGACAAATTAAAGAATAAGTCGAAAATTTCATCATGTACTTCATCAGGGCGACAGTTAGGCTTATCAACCTTATTGACTACCAAAACTGCTTTCAATCCTAATTGCAGTGCCTTCTGTAACACAAAGCGTGTTTGTGGCATGGCTCCTTCAAAAGCATCAACAAGCAACAACACGCCATCGGCCATATTCAATACTCGTTCTACCTCACCACCAAAATCACTGTGTCCAGGAGTATCAATAATATTTATTTTAACATCGCCATACTTTATTGCTACATTTTTTGCCAAAATGGTTATCCCTCTTTCTCGTTCCAAATCGTTGTTGTCGAGTATTAACTCCCGTGATTCCTGATTGTCGCGAAACAGCTTACTTTGGAGTAACATTTTATCTACTAATGTGGTTTTCCCGTGGTCAACGTGTGCTATAATAGCTATGTTTCTTATTGATTGCATGAAAGGTTTTTTTTCTAAAAAGGGTGCAAAGTTACGAATTTTATATTTTATTTTTAATTTAAACAAATAAAAAATAGTTAGCTATTTATTTGGATGTGGTAGTTTTACTTCCTTTACGTCAAATAAATATACTTACTCATACAAAAAAATACTCCTTTTTCCTGTTTATTCCGACTCAAACTCCCTCATGGGAAGCAGCTTCTGGTGCAGGTGGTATATTTTCTGAGGAAGGAACAGCTATTGCTGCTAATACCTGCCCGGGTAATAACTTCTTTTATCTGTTATGCCCTCTACCAAACTAAGCATTTATTTCCATTAATAGCAAATCAAAAACTTTATTAAATATGTGCGAGATGAGTAAAGAAATAACTATAAATGGCGTGTAGCGAGAGAAAAACAAAAGGAAAATTCTTTAAGGAACTTTTTGAGTAGGTTTTGCCTACACATCTTATCTCAAAAATTCATGAAAATCCGTCATTTCGGAACATTATCCGAGAAGTTAAAGCCAATACGTAGTAAGACTCAGTTTGCACAGGGAATAATAATAATGCCAAACACGTAAAAGAAAATATGGAAAGAGATAGCTAAAACAAAATTGAAAGTTGGGGTGAATATTTGCCCCCATTGCAACACAGGAAAAATGACAAGAGTGTTTAGTTTTAAAGTAATACAACTCCGGTAATTTTGTAAGCTATTCAACCTCAAAAAAGTTGAAAGAAAAATATAAAATATTCCAGTGTTTACTTGCAATTGGCAAACAGGCATTGTATTAAACAAATACCAAAAAATTAAAAACAAACATAACAACAAGGCAAATTCAATAAAACGCACCCTCAAGATGTTCTATAAGTTCAGCGGCTTATTGTTTAAAAGCAGTCTGATTTTTAATATATTCCTGCAACAGGACTTTCGAAGTACAAATTAATCACAAAAAGCGTGTTTAAAATTGTTTGAAAGAAACAAAAGTAGCGAAGCAGTTTTTTTACTCTTCAATAGAAATTTTTAGAATATCTTTCACTGAATTTAGCGGGATTTCAAGCCTAATTTGTCCCACTGCATAGGCTGCAACCTCATATTGATTATATAAAAATACTAATTTTTCCTTATCGAAATAAAAATTGTTGTTAAGCTTAAATTGATTGTTGGCAAACCAAAAACCTTCTACTTCTAAATTTTGTTTTGGCGATATTTCAAAAAGCTTGCGAAACACCACCTCCATTCTTTTTTCTAATTCGGGGACATTGGAGCAAATATCTTGCAAGTTCAATACTTTTTTTGAGTTCAAATCAATAGTATAAAAGCTTTGAACCGAATTGCCATGTGCACCACCAGTATAACTATACTGTGAAAAATCGGCAATTAAATAGTTGGTAAAAACGGTATCATATTGCAATGTAACATCCCATTCCCACGCAAAAAAATTCATTGTATCGCTTTTATCAAGCATCTGGTACTCGTAAAGGAAAGAATCTACCACATAATCCATTGCTTTATAATCCAACGGGACTTTTATATTCGTACCTAAAAAAGAATTGGTAATTGAATCAGTTAACGTTTTAATAGGTGATTCTAATGAAGCAATGGTGTAATGCAGAATAGCAATTGTAGTATCGTTTTTCCGATTCACATAAAAAGAAGTTAGTTGATTTTCATGCCACATTTGAGGTGTTGGGTGAGATATATAAAGTACTTCGTAGCTTTCTAAACCTGGTGTGTTGGTTGTTCTACAACCTACTATCAATGCAAGTAGAAAAATGAATATCAACTGTTTCATATATTCTTATTTTAATTTGTGTAACAAAGGCAACAAATCCTTTGCCGAAAAAAGCTTTATCCTTTTTTATTAGGGTTTGCCAACAAAATTTCAAAGGATATCTCTTGCCTATATTCAGATTCCAACATCATTAGACGACAAATTGTTTATGACCGTAAATGTAAAGAATTTTTAAATGTAATAAAGGCAAATCATAACCACCATCTCACGTTGGGTTTCATTAGCTTTATGTTTGGTCAGATATTTCAACCCCCTCTTTTAATGAAGTTGGCCACAGAAGATGAAACAAAAACCCATAAACCGAAGACATTAACCCCGTTTGATGCGAAACAGCCTACTTAGGAGTTAAATATTATCTACTAATGGGTTTTCCCTAAGTATACCTATACTATAATAGCTTTGTTTCTTATTGGTTGGACAGAAAGTTTTTTCTAAAAAGGTGCAGGTGGAATATTTTCTGAGGAAGGGACAGATATTGCCGCTAATACCTGCCCGGATAATAGCTCCCTTTAACTGTTAAACCCTCTACCCATCTAAGCATATATTTCCATTATAAGCAAATTTATAAGTTTATTAAATATGTGCGAGATGAGTTAAAGAAATAACTATAAATGGCGTGGAGGGAGAGAAAAATAAAAGGAAAACTCTTTAAGGAACTTTTTGAGTAGATTTTGTCTAAGGTATTGAAGATTCTCCGGAGTTCTTATATCTTGTTCGTTTTGCTGTGATACCGAAAATTCAAAAGCTAATAATATTAATCTTATACCTAATCCGTTTACCGATATTATGTATTGATAATATATAGGCAAGCACGGTAATGGCATAAATCACATAACAGACATTCTAGGAAACAACATTCAACAAGAAAAAATTGATGCCGAAATGCAACATGGAAAAATCGATTTAAGTAGCCTAGCTCCGGGAGTCTATGTAATACAACACAACAATTCCGGAATACTAACTACAAAAAAAATAATTAAACAATAAGTGTATCCCCAATCTGTACCCATCAGATTTAAAATTATACAACATTCATAACTATTCCCATAGAGGGAAGAGCTTTTATTCCATCTCCTTTTTGTAAGGTATTTTATTTGATTCTGTTTATTTATTATTGCTTTTTGTTTACTATTGTATATCAAATAATTCAAAAAGCTATGAAAAAATATCTGTTATTAATACTGCTGTTTACACACAATATTTATGCTCAAGACAAACTATTTACCATGACAGATGCAGTGCTAAATGCACGTACCAGTTTGGCTCCCCAAACATTAAAACAACTAAAATGGATAAAAAACAGTGCTGAGTACAGCTATGTGGGGACTGATAATAACCTATATAAAGCAACAGCTTTTACAGGGAAAGCACAAATATTGGTAAGTCTTAATGACTTAAATAAAGCCCTAAAAAATAAAAATGAAGATACTTTAAGTTCTTTTCCGGGTATGGAATGGGAGGATATGAACAGTTTTATATTTAAAGCCAATAAAAAACGTTGGATGTGGATAACCTCTGTAAAAACCCTTGAATTACGAGAGTTAGATAACTTTCCAAACGATGCAGAAAATATAGAAAAAGACAAGAAAAAAGGTTTTATAGCATACACACAAAACGATAATCTACATATATGGAATGCCGGAAAAATATATCATATAACTACTGATGGCAGCAGTAACATTGTATATGGACAAAGTGTACATCGTAATGAATTTGGAATAAATAAAGGGATATTTTGGGGTAATACAGGCGATTATTTAGCCTTTTATCGTATGGATCAATCAATGGTTAAAGATTATCCGATTACCGATTATAATGAAAAGCCCGCAAAAGCAAATCTTATTAAGTACCCTATGTCTGGCGACAGCAGCCATCATGTAACCCTAGGCATTTTTAATCTAAAAACATTAAAAACTATCTATATAAAAACCCCGCCTCCTGCCGACCATTATTTAACCAATATTGCGTTTAGCACTGATGACAAATGGATTTATATTGCAGAGCTAAATCGCGATCAAAATTCCATGCAACTTAACTGCTACAACACTACCACAGGTAATTTTGAAAAAACATTATTTACCGAAACAGACAATAATTATGTTGAGCCTCTTAACCCTATTTTATGGGTAACCGGCAAGTCAGGGCAGTTTGTATGGCAAAGCAGACGTGATGGATGGAATCATTTATACTTGTATGATGCTTCAGGAAAATTATTAAAGCAATTAAGTAAAGGCGATTGGGAAGTTACTCAAGTATTGGGATTTTCAGATAATGGTGAAAAAGTATTTTTTGAAGCTACCAAAGAAAGCCCGCTAAACAGAGATTTATATTATATAACCTTGGCCGATAATAAAATTGTAAGGCTTACCAATGGCAATGGTGTAAACAGAAGCGTTATGAACTCGGGAGGTAATTACTTTATTAACTATTTCTCTAACCCAACAACCCCTAATAATATACAAGTTATTGACAGTAAAACAAAAAAAATACTAGATATATTTCAATCATCAAATCCTTTAACAGCCTTTAAACTGGGGGAAATGAATTTGTTTAGCATTACCAATAAACAAGGCGATAAATTATTCTGTCGTACGTATAAGCCTATTGATTTTGACAGTACTAAAAAATACCCGGTAATAGTTTATTTGTACGGTGGGCCGCACGCCCAGATGGTTAAAAATAGCTGGTTAGGTGGAGGAAATTTGTGGTTTCAATACATGGCACAAAAAGGATATCTTGTATTTACCTTAGATAATAGAGGCTCAGAAGCAAGTGGTAAAAAGTTTGAACAAGCTACTTTCAGACAATTAGGCACTATAGAAATGGAAGATCAATTAGAAGGGGTTAATTATTTGAAAAGTTTAAAATATGTTGATGCCTCACGCATGGGTGTTCATGGCTGGAGTTTTGGTGGATTTTTGACCACCTCATTAATGACCAGAAATCCTGAGGTGTTTAAAGTGGCAGTGGCAGGTGGCCCTGTAATTGACTGGAGTTATTATGAGATAATGTACACCGAAAGATATATGGACACCCCACAAAGTAATCCTGAAGGGTATAAAAACTCAAATTTACTTAACTACGTTGATAAGCTTAAAGGCAAGCTAATGCTTATCCACGGAACTTCTGATGACGTTGTGCTATGGCAACACAGTTTATTGTTTACCGAAAAAGCCGTAGAAAAAAATATTCAGCTTGATTATTTTCCCTATCCCGGACATTTGCACAATGTAACCGGAAAAGATAGAGTTCATTTAATGCAGAAAATAAGTAATTACTTTTTTGATTACCTGTAATCTGCGCTAATTTTGTATTACTGCGTACACAACTTTATTTCCCTGTAATACTCAGTTTGGTAGTCCTTTCTGTTTGTCCGTCATTAATAGTCAGGTAATATATACCGGTGCTTATCTGTTCGAATGATACAAAGTTGTTTGCTCCATCGGTATTTACTTTTATTTGCTTGCTGATAATTTGCTTCCCTGTTACATCTGTTAGTACTACCTGCAATACATCACTTTGTAATGTTCCGGTATTTATATATACTCCATTTAAATCGGTTGGGTTAGGATATACTGCCCATACCGTTCCATTGTGGTTCTTGATGAAGTTCACAGATTTTATGGTGCTGTACTCAAACTTACCATCAAAATCGGTTTGTTTTAAACGGTAGTACGATACACCCTCATAAGGTTGAGCATCCATAGTTTTGTAATTTAATA
>JADLFI010000038.1 GCA_020845635.1 Bacteroidia bacterium
AGTATTTACAATTGTACCTTGATGAATTTTGTTACAAGCTTAATCGAAGGTATTTTGGTGGGGTAATGTTCGATAGATTAACAGTAGCAGTAGTTAATGGCAACTGGCATGAAAAAGGATGAGCATATTTTTTAATTTTATTTTTTTACTAAATGTTTAAATAAACTTAGCTTTACTTTATTTTTCTATAAAATATTTATTCATTAATGATTCCTAAAGATACCATAGCCAAAATTATTGATGCAGCAGAAATTGTTGATGTTATCAGTGATTTTGTTTCATTAAAAAAGAAAGGGGTAAATTATTTAGGAAACTGTCCTTTTCATAATGAAAAAACACCTTCTTTTACCGTATCCTCGGTAAAGGGTATTTATAAATGCTTTGGATGCGGAAAGTCAGGTACATCAGTTAACTTTATTATGGAACATGAAGGCCTTACCTATCCCGAAGCTTTGCGTTTTTTGGCGCGTAAATACAATATCAAAGTTGAAGAGGTTGAACAAACTGCCGATGAAATAAAAGAACAAAATGCCAAGGAAAGTATGATGTTGTTAACAGCCTATGCACAACAACAATTTACACACAACTTATGGCATAGCGAAGAAGGAAAAAATATTGGCTTATCGTATTTTAAAGAAAGGGGCTTTAGTAAACAAACTATTGAAAAATTTCAACTGGGCTATGCTTTGGAAAACCGTAAAGCCTTTACAGATAAAGCTGTTACCGATGGCTATTTAATAGAGTTCTTAACGGCTACGGGCCTTACCATTGAAAGTGAAGACGGCAGGCATTTTGACCGATTTGCCGGCAGAGTAATGTTTCCAATATTAAATATTAGTGGTCGTCCTATTGCCTTTGGAGGGCGTATTTTAGGAAATAACAAAAAGCTGGCTAAGTACCTCAACTCGCCCGAAAGTCAAATATATCATAAAAGTAATATACTCTATGGTTTGTTTCAGGCAAAAAAATCAATAGTTGAGAAAAACAATTGTTATTTGGTAGAAGGATATACCGATGTTATAAGCTTATCGCAAGCAGGTATAGAGAATGTTGTAGCCTCCTCGGGAACTTCTTTAACAACCGAACAAATCAGGCAAATAAGACGCTTTAGTCCTAATGTTACAGTAATGTATGATGGAGATAATGCCGGAATTAAAGCTTCGTTTCGTGGAATAGACTTAATACTGAATGAAGGTTTAAACGTAAAAGTTATTTTGTTTCCTGATGGCGAAGATCCTGATTCCTTTGCACAAAAGCATACACAAGAAGACTTAATTTTGTTTTTGGAAAAAAATGCAGTTGACTTTATTACTTTTAAAACAAATTTGTTGCTTAACGAAACACAAAACGATCCATACGCAAAAGCACAACTAATTAATGAAATTGTAGAAAGCATAAGTGTTATCCCCGATAGTATTGCACGCTCGTTATATACCAAAGAATGTGCCCGGATTATGCAGGTAGAAGAACAACTTTTGTTGAACACCCTAAATAAATTATTACGCCAAAAACGTATTAAGGAAATTAAAGAGGATATTATACACGTTGAGGATACCGAAGCGCATACCGGGTTTGAATTGCCTGCCCCACCACCCGAAAAAGTAAGTGGAACTCCTGAATTGGAACTGGCTATGGTTGAATCGGAAATAATACGTTTGCTTTTATTGTACGGAGCTGAAAAAATAAAGTTTGATTATATTGATGAAAATGAAATACCACAAGTAAGCGAAATTCATTTGGCTTCCTATATTTTTACTAACCTGTTAGAAAATGAAATAACCTTTGACGATTTAACTTACAATGCTGTTTTTACTGAATATATGAACGAGGTTAATCAGGGAAATTTCTTAAAAATAGAATATTTTCTGGCGCACGAAAATGTTGAAATACGTGATGTGGCAGCTATGGCATTAGTTGACATGAACCAACTTAGTCCTAATTGGGAATCAAAATATCATCTCATTGTAAAAAATAAAGATGCCGATTTAAAGCAAGTCATTATAAATACTATTGATCGTCTAAAACAAAAGCACCTGCTGCGTATGCTACATCAAGTGCAGGAAGAAATAAAAAACTGTAAAGAGGAAGAAAAAATGCAAGACTTATTAGTGGAATATAAAACCTTGTTGGATATGAAAGAGCTATTATTTGGAGAAACAGGAACTACTATATCGCACTAAATATAAATTTATGAACAGAATAACCGCTTTAACCTATAGTTTATTTTCGGGTATCTTATTAAGTGCTGCATGGCCGGTGGCGGGCTTTTTTCCTATTATATTTTTTGCATGGCTCCCTTTACTTTATGTTGAGGATGAAATTTGCAACAATTACCAAACTAAAGGGAGCTTCTTTACATATAGCCTTATAGCTATGCTTGCATGGAATCTGCTTACTACCTGGTGGGTAAAAAATGCTTCATTGGGTGGCGCTGTCATGGCTATTGTTGCAAATAGTTTGTTGATGACATTAGTACTCACCTTTTTTCATTGGGTAAAACTAAAAAAAGGCAACAAGTATGGATATGCGGCATTTATTGCCTTTTGGATGACATTTGAATATATACATTTGCGTTGGGACATTACCTGGCCTTGGCTAAATCTTGGAAACTGTTTTGCCGGAAATATTAAAATTATTCAATGGTACGAGTTTACAGGTACTTTTGGTGGTACACTTTGGGTACTGGTGGTAAATATTTTATTGTTTCGTTTAATAAAAAACTATAGAAACAAATTGCCAATAAAAAAGTTAGCTGTCATTATTGGGCTTACTTTATTCATTCCTATACTTATTTCGTTGCTGGTGTATTATAGTTATAATGAAAAATATGCTCCTCTCAAGGCAGTTATAGTTCAACCCAATATTGACCCCTATAACGAAAAATTCAGTAATCTGAGCTCCGAAGAACAGCTTCAAAAATTATTAAGCTTAGCCATAAAAAAATTAGATACTGAAACCAACTTTCTAATTGCCCCTGAAACAGCTATAGTTGACTATTTATGGGAAAATAAAATTCATGAGTCGCCTGATATTAAAATGTTAGATTCACTGATTAAAATTTATCCCCAATTAAATGTCTTAATAGGGGCTTCAACACTGCAAACTTTTGGTCCGGGACAAGCCATATCGTTAACAGCACGTAAGTTTTACGATAGCAACGAGTATTACGACTCCTATAATACAGCTTTGCAACTTAACCATACTCCTAATATTCAAATATATCATAAATCAAAACTTGTTCCGGGAGTAGAGAAAATGCCTTGGCCATCAGTTTTCAAATACTTTGAAAAATTTGCCATTGATTTGGGCGGTATAAGCGGAAGCCTTGGTACTCAAGAAGAACGCGAAGCTTTTTTTACGACCGATAAAAAATTTGCTGCCGCCCCAATTATTTGTTACGAGTCGGTTTATGGCGAATATGTTGGGGAATATATTAAAAAAGGAGCCAATTTTTTGGCCATTATTACCAATGATGGTTGGTGGGGCGACACTCCGGGTTATAAGCAACATTTAGAATACGGAAGTTTAAGAGCCATTGAAACTCGCAGAAGCATACTTCGTTCGGCCAACACAGGTATTTCTGCGGTTATTAACCAAAGAGGCGAAATAGTACAAAAAACCAACTGGTGGATTGAAGATGCGCTAACAACAACTATAAACACCAACCAAAAAATTACTTTTTACACGCGTTTTGGCGACTACCTAGGTGTAATAGCCATAATGTTTTCTATTGTTGTTATAATATCCACTTTAGGCTTCAATACAAAATTCAAGGCGAAATAAAATTAAAATTCTCCACTTCAACTAAAAAACATCAATGAGTATAACATATTTTCTGGCATCATAGTAATAAGTCTAAATTTATCAATATCCTCAAATAATTTCAATCAATTAATAATCAGAGAATTGCACTTTTAGGATATTTTTTCTAATTTACACCAATTTATACAAAAAAAAGTGTACTTTTGCGCCCGAAAATATAAATACTGTAGTAAAAAACAGCTAAATTAACTATACATGTCTAAGCAAACAGGTAAAATCACACAAATTATTGGTCCGGTAATTGACGTTAGTTTTGATACCGAAAACGGAAAACTTCCTCAAATTCTTGATGCTTTGGAAATTACCAAAGAAAATGGCCAAAAAATTATTTTGGAATGTCAACAACATATAGGGCAAGATACAGTACGTACCATTGCCATGGATAGTACCGATGGTTTAAGCCGTGGTATGGAAGTAGTGGCTAAAGGAAACCCTATTTCAATGCCAACCGGTGATAAAGTGAAAGGCCGTTTATTTAACGTGGTGGGTGAAGCCATTGATGGAATAGATACCATTACTGGCGATGGAGGTTATCCAATCCACCGCTCAGCTCCAAAGTTTGAAGAGCTATCAACTGCTTCGGAGGTTTTATTTACAGGTATCAAAGTTATTGACTTACTTGAACCTTACGCCAAAGGAGGTAAAATTGGGTTATTTGGTGGTGCCGGTGTAGGTAAAACAGTACTTATCATGGAGTTGGTAAATAATATTGCCAAAGCTTATTCCGGTTTATCTGTGTTTGCCGGAGTAGGCGAACGTACTCGTGAAGGTAATGACTTATTACGTGAGTTTATCGAATCGGACGTAATCAAATACGGTACCGAGTTTAAACATAGTATGGAAAAAGGAGGATGGGATTTATCTAAAGTTGACAAAGAAGCTTTAAAAGACTCAAAAGCCTCATTAGTATTCGGACAAATGAATGAGCCTCCGGGAGCTCGTGCCCGTGTTGCCTTGTCGGGTCTTACCATGGCTGAGTATTTCAGAGATGGTGACAATCAAGGAGGCGGCCGCGATATATTATTCTTTATTGACAATATTTTCCGTTTCACCCAAGCCGGTGCCGAAGTATCTGCACTCTTAGGACGTATGCCTTCTGCGGTAGGTTACCAACCTACATTATCAACCGAAATGGGTGCTATGCAAGAACGTATTACCTCAACTAAACGTGGTTCTATTACCTCTGTACAAGCCGTATATGTACCTGCCGATGACTTAACCGACCCTGCTCCTGCTACTACATTTGCCCACCTTGATGCTACAACAGTATTAAGCCGTAAAATTGCAGAGCTAGGTATTTATCCTGCGGTTGACCCATTAGACTCAACATCACGTATCTTAACGCCCGCTGTATTAGGTGATGCTCACTATAATACGGCACAGCGTGTTAAAGAAATCTTACAACGCTACAAAGAATTACAAGATATTATTGCCATCTTAGGATTAGACGAATTGTCTGAAGAAGATAAGTTGGTGGTGCACCGTGCAAGACGTGTTCAGCGTTTCTTATCTCAACCTTTCCATGTAGCCGAGCAATTTACCGGATTAAAAGGTGTACTTGTTCCTATTGAAGATACTATTAAAGGGTTTAATATGATTATGGATGGTGAAGTTGATGAATACCCTGAAGCAGCTTTTAACCTTGTAGGTACAATTGAAGAAGCTATAGAAAAAGGTAAGAAATTAATTGCCGAGTCAAAATAATTATACAAACTATTCAATAATTATCTGATGTTTTTAGAAATCATAAGCCCTGATAAGAAACTTTTTGAAGGCGACATTAAATCCGTAACTCTACCGGGAAGTGATGGTTTATTGGGAATATTAAATAATCATGCTCCTATGATTAGTGCACTGAAAGCCGGAAAAGTGAAAATTACAGATAACTCAGGCGTTCAAACCTTTACCATTAAAGGTGGAGTAGTTGAAGTTCTAAAAAACAAGATTATTGTTTTGGCCGAATAATAACTTATTCAAGAAATATTTATTTAGTAGCACCACCTTTGTGGTGCTATTTTTGTTTTAGGACAATAGGTGATATACTATAAAGCTGCCTATGTAAGCCATAAATGACATAAATGCAAATTGTATGATCGGCCACTTTATGCCGCCTGTTTCTTTATATACCACAGCAATAGTACTCATACATTGCAAGGCAAAGGCATAAAAAATCATTAATGAAAAGGCAACTGCAGTGCTGTACATTGGTTTACCTGTTAACGGATTAATAGCTTCTTTCATTTTTACCCTTATACTTCTTTCATCAGCATCATTCCCTACACTGTATATAGTAGCCATAGTACCTACAAAAACCTCACGTGCCGCAAAACTTGTTACCAAACTAATTCCAATCTTCCAATCAAAACCCAATGGAGCAATAATAGGCTCAATGGCCTTACCGGCTATTCCGGCATAAGAAGCCTCTAACTGTTCAGAAGCAATTTTATTCTTTATTTCAGGGTCAGCAAGGTCGGCATGGCTGTTTACATATTTTTGTTCTATCTCCTGCATACGATTACCCGGAGCATATGAAGCCATTAACCATAACACAACCGATACGGCAACAATTATTTTTCCTGCCTCAAGAATAAATATTTTTACTTTATCAAAAATAACAAACAAAACATGCTTTGTTTGTGGAACACGATACACCGGAAGCTCCATTATAAAATAGCTGTGCTCACGGCTCTTAATTAGGTACTTTAATACAAAGGCCGCCAATATAGCTGCCAAAAATCCTATTAAATATAGTGACATCAGCACTAATCCTTGTATATTAAGAAAACCCCATACTTTGGTTGAAGGTACCACTAAAGCAATAAGCAAGGTATAAACAGGTAACCGGGCACTACAACTCATAAGTGGCGTTACCAAAATAGTAATTAAACGCTCTTTAGTATTACTAATGGTGCGAGCTCCCATTATAGCAGGTACAGCGCAAGCCACTCCGCTAATCAGCGGAATAACAGATTTCCCGTTTAGTCCAAACTTTCGCATCAGTTTATCCATAATAAAACTAACACGTGCCATATACCCGCTGTCTTCCAGTATAGCAATAAAGGCAAATAAAAATGCTATTTGAGGAATAAATACAATAACACCACTTAACCCGGCTAATATTCCCTTGGTAATAATATCATTTAAAATACCCGGGGGCATAGTATTCCCAACCATCTCACTAAACCATATAAACAAGTTTTCAATCCACTCCATTGGTAAAGCACTAAACGAAAAAATAAACTGGAAAATACAAAACAGGATAAGCAAAAAAACAATAAACCCCCATACCTTATGAGTAAAAATATTATCTAGTTTTTGAGTTAATGTACTAACCTCCCGTGCCTCATAACTTACACATTGTTGTATAATTTCAGCTATATTCTTATATCTGTTTACCGATTCGTTAGTTTGCAATTGAATTATATCAACTTTGCTTTCTTTAAAGAAATCCTCCAGCCCTACATTCCGCTTAAAGTTTAAATCCAATAAATTATTAATATATAAAACAAATGCATCAAAATCACTATTGGCATTAATATTTTCCTTTAATTCCGACCACCTAAGTGTACTAAATTTTGAAATATCTAATTGTGGTTTTCCTTGCTTTGGTTCATAGTTTGCAATTACACTTTTTAATTTTGTTATCCCCTCACCCTGCTTTGAGTTTACACTTACCACAGGTACACCTAACATTTGCGAAAGCTTAGTTTCATCAATTACTATGGTTCTCTTTAAGGCCTCATCAATCATGTTCAACACAAGGATAACAGGTAATCCGGTATCAATAAGTTGTGTACACAAATACAAACTGCGTTTTAAATTGGTAGAGTCGGCTACCATCAGTGTTACATCAGGATAATCAGCATTTTGCTTGTTACTAAGTACTTCGGTGGTAACTTGCTCATCTATTGACTTAGGAAACAAACTATAAGTTCCGGGTAAATCAATAATTTCAATTTTTTGCTTATTGGGAAGCACACAAATACCTTTATGAATATCTACCGTAACGCCAGGAAAATTACCTGTTTTTTGCCGCAATCCCGTAAGCATATTAAACAGGGTTGATTTACCGCTGTTAGGATTACCGGCCATAGCCAATCGCTTAACTTTTATTGAATTGCCTTCAGAAATACTGCTCACCCTAATTTTTATAAATTTGAAACAACCACCTGAGAGGCCTCATTTTTTCTAAGACTTAGTGAGTATCCGGCAACTTGAATGGCAATTGGATCACCCAAAGGGGCTACTCTTTCTAGAAATACCTTTTCACCGGGCAAGCAGCCCATTTCCATTAGCTTTAAAGCAATATTTTGTTCTTTGAATTGCAAAATGATGGCTTGCTCTCCAACTCTTAAATCTGATAATAATAATTCAGCCATGATACACTTAATGTTAGCCAACAAATTTAAATTAATTCTTAATAAGAAATAATCCCATAAAAAAGGTATTTTCAACAAATCCTAATAAATTATACATACAAGATATAAGAACAAATATTTTATCCTTATAATGTTTACTTTTGCGCCTCAGTATTTAATGAAAATATATGCGAAAACTCAGTAACAGCGAATTGTTGCGTAAAAGCCCCGATGAATTTAAGCAAGCCCAAAAAACACCGGTTGTATTAGTGCTCGATAATGTAAGAAGCTTAAATAATGTAGGTTCTGTTTTTCGTACGGCCGATAGCTTTTTGTTGGAAGCAGTTTATTTATGCGGTATTACCGGAACCCCACCTCATAAAGATATTCAGAAAACAGCCCTGGGAGCCACTGCTACCGTTAATTGGAAATATTATAAAACTACCGAAGAGGCTGTTGAAGAATTACAAACCCATAAATATCAGGTTTTTGCCATTGAACAAGCCGAAGGAAGTGAAATGTTGCATCAACTCCAATTCAACTTTTTGCAAAAAATAGCCTTTGTTTTTGGTAATGAAATCAGTGGCGTTTCACAATCAGTTATTAACTTGTGTCATAGCTGTATTGAAATACCCCAATCGGGCTTTAAACACTCCCTCAATATTTCGGTAGCCACCGGTATTGTTTGTTGGGAAGCTTATCGGCAATTTCTTTTATGGCAAAATTCCATATAATACCCTCTAAAGTCATTGTATTAATGGGGCTTCGGTTTCAATAAAAAGCCTAAGTACCTTTGAATTATCTGCAAAATTAATTCTTCATAACAGTTGCAATTCAGCACTAAAAATTGTAATTTCGCGCGCTTAATAGAAAGGCAATCTATTACTAATTAATTTATTAGCATAGCAGAAGCTGCTTTTTATACGCGATATAGGATTATTATGACTAATTATAAAACATATAACCAATTAAACCTTCCCGAAGTGGCTATTGAGGCGCAGAAAAAATGGGAAGCAGAAAATACTTTTGACCAATCTATTGAAACCCGAGAAG
Organism: Bacteroidia bacterium; assembly: GCA_020845635.1. GTDB lineage: Bacteria > Bacteroidota > Bacteroidia > UBA4408 > UBA4408 > CAIKXD01. The sequence continues at coordinate 9,234 of JADLFI010000038.1, forward strand.
GAAAAGCCCCATTTGTTTTTTACGAGGGGCCTCCGAGTGCCAACGGATTACCGGGTATTCACCATGTTATGGCTCGTACCATTAAAGATATTTTTTGTCGTTATAAAACACTAAAAGGTTATCAGGTTAAGCGCAAAGCCGGTTGGGATACACATGGATTGCCGGTTGAGCTGGGTGTGGAGAAATCATTAGGCATAACCAAAGAAGATATTGGTACTAAAATTACCGTTGAGCAATACAACTTGGAATGTCGTAAAGATGTAATGAAATATACCGATGTATGGATTACCCTGACCCAAAAAATGGGCTACTGGGTAGATATGCAAAATCCGTACATTACCTATAACAATAAATATATTGAAAGTGTTTGGTGGTTATTAGCACAATTGTACAAAAAAAATGTTTTATATAAAGGCTATACTATTCAACCTTATTCGCCTGCTGCCGGCACCGGGCTTTCATCGCACGAGTTAAATCAGCCGGGGTGTTACCGAGATGTAAAAGACCGTACAGCCGTGGCAATGTTTAAAATAGTAAATAATACACTTTCCGAATCATTATTTACCAAAACAAACTGTACCGATATTTATTTCCTTGCTTGGACAACTACCCCTTGGACTTTGCCCTCAAACACCGCTTTAGCGGTAGGAAAAAAGATAAATTATGTACTAGTAAAAACATACCACCCATACCTATTCAAAGTGGTTAACGTTGTTCTGGCCAAAGATTTATTAGATAAATATTTTCCTGCTAAGAACAAAGACCTAAGTTTTGAAACTTACAAAGAAGGTGATAAAAATATTCCTTTTGAAGTGATTGCCGAAATAAAAGGCGAGCAATTATTGGGTATTTCGTACCACCAATTATTGCCTTTTGCACAACCCGAGAATGGTGATGCGTTTAAAGTTATTCCTGGCGATTTTGTAACTACTGTGGACGGAACAGGTATTGTACACATGGCGCCTAGCTTTGGTGCTGACGATTTCAGAGCAGCACAACAAAGTGGTATAGGTTCCTTAACTTTAGTTGATAAACGTGGAAAATTTTTACCACAAGTAAGTGATGGTATATTTTTATACGGAAACGAATATGTAAAAGAAGCCTATTTAAGTGCCGAAGAGTTAGAGCAAGAGTTTCAGCATCAAAAGAAAGTTTTGGAAAGTAACGGAAAAATTAAAGAGCTGAAAAACTATTTGAGTGTAGATGAACGCATTATTTTAAAACTGCAAGAAGAAGGAAAACTCTTTAAAAAAGAAAGCTATGAACATAGCTATCCGCACTGTTGGCGTACTGATAAACCTGTATTGTACTACCCGCTCGATTCCTGGTTTATTAAAACAACAGACTTTAAAGAAAGAATGATTGAGCTAAATAACACCATTAACTGGAAACCTGAATCAACAGGTTCGGGACGATTTGGAAACTGGCTTGAAAATTTGAATGACTGGAATTTATCACGTTCACGCTTTTGGGGTATTCCTATTCCTATTTGGACCAGCGAAGATAAAACCGAACAAATTTGTATTGAGTCTGCCGAGCACCTTAAAGCAGAAATAGACAATGCCATAAGCAAAGGATTTATGACTTCTAATCCGTTGGCTGCTTTTGTTCCCGGAAATAATGATGAAGATAATTATAATACCTTTGATTTACATAAACCTTATGCTGACAATATTGTATTAGAACGTAACGGTAAAAAACTTTTCCGTGAAACCGACCTGATAGATGTTTGGTTTGACTCAGGCGCCATGCCGTATGCTCAGGTGCACTACCCCTTTGAGAACAAAGAACTAATTGATAAAAATTTATATTATCCGGCCGATTTTATTGCTGAAGGTGTTGACCAAACCAGAGGATGGTTTTTTACGCTACATGCTATTGCAGCCATGTGTTTTGATTCAGTAGCATATAAAAATGTTGTAAGCAATGGCTTGGTACTTGATAAAAACGGCCAAAAAATGAGCAAACGATTGGGAAATGCTGTTGATCCTTTTCAAACCATTGATAAATACGGCCCCGATGCTACACGTTGGTATATGATTACCAATGCAGCTCCTTGGGATAATTTAAAATTTGATGTGGAGGGCATTAGTGAGGTGCAACGTAAATTTTTCGGCACTTTACACAATACCTATTCATTCTTTGCCTTATACGCTAACGTAGATGGATTTAGCTATAAAGAAGAAAACATTCCGCTTCATCAACGTCCCGAAATTGATCGCTGGATTATTTCAGAGCTAAATACCCTAATCAAAAATGTAGAGCAGGCTTATGATGAGTATGAACCACACCGTGCAGGCAGGTTAATTGAAGAATTTGTAGATGAACATTTGAGTAACTGGTATGTTCGTTTGTGCAGAAGACGCTTCTGGAAGGGCGATTACAGTAATGATAAAGTAGCCGCTTATCAAACACTTTATACCTGTTTGGAAACAATCAGCATTTTATTTTCTCCTATTGCTCCATTCTTTGCCGAGAGGTTGTTTGGCGACCTCAATGCTGTAACACAAAAAATAAAATCACCATCAGTACATTTAAGCAATTTTCCTAAATATAATCCACAGGAAGTTGATAGTACATTAGAACAAAAAATGGAACTGGCTCAGAAAATATCTTCTATGATATTAGCTATTCGCAAAAGAGAAAACATTAGAGTAAGACAACCATTGGCAAAAATCCAAATTCCGGTGTTGAATGATGATATTAAGTCAAAAATTGAGGCCGTAAAAGATTTAATATTATCAGAAGTAAATGTTAAAGAAATGGATTTGGTGAATGAAGATCAGACCCATATTGTAAAAAATCTGAAACTTAATTTTAAAACCTTAGGTAAAAAGTATGGTAAGTTTATGAAAAACATTCAGGACTATACCGCTAAAAATGAGCAACAGATGATTAAAGAACTAGAATTAAACAACAGCTATGTTTTTAGTTTGGATAATAACAATATCGAAATTGAATCGGAAGATGTGCAAATTATTCCGGTAGATATTCCGGGATGGAAAACCCTAAATAATGGGGCATTAACTGTAGCTTTAGATATTGTGATTACCGAAAAATTACGCGAGGAAGGTATAGCACGTGAGTTGGTAAACAGAATACAAAATTTGAGAAAAGAACTAAGATTTGATTTAACCGACCGCATAATATTGAAAATCAAATCACAAAATGAAATTAAATCAGCAGTATTAAATAATTTAGACTATATTTGCACCGAAATTTTAGCCAATAAAATTGATTTTATTGAACAAGCCCCCTCGTCAGAGGCTGTATCAGTTGAATTAGAAGAAGGCTTAGGTGCTGTAGTACAAGTAGTTAAAGTATAATATTAAAAGTTTTAGATATGGCAAAGAAAATTCAGAAAGCAGCAAAAGCTCCGGCAAAAAAAACTTCAAAGCCGGTAGCTAAAAAAGCTACTAAAGCTGTGGCCAAAAAAGCAACTAAACCTGTTGCTAAAAAAGTTGCCAAACCAGTGGCAAAGAAAGCTTCAAAACCGGTAGCTAAAAAAATGGTTAAACCGGCAGCCAAAAAAGCAACTAAACCCGTTGCTAAAAAAGTAACTAAAGTTGCACCTAAAAAAGCTGCTAAACCCGTTGCTAAAAAAGTAACTAAAGTTGCACCAAAAAAGGCAGCTAAACCCGTTGCTAAAAAAGTAACTAAAGTTGTGGCCAAAAAAGTAGCTAAACCCGTTGCTAAAAAAGCAACTAAAGTTGCACCAAAAAAGGCAGCTAAACCCGTTGCTAAAAAAGCAACTAAAGTTGCACCAAAAAAGGCAGCTAAACCCGTTGCTAAAAAAGTAACTAAAGTTGCACCAAAAAAAGCAGCCAAACCCCTTGCTAAGAAAGTTGCTAAACCTGTTAAAAAAACAGTAAAACCGGTTGCCAAAAGTGTTGCTAAGCCAATTAAAAAGACCGATAAGACCTCAAACAAAGAGGTGGTTAAACCTATTGTAGTAAAGGTAGCAGCCAAAAGAGGTCGCAAACCTAATAAACCAATTGTTGAGTCTGCTTTATCAAAAAAACCAATTACTATTGATCAAATCATTGAAGCCAATAAAATTCCAATAGAGAAGAGTTTTCCGCAAACAAAACGCGAAATAAAAGCTACTTCAAGACCTTCTATTGATAGTGCTGATATGTTAGGCACCAACAAACCGGTGAAAGCTCCAATTATTGGTAAAACCAAATTTACCGATGAAGAACTCGAAGAGTTTAGAGAATTGATTAACAAAAAATTATCAGAAGCTGAAAGAGATTATGAATTATTGAAAGATACCCTTTCACACCGCGATAATAATGGCACAGATGATACCTCTCCTACTTTCAAACTTCTTGAAGATGGTTCTGAGGTAATGTCAAAAGAAGAAACCACGCAATTAGCTATTCGTCAGGAAAAGTTTATCCAAAACTTAAAAAATGCTTTAATACGTATTGAGAATAAGACCTATGGAGTTTGCCGAGCTACCGGTAAAATGATTTCCAAAGAAAGGCTTAGAAGTGTACCACATGCTACTCTTAGTATTGAAGCCAAAAGAGAACAACAATAATTGATTGAAAAATAAGTCAGAAACAATAAAGGCATACTACTTCGGTAGCTATGCCTTTTAAATTGAATAATTAGAATAATATTTATTTGTGAAAAAGCCCTTACTCCTTATCATTATCATTTTGATTATTGATCAAGCCCTTAAATTATGGATAAAAAGCAATATGTACTTAGGTCAAGAATATGTAATTTTTCCCAATTGGGCTATAATACATTTTACCGAGAACAATGGTATGGCCTTTGGTATGGAACTAGCAGGCTATTATGGAAAATTGATGCTCAGTTTATTTAGGGTATTTGCCATTGCCGGTTTGGGCTATTATCTATATTGGTTGGTAAAACATAAGCAACCTCAACTTTACATCTATTGTATAGCAATGGTATTTGCCGGAGCCTTCGGAAACATTATTGACAGTGCCTTTTATGGTATAATTTTTAATGATAGTTATAATCAGGTAGCCACTCTTTTTCCTCCTGAAGGCGGATATGCGCCATTCCTGTTTGGCAGAGTGGTTGATATGTTCTATTTTCCAATTGTTCAGGGGCATTTCCCACAGTGGTTTCCATTATGGGGCGGTGAAGATTTTATATTCTTCAGACCGGTATTCAACTTTGCCGATTTCTCTATTACCGTGGGTGTTTCATTAATAGTACTTAATCAAAGGAAGTTCTTTGCCGAAAGCAGTCCCGAAACCATAGCTGAAAACAAAAAATTACCTCAAGAGGAAAATGAAATAAAGACCAATTAAATTAACTCAACAAGAAATTTCGCCTCTCAAGTTAAGCTGAAGTAACTTCTTTATTTCATCAATATCGCTATAATTTCCTAACAAATACATGAGTTTGGTAACAGCGGCCTCAAAGGTCATATCCATACCACCTATTACTCCGGCATTCTTTAAACCTATACTGGTAGCATAACGACCCTGTTCTACCGAACCTTGGTTGCATTGTGTAATATTAAGTACTATAACTCCATTTCTTACTGCTTGTTCAATTTCATCTAAAAACCATTTCCGGGTGGTTCCATTACCAGAACCAAAGGTTTCAACAATAACTGCTTTTATTCCATCAATGCTGAAAATACTTTTTACCAACGATGGGGTAATCCCCGGAAATAACTTTAAAACCCCTATATTACAGTTCATGGCAGAAGAAACATTTAATGTACCTCCAACCTGTTTATTTAATGCCTGATAGTTATAATCAATATCTATCCCGGCTTCGGCAAGTATTGGATAATTAGGCGATTTAAAAGCATCAAAATGTTCGGCATTATACTTATGCGTTCTATTCCCTCTGTATAATTTATATTCAAAATAAATAGCCACTTCTTTTACAATAGGTTCATTGTTTTGCTTTGCCCCGGCAATTTCAATGGCTGTTATCAAATTTTCTTTTCCATCTGTTCTAATAACCCCTATAGGTAGCTGCGCTCCGGTTAAAATAACCGGTTTATTCAAGTTCTCTAGCATAAAACTCAAGGCCGATGCAGTAAAAGCCATAGTATCTGTTCCATGCAATACCACAAACCCATCATAATCATTATAATTTTCTTTGATAGTTGAGGCAATTTTTACCCAGTCCTCAATATTCATATCTGAAGAATCAATAGGCTTATCAAAAGAATTTACCGATATATTTAAATCAAATTTTCCTAACTCAGGAACTTGTTGATATAGATGCTTAAAATCAAAAGGAACAAAAGTATGGCTTTTGGGATCCATTACCATTCCTATAGTTCCACCGGTATATATAATTAAAACATTTGATTTCACACTCCAAAGATATGAATAGAATTTTGATTGGTTACTTCTGCTACCTCAAATAAGCTGCATTGTTTTATTTCTGCTAATTTTTCAGCCACAAACCGTAAGTATGCAGCCTCATTTCGTTTACCCCGCATGGGTACAGGCGATAAATAAGGAGCATCGGTTTCAAGTACCAAATACTTTAAATCAATATCGGCAATAACCTGAGCAAGGCCCGAATTTTTGTAGGTTAATACACCCCCAATTCCCAAATAAAATCCATAATTAATTAAACGCTGAGCTTCTTCTTTTGTTCCCGAAAAACAATGAAAAATCCCTTTAAAACTTTTGTCTTTATAGCTCTCTGTTTTTAGTTCTTCTAATAATTGAAATATTTCATTTATAGCATTTCTACAATGAATACTTACCGGCAAATCACGCTCTAAAGCCCATAAACATTGTGTTTTAAAGGCTTTCTTTTGTGCCTCAATAAAAGTTTTATCCCAATATAAATCTATTCCTATTTCACCAATGGCTATATATTTATTCCTATCAAGTTCAGCTTTAATAAGTTCTAATTGCGTATCAACCTGTTCATTTACCGAACAAGGATGAAGACCCATCATTCCAAAACAATGATGGGGATATTTTTCAAGCATTTGTTGCAGTCTTTCAATGCTTGTATCGTCAATATTAGGTAAAAAAAACCTTTTAACACCATATTGTTCCGCCCTTCTCAACATCTCATCTCTATCACTGTCAAACTCCGGGGCATATAGGTGAGTATGTGTATCACTTAAAATAATCAAAACAAAAAAATTTGGTTAAACAACAAAAAATGGGGAGAAAACTACAATCAATTTATTATTCTTTTCCTTCAGTTTCATTAGAGTTTTTATAAGTACCGGCTAATATGGAGTTAAACTTATTATCGTCTTGGAATAAATTTACAGCCTCCATTATTTCTGAATCATTAGCTAATAAATATTGTATTTTCCCTTTTTGATAGTAGTATTGTGTCACAATTTCGCGTTCAATAATTTGTTTTATTTCTTCCTTAAAAGTTATCAAATCTTCTTTCTCTTGATGGGTAATTTTTTTCTCCATTATTTTAATCTCCTCTTTCATAGCTTCATTCATATAACTTTCTGTTTCCAGCATTTTCTGCAATTCTTTAAATTTTTTCTCGGTATTAGTGGTATAGGAGTAATCTTTATCTTTTATGAAAGTCATAAAGTCATCATAATCTTTCTCCGAAATTTTAAATTCGGCTGCCGGTGCTATATTGGGGTTTTTCTTTCGGTACATTACGGCATATTCAAAAATATATAATTTATTTTCGAGTGTTCTGGCTATTAGGCTTGCCGCTTTTGCTTTTAGAGAAATATCAGGGTTTATACCCCCACCATCATAAACAATACGTCCTGCCTTTGTTTTAAAGGGTTTTATTAATGAGTCAGGTATTTTCCCGACACTGCCATCAGCGTTTCTGTGGCTATAATCTAAAGCCTGAATACAGCGCCCGCTTGGAGTATAATATTTTGCTGTAGTTACCTTCAATTTTGAGTTGTAGGTTAAATCGGGGGTTGATTGAACAAGTCCTTTCCCAAAAGTACGTTGCCCTATAACTACTGCCCTGTCAAGATCTTGCAGGCTTCCTGAAACAATCTCGGAGGCTGAGGCAGAACCACGATTAACCAATACAACTAATGGCAAGTCTTTATCGTCAGGATTATTTAAGGTTTTGTAACTTTTTTGCCAACTCACCACTTTGCCTTTTGTACTTACTATTTCTTGTCCTTTATCAACAAATAAATTGGTAATATTTACTGATTCGTGTAATAAACCACCGGGGTTATTACGCAAATCCAATACAAGTTTTTTAATATGATAGTGTTTCTTTAATGAGTCTATTGCTTCTTTCAATTCCTTACTGCATTTTTCAGTAAAACTGGTAAGAACTACATAGCCTATATCATCTTTAAGCACTCCGCAAAATGGTACTGCTTTAACTTTTATTTCTTCTCTAACTATTTTTTTTTCTATCTCTTTTCCATCTCTTTTTAACACAACATTCAATGTTGTTCCGGGCTGCCCTTTAAGTATTTTGCTCATTTCGTCAGAGCTTTTGCCTTTTACAGACTTTCCATCTACCATCAGCAATGTATCGCCTGCCATAATTCCACTTTTATAAGCGGCATAATTCTCATAAGGTTCAGATATTATAATATACTCCCCACTTTTTCTAATTAATGACCCAATGCCTCCGTACTGACCGGTGGTCATAAACCTATAATCTTCAATTTCTGACTCCGGTATGTAGGTTGTATATGGGTCTAAATCTTTAAGCATAGTGTCTATTCCCTTTTTTACCATCTCACCGGGTTTAATATCGTCAACATAATTGGCATTTACCTGACGAAAGACTGAGGCAAAAATTTCAAGGTTTTTTGAAATTTCAAAGTAATTATCTACAAACGAGGAGCTAAGCAATGCAACCAAAAATAATCCAATAACAGCAAGCGGTTTTACCAATCTCTTTAAAAAAAGTTTTTTCATTTTTTACATTGTGTTTTATATTTTTTGAAAAGGTGCTCGTTTTTACACTCAAACTTCAAAAATAATAAAATTATTGCCAAACATTTTAATCTTTATAGGGCAATTGACCAATATTAACATTCACAGCAAATTATTGAACTGTGTATATAAAGTAATAGGAGCTATAAATAGCTCCTATTGGGTAAGATATTTTATGAATAAAAAGTTAAAAGGCCACACCAATACAGAGTCCGGTTCGTAAGCCCAAATAAGGAACTCCTTTAACATCCATAATCACTTTACTGCCTGAGGTGTTAACAACTTTGTTAAATCTCATATCCATATCGTCTATTTGTTCACTTAAATCACTCAAATCATCAGATATAGCACTGCCGTCAACGGTTAATCTAACCTTGCTTACACCGCCATGAAAACCTATAATCCACCAATCAATAGACACTCTGTTTTTTATTATCCATTGTGCCCCTAACATTAGTCCGCCCCCAATACCTGAGTAGGTAAGCTTAGTACCTATATTTTTATAATCAACCACGGGCGGATAGTTTGTAGAATCTTTGTACTCAAAAGTTGTTGCGGCAGTATATGCGGCATGTCGCATATATAACCCAAAATAAAAACCATGTGGTGCCTGTTTATCATGCTTAACACCCGGGTAAATACGAAACTCTGGACTTACGTTATACCCTGAAAATTTTATATTCCCAATTCCTGATGGAATCGAAGATTTAATAATTCCGGGCATCCCCAAGGTTGGTATCATGCCTCCCTGCAAAGCAAAGGATAGGTTTTTGTGTAAGGCTCTCTCGTATTGCAACGAAACATTGGCGGTACCTAAAGCAAATAAATTTAGTTTTACTACGTTTTTAGATGTTCTTGATTCCTGTTTTGTCGGATTTGGTTGGGCATTCCCAACTTCCTGAGCATGTAGAATTTTTACATTCGTAAAAATAAATGCCAAAGCTATTAAAAGTAAATTTTTTTTCATAGATTGTGGATAAGGTGAATAATAATTACTCTAACGAAATTGTAAAATAATTAGTTGCGTTTTACTTAACCAAAGTTACCTACCGCCTTATTATTTTAACATGCTTAACGAAAAAGATAACACCTTCCTATTTTATCAATAAAGTACTATCTATATTTTTGCTCAATTACGCTTATCAATACCCCACATAAGCTTTAAGCGAAGAGTATTCATAAAATCATTCCCCTTAATTCTCACTAAATTTATCATAAAATTTTCGCGCATTATGGTTAATTCCTCATTTGCGTCAAATATCTCTTGGCGCGAATCAAGAGTAACTAAGAAATTATCATTCCGTCCCTCCACTCTTAATGTTACAATATCTTTATCAGAAATAATGATAGGACGTACATTAAGATTATGTGGAGATATAGGTGTAATGATAAAATTTGACGAATCGGGCATTACCAAAGGGCCGCCACAACTTAAACTATAGGCGGTTGAACCTGTTGGTGTGGAAATGATTAATCCATCGGCCCAGTATGAATTTAAAAACTCACCATTAACATAGGTATGTATAGTCATCATGGTGGTATTGTCGTTTTTATGTACAGTTACCTCATTCAATCCAAAATTAAATTTCCCGAATGGATTTTGAGCTGCCTCTAATCGAACCAAAGAACGCTTATCAAGTTCATATTTACCGACAAATATAAGGTCAATAGCAGTTTCAATATCCTCAATAGAAATGCCCGACAAAAACCCCAAACGACCGGTGTTAATTCCAATAATAGGAATGTTAGAATTACCCACCAAAGTTATTGTTTTAAGCATAGTTCCATCACCTCCAATACTACAAAAGAAAGAAGGCTTTCTCTGCAATACTTTGTCATCTTTGAAGCACGATATAATTGTACTGAACTTAATTTTCTCTTTAATGATATTATAAAAATCTTGATGCAAACATAGCTCAGCACCAGCACTTTCCAGTTTAGTAATTAAACGCTGAATTGGACTGGCATTGTAATTATTTAGAGACTTTCCGTAAATGGCAATGAGCATAAAACAAATTATTTCGTAAATATAATTTATTTATTAAAAAAAACATAGTAATAAATTTAAAAGATAAAAATAAGTTCCAAGTATTTATTACCTTTGTATGTTATACAAATAACCAATTTAAATGAAACAATTTTTTATTCTATCAGCAGCCTTAGTTTTAATTAGTTTAGGAGCTTGTAAAAAGGATCCGGCTATTGACAAAGATATTAAAGACCCTGCAGTGCCCCCTCCCGTTGCTACACCATTAGATTTTGGAAAGGTTTCAATTACATTTAACAATATGGCAGGTGCAGAAAACCTGGCTTTAAATACCGGAAATTACATTAATGCCAATGGCGATTCTTTTACTGTTTCAGTTTTTAGATATTATATCAGCAACATAGTTTTAACCAAAGATGACGGTACAACTTATAAGCAACATGAAAGCTATCATTTGGTAAACACTTCTAATGGTATAACTCATACCTTAGAGTTAGATAGTGTGCCTCCGGGAACCTACACGGGTATTACCTTTTTATTGGGTGTTGATAGTGCCCGAAACACATCGGGACCTCAGTTAGGCGCCTTAGACCCTGTATTAGGAATGTTTTGGGATTGGAATCAAGGTTATATTTTTATGATGATGGAAGGTAAGTCGCCTAGCTCTACCTCTTATAACAATTTTCTTTCGTTTCACTTAGGCGGTTTTACCGTTCCCTATAATTGTATTCGTAAAATTACTCCCACTTTTGGTGCTGATAACTTAGTTGTTTCTAAAGATCATACCAGTAAAATAGGAATTAAGACCGATATATTGAAAATGTTTTCGACCCCTAATAAAATAAGATTTGCCTTTACCAGCGAAGCTATGGGAGGAGCTGTTGGAGTTTCTATTGCAGATAATTGTGTGAATATGTTTAGTGTTACTTCCATTGAAAATTAAATGAAGTTAAAGGTAACATATACCTGTATAGCCATAATCCTTATATGTTGCTTATATACCTCTTGCAAGGTTGATTCAAAAGTTGAACCCCAAGTAAGCGATTCTGACATCAAACTCAGCTGGCCGGATTATTTTCCGCCACCGTTTTATAATTTTGAAGAAAACCCGCGCACAAAAGAAGGATTTTTTCTAGGTCGTAAGCTTTTTTACGACCCCTTATTAAGTAAAGACGGAACTATAAGTTGCGGAAGCTGTCATCAACAATTTGTGGCCTTTGCCCATTCCAATCATAAGATTAGCCATGGTGTTAATAACAAGCTTGGTACACGAAACTCTCAAGCTCTGTTTAATTTAATGTGGAATAAGGAGTACTTTTGGGATGGAGGAGTTAAGCATTTAGAAATGCAGCCCGTTAGCCCTATCATTAATCCGGTAGAAATGGCAGAAACCATGGAAAACGTTATTAATAAACTGAATCAAAATAGTGAGTATAGAAGTTTATTTAAATCGGCCTTTAACATTGACACAATTAATAGTAAGTATTTATTAAAAGCCATTACCCAATTTATGGGTTCATTTATTAGTGCTCAATCTAAATACGATTTATATTTACAAAACCCAAAGTCAAACCCTCTAACAATTAGCGAGTTATCGGGCTTAGAGATATTTAAAAAGAAATGTAACAGTTGCCACACCGAACCGTTATTTACAGATAATAGTTATAGGAATAACGGTTTAGACAATATTTTTCAGGACAGTGGACGATATAGAATAACAAATATTAACACTGATATGGGAAAATTCCGTGTTCCTACCTTACGTAATATAGCATTAACCGCGCCATATATGCACGATGGACGATTTGAAACCCTCCCTGAGGTTCTTAACCATTATAGCCATGGCATTAAGCAATCGGCCACACTCGACCCTGAATTAGAGCACGGAATAACACTTTCGGACAAAGAAAAAGAAGAAATAATTGCATTTTTAAATACCCTTACAGATTATAATTTTACGAACGATAAAAGATTTAAAGAGTAAGTTTTTATACTTTTATAACCATAAAATAAGTGTCTGTCATTTTTTTTTAAAGAAAACATTTATAATTTCGCGACCAAAATAAAACTACTTTTATACTTATAAACTAAAAAGGATGAAAACTTTCTCTACGAAAAATAATTTTTTGATTGTGTTATCCGTAGCACTTGCCTTTTCGGGGTGTAAAACTACCGATTGGTCTAAAGTAACTTACACCACAACTCCTAATCCGTTAGAAATGCATGGAGATACCATTGTTGTTACTGTAAAAGGTTCTATTCCGGCAAAAACACAAGCACCAAAAGAAATGATAACTTTAACCCCAATAATTAAATGGGAAGGCGGAGAGGCAAGCTTAAAACCTATCATTTTTCAGGGCGAAAAAGTAAAAGAAGGTAAGGGAATTGTTGTTGCCAAGAAAAAAGAAACTAATTTTAATTATACCGACCGTATAGCTTACCAACCTGAAATGAGAGTAAGCGAGTTTACCGGAAAAGCCACTACCACTAAAAAAGATAAAGTAAAAAAAGAATATCAATTACCAAAAATAGCCGATGCTACTATAGTTACTCCACTACTTGTGCAAAGTGATGAAAAACCGGTAATGGGCAAAGAAAATATGCCTAGAATAATTCCAATGAGCAGCGAGGCTGATATACATTTTGTAATTAGCCAATCAAACGTTAGACCGGCAGAATTAAAGGCTGATGATATGAAAGTATTGTTTGACTTTTTAAATAACAGCCAAACCGCTGTGAAAGACGAGAAAGGCAAGAAAGTAATTGGCTACAATAGAAATTATGATATAAAAGGTATTGCTATCTCAGCTTATGCTTCGCCTGATGGAGAGCAAGATAAAAATGCCAATTTAGCAGCCGACCGTGGTAAAGCCACACAAAAAGAATTAAACAGTTTTTTGAAGAAGAATGATTTAACTTATTTAATTGAAACTACCGATACTGTAAGTGTTGATAATGGAAAAGGGAAAATAACCCAAAAATTTAGTAAAAGAAGTCTAGAAGATTCTTTCTATTCTTTATCTTCTACTCCTGAAGACTGGGAAGGCTTTAAATCTAAAATGGAAGTTTCCACTGTGCCTGATAAAGATATGATTTTACGCATCCTTTCTACTTATTCAGATTTAGATAAGAGAGAAGCAGAGATTAAAAATATAAGTAAAGCCTATACCGAAATTTCTGATCAAATTTTACCTGCACTTAGAAGATCTAAAATTACCGTAACTGCTGAAAAGAAATGTAAAACAGACGAAGTACTTACACAAATGTCTGCTTCAATGCCCGACTCTCTAACAGCCGAAGAATTATTATACGCTGCAACACTAACAAATGATATAAATACCCAAATATCAATATATAAAAATATTACTCGTATTTATCCTAATGAGTGGAGAGGACACAACAACTTAGGTTGCATGTACTTAATGCAAAATAAGATTGATGATGCTGCTGCCAGTTTTGAGAAAGCCAACCAAGCAGCTGCAAACAATGCATCAATACTCAACAATTTGGGAATTATTGCCATGAAAAAAGGCGATAGAAACAAAGCTGCCGAATATTACAGCCAAAGCAGCAGCCCTGAAGCTTCTTACAATATGGGAAGAATTAATATTTTGAAAGGAAATTATTCAGGCGCTGTTTCAAATTACAGCGATGCTAATTCTTTTAACTCAGCTTTAGCCAAATTACTTAATGGTAATGCAGATGCTGCTATGAGCACCATTGAGGCTTCAAATGATAAAGATAGTGCTATGGGTAATTATTTAAAGGCTGTAATCTCTGCCAGAAAATCTGATGCCGAAGGTGCAGCAAAATATTTAACTAATGCATTTGCTAAAGATGCTTCTTTAAAAGACAAAGCAAAAACTGATATGGAATTTTTGAAAATTAAGAGTAATGCTGCTATTAGCTCAATACTTAATTAGATAAATATCGTTTTACACAATAACCTGTTCAAGAAATTGAGCAGGTTATTTTTTTTTATCCATGAAAATTTATACTTTAGCAACTCAAAAACAAATTTTATTTAATTCGTGAAACTACTTTTTCAAAAGCAAGCAATATGATTAACCTTTTAAAACCTCTATTCTTCTCCATTCTATTTTATGTCGCTAGTTTAGGTAACACCTACGCACTTACACCCGACAATGACTCTAGTTTGGTAAGAGATCCAAAGAAATTTTATTTAGAAATAAATTCAAAAATTAGAGATTCGAAAGGGCCTGATAAGGCTGATGAAAAGCTTGTAGTTAAAGGTGCTGTAATAAAAGTAATTAATAGTAATAACTACCTAATTGCATCATACTTTACCGATAAAAAAGGAAATGCATCTTTTAAACTTCCCTTAGATAATAAGTATAAATTAATTATACAGAAGAAAGGATATGTATCCAAAATAGTTGAAGTAAACACCTCCTTACCTAAGGAAATAAATAATGCTTTTATTTTTGGTGTTGATATTGCTTTGTTTGCTGAAGTAAAAGATTTGAATACCGAGGTTTTGCAAAAACCTATTGCCAAAATACATTTTGACAAAATGAGTAAGCAATTTAACTACGATGTAGCTTATACCCATAAGGTTAATGGCGACCTTAAAAAGATGTACAAAGAATATTACGACCTAAAAAAGAAAAAGTAAATATAAGCTTTAGTTTATTATTTGCTGTTTCTTTAGTTTATAGCTATGCAACAATATCATGATCTCTTAAACCATGTACTAAAAAATGGTGTTCATAAATCTGACCGCACCGGAACAGGTACTATCAGTGTTTTTGGGTATCAAATGAGGTTTGATTTACAACAAGGTTTTCCTTTACTAACTACCAAAAAACTTCATACCAAAAGTATTATACACGAGCTATTATGGTTTTTAAAAGGCAGCACTAATATAGCTTATTTAAAAGAAAATGGAGTTAGTATTTGGGACGAGTGGGCAGACAATGAAGGAAATTTAGGTCCGGTATATGGGTATCAATGGCGTAGTTGGCCAAAACCTGATGGAGGACATATTGACCAAATATCACAACTCATACACAACATTAAAACCAACCCCGACTCCAGAAGATTAATAGTAAGTGCCTGGAATGTTGCCGATATTGAGCAAATGAAATTACCGCCTTGCCACGCCTTTTTTCAGTTTTATGTAGCAAACGAAAAATTAAGCTGTCAGTTGTATCAGCGTAGTGCCGATATTTTTCTGGGAGTTCCTTTCAATATTGCCTCTTATGCCTTGTTAACCCACATGGTAGCACAAGTATGCCATTTACAGGTTGGTGAATTTGTACATACCTTAGGTGATGCTCATATTTATTCAAACCATTTGGAACAGGTAAGTTTGCAGCTAAGCCGCCCTTTCAGACCATTACCCGAGCTAAAAATAAACCCCGAAGTAGAAGATATTTTTTCTTTTAATTTTGACGATTTCAGTATTGTAAACTACAACCCACATCCACCCATAAAAGGTGCAGTTGCCGTATAATTATTATTTTATTCATTTTTGCCTTTTTTACTTTGGGATAAATTTTTTTGTAGTTTTGTTGTCTTGGAAAAACATATATCATTATGCCAACATGACAGATAATATTACTGGCAAGGATTTTGTAATTTACAGTATATAAATATTTAATAATCACTTAATAATTAGTTTACTATGGCCTTAGAATTAACAGACTCAAATTTTGAAGAATTGGTATTAAATGCAAAGCAACCTGTATTGGTTGACTTTTGGGCTGAATGGTGTGGTCCATGCCGTATGGTTGGCCCTGTTGTTGAAGAGCTTGCCAAAGAATACGAAGGGAAAGCTATTGTAGGTAAAGTTGATGTTGACAACAACCCTAACATATCAGCTAAGTTTGGTATCAGAAATATTCCTACCTTGTTGGTATTTAAAAATGGTCAAATTGTAGATAAGCATGTTGGTGTTGCGCAAAAATCACAATTGGCCGGAAAGTTAGATGCCCAAATGGCATAAATATTGGGTTTTAAAATTAATTTAATCCGGTAGCTAATTAAACTACCGGATTTTTTTTGATATTTACCGCTCTAAATAGCTTATGAAAAATTTGCTCGACTTAACCGAAATTCACACTATCAGTAATCTGGAATTTATTGCCAAACAAATTGTTGAAGGTTTTATTACCGGATTACATAAAAGTCCATTTCATGGATTTTCGGTTGAGTTTGCCGAACACCGGCTGTACAACACTGGCGAATCAACTCGCCATATAGATTGGAAACTATACGGGCGTACCGAAAAATTGTTTATTAAGAAATACGAAGAAGAAACAAATTTGCGATGCCAAATAGTTATTGATACTTCATCATCAATGTATTTTCCGGAAAAAGATTTATTACAAAAATACAAAGCCAATAAACTTACTTTTTCGATTTACTGTGCGGCTGCCTTTATTGAAATGCTACGCAAACAGCGAGACGCTGTTGGGCTTACCCTTTTTGCCGATAATATAGAGGTTCATACTCCGGCAAAGTCTAATCTTAGTCACCAAAAACTATTATTTTCAAACTTGGAGAACTTACTTCAAAAAAACAAGCCAGGTACAAATAAAACCACTAATGCTATAGCTGCTTTGCATCAGGTTGCCGAGAATATACATAAACGCTCTTTGGTCATTATTTTTAGCGATATGCTCGATTCAAGCTTCAAGCAAAACGAAATACTGTCGGCTTTGCAACACTTAAAGCATAATAAGCATGAGGTTATTCTTTTTCATGTTACCGATAAAAAATATGAAATGGATTTTGACTTTGAGAACAGATTGTATAGCTTTATTGATATGGAAAGCAATGAGGAAATTAAATTGTATCCATCGCAAATAAAAGATTACTACACAAAATCAATGAATGAGTACAAGCAAGCCTTGAAATTAAAGTGCGGACAGTATAGGATTGATTTTGTTGAAGCAGATATTAATATTGGTTTTCAGCAAGTTTTGCTTCCATTTTTAATAAAACGATCAAAAATGAAATAAAATTTGTAGTATTGAAAATTTAAACTAATTTTGCAAACTCAAAACCACGGAGTGGTAGTTCAGCTGGTTAGAATGCCTGCCTGTCACGCAGGAGGTCGCGGGTTCGAGTCCCGTCCATTCCGCAAAAAGTCCATAAAGTAATAACTTTATGGACTTTTGCTTTTTAGGTAAAAGTTTATCTCTTAACAATATATGCTTGGGCAATGAACCGCTCGTAATTTTTTAACACATAAATGCTTTGTAAGTGAATTGTAAGCATGGCAAGTGACCGATAGTATTTTCAAAACATATACTTCAATTCCATCTGAATATACTTTAGGTAAACATGCCTACCATTCCTGTGTAACCTATGGAAATACTGCTTAATATACTATTTTGCAATAAGCGCTCCAATGTATTTGTGCGGAAGTATGGTATATAAAACAGCTACGATAATTTATCTAAAGGGCTTTTAACTGCATCAAGGCTTGTATCAGCAACGTGAGCGTACAGCATGGTAGTTTTTATATTATTATGTCCCAATAATTTTTGTATTAATGTTATATCTGTTCCTAATTCAAGTAAGTGGGTAGCGTAGCTATGTCTAAGCCCATGAATCCCAATTGCTTTTCTGATTTTAGCTTTTTTCATGGCATTCTTAAAAACTGCCTGAACACTACGTATGCTATATTGCTTACCGAATTGGCCTTCAAATAAGTATTCCTTGGGGTTGTCAATTCTATAATATTCTCTTAATTCGGGCAATAAACTTTCGGGAAGATTAACATAGCGGTCTTTTTTTCCCTTCCCTCTTCGGATAAGAACTTTCATTGCCTTGCTGTCAATATCTGATATTTTGATATTAACAATTTCGCCAACCCTCAAACCCATTCCATAACAAAGTTTCAGCATTACTCTATGTTTTATATTCTCGGTAACTTCAAACAATTTACTTACTTGTTTCATATTAAGGAATCTCGGCAAATGCATCACTTTCTTAGGTCTAGGAATATCAATAAACATTTTAGGTTGACGCAAAACTTGTTCAAAATAAAATTTAATGGCATTGATACGGCTGTGAATCTGATTTTCTGAGAGTTTCAACTCTTTATGGCAATACAAAAAATAGCTTTGCAATTTTTCGGAAGTCAATTTATCCACCGGCTTATCCTTAAGAAGGTATAGCAACTGTGCAAATTCAATAGTGTAAGTTCTAAGGGTGTTTTTGCTATATCCTTTTAAAGTTAAGGCATTAATAAACTTATTAAACTCAGTCAGATTAATAGGGTTGATTCTTTTAAACACTTCATGACTTACCACCTTTTGCTCTATACCAAACCAATTACGATAGGTATAATTATCGCTAACATACCAACACTTTTGTGACTGACTCCATTTAGCAGGTATATGCTCTTTAAGGTGATTGATTAACTGTGTGTCTTTCACAAAATGTATCCATATTACATTTTTATCATTATGTTTACCTAAGGAATAGGAATAATTATGGACTTTAAAAGCATTCATACTTTCATACGTATTTTAAATAATTACAAAAATAAATAAGACAAAGATACATAAAATACGCAATTAAATTATTTATCTTGTGCATTTACTTCATTTAATATTATTACCTCATAACCATATTATTACAAAAATATTTAATATTACTTTTGGTTTTGAGAAGGATTTTGTATAATTGCGTGTATTTATGAGTTACAAGCAAGCCTAAAAAACCGACAACTCGACAACAAACCGACCGAAACGGAGGACGAATATGCCAACGCTTCGCAAAATTAAAAGAGCTGCAAGCCGACACACAAGCCAACGCTTTTGCAGCACATTTAATTTTGCCCAACCGCACCCAAGCCCACCCACCACCCGACCAGTGGACACGGTAAATTTCCTACTTTACAGAGAATTGAACAGAAAAAATTAGATACTAACGAAAAGTTGATATATTTGCATCAAATGCCGATTAATATGAGTAAGAAAGCAATTAACAGATTAAAAGCAGTTTTAGCGGAACAAAGCAAGACAAACAAATGGCTTGCCGAGCAACTCGACAAAAACGAAACTACAATCTCTCGTTGGTGCACCAATGAAATACAACCATCTATGGACAATCTTGTGGCAATTGCATCACTCTTAAAAGTTGACGTAAGAGATTTAATTAACTCAACAAAAACGACAAAGTAATTATGCAAGTAGAAATCAAGAACAATAAAATAAAAGTGCCTTTAAAAGGTAAAGACGAATGGTTAGTTCTTAAACCAGAAGAACAAGTTCGCCAAGAATATATTTGCAGACTTGTAAATAATTATGGCTTTGCCTTGGAGCAAATGGCTCAAGAAATCCAAGTGAGCAATTCGCAACGTGGACAAGGAAGAGCAATGGCAGACATTGTAATTTGGAAAAACGTAAAAGACAAAAGAGAAAACAACAGTCCAATAATTGTTGTAGAATGTAAAGCTGAACATATTACGGTTCGTGAAGAGGATTATTTTCAAGGGTACAATTACGCATCTTGGGCTGGTGCCGATTTTTTTGTTACAACCAACTTAAAGGAAACAAGAATTTTCAAAGTAGTAAAAGGAAAGATTCCGAAAAAACTTGAGGAAGTTGTAAATATTCCTGATGCCAAAATCATCAATGACGAGAAAAAAATAACAGAGTTATTAAAGCAAACAAAAGCATTTACAAGAGATGAGTTTTCTAAACTACTTTTCAAATGCCACAATATTATTCGCAACAATGACAAACTTTCGCCAGAAGCATCATTTGACGAAATAAGTAAAATTCTTTTCATCAAAATTCGTTACGAAAGAAGCAACTCAGAAAATCAAATTTTTTCAAAAGAGCAGTTTGAAAAATTGAAAAAAGCATACGATGAAACTAAATCAAAAAGTAGCCCTGATTTTTATCAACAGCTATTTGAAAGAACAAAAGAGGATTTCAAAGACGATGACCTTTTTGAACCTAACGAAATAATAAGAATAAGAGAAAACAGTTTTGAAGCTATTGTAGAAGAATTAGAAATTTACAATCTTTCAACAACTTCTGATGATGTAAAGGGAATTGCATTTGAACAGTTTCTAGGTAAAACCTTTAGAGGAGAGTTAGGACAATTCTTTACACCTAGAACTGTTGTTGACTTTATAGTTGAAATATTAGACCCACAAGAAAGTGAAATTATTTGCGACCCTTGCTGTGGTTCAGGTGGTTTTCTTATTAAAGCATTTGAATTTGTAAGGGCAAAAATTGAAAATGAAATTCATTTAGCTAAAGAAAAAATCAAAAAGGATTATTATAATGAAGCCTACGAAAAACTAACAGACAAGAAAAAAGCGGTTGTAGATGAAACAGTAACCGAACTTTTTGCTAAACTCAATGCAGAATTGGATATTAACAACCCTAAAAGCCGAATCAGAGAATTGAGTTATGACTGTATTTTTGGAACAGATGCTAATCCTCGAATGAGTCGTACAGCAAAAATGAATCTGATTATGCACGGTGATGGACACGGTGGCGTACATCACAATGACGGACTTTTGAATGTAAATGGCATTTTTGAAAACCGCTTTGATATTATTCTTACAAATCCTCCATTTGGAAGTAGAGTTGAAAAATCTTTAAAAATTACAGAAGCAGACAAGTACACAGACGAAGAACGTATTAAAAAATACAAAAAAAGATATGGACCTGCTTATGATGATGCTTTAAAACAAGTAAACGACAATATTGGTAAATCATTACTTGATTTGTACCATACTGGAACAATGAGTACACTAACAGAGGTGTTATTTATAGAACGCTGCTTGAACTTATTAAAACCAGGCGGACGAATGGGAATAGTTTTACCTGAAGGCGTTTTGAATAATACAAACCTTCAAAAAATAAGAGAATTTGTAGAAAGTAAAGCGAAAATTATACTTATCACTTCTATTCCACAAGATGTATTTATTGCAAGTGGTGCAACAGTAAAACCAAGTTTACTTTTCTTCAAAAAATTTACAGAAGAGGAAGAAAAGCAATGGAAAACCATTGCTACAAAAGCAGAAAAAGAAATAACAAAAAAGTACGAACCACAAACAAAGGCAATTACTTTACAACTAGAACTAAAGGGGAAAGAAGCACCAAGTACAGAAGATAAAAAGAAATTGAGAGCCGAGTTAAAGCAAATTGAAGACATCATTATTAGTGAAATTAGAATACAACTAAAAAAAGAATTCAATTATCAAATACCAATTGCAGAAGTTGAGAAAGCAGGAATTAGCACAACTGGTTCTCAAATAGAAAATGAACTTGTTCCTTTGGCAAAAGAATTTAAAAAATATAGAGAAGACAACAAACTTTGGGCAACTTATGTAAAGGAAATAAACTATCAAATAACAGATGAAGAAATTGGTAGAGTTAGAATTGTAGATGGTGTGGTTTCTGAACCCGAAGTTTTTTATGGCAAAAACAAATAATCAATGCGAGTAACAACTGAAACATTTTTAAAGTTTATTCCCTATTTGCAATTTGATTTGTGGGACACAAAACGCTATACATCAAAATCTATTACGTCAATTTATGAGGTGGTTGATTTAGGGAATTGCATAAAAGAAGAAAATAAAAAATATAAACTTTTTGAAGAAGAAGAAAAAGAGTTTGGAATTTTAGGAGTTAATAATAAAACAGGAATATTTGATGCTTATTTGCAGAAAGGAAAAGACATAAATCAAGCATATAAAAAAATGGAAGTAGGTTGGTTAGCCTATAATCCATATCGTATCAATGTAGGTTCAATTGGTGTTAGGCTAACGGAACATAAAAACGAATATATAAGCCCAGCGTATGTTGTCTTTAGTTGTAAAAACAACATTTTACCCGAGTATTTATTTCTACTATTCAAAACAAATACATTCAATAAAGTTATAAATGAAAGTACAACTGGTTCTGTTAGGCAAAACCTAACGATTGATATACTTAAAAAACTAAAAATTCCACTCCCTTCAATAAAAGAACAAGAGGCTTTAGTTAGAGTTTACCACAAAAAGACAAAAGAAGCAGAAAGCCTTTCATTACAAGCAAATGATTTAGAAAGTGAAATTGAAAAGTATTTTTTAGAACAGTTAGGGTTAAAGCCTTTCAGTATAAAAGAAAAAATATTAACCCTTCAAACAACAGATTATGTTTCATTAGACCGTTGGGATTTCTTTTCAACGGATACAAGAATTGCTATTGAATTGAGAAAATCAAAATTTGAATTATCATCAATTGGTAAATCATTTCAATTTGCGAAACGCAGTTTTAATAAAGCACAATACAAAAAGGAAACCTTTAAATACATCGAAATTGGAGCAATAGACCCAACAAAAGGAATTCTTGAAGCAAAAGAAATAGAGGTAAAAAAAGCACCTAGCAGAGCAACACAAATTGTAAAAGAAGGCGATTTAATTATTGGAACCACAAGACCTTATTTGAAGAAATTTGCAATAGTTACAAACGAATACGACAGTGATATTTGTTCGTCAGGTTTTAGTATAATTGGTCAATCCGCAAATTATCATCTTCCATTTTTACATCAATTTCTAAAATGCACTTATGGAATTGAACAATTGAAAAACAGAATGACTGGTGGTCTTTATCCAGCTATTACCGAACCCGAATTGAAAGAAATAAAAATACCTTTCCCAAAAGTTGAAACCCAAAAGGAAATAATGACATTAATTGACCATAAGAAGGAAAACATTTTAAACAACAAAGAATTAATTGTTTCGATTAAAGAAAAAGCGGAACAAGAATTTGAAAAAGCAATATTTAGTTAAGTTATGAAAATTAAAAAACTGAAAATAAAGAATTACAAAAATTTAGATGCAGACTTAGTTCATAACTCTGATTTAATTGCCTTTATCGGGAATAATGGAAGTGGTAAAAGTAATTTGCTTGAAGCAATAAGCCATATTTTTCGAAGCCTTTATGTATCAAAATACAAAGTAAATTTTGACTATTTAATTGAGTATTTAACTTCTAAGAACAATACTGTACAAATAGAAAAAACTGGTAAAGACTTAAAGTATACTTTAGATGGAAATAGTAAATCATCGTCAGAAATTTCAAGCTACTTGCCACAAAAAGTTGTAGGGATTTATAGCGGAGAAGAAACTAGATTGTTTGATGATTGTTACGGTCCATTCTATTTAGAATTTGTAACTAACATAAACAAAGCACAAAATCAAGGTACTGTTTATTCTGAATTACCTAAAATGCTTTTCCTTAATAAATTTTATTGGAACATTTCTTTGTTATGCCTTTTAATTTCAGATTCACAGGATAATAAAAAGTTTGTAGAACAGGTTTTAAAAATAAAAGACCTCCAAAAAATTAAAATTAAAATTGACTTTATTAAACGTAATTATTCCAATTACAACGACAATCAAGCTCTTACAATAGTTCGTGATATTGATGCAAAATCTGAATACACTTTAGCTGAATTTACAAAGTTACTCAACGACAAATATTACACACCCTACAATGTTTTTAAATATTTGTATTTGGCTTATACGCCAAAGGATGCGAAAATAATCGATGATATAATAATCGAGTTTTCAGATGGTCTTACAGTTTCAGATTTAAGTGAAGGAGAAAAAAAATTACTGCTAATAAAAGGAGCTTTAGAATTTGCAGGTCAAGAAGATAGCATTTTTATATTGGATGAACCAGATTCTCACATCCACATCAACAACAAAGAACAGATAATAAATAGTTTCAAAGATTACTTACACAATCGCCAAATAATTATCACTACTCACTCTCCTGTACTTACACAATGTGTAAAGGACGAGAATGTTTATATGCTTAATAGTGGTAAAATTGAAGACAGAAATAGACAAGAAATAATTCAAGAAGTTGCTGGTGAATTTTGGAACAAACATCAACAAAATAGTTTTCTCTCATCTAAAAAACCAATTCATTTATTTGTCGAGGGTATTCACGACAAAAAACATATTTCTAATGCTTACAGAATTTTAGAACCCGAATACAAAGATTTACAATTTGATATTTTTTCATTAGGTGGAGAAGGCAAAATTCATCCATTTTTAAATGGATTATACGAAGCTAATTTGAAAGATGACAAGTTACATATTGCTATTTACGACAATGACAATGCAGGTGAACAAGCATATACTAAATCAGGATATTTGCCATTACAACCACCTACTGAATTTAGAAAACTAAAAGAAGATAAAATAAAGCATAATAATTTTTTCGCTTTCAAACTTCCAAAGCCAGATAATCATAATGCTGAATGTACCATAGAAAATATGTTTGATTCAACAATGTATGAACAAGCCTATAAAGAAGCATTTGAAGGACGAATTGGCAAATTTGAAGGCTTTTCAATTGACAAAATCAACGAAGAAATATTAAAGGATTCGAAAAACATTTTATCAAATAAGACTGAAAACTTAACGGACAAAGAGGATTTTAAAAATTTTAGAAAACTATTTGATTTAATAAAGGAAATCAAAAAATATAGTGATGATAACAAAGTA
>JADLFI010000039.1 GCA_020845635.1 Bacteroidia bacterium
CGGCTTTTAGGAGTTATTTTAGGCATACACAAAGATATTGTATATTTCAGTTTTTATTTGTATTTTTATTTCAAAAAAATAAACAGCTTGTGTTAATTACTACGAGTTTTTTCACAGGCTGACGTTAAAGCCCATCATCAAGTACTTCTTAATGTTTAAATGAAAAAAAATATAGGCTCAAAAATATTTAAAGATAATACTTTTAAAACTATGAATCAAAATTAATAAAAAAAATGTTTAAAAAATTGATTTACAATAACTTAACAACAAGACAACAATTAAAAACATTTGGTCTCCTTAAACACTCATAAAAAAATCATACAATTCAATATGAGTAGGAATTTCAAGTTTTTTACGCAAGCGATAGCGATTCATATCAACACTCTTGGGTGAAATGTTCAAAATAGAAGCTATTTCTTTTGAAGACAAATTTAGCCTAAGCATGGCACATAGCTTCTTTTCGTTATCAGATAATTGAGGAAATTTATGATGAAGTGAGGTATAAAAATCTTCATTGATAAGGTTTATGTTTAGTGTAAACTGTTCGCGCTGTTTATCTAAATTTAGTTTTTGTTCAAATTCTTTCTCCAATACCATCAACATTTGCTTATCTTCTTTAATTTCTTGTATGCCTTTCTTAAAATTTTCAAGATATTCATTTTGCTGGCTTATATATAAGGCCATCTGAACTATTTCCTGTTTCTTATTTTCCAGTTCAAAAATGGCTTCTTCTTTCTTATTTTTTTCAATTTCGAATTTACTCTGATGAAGTTCGGCTTCTGATTTTAATAAAACTTTATCCCTTTCGCTTTGCAAAAGTTTATTCTCTACTTGCATTTTCTTTCTCGATAAATATAACCAAATAGCCACTATTGCCAATAAAAGGAAAATAAAAGAGCCAATATAATACAACTTAACCAAATGCTTTTCTTTCTCTAACAACTGAATTTTGTTATTCTTCTTCAACAATTCTTTTTCTGTATTTTCTTTTTTATATCTTTCCTGTAAATTAGAAATCATAATTGATTTTTCAGTACTAAATAAACTATCGTTAATGAGGTGATACATCTGGTTATGCTTATACGCCTCTTTGTAATCGCCTTTTAAAGCGTAATATTCAGCTTGCGACTGATACACTTGAGCCAAAATGTAAGGCGAGTTAATTTCATGTCCTATGTTTAATGCTTGTTTAAAATATTTGTCAGCATCTACCCAATTTTTCAACTGTGTAAACACACGACCCAAATTTTTACACGAAATAGCCAATCCATATTGTTCATTAGCTTTTTCACGTATTTCTTTTGACTCTTTAAACAACTCCAGAGCTTCAAAATTATTATTTCTCAACAGTAATATTTCGCCCATATTGTTTAAGGCCATACTTATTCCCGATTCCATTTTACCTTCTTTGAAATAGTCTAAAGCCCTACTGTGATAATAAA
This sequence comes from Bacteroidia bacterium, assembly GCA_020845635.1. Taxonomy (GTDB): domain Bacteria; phylum Bacteroidota; class Bacteroidia; order UBA4408; family UBA4408; genus CAIKXD01. The sequence continues at coordinate 1,443 of JADLFI010000039.1, forward strand.
AACTGCTATCGTAATTTCCTTGTGCAAAATAACTTATTCCAATGCTGGTTAATGTGGAGCCTATTCCTTTTCTGTCATTTAGTTTAGTTTGAACCCGTAGTGCTTTACGGTAATAATTAATGGCTCTTTCGAATTGCTTCTCCTGATTAAGAAGGATAGCAATATTAGTGGTTATATCAATCTCTGAAAGCAAATCTGCAGAGCCTTCTTCCAATTTCTTTAAAGCTTTGGTGTAATACTCCATCGCTTTATCATAATTTCCATAATAAAAATTCGTTACACCAATATTATGGATTGTACTTACTTGCCCGTGTATATCGTTAATTTTTTGATATTCTGAATTAGCTTCAGTAAAATACTTCTCTGCTTGGGAATAATTGCCTATTGACATGTATGAAAGGCCAATAAGATTTAAAGTTGACGCAATATCTTTAACAGGTGCTTTTATAGACTTTAATTGATTGAGTGCTCTAAAAGCCAACTTAACAGATTCTTCATAATCGCCTCTGTTGTATATAACCGATGCCTCAATTTTATCAGAAAGTGCTAACCCGGTTTTATCCTTATCGCCTTGTGCAATGCTTCGCGCCAAACCAACATGGTATGAGGCCGAATCAGTATTACTCCTACGTAAACTCCACGCAGTTCGTAAATGTTTATTAACTGTCAGTGTATCAGCCCTTGTATTACACGGCATTGCCAAAAAGGCTATCGCCACAATAAAACATATAGAAAAAAATTGATAAGCCAATTTCATATTTAACGACTGATATGGTGCAACCAAAGTAATGACTTTATTAAACACATAAACTTATTCAACAATACTTAACACGTTAATTACATGATTTTGTTGCTTTACAAATATACAAGATTATAAAAAACAATAATTATCAGCTCATCAATGGTAATGAACAAGCTACAAGAAATATATTTAACAATCCTTCATTAACTAAATATTGAACTAGTAAAACTATTTATAAATAAAGCTAAAGTATAATTGGCTGCTACTTTGTTCATTTCAAAAATTGTAAATTTGCACACTTCTATGAGCAGCTATAGATATTTTATTAAAATAGCCTTTGAGGGCGGTAACTTTTGCGGTTGGCAAATACAACCCAATGCCCTTACCGTACAAAAAGTACTACAAGAAACCTTAGCCTTGTTTTGCCATCTTGAGGGCGAGACTACAGGCTGTGGCCGCACCGATACAGGTGTGCATGCCAATGAGTTTTATGTGCATTTTAATTGCTTGGAACCTATTTCCAACCTTGATAATTTTATTTACAAACTAAATCGCGTATTGCCCAAAAGTATTGTGGTAAATGCTGTATATAAAGTAGGCAACAATGCTCACTGCCGTTTTGATGCCACAAACAGAACATATAATTATTATATTTTACGTAAGAAAAATCCATTTATTAATAATGCTTGGTTAAACAGTTATCCACTTAACATTACTTTAATGCAGCAAGCCTGTAACGTACTTTTTGAATACCATGATTTTTCGGCCTTCAGCAAAAGCAACACACAGGTTTTCACTAATAATTGTAAAATAATAAAAGCACATTGGCAAGATAATGACGAAATGCTTATATTTACTATTTGTGCCAACCGTTTTTTACGTAATATGGTACGTGCAATAGTGGGAAGCATGATAGATATTGGAAAAGGAAAATATGATTTGCAAGGTTTCAGAAAAATTATAGAAGATAAAAATCGCAGTAATGCCGGAATTTCAGTACCAGCAAAAGGTTTGTTTTTAACCTCGGTAAATTATCCTGAAAACTATTTTACAGAACAAGCGCAACTTTTTGGAATAGATTAATACAGAAAATGAGTGTAGCAGGAAAAGCATTTGATTTTACCCTCTTTAGAAAAATTATGGGCTTTGCTTCGGGCCGTAAATCGCTGCTGGCCGGAGCTGCCTTAATAACTCTTCTGAGCGCTCTACTTTCGCCTGTTAGACCATATTTGGTTCAATATGCTCTTGACAACTTCATCTCTAACAATGATGCTGAGGGATTAATAAGAATAAGTATAATTATAGCTTTGGTACTGCTGCTTGAAACATTAACGCAATATTTGGCCGTTTTATTCAGCAACTTGTTGGCACTGCATGTAGTTCATGAAATACGCATACGCTTATATAAGAAATTAATACATTTTAAACTGAGCTATTTTGATAAAACTCCTGTTGGAACTCTTGTTACCAGATGTATTAGCGATATTCAAAATATTTCTGAAATATTCTCACAAGGATTTTTGGATATTGCCGGTGATTTATTAAAAGTCATAATCATTATAATAGTAATGTTTTACACCAATTGGAAAATAGCTATTTTAAGTTTATGTTCTTTACCTTTATTAATCATTTCTACCTATATTTTTAAAAATGCCATACGTGCCGCCTTTAATGATGTGAGAACCCAGGTAGCCTTATTAAATGCTTTTGTTCAAGAGCATATTAATGGTATGAGTGTGGTACAGGTTTTTAATCGCCAACATCAGGAGTATAATAAATTTAAGACTATAAATAACGAACATCGTAATGCGAATAACAGGTCGGTATGGCATTATTCCGTTTTTTTTCCGGTGGTTGATATTCTTTCTGCATTAAGTATTGGGGTATTGGTTTGGTGGGGAGCAAAAGAAACATTAATAGGTCAGTTATCTGTTGGTACCATTGTGGCTTTCATTATGTATATTAATATGCTTTTCAGACCTATCAGGCAACTGGCCGATCGTTTCAATACCTTACAAATGGGTTTGATATGTAGCGAGCGTGTAATTAAGGTAATTGAGACACAAGAATTTAATATTAACGAAGGTAGTCTTAAACCGAAATCGCTTATTGGAAAAATAGAGTTTAAAAATGTGTGGTTTGCCTATCAAGAAAACAATTGGGTTTTAAAAAATGTTTCATTCACTATTAATCCGGGACAAAAAGTAGCCTTTGTTGGTGCCACCGGTTCGGGCAAAACTACCATTGCCTCACTTCTTTGTCGTTATTATGAAATACAAAAAGGTGAAATTTATATAGATGGTATAAATATTATGGAATACGAACTTAATCACTTACGTACCTTGATAGGTTCGGTAATGCAAGATGTTTTTTTGTTTCAGGGAAGCATATACGATAATATTATTTTAGGTGATTATAATCATACCGAGGAAGAGGTAATTGAAGCTGCCAAGGCTACAGGTATTATATCGTTTATTGATAAACTCCCGAAAGGTCTTAACTATCAGGTTATGGAAAGGGGTAGTCTTTTAAGCACCGGCCAACGGCAACTCATTTCATTTTTAAGAGCATATTTATATAATCCCTCTATTATGATATTAGACGAGGCTACCTCATCTATTGATAGTGAATCTGAACAGTTGATACAAACCGCCACCGAAAACCTTACCCGAAACAGAACTTCAATTATTATAGCCCACAGATTAAGTACTATTGTAAATGCCGATAAAATTATTGTGCTGTCAAACGGTGAACTGAAAGAGTCGGGCACACATGATGAACTGTTAACTCTAAAGGGATATTATTACCAATTATTTACCGCTCAAAACAAAAGTAAAGTTAAGCAATTTCAAAACTAAATGGTAGGATTTGATGAATATCCTTACTGATAGTACTCTGCATACATTTGCCACTCACATTATGTAATTATTATAATACTATTGTACCTCAATTTGCCTTTCTCAAGTTGACTTATAATTTTCTCACCATATATTTATTGAAACAAAATTATATGTTATCAATCTTTGCGTCTCATTTAGTTATTTCACATAAGAAATCTGTATTTTAATAAACTATATTTTGACAATTGTTCTGATGAATAAAAAGTCGCTTTCAGAAAGAAATATTTGCACCAAGTTTATCTCTCCTGCTATAGAAAAAGCAGGTTGTGACAGGCAACTACAGATATTGGAAAAGGTTGCTTTTACCGATGGTAAAATCTACGTTAGAGGAAAAATCACAGCAAGAGGAGTATGAAAACGTACCGACTACATCCTGTATTACAAACCGAATATTCCTGCTGCAATCAATTGAAGCAAAGAACAACAACTATTCAGTAAGAGCAGGAATACAACAAGGTTTATAAAATGCTCAAATACTTGACACTCCTTGTGTGTTCAGCAGCAACGGTAACGGTTCTTTAATTCACGACTGCACAGGTAAAGACGGAAATATAGAAACAGAAATCAGTTTAGACGACTTCCCTACTCCGCAACAATTTTGGCAGAAATACAAAAAGTATAAAGGCATTGAAAACATAGAGGACATTCAAACCCTAACGATTCCTACCATCAATGAGTTTGGTTCAGTAACAGAAATCATCAAAGCGTTTGGCAATGGTGAGAGATCCAAGAAGCCTTCAAAAAATTAGATAACGAATTGTTTAAATTAGCCTAATGCCATTTGTAAAAGGCTATATTCATTTTGTGTGGAGCACCAAAAACAGTTATTCATTTTTGGATTCCAAGGAAATGAGTTTAAAGGTGTGGAATCACATCAGAGACAACGCCAAGGAGAAAGGTATTTTTATTGATTTCATTAATGGTTATAATGACCATTGCCGTTGCTTAATTTCTTTAGGCATAGACCAAACAATACAGAAAGTGATGCAATTGATAAAAGGTGAATCTTCTTTTTGGGAAAATAAAAATAGGCATACAAAAGAAAAATTTGAATGGCAAGATGAATATTTTGCTGTTTCGGTCTCTGAATCAGCTATTGATAAGGCAGAAATTATTTAAAAAATCAAGAAAAACATCATTACAAAAAAGCATTTCAAGATGAATATGAAGATTTTTAAGAAAATATGGATTTGAAAAATTTAATGGATAATTGTTTGGCTAAAGCCAATTTGGAATTTATTTATATAATCCTCCTGCTGAATTAGGAGGCAGTTCAATAACCCATTCCTTTAAATCAATTGAATGCGGTTTCAACCCATTCCATCAAAATAAAACCATTACCCACCATCAAACCCAAGAAATCTATTTTAAAACCCCTGAAAATTGGGAATGGTGTAGGTTGAGTGAGATAATTGAAATGCTTTATGGTAAAATCCTATCAAAATCACAAGGTATAGAAAGTAAAATATTAAACCTTTTCATTTTTTTGCATATTGACATTTAAGTGAGTATTTTTGAATATAAATAGAGATTATTTTAAGGATAGTCAATATGGGCAAGTATATTACATAGCTTAACAAGAGCGGCAGAGCAACCAATACCAACAATAAAAATTGATAGTACATAACCGACATGATTCAAGTTGTGGGTAAAAGTGAGTTTCAGTACACAATTTAAAATAAGGCGACAAGCAAAAAGCCAAATGTGAATGGCATCAATCATAAAAACAAAAAAATGAAAAAAGTACTACTCATCGCAATTTCGGCATTTTCAATAAATGCTTTTGCACAGCCTGTCATCTTGAATGGCAACAACACCCCTCCCTCAGGACTTTCTGTCCCTGTTAACTATGCAACCACAACTTCGGTCGGCCCCGGTGGCAGTAACCAGATGTGGAACTTCGGTTCACTCTCCTATACCCCAATTGGTACAGTTGATGTAATTGTTCCATCTACCTCTCCAATTGGCGCATCATTTCCAACATCTAACTATGCACTTTCCTTGGTTGGACAGAATTCATACAGTTTTTTTGAAGTCTCATCTAATAAAATGGAGGTGCTTGCATGGACTATTTCTACTCCGGGTTCGGGAAATGATTATTCTCCCAATCCCAAAACTCTTATGAAATTTCCGTTTAATTTTTTAGATACTGTAAATGACACCTATCAAAAAGTTGGTGAATCTGTAAATAATGTTACTTTAACTTATGATGGATATGGAACATTAGTTACCCCTTCTATTACCTACACCAATGTTGTTCGTGTGAAAGAAGACTATGGCGGAGGTGCTATAGACTATCAATGGTATATCTTAAACCCATTTATGTCAATTGCAATTTTCGATCATAACTTTAATAGGTTATATCATTTTGGAGCTTCCCAAGCCACAGACATTACAGACCAAAATAATCTGCAAATGCAAGTAAGCGTATATCCCAATCCTGCTGCCGATTATATAACTATCACTAACATTCCAAACGGTTCAACCATAAAAATAACAGATATTACAGGCAGAACCTTTTACAGTGCTGAAAACAACAACGAGAAAACAACCATCAGCACAACAAAATTTGTAAACGGAGTGTATTTCATTCAGGTAGCAAATAGCAGTTTAATCGCTACAAGAAAATTTGTAGTAAACCATTAAGAAATTGACTTTCTTATTAGTAATCACTTCCCCTTGTAGGGAGGTGATTACTTTTTACTTGCAATAAAAATATCATTAAAAAACACCAAAATTGGTTACTTAAATTTATAGGTGTAAATATTCAACAATGAAATTATAAGATGTTAGCGTAGCATACACCGTAGAGTAACGAGTTTTATGCCTGTAAGTAAACAACGCCAATTACCAATAAGTGCTGCTTTTGCTCAATTAGCTCAACCTCCTTACATCTAAATTAATAGTAAATATTATGCAACAATACAAGCCGTTAGAATCAAGTAAATTGTATAAGTGGGTAGTTTCCCAAAAAATTCAGAGGGCTTAAAATGTATAGGTAAGGCTAGTTAAAGTAAGGCAGTTAGGTACACTATAGAACAATTATTTTGGCAATAAAATTCAAGTAAAATATTAAGCCTCTCCTTTTTTACCTGCTTATATATCATTTTAATGGGTATATTTGAAAACAAAAAGCGTTATGTTTAATAAATTTCTATTATAGGCAAGCGTATAATATGTGCAAACAAAAAGATTAACTTAAGACAGAATGATGAAAGATTATTTAGTTGATATTCAAAAAAGATTTAATTTTAGAAAAAAATAATCATGAAGTACGTCACGAACAAGCTTATACTAGTGATTGTAATTGCTTTTTCCTTAACTTCATGCAACAACTTAAGCAACGAGGTTGAAAACAAACTTAATGAGTTACAAAACAAATCAGAGTCTTTAGATTCTATTATTAACAAAGGGGTTAACAATGTTTTAACACTTGACTCTCTAATAAACAAAGAAAGCAACAAGGTTAAAAAACTTGACACATTAATAAATAAGTCATCCTCTCAACTTGATTCAATCGCGAAAAAAGGAAGTTTGATATTAGAAAAAATAACCAATTAAATTTAATTTTTATGAAATGTCCAAATTGTAATGTAAACTTAGTAATGACAGACCGGAGTGGTATTGAGATTGATTACTGTCCAGATTGCCGTGGAGTTTGGCTTGACCGTGGGGAGCTAGACAAGATAATTGAACGTTCTTCACAAAATATCAAAAACATTGTAACAGATAGTTATTCTGATCGCCATCGATTTACCAAAGATAGTGACTATCGCTATAAAAAAAAGAAAGGATTGCTGGATGATTTGTTTGACTTCTAAATCTCCATTTTAGTTGTAATTAAATGCGGATATACCTTGAACAACAAGGATGAGTATGAGAAGAGGAACTTCACACCCCCTCAGTTTTTCACAAAACTAAACATGAACCTCTTGAATACTCATTGCTGTTTTGCACTGCAAATGATATTCGTAATTACTTTGTATTTCATACGGTTCTTCTTAATGCAAAACTGCATAGTTCAGAAGTGTTCTATTATCGGTGTACATACATATCAGGATAATTCTAAGCTCAGTTTATGTATATAATCTCGCTTCATACTTCTGTTGTTTCTTGTGTATGTAATATTTGCCGGATATTCATTTACAAGTTGGAGTAAATAGTAGCTAAAGGAATTCCGTTATTTTGTTCATGTGGAGTTTCCGTAGTAGTTGTTGTTTTCATTGGTCAGGGGGGGGTATTTCGCTTTTGGCATTAAACCCTCAATTTATCAAATGGAGGTATTGGAGAACTTATACAACAAACCCTCAGGCAAAGTTTAAAAACCGATTGACCTAACTAAAGTATTCCATTCTTTGTATGGAAAAAGAAAAATATGAATAAGGACAAATAATACTACATTATTCCAATGCTTAGGAAATACCTGTTTGTTCTTAAAGTCTATTTATAGCTCGGCATAAGAATAAGAATGTATCTACTTTGTAAGGATTTATTCAACGATTATGAAACGAATATAAAAATGCGTTTTAATTACTAATTGATATTCCTCTAATTTCCGGTTACTAAAAATTCTGTTCTTCGGTTTTGTGCTCGTCCCGTTTCAGTTAAATTAGAAGCAATGGGTTTGGTATCGCCATAACCTTTAAATGATATGCGTGATTTTGGGATACCTCTTTGCAATAAATAATCCATTACGGTAAAGGCTCTGTCGGTGCTCAATGCTAAATTGGCTTGTGCGTTGCCTACATTATCGGTGTGCCCTCTAATCTCAATCTTCAATGCTTTATTTTCGTTTAAATATTCGGCAAATTTTTCCAATACTATTTTGCTCTCTTCGGTTAAATCGGCTGAGTTGGTTTTGTAATTAATATTATTGATATTAAATGTAGCCCCTTTCTCAACAGGTTTTACATCCATATTAATTTTTATTGGTTTCCCAATAGTAGTGTCTCCGGCTTTAATATACGAATTATAAAAACCATATTGAGGTCTTTTTACGGTAAGAATAGCATCTTCATCACCTTTCAGAGTTACTACGGTAGTATATTTACCACTTACAGAGTCAACATCAATAGTTGTTTTCTTTTTACTATTTACGGTTTCTATTTCTATTTTGGTATTGGTAAGCAAAGCTCCTGTTTGGTCGCGCAATTCGCCTTTTATAAATAATATCTTTTCGGGGCGTGCTTCTTTATACAAGGGAAATGAGAATATGTCCCATCCCCCGGGGCCCTTGCCTTTTAAATCTTTACTACTAATGTATCCCAGACTGCCATCGGTACTCACAAAAAAACCTACTTCGTCTTTTTCGGTATTAATAGGCACACCAATATTTTTTGGGGTTGACCAATTTCCGTCATCTTTCAGCTTGGTAAAAAATATGTCATAACCTCCTACACCCGGCCAACCATCAGAAGTAAAATATAATGTTTGGCTATCGCTATGTATAAAAGGCGATTTCTCGTTTTTCTCCGTATTAATTTGCTTTCCCAAATTTACGGAAGGTTGCCATTGTGCATGTATATTTTCACGGGTAGTTTTATATAAATCCATTCCCTGGCCATCGGCTCGGGCGCCTGCAAAAATAAGCATTTTCCCATCTGAGCTTAGGGTAGGCTGTGCTTCCCAGCCATCAGGGGTATTCACATTAGGGCCTAAATTTTTCAAAGCTCCCCACTCGCCATCGCGGTTCAATTCTGATGAATAAATATCGCAATTTACATATCCGTTTTTCTCTGCCTTGCATACGGTTATAAATAATTGCTTATTATCTATCGAGAAAGTTATGCCTCCGTAATTTTCTCCGGGGGTATTAAATGGTCTGTCCATTGGCGTAGGCTTTACAAACTCGCTATTGGCCTTGTGCGCCTCCATCAGCTCTTCAACCTGTTGTGGAAATAACACATCTTTCCCCTGCTTCATATAACGTTTGGTGAAGTATATGTATTCATTATCGGGCGAAAGCATAGGCAAAAACTCATCTTCAAAGGTATTAACGTTCTTTACCGCTTGCGGTTCAAACTCTACTTTCTTTTTGTAAATCTGTTCAAAAAACTTAGCCTGTCTGAGTATTTTTTCGGCCTTGTCAAAGTCTTCCGGTTTCTTAGCATTTTCGGGGTTTTTGGTAAACTTTTCCAAGTAATTAACCGTCTTGGTATAATCTTCGGCCCCCCAGTAAATTTGTCCCAAATAAAAATATGCATAAGGATTAATGTCAGGACAAAGCTCAATAGCTTTAAGGAGGTATTTTTCGGCAGGTTTAAAACTTGTACCATTACCTACAGCTAAGGTTATTTGCATTGTTGCCATCTCGTATTGTGCTTCGGCAAAATCAGGCTCTTCATCTAAGGCTCTTTTAATAAATTCCATACGTTCTTTAAATTCGTATTTCTTTTTATTACGCCCTTTCTCTAACAAACTAAGGGCATTTTTATTTTCAACCTCCGGGCAAGTTCCAGCTTTATTGTCCTGAGCCAATACTGAGCTATAAACAATCATTGAAAGTAAAATAAATAAATTAGCTTTGCTTAATAACATTATAATTTGCAATTTATTATACTGTATTTATTACTTCCCAAACAAACCTTTCAGTTTTTTCTCAGCCTCTTTTTTGGCTTTCTCTTCAGCTTCTTTCTTTAATCTTTCTTTTTCGGCCTGTGCTTTGGCTTCGGCCTCTTTTTTCAATCTTTCAGCTTCGGCTTTAGCTTTGGCTTCGGCTTCATCTTTGGCTTTATTTAAGGCTGCTTCGGCTTCGGCCTTCTTTTTATCTAATTCTTGTTTGGCTTTTTCTTCCAACTCAGCTTTCTTTTTATCCAGTTCGTCTTTAGCCTTATTTTTTAAATCATCAACTGCATTTTGAGTGGTATTTTTTAAATCTGTTTTCACTACCGGATTGGTAGCAGTTCCTGTAAGAAGGGCATATAGCTTAACTCTGTCGCCAAGGCTAAAATTAGCTCCTTTACTGTTGGCTTGTGCCACTAATCCGTTCAACATCGTATTGGCGGCTGCTCCAAACTCGGCACGAGCAATATCAAATTCTAAATTATACTTGATAGTTTTATCAAAATTACTTCTGCCTGAAACTGTTAACTTATTATCACCCTGTTTAATTTCAAAGGGATCTACATCTACTCCCCCATCTTTAAACTTAAATGAAATATTTACATTCTTCAAATCCATTTTTTTATACTTCTCCATCTTAATAGCATCGGCTACTTTGTTCATAGGTTCATAATTTCCCAATAACACATTCTGGGTTTGCAATCTCCCGGAGCCATTCAAAGTAGGCAACACAGGATTCATCTGTTCATCTAGTTTTCCGGCAAAGGTCATATTGCAATTAAACTTTCCTGTGGCATACTTGGCAATACCGGCCATTTTCTGAACTGTATTAAAATATTTATACGTGGCCGGAATATCAAATCCTTTGATATCCATAGCAAAATCAACATCAGGTGATTTTAGGTTTTTAGTTCCATATTTTCCGTTCATCATCATAGTTCCTTCCAACAAATTCATCATAACATCTTTCAATATTAATTCATTGTTGGCCATTACCAATTTGCCTTTTACATTGCTTATTTCCAAATTATCATAAATTAGTTTTGCAAAAACTGCATTCATTGAAAAGTCAATATTACCGGGTATTTCAGCCACTGCCATGGCAGCGGTATCAGGGCTTGCTTTACTTGCATCTGCAGGCTCATCAGTCATAAATTGGTTGAGGTCAAAGTAATTAGAAGTTAAATTAAGACTGCCTTTCAGCAATTCGTCTTTTAAGGCATAAGCCAAATAATTCTCAACTTTTCCTTTAGCCTGAATATCTGATTTGCCCAAAGTGCAGGAAAAATCTGTTAAATCAAGATATTGAGGGTTAAACAGCAACACTGCCTTTTGTATCATTACACCGTAAGGTGTAGCATTACTTTCATATTGCATATTTTCAACGGTAATATTGCCCGATGCATTAAAATCTTTATACTGTTCCTTTTCAATAGATGACATCCGGCCCTTTAGCACAACATCGGCTGTAATTAGCCCATTCATTTTTTCGTCTTTCTCCATTGGCATTACATCTTTAACCGAATTCAAATCCAACCTGCCCTTTATAAAGCCATCAATATTGGCATCGCTTATAGGTGTTGTTATAAGCATACGCATATCTACAGGATTGCCTGCTATTTCAATATGAAATTTATTGATTTGGGTTATGGTATGATCAGGAACTCCATCTTTATTACTTATAGCCATATCTATATTGATATTTTCAACTCTTTTAGGTAATGAAGGGTATTTAAACATGGCATTATCTACTTTTAAGGCAAGTGAAAATGCGGGCATAGTTTTATCGTTGTAAACGCCTTTGGCAAATCCATTAAACGATAGGTTTCCTGAAGTTTCTACATCTGCAAAATCTTTGGTATATACACCAGGAACTAAAGATAAGAACTCTTTAAAAGCTGTTTTTTTGGCTAAAAATTTCAAGTCCATTTCAATGTCATCGGTAGGCATAGCCACAAAACCATCTAGGCCAAACGCCAAAGCATTCAAACGAAATTCATTGTCTTTAAAAGTATATTTAGAGTTCTTCATGTCCATTTCTAAATCGGCCTTAGCCTCAGCATTTACATTTTTCAAATATTTCATACCACCTTCTGTAAAACTCAGCCCCGTAATGGTGGTCATGGTATTCATTAAAAATAGGTCTTGCGTAAAATCACCTTTCAACTCATGATTTAAACCAAGCAACTCGGCACTCATGTTTGATTCCATATCGTTATAACTAATATAACCGTTATTGATGCTCAATTTCTTCAAACTTAAACTAAACTTGCTTTCCGATTCGGGGCTAACAGTTGAATCGGCTGATGGTTTTGTGATATCCCAATTGGCTTTTCCATCTTTTAAAACAATGGCATGAATACGGGCTGTATTTAAGACTATGGCATCAATCTTTATCTTGTCGCCCTTAATAACACTCATCAAGTCCATTTTTATAGACAAGTTCTGAACAGACAATAATGAATCTTTATCAAAATCGTCAACCCCTACAATTGAAACGTTATCAATACTGAATGTAAAATCAGGAAAGCTTTTAATAATGGTTAAATCAAACTCTCCAAAATCAACTTTGGCATTTAAATTATTATTAGCTTCTTCTTTAACCAGCGCTACAATCTTATCTTTAAACAAAAAAGGTGCTGCAAGCAAAAAGGCAAATAAAACAATAAAAATGACAGCAATAATTTTAATGGCTTTTTTCATATTAATTTTCAATATAGGTGTTTATTTTAAGTGTTAAATGGCGTTATTTATAATAATTAGTTCTATCTATTTATTTCTTTATAGGAGTAAAACGGATAAATGCTGCACTTTATTTTCAATACAAGAGATTGATTGATATCAATAGCTTAACATCTATCAAAACACATACCACTATAATTTGGGACAAAATTACGGAATATCTATATTAGTTAGGAGGATAACCTAAAGTAAAATGATAATAAAAATTAATACATTTTAAAATACCCGTCCATTTCAGTTGGGGGAATTCTTTTATAATCTCCTTCCAACTTAAATACACTATCGTCAGCCCCATCGGGTGAAACAGATTTGGCCGTTAGTTTCATTGTAATTCCATAGCGTTTTACACGATATTCCATAAGCATACCATCAATAGAGCTATAATTACTAAACCAGTTAACATTAGGCGATTTAATAGATTGAGTATAATATATATCAAAATTAACAATAGCTCCTGTATTATCTCGGGTAGTGCACTTAACACGCTTACAATCATAACCCGCTATTTTCTTAGTTTCTTCGGTATGTTCCATTTCCATTTCAGGTTCTGCCTTATTCATACTATCAATTTGGGCTTTATTAAACTCCACCATGTATTTTTTCCCCAACAAGTTTAATGTTTGAATAATGCTCTTTTTTGAGAAGTCAGTCAAAACTGTGGTTTTCAAAGCGCCTAAGCCTGCTGAAATTTCGCTATTTGAATTATTTTCATTAAAATGGTAAATAACAGTTTTAGGCATTAAATCCATGCTCATGGTTATTTCGGCAGGGTTTGGGTAAGTAACATCATACTCAATGGTACCTTTACTTATTTCGCTATTTGTAAAATTCTTACACGAAAATACACATGTAGCAAAAATTAGTGATACTATTATCTTGCTGTTAATCATTAAAAAGTTATACTTTTTTTGCGACATATTAATATTACTCTTCCAGTACAAATATAGCATTTTTCAAATACAAGCTGATGCAATATCAATTATATAAAAATTACGAATTTGATTGAGTATTCAGTTTACTGTTTTTCATACTATACCCAAAATATATAATTAATCCAACAATAAGCCATATCGTGAACCCTATCCAATTGGCTATTCCTAACTCACTCATCATATATAAGCAACTTAACGCACCCAGCACAGGAATTAATGAATATGATTTTTTGAAACATTGAACTGTTACCCAACATGAAATAATAATAAACACCCAATAAGGTATTTGGTGCTTAAACACTGTCCAACCGCTAATCATATACTTACCTTTTTCGATATTACTCTTTTCAAAGTAATGTTGTATCTCATCATTATCGAAATGCTCCAAAATGGTTTGGGTAATATTTGGATTTTTAAACCACTCGGGATTTAACACCTGCTCTTGAGTTACTGCTTTAAGAAACTCATAATGATCGTTTTCGTCTAGCACGGACAATATTTCTGTTTTTTCTTTTAATTGTTGTATTTTAAAGAAGTTGCTAAAGCCTGCTTTATTAAAAATTAGCATCAAAACAATAGTCAATAACAATAAGGCCGGCATAATGTATTTACTATTAAAATATGGCGTTTTAAACTTTCGTTCAGGGGCATTAGGATCTGATTGTAGCTTAATAACTCCTGCGCAAACAAGAGTAAAAGCAAACAAAGTACCTATGCTACAAATATCTGCCACAGTACTCAAGTCCATAAAAAAAACGGGAATGGCCACTACAAAACCTGTAATAATAGTGCTATATCCGGGTGTTTTAAATTTTGGGTGTATATGAGAGAATTTTTTAGGCAATAATCCATCTTTACTCATGCTCATCCAAATGCGCGGCTGCCCCATTTGAAATACTAAGATTACGCTGCTCATGGCCACCACCGCGCTTACAGCAATAAGCCCTGACAATTTGTTTAAATGTAGTTTCTCAAAAACAAAGGCTAATGGATCTCCAACATTTAACTCTTTATAACTAACCATTCCGGTTAAAACTAATGCAATAAGTATGTATAGTACGGTGCAAATTATTATGGCATACATCATGCCGCGAGGTAAGTCCCTTTGTGGATTTTTACACTCTTCGGCTGTAGTACTTATAGCATCAAAACCAATATAAGCAAAGAAAACGGCTGAAACCCCCTTTAATACACCGGAAATACCATTAGGAGCAAATGGATGCCAATTACTAACGTCAACATAAAAGGCTCCCACAACAATAACAAGAAGCACTACGCAAAGTTTTATAACCACCATAATATTACTGGCATTACGAGTTTCTTTAATACCACGATACACCAAGGCCGTAATTAAAACAATAATCGCTAAGGCCGGAATGTCAACAATAATGTGAAAATTCCCAATAGTAGGGGCTAACGACCATGCGTTGTATTTAGCTCTCATATCGGCCGTAAGTTCAGCACCTTGGTTGATAAGGTTTAAAGCCTCCTGATATCCGTTACGGGCTGTAAAGTAGTCCATAGTTGCCCACTCGGGTACATTAATGCCATGAATGCCTAAAGCAGGAATTTTGATGATTTTTAATAAAGAAACAAAATAATCGCTCCAAGAAATAGCCACAACAATATTACCCACCGCATATTCCATAATAAGTGCCCAACCAATAATCCAAGCAAAGAGTTCGCCAAAAGCCACATACGAATAGGTGTATGCACTGCCGCTCACCGGAACCATTGAAGCAAACTCGGCATAAGCAAAGGCTGCAAAGCCACAAGCAATAGCCGTAAATATAAATAAGAAAACTACTGCCGGACCTCCATCGGCACTGGCCTTACCAATAGTACTAAATATACCGGCACCTATTATGGCAGCAATACCAAAAGAGGTTAAATCACGCACCTTTAACTGCTTTGATAATGATTCATGAGCATTGGTGTTACTATCTAAGCTCTTTAATATTTGCGAAACTGATTTTTTTCTAAATAGGTGATTAAAGTTCATATATACGCTTAAGTCATCGGTGTTTACTCTTTAATATTGCTCATTTTCATTAGGAAAATCAAGTCTTTTTATATCATCAACATAAGCACCTACTGCTCCCTTTATGTCTTCAAATAAGTTAAGATATCTGCGCAAAAAACGTGGGTTAAATCCAACATTAAGTCCTAACATATCATGTAATACCAAAACCTGCCCATCAACTCCCGACCCCGCACCAATACCTATAATAGGAATAGAAACTTCTTTGGCTATTTTGCTCGCCAATACGGCAGGAATTTTTTCAAGAACTATGGCAAAGCAGCCTGCATTTTCAAGTGTATGAGCATCTTCAACCAACTGTAAGGCTTCTTCTTCCTCTTTAGCTCGCACATTATAAGTGCCAAATTTATAAATAGACTGAGGGGTTAAACCTAAATGCCCCATGACAGGAATACCTGCCGAAAGAATTCGTTTAATAGATTCTTCTATTTCCTTACCTCCTTCAATTTTTATAGCATGTGCCCCACTCTCTTTCATTACCCTTATGGCCGATGTTAAGGCTTCTTTTGAGTTGCCCTGATATGAACCAAAAGGCAAATCAACTACTACTAAAGCACGGTTTACCCCACGTATTACTGAGGCTGCATGATATATCATTTGATCTAATGTAATGGGCAGAGTTGTCTCATGACCTGCCATAACATTACTGGCACTATCGCCCACCAGAATTACATCTATACCTGCCTGGTCAATTACTTTTGCCATTGAATAATCATATGCCGTAAGCATAGCAATTTTTTCATTTCTGCGCTTCATTTCCTGCAAGGTGTTGGTGGTAACCTTTCTTACTTCTTTATGTACCGACATTTTTTCCGATATTATTTAATCAAACATAGTTATTTTATTGTTCTTTCCAAAATTAGTTAGGCAGCAATATAAACAATATGTTTTGTTTACTTTAAAGATTCTATGGTTTTATCAATATTCTCAAGTCCTTTTTGCAACTCTTCGGCAGTGGGCCAACCAAAGCCAATTCGCATATATCGTTTGTCCGTTTCAAACCAGTGCCCCGGCCCTACAATCGTTTTATATTTTTTATATAAAGTATCGTAAAACAAAGTGTAGTTTATTCTAGACTTTATACGCGGATAGCAAACTACTCCGCCCTGCGGCTCAACCCATTCAAGGTTTTTGGTATTTTGCATAAAGTTCTTTAGTATAGCAAAATTATGAGCTATATGCTTTTTTACTGACGGAAAAAACCTATTTTCATTTTTAAAATAAAACAAGGCTACGTTTTCGTCTAACACAGAGTTACATATAAAAATTTGCTCTTTGGCTGCCAAAAAAGTTTCTAGGAGTCGTTTGTTTTTACAAGCAATCCAACCAATCCGAATACCGGGCAACCCAAAAGCTTTGCTGACAGACGAAACTGAAATTACCTTATCGCTTAACGAGGCAGCCAAAGGAAGTGCTTTGTTAAACGATAAATCTCGATAGGTTTCATCAACCAGCAAATAACTGTTGTTTTTTTCTGTTATTTCAATAGTTTCATTGAGTTCGTCTTCGTTTAACGCTGTACCGGTAGGGTTGTGAGGTGTGGTAATACTAATCAGTGCCGGACGTTTCTGAGCCATTGTGTTTAACTTAAACAAATCAAACTGGTACGATTCTTCAAATTTTAAATCTATGTAATCGATCTCGCACTCCTGCAAACGTGGGGTTTCAATATTGGTAATATAATTAGGCCTTTGTACCAATAATCGGTTTTGCTTGTTGAGTATAGAGGTTGACACTATAAACAAACCGGCAGCAGCTCCCGGGGTAATTATAAAATGTTCGGGCTTCATCTTATATCTTTCAGCCAGCATTTGCCTTAGTTCGGGCAAGCCTTTATGGTCGCCATAACAAAGCGTTATATCTTTAACATCAAAATTCAAATCTTTAAAATTAAAGTCGCTTACCGAGCTTTCGGCTAAATTAAATGCAATATTATTATAGCCTCTCTCCTCGGGTGATTCGGCTTCAATGGGCATTCTTCTGTATTTCATTAATTCAACTTTTAAGGGTTAAACAATAATTATTTTAAGTTTTCATCTTGGTAATAAACAAGCACACTTGTACACAAATATTCAACGTATGAATAACTTTTATGTATGCAATTTAATATTATTTTTTGAATAACAAATAAAGTTGAAGCAGCAGTTATGGGAAGGATATGAATGCAGTAGGTAACCGGCTAACTATGGTTCTTTAATTATTAAAGAAATTTCTTCCATTTTCATAAAGCTTGTATCGGCTCCATACTATTATCTTTGTTGATACATCAAAATGTGAATTATATACATTCCGAACAGTTAGCCTGCATTTCATAACCTTGGGTAATCATTATACATTTTACTATAATGATTTTACTTTTGGGTACTATTCAATATCTAAAATGGGAATTGATTGTTACTGATTTACTGTAAATAGAATATACTACACGCTATATAAAACACTTTGTGTAATACTAGTGTATAGGTATTTTCCAAATATTTATCTTCCAAACGGAAAGCAATTATTGGCTTTAGTTTGATGAATTTATTAAATAAAAATATCTATCAAAGAAATGCAATTAAACTTCTAATTTCTCAAGCTGTAAATGCGTTCAATAATATCAACTACTTTCAATCCTTCTAAGGCATTAGTAGTTATGGTTGTTCTTCCTTTTAAAGTATCAATTACGTTATCAATAATATATCCATGATTATTAGCGGAACCTTTATAAGCCCCGTAATCATTAGCCGGATTGGTTGGAGGTAATTCGGGCATAGAATAATCCTTAATATGACAATACTCAACTTTATCCATATACTGACCTCCAATTTTCACACTCCCTTTACTACCTATTATAGTTAAAGAACTCTCTAAATTGGTGTCCCACACCGATGTTGAATAGTTAATAGCCCCCATACCACCATTTATAAAATTAAAATTTACAAAGCCACTGTCCTCAAAGGTGGTTAACTCTTTGTGACTAAAATCGTTAAACTTAGCTTGTATATCCTTAATATCACCAAACAACCAATACATGATGTCAATAAAATGCGAAAACTGTGTAAACAAAGTACCTCCGTCCATATCGGCTGTGCCTTTCCAGCTTCCTTTTTTATAATAGCGATCATCACGATTCCAATAACAATTTAACTGAACCATAAATATATCGCCTATAATTTTCTTTTCAACTACTTCTTTAATCCATACTGATGGTGGCGAGTATCTGTTTTGCATTACACAAAATACATTGCGGTGCATTTGCAGAGCCTTGTAAATTATAGATTCGCAATCAACTTTATGCAAGGCCATAGGTTTTTCGCATACTACATGTTTTTTGTTTTGTAAGGCTAATAATGCATGGTGCGAATGCAATCCGTTAGGTGTGCAAACATTTACCACATCAAAGTCAAGATTAGCCTTAAACATATCCTCGGCACTAGTAAAATAAGGTACGTCAAAAACTCCTGCACCTGTTTCTTCAATACTTCTAACATCACAAACTGCTACCAACTCCGCCTCTTCATGTCTTCTTATCATTTCAGCATGTCTTTTTCCTATGTGACCTGCACCAATTACTGCAAACTTTATCATATTCTTTTCTTTAAATTTTTCTAACTTTTCCGTCTTTTAACTCATATTTTTCTTTTGATTCAGGACAAACAGCAATACCATTCTCAAACTTCAATTGATGCCCATATTCACTTATCCATCCAACTTGCCTAGCCGGGTTACCTACCCATAAACTATAGGGTGGAACATTCTTGGTTACTACTGCACCGGCACCAATAAAGGCATACTCTCCAATATTATGACCGCAAACAATAGTGGCATTAGCGCCTATCGAAGCGCCTTTTCCTACATGAGTTTTGGCATATTGCCCTCTGCGGTTTACCGCACTCCGCGGATTGGTAACATTGGTAAAAACCATTGAAGGACCCAAAAAAACATCATCATCACAAACTACTCCTGTATAAATGCTCACATTATTCTGAACCTTAACATTGTTCCCTAAAATTACCTCCGGTGATACAACCACGTTTTGACCTATATTGCAATTTTGCCCAATAATACAATTACTCATAATATGACTAAAGTGCCATATTTTAGAGCCCTTTCCTATTTGACATCCATCATCAATAAACGCACTGGAGTGTGCAAAAAACTCATTTTCCATATTTATATTTTAATGCAAATATAATTTGATTGCATTTAGTTTTTATCATAACCAAAAAAAATGCAACTAAATAATAAACTTAGTTGCATTTATTAATTAACTATTATTGAATTTATTCTTTGTCCAATATTAATTATTGCATTTTAATTTTTTATAAAGCTGGCACTCAAATTTTTATTGTTACTTATGGTTTTGATAGTATAAAAACCATTCGCTAAGTTTGAGATATTAATCATATTGCTTTCAGAAGTCAAAAAGCCTGATTTGACCACCATTCCGCTTATATTATATATTTCGAAACCCGTAGTTTCAACTACTGCTCCAATTCCAATCTGATCATGTGCAGGAACCGGATATACAGTGAGTTTTTCTATTCTGATATTATTGACACCAACAGGCATACAATCGGAGCACTCATTAAAACAAACCAATGGCAAAGTAAAATCATTCTCAGGTACTGATAACTCACGGTTATATCCGCCTAGGTTATCATCAACTCCACAGGCCGAATTACCGGTTTCAAAGGTGTTTCCATTTACAAATTTATACTGCACAGTGCTTGTGGTGTCTAAACTTAAAGTTAACTCGTAAATATTGTTTCCTACAGGCAACATACTATCGGCTGTGGCATTAAAGTTATTAAAACTTCCGGCTAAAAACACCCCCTGAGGCGATACTGTTTGATTGCTCATGTTTACACGAAATGTTACATTCGCAAGGCCGGGCAACATACAATCGGAGCACTCATTAAAACAAACCAATGGCAAAGTAAAATCATTCTCTGGTACTGATAACTCACGGTTATATCCGCCAAAACTATCATCAACTCCACAGGCCGAATTACCGGTTTCAAAGGTGTTTCCATTTACAAATTTATACTGCACAATGCTTGTGGTGTCTAAACTTAAAGTTAACTCGTAAATATTGTTTCCTACAGGCAACATGCTATCGGCTGTGGCATTAAAGTTATTAAAACTTCCGGCTAAAAACACCCCCTGAGGCGACACTGTTTGATTGCTCATGTTTACACGAAATGTTACATTTACCAAACCTACTGGAGGGGCTTGAACAATATATGAATAATTAGCTCCTGAATTGGTCTCTTGACGCAAAGTAATTAAATCATAATCACTAACATTCAACAATAGGGCATCAACAGTACTTGTCATAGCATAATAATCAACCTGAACCCCACTGTTCATTCCGGGGATTGTAGCGGTTCCTGTCAAGTCATTAAAATTAGCGAAAGCCACCTCTACAACATCCGAAGTAGTCCAACTATCAGAAGTGTAACGAATATAAACTTTTTCCTGAGCGCAACGCGCCTTACTTAATGTAACAGTTACTATTACTGGAACATTATTTCCAACTCCATTTGCAGCAGGAAGCTGAGTTATAGCATTACTTGCGGCAAAAGTTACAGGCATGCTGTCGGTTTCCATAATTATAGCTTCAGTTGAGTTATAACCCATATTTTTCAAACGTACGGTATAATACCTATCTATTACTATACTATCTGTCAAAAAAGAATTTCCAGGATCGTAGGAAGGAGTATTCCCATAAAAAACAAATGGAGTAGGTGTGTTAACGATGCAGGTTCCGTAATTATCCCATTTATTATAATAATTATCTGCTTCAATTATAAACTCGTCATCGGTTGATGTAGCCTGTACTGTTACCGAGGGATAATTGCTTATATCATCATTAAAATTATATCCTGCACCTGTCCAGTTATTTACAAACTCGGCATGGAAAATAAAATTTTGGGCTTGAACAAAACTGCTGCCAATCATTAAGATAGCACAAACAGCCATTAAATGTTGAAGTTTTGAATAAAAATTTTTCATATATTTTTAGGTTTATAGTGTCAAAATTACACTAAAATTTTATATATAAAAATATTTTCTAAAATACTTGTCCCAACACGCTTTTGAGAATGCTTATATGCCAATCCCAATAAGTACTTTAACAATTAATTCTGATCATTTTTTGGGTCAACGAAAGTAAATTCTTCAATATTTCTAAAATTCTACACTTTAAAGAATTATTCCTTTTCATATTTTTGTATAAAGAAGCAAACAATATGAGCCATTCTTTTCTGGAGAACTATTTTAAACCTTTTAGAGAAAATATCATTGGGAATTCTCAACATTTTGAGTCGCCCTATGGCAAAAAGCCTATTATTTATACTGATTGGACTGCCAGCGGTAGATTATACCGCCCAATTGAAGAAAAGATGATGAATGACTTTGGACCATTTGTAGCCAACACTCACACCGAAACATCTACCACCGGGAGCATTATGACTTTATCGTACCTCAAAGCACGTAAAATTATTAAGCAACATGTTAATGCCGGGGAAAACGATTGTATAATTTCTTATGGTTCGGGTATGACAGGGGTTATCAATAAATTTCAACGAATTTTAGGATTGCGTATTCCGGAGCAACATAAGCAAAATTTCACTATTGCTCCCGAAGACAAACCCGTTATTTTTGTTACCCACATGGAACATCATTCCAATCAAACTTCATGGTTGGAAACCATTGGTGATATTGAATGGATTATGCCTGATGAAGAAGGATTGGTAAGCTTAAAAAATCTTGAAATATTATTAGAAAAATATAAAGACCGGAAAATAAAATATGCTTCTGTTACAGCATGTTCTAATGTTACGGGTATTCAAACACCTTATTTTGAAATTGCAGCATTAATGCACAAAAACGGAGGATATTGCTTTGTTGATTTTGCATGCTCGGCACCTTATGTTAATATTAATATGCATCCCAAAGACCCTTTGCAATATTTAGATGCCATATTTTTTTCGCCACATAAGTTTTTGGGAGGTCCCGGCACTACCGGAATTATGGTTTTTAACTCTGCATTGTATAAGCTTTCTGTTCCTGAAAGCCCTGGTGGAGGAACTGTAAAATGGACTAATCCATGGCGCGAACATAATTATATTGATGATATTGAGACCCGTGAAGATGGCGGCACTCCCCCATTTTTGCAAACTATAAAAACAGCTTTATGTATTCGACTTAAAGAGCAAATGGGTGTTGAAAACATACTCAAGCGGGAAGAAGAAATTTTACATCAGCTAATCCCTGCTTTAAAATCAATAGAAGGTGTGCATCTGTTGGCCGGCAATATAGAAAAACGTTTAGGGGTTTTATCGTTCTATATTGAGGGGCTTCATTATAATCTTGGTGTAAAGTTGCTGAATGACAAGTTTGGGATTCAAACTCGTGGAGGATGCTCTTGTGCAGGTACATACGGGCATTTTTTGCTCAATGTGTCAAAAGAGTTTTCAAAAAACATTACCTGCAAAATTGATCATGGCGACTTGTCTGAGAAACCCGGTTGGATTAGAGTTTCCATACACCCAACCATGACTGATGATGAAGTTAATTACATCATCATGGCCATTAAAGAAACCGTAACTCACCATAAAGTTTGGGCACAGGATTATGTTTATGATAATCATGCCAACGAGTTCAACCACCGTTCAATAGTTAATCATGCTGATAGTATAATAGAGAAGTGGTTTGAATTAAACCCAACAAGCTAAGAAAAAAGAATAAATATTCTTATTATATTTCCATTTTATTAGGCTACTGAGCTTAGTTACTTCTTAGCAAACATAGAAGAAACTACCAATTCTTTTGAATTATCGGAATAGGAATAAAAACCATTACCACTCTTTACCCCTAAATGACCTGCTGTAACCATATTCACTAATAAAGGACAAGGGGCATATTTATCTTTCCCAAGACCGTCATAAAGCACCTGCATTATATATAAACAAACATCTAAGCCAATAAAATCTGCCAATTGCAGTGGCCCCATAGGATGAGCCATACCTAATTTCATAACAGTATCAATTTCTTTAACACCGGCTACCCCTTCTTGTAACGAAATAATAGCTTCATTAATCATTGGCATTAAAATACGGTTAGCCACAAATCCAGGATAATCATTAGCTTCAACCGGAATTTTATTGAGTTTTTTCGATGTTTCCATAATTTTTCCGGTAGTTTCATCTGAAGTTGAATACCCTCTTATTACTTCAACCAACTTCATTACGGGTACCGGATTCATAAAGTGCATACCTATTACCTTTTCGGGTCTTTTCGTTTTAGCGGCAATCTTAGTGATAGAGATACTGGAGGTATTACTGGCTAAGATAGTTTCGGGTTTACACCATTGGTCAAGATCTTGAAATATTTTAAGTTTTATATCGGGGTTTTCAGTAGCTGCCTCAACAACTAAATCAGCATCGGAAACAGCAGACTTTAAGTCGGTATTACATTGCAGATTACTCAATGTTAAGTTCTTTACTTCCTCAGTAATACTACCTTTGGCAAGCATTCTATCTAAATTCTTGGTAATAGTGGCTATGGCTTTATCAAGAATAGGTTGTGATATATCAACCAAGTTAACTTTATAATTGTGTTGGGCAAACACATGAGCAATTCCATTTCCCATTGTTCCTGAACCAATCACTGTAACATTTCTCATAGTAATCTCTATATTATATTTTTAAGTGGGGCGAAATTAACATTTCATTTTATTTCAGCCAAATTATGCCTTAGCTATTTAAAATGATTTGCAAATTTTATATATGGTATAAATATTAATAAATTACAAAATCTTATCATAGGTCAATTTTTAGTAATCATAAAAATAGGAAGTTTGCAGCATAAACTTAATATCCTAAAAATTATGACAAAAAAAATCGTATCACTATTTGCAGCTCTTTTAGTAGCTTCATTCTCGTTTGCCCAAACAATTTGGAAATCAGACAATGCTCACTCTAATGTAAAATTTTCTGTGGCTCACCTCATGATATCGGAGGTAGAAGGTAATTTTAAAGTTTTTGATGGTCAAATCAATTCAAAAAACCCTGATTTTACTGATGCCGATATTAACTTTACAGTGGACGTAAACTCTATTAACACCGATAATGA
The DNA here is from genome assembly GCA_020845635.1 of Bacteroidia bacterium. Taxonomy (GTDB): domain Bacteria; phylum Bacteroidota; class Bacteroidia; order UBA4408; family UBA4408; genus CAIKXD01. The sequence goes on from JADLFI010000039.1 coordinate 26,484, forward strand.
AATGCGTGATAAACATTTAAAGAGTGATGATTTCTTTAATGCTGAAAAATTTCCTCAAATGAAATTTAAGAGTACTTCATTTAAAAAAGTAAGCGGTAATAAATATGTATTAGAAGGAAATCTTACCGTGAGAGATGTTACCAAAAAAGTAAAATTTGATGTAATTCATAGAGGAATTCAAAAAGATGGTTACGGAAATGTAAAAGCGGGCTTCAAAGCAACAGGTAGCATTAACAGAATAGAGTATGGCCTAAAATGGAATGTTTTAACCGAGGGTGTAAATACAGTTGGTGAAGATGTTGCGTTTGTGGTTAATTTAGAGTTTAATCAAGCAAAATAATTATTGTTTGTTTTCATCATTAAGTTGTTTCTAGTGTTGTTAAGGCTTATATTCCCAAGGGAATATAAGCCTTACATATTTTACACAACACCCATAGATACTTGAATTAACTAAATAATTTCCAATACAGGCAATGATTTCCATACCTTATCCTCATTGGTATAATATAAGTAAGCGCTACCTGCCGGTGATTGAAACTTACCCTTAATTTCAGATTTCAAATCAAAATGAAGTACTTTTTGCTCTGAAGGCAACATTTGGCGATAATATAAATTCAGCTTATTACCATTTATCTCATAAAAATCTACCAATTTCTTATCCATCATTTCTTTCAGTTGCCAAGGCTGTACACTGCATCCTCCTGGTATTCCAACAACAACCATGGTATTAGGTAATCCTTGATTGGTTTTATTCTCAATCTTAACATTCAGTCGTACGGTTTCTCCGGCTTTTATTTTAGTGTCTGACAGGCCTAAATCTAACCCCACCACGCAATCTTTTGACGATGTGGGTAAATATGAAAACCATTTTACCGCTATGGAGTATGGAAGTGGATTTTTTGCTTTTCGGTACTTCAACTGGATTTTATTTTTCCCTTCATGTAAAAATGATTCTAAGCCTGCAATAACAATAGCATCACGTTCACCTGCTTTATATTCCAGTTCTTTAACTTTTTGCCCCTCAATATAAACCTCCAACACCCCATCTTCATTTGTATGTTTATTGAATATGGCATATTGAGTTAAAGCCTTTAAGGCCATTATGGTTGATTGGGTATTCCCAAATCCACCATTTCCATTTCTTGATTTTATTAAAAAATCAACCGCTTTATTTAATTGTTGATGGTTCATCTGGTCACTTTGCAACATTGCCAACACGGCCAATGATGTTGTTTCAACCTTCAATGCTATTCCGGTACTGCGGGTTATTGAGTGTACCAAACCATTAAAGCTGCCGTCATCCTTTTGATATTTCAACAATTCATTTAAAATACTTTGTGCTCTTTTATCTTTTTCATAAGCAAATAAAGCATTAGCTGCAAGCCCTAACAAATATGGGTCTTTGCTCTTTTTTGCTTCGTCATACAAATGATTAATTTCTAACTTTATATTACTGTATTTAGCACATGCCAGTGCAAAAGTAATATAAGCATCAGTAATATTTTTATCGGCACGACCAAAATTATCAAGGGCTTTACTGTTTCTCTTATAACCTCCAATACCATCTTTACTGGCCATTAACCAATCGGCTGTTCGGTCTATCATGCTCTGCTCAACTCCGCTATACACTCTTTTCATATCATTAAATTGCATTAATCCATAAGCTGTTAAAGCCTCATGACCGGGAGCTCCACCAAACCATTCATATCCTTTTTCTTTAGTTTCAAAAGTAATTAACCTCTTATATCCTTTGGCAATTAGCTCATTGGCTCTGGCTTCTATTTTAGGATTTACCTCTCCCATAATATCCAAATACTCCTTTACCAACACATTGGGATAACTGCTCATAGAGGTCTGCTCAAAGCAACCTACAGGTTCGTTTAAAATGCTTTCTATTCCTTTCATTAAGTCACTAACAACGCTTGGATAAGCCGTTACCGAAGCTACTATAGAGCCTTTTACTAAATTATCAATATCTACTACGTAAGAATTATTGGTTTCTTTACCGCTAAACGAAACTTGCTTAGGATAACCTTCAGGAATTATTGAAAAATTACGTTCAAATGAATCGTTATAAACATTACTCTTAAACGATACAATTATAGCACCTTTCTCAATAGGCATCTTAGTATAATATTTCAATAAGACAGTTTTACTTTCACGCGGTGCTATAGTAACATTGTTTTCTATATTATTCAAACTCTGCAATTCATCCGGAACATTAATATTAAGTTGGCCGTTAATTTTATTATCACTATTATTCTTTATCAACAATGGCAAAACCAATTCATCATTTTGAACTAATATTTCGGGCATTTTAAGAGTCATATTCAAAGGTTGTTGAGTAAAAATTTTATACTCTGTATAGGCTGCCTCACCATTGTTTCCTATCCCCTGAAACACAAATCGATAGGAAGCCAAATCATCGCCTGTATAAAACTCAATTTCTTTTTTTCCCGTATGATCTATGTTGATTGAAGGATTCCAGTAAATGGTTTTTCTAAAGTCATTTCTAACCTGTGTTTCACTATTCTTACTATAGTCCGGAACATCAAACACACGCGCTTTGTAGAATCTAATACCCACGTTTGGCTTAGGCTCTTCTCCTTTATCAAGCAGTTCTTCATCAAGATCGTTTAACATTCTCATACCTTCAAAATTCTTGTTGGGGTCAAGATTTACCACTTCTTGTTTCTCCAATTCTGCTTCTGCTACAGGTATCATATCAACGGGAACTTGAATTTTCTTTTTCATATTCATATTATCTTCCTTATGATGAATCATGGCACCACCAAAAGCTTCGTTTTTGGGTGAACCTTCGGCCCGCGCTTGCATTGCTGTATAAGCCACTCTCGGAAAATCAACAGGATCTAAATAGATGGTTTTATTGGAGAAATAATCTGATAAAGTTTGTTGGTAATTGTTATATCCTTTTGCTTTTATGCTTAAAACCGGGTTTTCGGTTATATCAATATTTTTAATCACAAACATTCCTCTATTATTGGTTTGATATTGGTAGTTTCCGCAAGTAATAGTGGCTTGGGAAACAGGTTTGAATGAATATCTATCTAATACGGTAGCTCTTATAATGGCTTTCTCTGATTTATATTTAACTACGGGATAATCATTTTCAAGCATATATTCCCAAGTAAATCTGCGCCAACCAGAGGTAAGCATAACATAATCAAGTGCAGTTTCTGCTTTTGAGTCATTGGTAAAATAAAAATTAGGTTCTTCAATCTTACCTTTTACATCAGGCTCCAAGTATAATTTTGATATAATATTGCCTTGCTTATCATCAGCAAAAACAAGTAACTCATCATTAGTTACATTCAAGCTTAAATTGGCTGCTACAGGATGCCCTTCGCTATCGCTAACTTTTATCGTTGCTTTTACTTTTTCGCGTGGCATATACTTTTCTTTATCAGTTTTAACAACTACGTTCAATTTTTTATCCCTATTTACAAAAACCAACCTTTCGTTTTCAGGGATTCCTTCATGGTTAAATAAGGTAATCTGACAAACTCCTATAGGCATTTCCTTAATTGGAATTTTTATTAAAGAAGTACCATTTTTAGCATCAATAGCAGTGCTGTAATAAATCTTGCCACGTATTTGTGCTGTAAGCGAAAGTTCCTGTGTATCTAATGCATTAACCGCTACAGTTATTGACGATGAATTTTGCTCGGTTACATTAAGCACAAACCCTTCATTTAATGCCTGTGGTAAACCATACACCGCTTCAATACCTACAGGGCTTGTTATTCTTGCAGTATAACTTTCATCGGGTTTTGGCAACAGAGCAAATGACCCCATACCCCTAAAATAACTCTTAAAGTCGGTTATTTTATTCCCTTTACTATCTAATACAACTCCTTCAATATCGGCAGGTTTCCCGAACTCATCAGTGGCTTTAAAAGCCACTTTATTAGTTAAATTATCAATTAAATCACCACCCTCCGGGTAAAATTTCAAAGTAATATTATTAAGCACTATAGGAATGCTTCTTGAAATACTTTCGTTCATCCCATCGTACTGCATCATCACATTGAGCAAACCGTCATTACTACTTAATCGTGTTGGAAGTTTAAATTTAATATGCATATTGCCATCATGATCAGTCGTTGCTTTTGACCTATTGATTTCCTTGTCGGCAATTTTTACCGCATACTCAAAAGGAAAGTTTGATAAAACTTTATTATCATTACTTTCAAGATTTAGAAGAGCAATTACCTCATCGCCTTTGCCGTAACTCTTACGATCAAATTCGAGCTTCATTTTAAGTCGAGGTGTAATTAACTGTTGAACATTAATTTCTTTTTCAAAGAATATACTATCAGGCTCGTTTTTTTGCCATTGACTAAAGGCGCGTATTTTATATATACCACCTACGCAATTACCGGCAAATAAGAAGTCGCCTGCAGCCTTTCCGTCTTTACAAATAAGTTTAAATTCCTTTTCAATATTGCCTTTTGGGGCTACAATTTGAATTTGAACAATGTCGCTCATTTCAGAGGCTTTCATGCTTTTTGCGTCACGCAAATAAACGCTGAACCACATGGTTTCGCCAGGATTATACAAGTATTTATCGGTATGTATAAAAACTCTATCTTGTGGTAAAGTGTTATTAAAGTTAATAAACTTTTCTTTAAGCAGAGTTAGAAATGCATTATCTCTTTCTGCAGTAAAAATAATGTCGGCATGCATTAATCCACTTAACAATATAATGAGGCTGCATGCAGTAATGGAAATGATTGTGAAACGTTTCATAGCATAAAATTTTAATGGTTACAGCTATTAGATGCATCAATCACTTAAATTCCATAAACAATATAAAAAAAATTTGACGATACCGCTTTCACGAAACAAAAAAGCCTCAGAAAAAAACTGAGGCTTATATTCTTAATCATCTAATTAATGTTCTTCTTCGCTTTCTTCTCCGGGAGCTAAAGGAACTGTTTGAGGAACAAAATCTTGGTCTTTACCCGGTTTGCTGTAGTCATAAGCCCAACGATGTACGGTAGGCAACTCTCCGGGCCAGTTTCCGTGTAATTGCTTATCAATAGGAGCAGTCCACTCAATAGTGTTACTATTCCAAGGATTCTGGCTGGATTTTTTACCACGATACATACTGTAGAAGAAGTTAAACAAGAAAAGTATTTGTGCTAAACCACCTATTATCGCAAAAATTGTCATCATTACGTTTATACTTTGTAAGCCATCAAATAATGCAAATGCTTCATTGCTGTAATAACGTCTTGGAACACCACCAAACCCTAGGAAGTGCATTGGAAAAAATACACCATAAACGGCAATAAATGTTATCCAAAAATGGGCATATCCTAATTTGTTATTCATCATACGTCCAAACATACGAGGAAACCAATGATAAATACCGCTAAACATACCAAATACAGCCGAAGCTCCCATTACCAGATGGAAATGGGCAACAACGAAATAAGTGTCGTGTACGTTAATGTCAAGTGTTGAGTTAGCCAAAATAATACCTGTTACCCCACCAGAGATAAAGGTAGAAACTAAGCCAATGGCAAAAAGCATAGCCGGTGAAAACTTCAATGTTCCTTTCCACAGCGTGGTAATATAATTAAATACTTTAACGGTTGAAGGGATTGCAATCATTAATGTAGTAAATGCAAACACCGAACCTAAGAAAGGATTCATACCGGTAATAAACATGTGATGCCCCCAAACTATTATTGAAAGGAAACCAATAGCAACCATTGAACCCACCATAGCTCTATACCCAAAAATAGGCTTACGGCTCATCGTTGAAATAATTTCAGAAGTTATACCTAGTGATGGCAATAATACAATATAAACCTCAGGGTGACCTAAGAACCAAAACAAGTGTTGGAATAATATTGGACTACCACCGGTTTGCTCTAAAGCCTGTCCGCTGATAAAAATATCTGAAAGATAAAAACTAGTACCTAATGATCGGTCGGCAATTAGCAAAAGAACACCGGCAAACAACACAGGGAAAGTTAATAAACCAACCACAGCAGTAATTAAGAAACTCCAAATAGTTAAAGGCAATCTTGACATGGTCATGCCTTTGGTTCTAAGATTAAGAATAGTTACAATATAGTTGATTGATCCTATCAAAGAACCCGCCACAAAAAATATCATACTTATCAACCACATATTCATTCCCAAGCCTGAACCCGGCATAGCTTCTTGAATGGCACTAAGAGGAGGATATACTGTCCAACCGGCAGCAGCAGGTCCTGTTTCAATAAACAAAGAGGCAAACATAATTATACTTGAAATGCCATACAACCAAAACGAAATCATATTCAAGAAACCTGAGGCCATATCCCTGGCACCTATTTGGAAAGGAATTAACAAATTACTGAAAGTCCCACTGAGTCCACCGGTTAATACAAAGAATACCATGATAGTACCATGAATAGTAACCAATGCCAAGTACATATTAGGGTCTAAAACCCCATCGGGTGCCCATTTCTTGCCTAAGAAAAATTCTAAAATCCCGAATCCGTGCCCAGGCCATGCCAACTGAAGACGAAAGAAGATAGAAAGCATCATGCCCACTACTCCCATAAATATAGCAGTTACTAAAAACTGCTTCGAAATCATTTTATGGTCGGTGCTAAAAATATATTTTGACCAAAAACTTTGTTCTTCATGATGATGATGATCATGTGCATGATTATCATGTTCGTGCGTATCATCGTGGCTTAAAATATTTGCTTGAGAGCTCATAATATATTACTGTTATTTAATTACGATTGTGTGTTTTATTGAGAGTAAAAATTATTAAATATAAAAAATTAGTTTGAAGCTAATTTGATTTCTTCGTTTTGATTATTGTTTTGAGCCGACATATATTTTTTCTTAAATGTGTCTTGCTCTCTTAACCATTCTTTATAATCTTTTTCAGAATCTACAATAATATTCATTTGCATATTCCAGTGAGTTGCTCCACAAATTTTGTTACAAAGCAATAAATAGTCAAATTCCGGGTTCTTGGTTTTTTCGCGCATTTCAGCAGTGGTAATTGTAGGTTTAAAATGAAATTGGGTAACCATTCCGGGAACCACATTCATTTGTGCCCTAAAGTGTGGCATGTAGGCACTATGAATTACATCTTTTGAACGAAAATACATAATAACAGTTTTCCCTACCGGAATATGTAATTCTCCATTTACCAATTTATCGTCCCATGCAGCTTTATCAGTAGTATCAAGCGCTAGAGGATTCATATCTCCGGTAAGACGGTAATCAAATTTTCCTAAAGTATTATCTCTACCGGCATAACGAGCTGTCCATTTAAATTGTTCCCCAAAAACTTCCATAACAATAGCATCTTTGTGATCGGCAGGGGTAGTAATTTTATTCCATAATGATAATCCATATACTGAAACAACGGTTAAGAATGCAGCAGGAATAATTGTCCACAATAGTTCTAATTTTGCATTATGTGGAAAATAAAATGCAGTGCGGCCTTTTTTAGCATAGTATTTATATGCAAAAAAGAATAAAAGGAAATTAACTACTACAAATACAAAAGTAATGATATAATAGTTAAAAGCATTTAATTTGTCCACTTCTTGACCATGCTCAGAGGCTGCTTCAGGCAATATATGATCCCAATAATGATTTGTTACCCAAGCACAGAAAATAAGGAAAGAGATGATAAAAACCATCATCATATTACTATTAAACCTATTTTCCGAATCAGGAATAGGATCTTCATCAGGAGAACTTCCTTTTAGTGTTGAAGACAATTCATATACTTTAATCAGGTTAGCAAAAGCTACAACGCCTAGTACTAAGGTTACAATGGTTAAAAATGAAATCATGTTTATTAATTATATATTCAAAATTATTACTTTTCTTATTCTTATAATTCAAAATGGTAACTTTCTTCAATCATTGGGTGATTTTCAGGGACAACTGCCGATTTGGATAGTGCATTAAAGAACACCCATAAAAACATGCCACCAAAGAATGCTGTAGAAGCAATTTCAACAATTCCAATATGGGCATGAGTTCCCATAACACCTGGCATTACAATTAGCCATACATCAAGCCAATGTCCTATTATCATAATAACCCCTACAAACAATAATGTACCCTCTCTTCTTTTTGCGTCTCTTGACATAAATAATAAGAAAGGAACAAAGAAGTTAATTACAAAATTAAGAATAAAAATTGGTTTTAATCCTGCTTCTTGTCTTATAGCATAATAAGCAACCTCTTCAGGCAAGTTGGCATACCAAATTAACATAAACTGAGAGAACCACAAATAAGTCCAGAAAATACTAAAGGCAAACATATATTTAGCAATGTCATGGATGTGATTCTCATTAACTTTTGGCATATAACCATTACGTTTTAAATAAATAGTAAGCAAACCAATTACAGTTAATCCGGTTACAAACAAACCAGAGAAAATATACCATCCGAATAAAGTACTAAACCAGTGAGCATCAATAGACATTAATATATCCCAAGCTCCGGTAGAAGAAGTAACCGCAAACAATACTAAAAACACATGCGACACTTTTGAGGCTTTCCAATAATAATCAGTGCCTCCTAATTTATCTTCCTCAATAGCATATTTTTTAAGCATAATAGCCGAACCTCCCCATATTATTCCATAAAGCACCAATCTAATAACAAAGAAGGGAATATTTAAAAATGCTTTTTTACCATACATTACTTTATCAAAATCGGGCGAAGCTTTGTCATACAAACCTTCATGTGTCCAATGATAAAGGTCATGGTGTCCGAAGATAAATATTAAGATTAAAATTCCGCAAGCGTAAGGTAAGAACTGAGCCATAGCTAAAGGAACACGTAAAATACCGGCACTCCACCCTGCTTCTGAGGCAAATTGAAAGGTGTAAAAAAACAAACCGCACAAAGCGATAGCCAAAAGAAAAAAGTTACCGTGCAATAAACTTGCCCATGTTCTGGTAATATCAGTTGCAAATCCATAGGCAATACCAACAATTCCAACGGCCATTAGAGCCATTGCCAGTGTTTTATTATTTTTTGTTACAGCGTATGTAGTCATAGGTATAATGTATATTCGGTGCTTTTGTATTTATTTAATTATTTTTTCTTTTCATCAGCAACAGGTTCTGCTTTAGCTGGTGTTGCTTTTTTTACCAATTCATCAATATAATGTATAATCAACCATCTTTCTTCCTTGGTTACCTGCGAGGCATGTGAGCCCATCAAGTTTCTTCCATAGGTAATTGAATGGAACATTTTTCCATCGTTTAAGCCATTTGCTTCAACCTTATCCCAAAACTTACCCGGAGAAGGAAACTTGCCATTTTGAACTAATTTGCCATTACCATCACCGGCATCACCGTGGCAGTGGGTACAAAAATCAGTATATAACTTCTTTCCCTTAGCCAAATTAACTTCATTAAGCTCTATAGGGTTTTTTAAATTCTTTCCGGCTTCCTCATATCCTTCATTAGTATTAGGATAAGGATAAGATTGATTATTTATTCCAAAGGCTGAATTAGGAAATTGTCCCTGAGAAATTGTTCCGGCTACAGGTGGTCTAGCTCCTAACTGGTCTTTAAAATTAGGATTTTCTTCGTAAGGTTTATAGGCTACTGAACGATACATATCAGGCATAAATTCAATACCCGGACTTAAAGGATCGCTTTTACAACCATTAAGCAACACTACAGATACTGTAGTTAGTGCTATTCCTACTAGTGTACGTTTATAAATTTTCATATTATTCATAAAATCGTTAAATTCTTTATTACTTGCCATATTCTTTTACTTCCTCAGCTCCGTGCTTCAATAATAATTCTGTTAATTCGGCCTTTTTTGAAAAATCGTTACATTCAACCTGCATCACAAATCTATCATCGGTCATTCTTTTATCCGGTACAAATGCAGTAACTCCGGGTAGGGTTTTACTTCTTAAATAAAAAGTTATAACCATTCCGTGTGCTGCACAAAATATTGCCGATTCAAAAATAACCGGAATAAAAGCCGGTAGGTTCTTGTAAAAAGCAAAGCTTGGTTTCCCACCAATATCCATTGGCCAATCGGTAATCATCATATAATTAGTCATAATGATAGCCAAAATAGTTCCAATTACTCCATAAATAAAGGAGGTTATAGCTATACGAGTTGGTTTATGCCCAACCAGTTTATCTAAACCATGTACCGGAAATGGACTATAAACTTCTTTAATACGAACACCGTTACTACGTAAAGGTTTAATGTTTTCCATTAAAACATCTTCGTCATTATAAATTGCAAAAATATATTTACTCATAACTGATTATTATTCAAATATTAATTTATTAATGATGTGCTGCATGTGCGTGTGGGTTATTTTTTTGGGCACGCTTGGCTTGGGTGCTTGATGATTTAACAATAGTCTTCAACTCGCTCATAGCGATTACAGGGAAGAAGCGAGTAAATAAAAGAAAGCATGTAAAAAATAATCCTAAAGAACCAATATAAATACCTACCTCAACCCACGATGGATGATAATTGCCCCACTCTGATGGAACATAAGCCCTGTGAAGAGATGATACAATAATAACAAAGCGTTCAAACCACATCCCTGTGTTTACAACAATACTTAAAATGAATGTAAAGGTAATATTTGTTCTTAAACTTTTAATCCAGAACAATTGCGGAGATATTACATTACATGTCATCATGCTGGCATAGGCCCACCAATAATAACCTGTGGCACGGTTAATAAAACAATAACTTTCATATTCTACACCCGAATACCAAGCAATAAAAAATTCAGTGATATAAGCAATACCAACTATAGAACCTGTTACCAAAATAATTCTATTCATCATATCAATATGAAGAGTGGTAATGTAATTCTCAAGACTTAATACTTTACGGGTAATAATCAATAAGGTTTGCACCATAGCAAATCCGGAGAAGATAGCTCCGGCAACGAAATATGGAGGGAAAATTGTAGCATGCCATCCAGGAATCAAAGAAGTGGCAAAGTCCATAGATACAATGGTGTGAACCGAAAGTACGAGTGGAGTTGAAACCCCTGCCAATACTAATGAAACCTCTTCAAAGCGTTGCCAATTTTTTGATGAACCTGTCCAACCAAAAGCTAAAAGTCCATACCAAAATTTCATGGCTTTGGTCTTGGCACGGTCTCTAACTACAGCAAAATCAGGAATTAAGCCGGTGTACCAAAATACTAAGGAAACTGTAAAATAAGTAGAAACAGCAAAAGTATCCCAAACTAAAGGTGAGTTAAAGTTAACCCACAATGAACCAAACTGATTAGGAAGTGGAAGTAACCAATAAGGTAACCAAGGACGACCAATGTGAGTTAAAAGGAAAGTAGCGGCACAAATTACAGCAAAAATGGTCATAGCTTCAGCAGAACGATTAATAGATAAGCGCCATTTTTGACGGAAAAGTAATAATACTGCTGAAATGAGTGTTCCGGCATGACCTATACCAACCCACCAAACGAAGTTGGTAATATCCCAACCCCAATCAACTATATTATTAATTCCCCATACCCCTATTCCTTCTCCTACGGTAATGGCTACGCTTAATACCCACCAAATTAGTGCCGCAAAAGCTACTATAAAACACCACCACCAGTATTTGTTGGCTTTTCCCTCAATAGGCCTACAGATATCTTCAGTAATTTCATGATTGGTTTTGTCACCCAGTATTAATGGTTCTCTTATCGGGGCTTCGTACATAATCTTTAAATTATTATATGATTAAACTTTTAATTTTTTCTTGAATACTAATTAATTAATTTAAGAAAGTGATTCTTCAATATTTCTAACTTTTACCTGATAGAATACAGATGGTTTTACCCCTAATTCCTCAAGCATGTAGTATGAACGCTCATCTTCTTTCATTTTGGCAACTTTACTATTGCTATCGGCAATATTTCCAAAAGTAATAGCATTTGTTGGGCAAGATTGTGCGCATGCTGTTTCAAATTCACCGTCTCTAATTTCTCTTCCTTCTTTTTTGGCGGTAAGTTTGCCTTCCTGAATACGTTGAATACACATAGAACATTTTTCCATAACCCCACGTGAACGAACGGTAACATCAGGGTTTAAAACCATTTTACCTAAATCGTTATTCATATTAAAGTCAAACTGTTTATTTTCAAAATATTTAAACCAGTTAAATCTACGTACTTTGTAAGGACAGTTATTGGCGCAATACTTAGTTCCAACACAACGGTTATAAGTCATGTGGTTTAAGCCTTCGTTACTATGTGTGGTAGCAATTACCGGACATACTGTTTCGCATGGAGCATGGTTACAGTGCATACACATTAGCGGTTGGAAAACTACTTGTGGATTTTCCTCAGGCACCTCCATTTCATGGTAAGTCTCAATAATTCCTTTATTTTCAAGCTCTCCTTTTTCTTTTGTCATGCTGCTGGAATAATATCGGTCAATGCGTATCCAATGCATTTCACGATTCATTCTAACTTCGTCTTTTCCAACTACTGCAACATTATTTTCCGACTGACATGCAACAACGCAATTACCGCAACCGATACATACGTTTAAGTCAATCCCCATGCTCCATTGAAGCCCCGGTCTGGCAAAGCCCGGTTTATCTTCTGTGGCCCATAAATCAACAGTATGTGCAGGTACTTTTTTATGTTCATGACCATTGGCTAGGGAAAGCATTACGGTTTCATTCCCCGCTTTTGGATCTTTTAAGTATTCCGAAAATGTTGTTTCCTTTACCATATTCCTTCCCATCAAGGTTTGGTGGGTTTGAGTGGTAACAATCATATATTTTTCTGCGCTATCTGCAATACTCACTTTAGTAGCATAATAGCTTAACAAACCATCAGCATTTTTACCCATATAGGAATAAGCATTAACTCCAATATTATTAGCTACTTTTCCTGCTTTGGTTCTTCCATATCCTAATGCCAAGCCAATTGTTCCTTCGGGCTGTCCGGGTTGTGGAAACACCGGTACGTTTTGAAAAGTAACACCATTAACGGTTAAGTTAACAGTGCTCATTTTTTCTTCTTTTTCATGAATAATATTATAACCTCTTCTCTCCATTTCTTTTGGTGACATGGTTATGTAATTATCCCAAGTTGTTTTTGATATTGGGTCTGGCATTTCTTGTAACCAAGGATTGTTGGCTTGATTACCATTCCCAATGCCCATTTTTTGATAGAAAGTAATTTCTAATTCACTTCCTTTTTCGTTTGCTACATCAGCAGCATCAGCAGTTAAATCATACGACCATGCTAAAGGCTCGGCCAAACGAGGAGATGTTTCAAAAATACCGTCATGCAAACACTTCTCCCAGAAATTCTCAAAGAAAGGCTCAGTGTTTTGCATGGTAAACATACTTTTCTGCCAAACAGATTTTATGTAATCCTGATAATTTCCTGAACCCTTCATCCATGCTAACAAACTCTCGCCAATAGCTCTGGTATTAAATAATGGGTAAATAGTAGGTTGAATTAAGGCAAAGCTATTAACTTGCGGACTAGCATCTCCCCATGACTCTAAATAATGATGGTTAGGACAAACATACTTGCACTTATCGGCTGTTTCGTCTTTTGAAATATTAAACGATACACTTGTGCCTACTTTTGCTAATGCAGCTTCAAATTCTAATGCCTTTGGAGAAGTATAAACCGGATTACAATTATGCATCATTAAAACACCAACTTTTCCTCCTTTCATTTCATCAATGAGGGTAGAAAACTCAGCATCGTCTCCTTTGCCAAGGTTTAAATGGTTAACTATATCAATAGTTTTATCATAATTATGTAATAAGTAATTTATACCATTAACCACAGTTTGGATGTGCGAATCGTTTGAACCACATATTACTATTGATTTTCCTTGATTTGCCCATAAAGCGTCAGCAGCTTTGGCTATAGATTTATCGAAAGGTACTTTACCGGCCGACAAGGTAGCAGCACCGGCTTTTGTAGCAATGGCATTATATAAGTTAACAACCCCTGCTCCTATTTGCGAAGGTTTTACTCCCACACGTACATCAGCATTAGCTCCTGATAAAGATAAAATACTTTCAAATTGAAAGTGTTTGCTCATTTCCTTTTTATCTTTACTTAGTTTTCTGCTTTTTCCGTACTGGCGTGCAAATTGTATAGGTGATACCCAATTTCCGAGAAAATCAGCGCCAAAACTCACAATTACATTGGCATTACTAAAATTATAAGTAGGTATAACAGCAGCTCCAAAGGTTTTTTGGTTGGCTTTTCTAATACCTGCATAAGATATAGCATCATAGGTTACCAGCTTAGTGGTAGGATATTTTGCGGTAAACTCAGCAATCAAAGCATTTAATGAAGGACTGGTAATGGTTGAACTTAAGATTCTTATTCCATTTCCGGCTGCATTAGCAGCTTCTAATTTTGCAATAAGGTCACTGTCAATTTGCTTCCAATCAGTGGCTTTTCCGTCTTTTAAAGGGCCTTGTAATCTTTCGTTATCATAGAGTGACAGTACTGATGCTTGTACTCTGGCATTTGTTCCTCCACCTGAAAAACTAGATAATTTGTTCCCTTCAATTTTTATAGGACGACCTTCTCTGGTTTTTACCAAAATATTGCAAAAATCATTACCGTCATCATAAGTAGAAGCATACCAATTAGCTATGCCAACGGTAATTTCTTCGGGCTTAATAAGGTAAGGAACTGTTTTTCTCACAGGAGTTTCGCAGGCGGCAAGTGAAGCGGCCGTAACCGAAAACCCTAAAAATTTAAGAAAATCTCTTCGAGGTGTTTTAGTGTCGGCTAATGACTCTTTTCCTAAGAAGTTTCCTATAGGAAGTTGTTCTGTAAATTCGTTTTTTGATTGCTTAATAAATTCATCATTATTATTAAGTTCTCCTAGCGATTTCCAATATTTTTTATTATTCATAGTTTTTATACTAAGCTCTGTTTAACAGAAAAATTACTAATTAAAATATTTGATTAATAATGGCATTTACCACATTCAATACCCCCCATCATACTTACAGTAATTGGTTTATTACCATAAGTCTTTTTAAGTTCTTCATGCATTTTGTCGTAATATGGATTACCAGCCATTTTAACTTCTGTTTTTCTATGGCAGTCAACACACCAACCCATTGTTAATGGCGAAAATTGACGTAAAGTGTCCATTTTTTCAACAGGGCCATGACATGTTTGGCATTCTATTTTACCAACAGTAACGTGCTGTGCGTGGTTGTAATATGCATGTTCCGGTAATTGATGTACTTTTACCCATTTAATAGGTTGAGGATTTGGTCCATAGGTTTGTTTGTCCGGATCATAATCTAACGCTTTATAAATTTTTGCAATTTCTGTTTTTCCGGTAACAGTACCTTCCTGAATTCCTTTATGACAATTCATACAAACATTAGCAGAAGGCACATTTGATATTTTACTTTTTTCAACCCCAGAGTGGCAATACACACAGCTAATGCCATTTTCTCCTGCGTGAATTTTATGACTAAAGAAAATAGGTTGCTCAGGTGCATATCCTTGATAAACACCAATGCCCATCATACCGTCCCAAGCCGCTTTAGATAAATAACCACTTAACAAAATGAGAACAACAGCTACAATTTTTTTATTGTTTCTTAACCAATGTTTGCAGTAGTCCCAGTTATAGGTTACAGGCTCCGGCTCGGGTAAACCAGCCTGGTTATTGACCATTCGCTGCATTGATTTTTTTACTCCGCTTAATACGCCAATCAGGATTAGGAAAAGAATAATTAAACCTAATAAGAAATATAAAGTTGTATTTGGGTTTGAGGCGGCAGGAGCTGTTGAATCAGCCGGTTTAGCTGCTTCTTTAGGCTTAGCTGCGCCACCTCCTACTGCTTCGGGGTTGGCAATATATGCCAAAATTGACTTTATTTCGTCATCAGATAATGCTTGCGAAGGCATTACCGATTTATTATACTCTTCAAAAATTTTAACTGCATAAGAGTCGCCACTTTTAACAAGTGCCTGCGAATTTTTTATCCATTTAATAAGCCATTCTTCAGCCGGTTGAGGTACCTTAGAGGCAACATCTTTAAGGCCGGGACCTACAAGTTTGGCATCTGTTAAGGTATGACAGGCGGCACAATTATTCTTAAATAATTTCTGTCCGGCTGCTGCATCCTGACTGTATAAACTTACAGGACGCAATAGTAAGAAAGCTGCTAATATTACCAGCGGCTTAAAACAAAATGTAAATACTTTATTATTTGTTTGCATATAAGTAATTTTTTCTTTTGTCACAATAGTGTCATCATATTTTCACGCGGCAAAATTATAAGAATACCTAATCAATAGACACATTTTAGGGACATTTTTTTAGAAATTTATTAATTTAAAAAGATTCTAAACAACTTACATACCTCGCTACTATACAAACAATTAAGAAGATTTGAGATACTTTTAACTATTAAATTGTTAGTAATATCCCAAGTTTTTCAACAAATAATCGTATCACGATAATTTCAAAATGTGGTTTAGATAGATTGTCAATTTTTTTTTTAAAAATGCAAAAAAAAGACCTTAATAGTGCTATTAAGGTCTTAAAGAAAAAGGTAAAATTTATTGTTACTGTGCAGCAAGCTTGTTACGTAAGTTGGTATTTAAAGACTCTAAAAAGTCTTCGGTGGAAAGGTATTGATCTTGGCTTACATTGTTGCCATGAATACAAACGGCTAAATCTTTGGTCATTTTTCCGCTTTCAACAGTTTCTATACATACTTTTTCGAGGGTTTGACAAAAATTAGCCAATTCATTGTTTTGATCGAGCATAGCCCGGAAAGCTAATCCTTGAGTCCAGGCAAATATTGATGCTATTGGATTGGTTGAGGTAGGCTTACCTTGCTGATGTAAACGATAATGACGTGTAACAGTACCATGTGCTGCCTCAGCTTCCATAGTTTTTCCATCAGGTGTAATAAGTGAGCTGGTCATTAGTCCTAATGAACCAAAGCCTTGGGCTACAGTGTCGCTTTGCACATCACCATCGTAGTTTTTGCATGCCCAAACAAAGTTGCCATGCCATTTTAGGGCCGATGCCACCATGTCATCAATTAAACGATGCTCGTAGGTTAATCCTAATACATCCATTCTGCTCTTAAATTCTGATTGGTAGATTTCTTCAAAAATATCTTTAAATCGGCCATCATATTTTTTAAGGATGGTATTTTTTGTTGAAAGATACAGAGGCCATTTTTTCATTAAGGCTTGGTTAAAGCATGAGCGTGCAAATCCTCTAATAGATTCATCAGTATTATACATAGCTAAAGCTACACCATCTCCTTTAAAATTATATACTTCAAAAGATTGAGGGGCAGAGCCGTCTTCAGGGGTAAATGTAATAGTAAGTTTTCCTTTGCTTTTGGTTACAAAATCAGTAGCACGGTATTGATCACCAAAGGCGTGACGACCGATACATATAGGTGATGTCCAGTTAGGAACCAGACGAGGAATATTTTTCATTACAATAGGCTCACGAAAAACAGTACCATCAAGTATATTTCGGATAGTACCATTAGGCGATTTCCACATTTGTTTTAAA
Organism: Bacteroidia bacterium; assembly: GCA_020845635.1. Classification (GTDB taxonomy): domain Bacteria; phylum Bacteroidota; class Bacteroidia; order UBA4408; family UBA4408; genus CAIKXD01. Next base: position 44,054 of record JADLFI010000039.1, read on the forward strand.
TTAAATTCTTTGACACGCGCCTCATCAGGAGTAATGGTTGCACATTTTATACCTACATTGTACTTTTTAATAGCTTCTGCAGCCTCTATTGTAACTTGATCGTTTGTTGCATCGCGATGTTCAATGCCTAAATCATAGTATTTAATATCTAAATCTAGATAAGGGTAAATCAGCTTTTCTTTAATAAAAGCCCAAATTACTCTGGTCATTTCATCGCCATCGAGTTCTACTACAGGGTTGTTAACTTTAATTTTGTTCATTGGTTAGCTTGGTTATTGATTATTAATATGTTATTAGTATCCAAAAATATCTGATAAGGTTAAATAGGTAATCTCGCCATAATTCTCAAGTGTTTTCAAATCAAGATTTGATTTACTTCCCAAAACCATAATATTATATTTCTTATTCTTAATGCGTGTTTGCTGGAATGATTTAATATTCTCAAAAGTTAGAGTTGGTAAAGCATCGTAAATATCTTTACGTATATCATGATTGTTTCCTAGCTTTTTGGCGTTCATATAATTAAACAAAATATTGCTTTTGGTAATTCTTTCGGTTCTAATTTGTTCTTCGGTAGCTTTTTTGGCCGATGCAAACAAGTTATCACTTTCAGGCATATTGTTTAGCAAGTCAACCATACCGGCCATGGCTTCGGGAAGTTTATCTGACTGGGTTCCAATGTATGCCATAACATAGTGTGATTTATTTTTATTATCGGGTAAGGTATATCTGCTAAAAACAGAATAGGCTAAAGCTTTTGACTCGCGCATGGTTTGAAACACAATACTTCCCATATTGCCTCCAAAATATTCGTTAAATAAAGTAATTGTTGGAATAACAGATAAGTTGTATGCTTGATCCTTTGAAAGCATTAATATTTCTGCTTGTTTCATATCATAATCAATTACAAAAACCTTGTTTTTTGGAGTATCTTGCTGTGTAAATGCCATAGGCTCAGGAATGGCTTTTAAAGGTGTAACAGCTTGATGGTATTTATTAATTTTAGCGGTAAACTCATCTGTTTTTAGTGGACCGTAATAATATATATCATGCTGATATGAAGTTAAATCTTTTATTTTTTGAATAAGCTCTTCAGGTTTTATTGATTTTAACTCCTCTGCTGTGAGAATATTGGTAAAAGGTGATTTAGCCCCGTATATGGCATAGTTTTGCATACCACTCCAAAGAATTTTATTTTTACTTAATTTATTATCTTCACGTTGTTTTAATATGGAGGCAACCAAATTTTCGAGCGCTTGGCTATCAGCTTTGGGGTCTTTTAATAACTCTTCAAAAAGATTAATGGCATTATCAAAATTATCATTTAATCCTTCTAAACTAACATATACCCTATCTTCAGAAGCAAATACAGAGTAATTGCAGCCCAGTTTATAAAATTCTTGTTTTAACTCTTCATTACTATACTTCGAGGTCCCTAAATAGTCAAGATAATTAACGGCTAACTCTAATTTTTTATCATTATTTTTTCCCATCTCCAGCACATAAAACATTTTAAACAAGTTGTTCTCGCTGTTATGGTTTAAATATATAGGTGCACCTATGGCTGATTTGTACTGAACAATGTCTCTATTGTAATCAATAAACACGGGTTCAATTACAGGGCTTTGAGCTTCGGTAATGGCCTTTAGGAAGGGCGATTGTGCATCACGGTTTAATTCAACAGGGGTAATTTCGGGCTTTATTACTTTTTGAACATTTTTATCTTCACCCGTACGCTTATAAACAACTACATAATTATTATTGAAATTATTTTTTGCCCACTCTGTAAGCTCTTGCTTGGTAATGGCTGCCATTCTGTTAATTTGATTGGAATAGTCTTGCCATGACACATCGCTAATAAAGGCATCAAGCATTGCTCTGGCTCTTTCATCATTGTTTTCGAAGGCCTCAATTTGTTTGAGTTTGATGTCATTGATAACTGCTTTCATCATCCAGTCAGGAAAATCGCCTTTTTTAAATTTTTCAATTTCTTCTAATAGTAGGTCTTTGGTTTGTTCCAAGCTTTGTCCTTCTTTAGCTGTAGCGCTAAAAAACATCACTCCGTAATCATTCAAAATATATGGGAAAACATCTGCTTCTAAAACTTTTTGTTTTTGATTCAAATTTAAATCTATCAAACCGGCAGTTCCGTTATACAATATTTTGCCGGCCAACTCGGCATAATCTCTATCATTTGTTTTTTGCCCCCCTACACGATAGGCCACTACAACTTGTTCTGCATCGGGACCATACACATTGCGAACTATGGGTTTGGTAATTGGTGCTTCTTTTCCGGGAATATACTCAGGTACCGGTTTGGCTTTCATACTTCCAAAACGACTGTCAATTAACCTTATAGCACGGTCATAATCAAAATCACCCGACATAATTATGGCCATATTGTTAGGCACATAGTAGCTATTGTAATATTCTTTAATTTTTTTGATTGATGGGTTTTTCAAATGGTCAATGGTTCCAATAGTAGTTTGCTTACCGTAATTATTATTGGGAAACATAGCTTCAAACAAGGTTTCAAACATTTTCCTGCCGTCATTGTCCAGTCCTCTGTTTTTTTCTTCATATACTGCTTCAAGCTCGGTATGAAAAATTCGCAATACCGGATTGCGAAAACGTTCGGCTTCAATAGTTAGCCATTTTTCCAGTTGATTAGATGGAATATCGTTCACATAAACAGTTTGTTCAAACGAAGTAAAAGCATTGGTTCCTTTAGCCCCTATAGAACTCATCATTTTATCATATTCATTAGCAATAGCAAATTTTGCAGCTACTCCGCTAATGCTGTCAATTTGGTGATAAATAACTTTACGCTTTTTCTCGTCATTTGTTTTGCGGTAGGTTTCGTATAGAGCTTCAATTTTATCAAGCTCCACTTTTTCCTTTTCAAAGTTAAGCGTTCCGTATTTATCGGTTCCTTTAAAAAGCATGTGTTCCAGATAATGTGCTAATCCGGTAGCATCAGCAGGGTCGCTCTTGCTCCCTGCCTTTGTTGCTATATAAGTTTGAATTCTTGGGGCATCTTTATATACACTTAGATATACTTTTAACCCATTATCCAAAGTATAAATACGTGCGTTAAGCATATCGCCTTTTACTGTTTCGTATTTATAGGCAATGTCAGTATTTGGCTTAAGGTTATTGCCAACAGTTTGTAACTGTGTGTTTTTTGTGTTATGTATATTTTTCTGAGCGTAAGCACCGGTAGCTACCAGCACAGCTAGCATCACTCTTATAAAATAATTACTTTTATTCATGATATATTAATTAAACATCTAAATCGAGTTTTTTCCTAAGATTTTCTATTTGTGGATTTATCTGAGCCATACGTATGTACTTCTCACGGTTAGTGTATGGTTTTTTTTCTGTGTCTTCTTTATTGATAATTAGTTTTATTTGGATAGTATCATTTTGTAAATCATTTTGCAAAGTCATTTTTAACTCCCCCAAAACAGTATTCAAATCATTTTCTTGTACCGAATTAAAAATAGTATAAGTGATAATGTTATTATCAATCAATTGAGGTTTGTTACATGAGAGTGTGTGCGATAATGAGGATTTTCCTTTGTTTTTCATATTTAAAGCAAAAGAATCCCATGATTGCTGTAATTGTTCTTCGGTAAATGGATGATTACGCTCTTGCAAAACAGTTACTTTCTCTTCGGTGTCTTCCTTATTTATTTTTCGTTTTATGGAAGCTAAGGTGGGTTTTGATGAGGCAACTTTATTTACAATTACTTCTTTTGTAACCGGTAATGGTTGTTGATTAGTTTCAACGTGGGTATTAGGTGTTTCTAAAGGCTTTGAATGGGCAGTATTGGGCATATTGCCGGATGCTGCGATATTGGTATTCTGTAAAGTATTGTTTATAGGTTCGGCAGCTGTAGATGTGTTATTGGCTACCGTTTTGTATTGAGGGTTTGGTTCTAATTCAACTTTTTTTTTTTCGCCATCAGGTGTAGGAACCTGCAAAGCACACAATTGCATTATGGCCAACTCAACCAACAATCGTTGGTTAACACTATTTTTATAGGCGGCCTCAGTTTTTGTACAAATATCTATACCTTTAATTAAAAACGTAAGCGAACACAATTGCGCTTGATTTTTATATCGCTCTTTAATATTAGGACTGGTTTCTAAGAGTTGAAGTGTAGCTGTATCGCGGCTAACCAGTAGGTTACGTAAATGAAAAGCTAAGCCATTAATAAAAAAGTTACCTTCAAAACCATGTCCAAGAATATCGTTATATAATATTAAAGAGGCAGAAATATTTCCTTGTAAAATATCATCTGTAAGTTTAAAATAGTAATCATAATCAAGAATATTCAAATTTTCGATTACGGCTTTGTAGCTTACATGATTTCCTGCAAAGGTTACAATCTGGTCAAACATACTAAGGGCATCACGTAAAGCACCATCGGCCTTCTGGGCAATGATGTGTAAGCCATCATTTTCGTAGGTAATGTTCTCTTTTTGTGCAATCTCAGCCAAATGATTTGCCATGTCTTCTACCCTAATTCTATTGAAGTCAAATATTTGGCACCTGGAAAGTATAGTAGGTATAATTTTATGTTTTTCGGTGGTTGCTAAAATAAATATTGCATGAGGCGGGGGCTCTTCAAGAGTTTTTAAAAAGGCATTAAATGCAGAATTACTCAACATGTGCACCTCATCAATGATAAACACTTTGTATTTACCTATTTGCGGAACAAATCTTACCTGATCAACTAAAGCTCTGATATCATCTACAGAGTTATTACTTGCAGCATCAAGTTCAGAAATATTTAAAGAGCGACCTTCAATAAACGAAACACAACTTTCGCACTTATTACAAGGCTCAATGTTTTCATCAACATTAAAACAATTAATGGTTTTGGCTAATATACGCGCACAAGTTGTTTTACCTACACCACGCGGTCCGCAAAAAAGAAATGCTTGTGCTAAATGATTACTTTTAATAGCATTCTTTAAAGTTGTGGTAATATGGTTTTGCCCCACTACCGAGCTAAAGGTAATGGGTCTGTACTTACGTGCCGAAACTATATATTTTTCCATTAGGACTGCAAATATAACATAATTGGGTTATCCTTAAAAGCTATTTTATTAATTAGATTTACTATTTGTATTTTTTACAAATTAAGCAAAAAAACTATGAAAATATTTAACAGGATAACTTGTCATATACGTACAGTATTATATTTCTATCGGAGGAATAAATTAATGGTTAAGTAGCTAAATATTCAAAAAAAACTTTACTTTTGTTACTTCAATAAATTATTTTTTTATGAAACTACTAAATACTATTTTATTCTCTGTTTTCTTTGTTTCGTTTTCATTTGCACAGAAACAAAAATGTAATTTTAATTTAAATGAAAAAGACCCTCAGAGTGGTATTGAAAAGAAACATATAATGACAGGTATTAATAATCAATTTCAGGTTTGGACTAATAATAACGGAGGTTCTTATAAAATAGGATTAGAAATAACTATGACTGAATTACAAAAAGACATTATTAACAAAGGCGATACCATGACTATTTTACTAAGCAATAATGATGTACTATTGGCCATTGCTGATGATAAGTACTTGCCGGTTGGAAAAGCTGATGAGATGACTGAATCTACTACTTATTACCCTTTTTATAGTGTTTCTGCTAATGATTGGAATACTTTAGGAACCAATAATATTCAGGTATTAAAAATAAAATTAGGGAAAGAATATTATAACTTTGAAATCAACGATTCAAAAGCCAAGAAATTAAAGCAAGCAATAATTTGTGTAAAGTAATTTTATACTTCTATAATATTTAGGCAATAAATTAAGGGTGCAATTGTTTTTTAGAGAGCAAATTCTTAAATAATTGCCACTTTTGAATAATATCATTCTTAAAGAAATATCCCATAATACCCATAAACAATAGGTAAGGGATAAGCATTAAGTATAAAATACCCGAATTAATACCACGTGCCACATTACCTCCTGCATCTAAATTAGAGGCAGGGCCTAAGCGGCATTGGGAGCAACCTTGTGCTAATACAGCTTCCGAGAAAATCATCAGAATTGCTATGATAACAATTAAAAAGAGTATTCTAGATTTCATAATAAATACAAATATAGTAATAAATTATTTAGAATAATAGGGAGATATCATAAGATATACAATAACACCGGTAATAGTAACGTATAGCCATATTGGGTATGAAAATCGTACAATTTTCTTATGTTTTTCTATTTTCATTTGCAATCCATAGTAAAACGACATTAAAATTAAAGGTAAAACAAAGGCAGCAAGAATAATATGCGTTATTAATATAAATAAATATACCCCGCGCAAAGGATTATCTTTCGGAAAACTTGTTTCTTGAGCCAACCAATGATAGGTTAGATAGGATACAAAAAAGATACATGACAAAATAAAAGCAGTTATATTTAGTTTTTTGTGCAACTTAACATTTTTGTGTTTTACATAATAAAAGGACACGAGCAGTATAATAGTGCATGTAGCATTTATACTTGCGTTTAGTTTAGGTAATTGGTAAATAAAACTGGGTATATTTTCAGGCACCGGTAAAATTCTTTTATTTAATACCATTACGGCTGCAATAACCAATACTGATAAAAGAATAATTATTCTGGTAATTAGTTTATCATTCATATTATTTCGTACTTTTTAGTTTTCCATACTCTGAAGCGAGCACAAGAATTTCATCGCTCATTCTATTGGTTTCTTTCAAATAAACCCCTTTATAATGCCCTCTAATTTGTTTTTGTTTATCAACTAAAATAAGCGAAATATTTTCATACATACTTTCATCTAAGTTTTGTATAAATCCGGGGGTTTTAAATATTTCTAACAAACTATCGGCTTGTATTGGAGATACCAAGTTTACTATTTTCTTATCTGCATGAATCTCGTAGGCGAAATGTTTTAAACTTTTTAAAGAATCGTTAGGGAGCTCGGTCATTAAAATGATAAACTGAAAATCATTTTTGTAGGCTTTTAATTTTTTTTGTAACGTGTAAAGCTGAGCTGCAAGCTGATTTGCTTGGGTTGAATTGTATTTGACTACACCCAAAACAAAAAATTTGTCATTTAAATTAACTGATGATACAGTATCATTGTTTTGATTAATGAACGAAAACTCGGGTAAAGTATAAAAGGAAGAGTCAGCGGAGTTTGGCTGTATAGTTGCCGGACCGTAATGGGGCAATTTAATAAATATGCCTGAATTGGCCTTAGTAAAAGGCTTGCGTATTACAAAAAAATATAATCCCAAACACAAAAGTGATGGGATTATAAAAACAAAAAAAGTAATAAGTTTCTTATTTACTGTACCTTTACTCATTTAAATACACTATCTATTAAAGAGTTAATCAATAATATTAGTGTTTAGAGGCTTCTTTGGCAGGGGTATGAGATTGGTGAGTATGTTTGGTTAAGTTTTTATCAATAACATAACGACCGCTTTTTGAATAAGTACCTTCTCCGGGGTCAACCAAGAAAACAAGATACAAAATTAAAATAGCAAAAGGACCTAACACCGTCCATTTAAATGATTTAACTTCATCACCCAAATGCATAAATGACATCACAATGTATGCCGCTTTAACAATCGTAAGACTGATAAAGAATACCATTAAGAATGTTCTCCCTAAATTCCAGGCATGAGCTTGAAAACCAACAACCAGTTCAACTAAGGTAACGATTAATAATATCCAAAACACCTTCCAAATTGCTTTACGCACTTTTTTTCCATGTTCCTCATCATGAAGAGCCATTTTTTCGTATGAAGGATAACCATCATTAAATTCCATAATACTTATATTAAATTGTTATTATTAAATTAAAATTTAGCTTTACAATAAATAGAAGAAAGTAAACACAAATACCCAAACTAAGTCCACAAAATGCCAGTATAATCCAACTTTTTCAACCATTTCATAATGCCCTCTTTTTTCGTAAGTTCCTCTAATTACATTTATATAAATAATAACATTTAGCAAAACCCCGGTAAATACGTGAAATCCGTGAAATCCGGTAATAAAGAAAAAGAAGTTGGCAAAAACAGTATGACCATACTCATTGTACGTCATATTGGCGCCATGCACAACCTGATCAACAAAAACGCCATCAACTAAAACATTTCTAACAGCTCCTTCTGGTGTTCCAACAATAAAGTTATACCACTCCCATGCTTGTGAGCCTAAGAATAAAGCTCCTCCAATAATGGTAAGTAACATCCACATAGCCACTTGATTTTTCCTGTTTCTGTGACCTGCTTCAACGGCTAATACCATAGTTACTGAGCTCATAATCAGGATAAAGGTCATTAACCCCACATAAGCCAATGGAATACTTCCATCATAGAATGGAAAATGATGAAAAACATGTCCCGGATCAGGCCAAATGTCAGTATATTTATGGCGCATAAAGCCATAGGCGGCTAATAAACCCGAAAATGTAAAGGCATCAGAAAGCAAGAAGAACCACATAAACATTTTACCGTAGCTCATACCGAATGGAGAAACACCTCCTCCACCCCAATTGGCTTTAGATTGCGTAGAAACTGCGTGACTTGACATAAAATAATTGTTAATTTATTGAGAGCGTAAAAGTAAAAAAAAAATAATTACAACAAGTATATTTTTATAAACCATTCATCAACTATCTAATTTAGAATGATTCTAATTTATAAAACCTAATGCACTAAAAGGAGACAAAAAAACAAATTACTCCAAAAAACTATCTTAATATTTCATAGTTACCTACTTCATAACGTATAGGTGCTTGCAAATCGTTTTTAATGTGTACCCGAGCTTCAAAGGCTGTATTGACAGTTAATCCGGGTAAATAAACACGAGCAGGATATACTTTATTAAACTCGTCACTTGGCACCAAGGAGTAAATAAATTTTACCTTTATAGTGTCTCCTTCATGAGGTTTATTCTCAACTCCATATCCACAACTGCGCCATTGGGTTATTACCACATCGGCTACACAGGGGTATGATTTACAAGGTTCTTGGTTTTCATCTTTGTTGGTAAGATAAATATTTAAAACATAAGCCTGCATCATACAAGTTCCGGGTTCAACAGGGTATGCCATTGGTGATGTGGGAGTTTCGGTATTTGTATTGCTTTGATGGGAAGTGGTGGAAGCTATGCTTGACTGTTGATTTTTGCATGCAACTCCAAGGGATGCAAAGGCAATCAATACAAAGGTTGATAATATTTTGAATAAGGTACTCATGATTGATTATTTTCGTTTAGGTGTGTAAAAATCTTGGCCACTGCAGGACAAACTAAGGTATTTTTAAGGGTAATATCCAAAATTTGTACCATTCTTTTTCTATTGGTATGCGGATACTCGCGACAAGCCGTAGGGCGGTCGTTATATATGGTACAATAATTTTCATGATCTAAAAAAAAGCAAGGCGCACTTTTCAGAACATAGTCATTATCTTCATCAACTTTTAAATATTTATCAATAAAAGCAGATGCTTTCATTTTAAGAGCTTTGGCAGCACGTTCAATATCTTTCATGTAAAAAATGGGGCTGGTAGTTTTACAGCAATTGGCACACTTTAAACAATCTATCTCTTCAAAAACTTTTTCATGAAGTTCATGAAAAATATTATCTAAAAGGGCTGTTTTTTTTCGCTTAAATTTTTCAACTATTCTTTTATTCTCTTCATATTTTTTCAAGGAAATTAAAAGATATTTTTGATAAATCATATACTACTCTTAAATAGAAGGAGAAATTTAACTCTGGCTAATTATAAAATTACACAAAGATAGGTAATATGTGCAAATCAATTACATTTTAAATTTTATTTCTATTCCATTTGACTGAAAAATAACTTATAAAGTACATTAAAACATTTTGCATTTATTATAAACACAAAAGTGTTAAAAGAAGATTAATAAAAAAGCTGATTTAAATTTAATTATATGCTAGATTGCATACTTATATTATTTAGTCATTATGAAAAAAATTCCATTAGTATTTTTACTCATTCTTTTTGGCCTGCTTGAGGCAAAAAACTACAGTGAAAGTACCGATGTGGTATTCAGAAGTACAGCACACGAAGCAACATATAGCTTTGGTATTGATATAAGTCGGTATCAAACAATTGACTGGAACAAACTTGACACCAATATTAATTTTATTATTTGCAAAGCAACTGAAGGAATAACTATTACAGATCCAAAGTTTTCGACTTTTTGGTCTAATATTAATCCACGAGTTAAGAAAGGAGCATATCATTTTTTTAGGCCTCAAAATTCAGGAATAGAACAAGCAAAGTTATTTTTAAGTACTGCAAATCTTGAGGCAGGACATTTATTACCGGTATTAGATGTAGAGCATGGTAGAATATACAAACACATTCACCCATCGGTAGCAGCCAAGCATTTGAAAGAAATGATCAGATATATTGAAGAAGAATTGCAAGTAAAACCTATTATATATACCAATGCCGGTTTTTGGAACAGACAGTTTGCTCCATTTTTCAAATCAATGGAAGGTGAATATCATTTATGGATTGCCGATTACAGATTTCGTGAAGAGCCTGCTATTCCTAAAGGTTGGCAAGATTGGACAATATGGCAACACAGTTGCAAAGGAGTTGTAAAAGGCGTTTTGAACGAAGTAGATTTGAATGTATGCAAGGTAGATTTAAATGATTTAACTATTAAATGAATCGTCAGTATTAAAAATAATTTCTACTTTTATACAATAAATTTTTTTTCATGGAACATTATGATTTATGCGTTATAGGTGGAGGCCCATCGGGTTATGCTGCTGCCATGAGAGCCATAGACTTCGGAAAAAAGGTTCTTTTAATTGAGAAGGACAAAATAGGCGGTACGGGTTTATTTAATGGTGCATTGTGGAGCAAAACCATGTGGGAGTATTCGGAAAGAATGGTACAGGTAAAGGAAGAAACAGGTGTTAACCATGCCAGTTTTGAGGGCATGATGCGTATGGTTGATGAAGCTTTATTTGAAAGAAAATTTCAGATGACTGTGCACATGAAGTTATTACATGAAGAAACTGAAAGCAAGTTGTTTCATTACGTAAAAGGAAAAGCTTCTTTCGTTGATAAGAATCATATACGTATAGAAAAAAAGAATGAAGAATTTACTATACATGCTGATTATGTTGTAATAGCCACCGGAAGTAGGCCACGATTAATTAACAGTATTCCGGTTGATGAAAAAATAATTTTTACCAGTGATGGTTTAGATAATTTGAATAAACTACCTGAAAGTTTAGTTATTGTAGGGGCAGGTGTAATTGGTTGTGAATTTGCCACAATTTTTTCAAATTTAGGTAAAACCAAAGTATTCTTAATTGATAAAGGCGACAGAATATTGCCTTTTGAAGATGAAGATGTAGCCCATACGGTAATGGATAACTTAGAAAGAAATGGGGTTGTTATTCATAAAAATTCGAGTTTAAATAAGATTGAAGTTATTGAAGGTAAAGTTCATTATCAGTTAAAATACAATGATGGCAGTATAGCTAATTTTACGGTTGACCATGCTCTTATTTCTATTGGAAGGGTTCCTAATGTAGAAGACTTAAATTTAGAAGCAGCGGGTGTGGAGCTTACCCCTGCCGGTTATATTAAAGATTTTGATACGCAAACAACCACCCCAAATATTTATGTAGCCGGTGATATAAGTGCCAATATAGCTTTGGTAAATGTTGGGGAACGCGAAGGTCGGCATGCCGTAGCCCGAATTTTTGGCGAAAATATTAAGCCATTGGTTTATACTAATATTTCAACTATTATGTTTTTGAATCCAGAAGTAGCCTCTGTTGGTATGGGCGAACAAGAAGCACAAAAAAAGAACATAAGTGTAAAAGTAGCCAAGATTGACTATTCGTGTATAGCACGTGCCATAGCCATGCGAAAAACCAACGGTTTTTTTAAAATTATAGTAAGCAACGATGACGAAATGCGGCTATTAGGTATGCGTGCTGTAGGTGAGCATGCCAGTAGTGCCATTCAAGCAGTAGCATATCTCATACATACCAACCAAAGTATTGAAGAGTTAGCAGTTATGATGCATCCCCACCCTTCTATTATTGAGGGCATACAAGAATGTGTAAGAATGTTATTAGGAAAATCAATATACAAATCATCGGTATTTAAAGATAAATTAAAGTGTTATGTTAGAGATAATGATGTTTGTATTCCGCTTGAAAAATTATAATCGATCTATTTTTCAGTTATTGTTATGCTTTATCTAATACCCACTCCTATTGGTAATTTAAAAGATATTACTTACCGCTCTATTGAAACATTGCAGAGTGTAGATGCGGTAATAGCTGAAGATACAAGAAAGAGTGGATTGTTATTAAAACATTATGGAATTGAGAAAAAGTTTATCCCCTATCATCAACATAACGAACATAAAATATTGGGTGCTATTATTGAGAGGCTAAAATCAGGGATGAATTTAGCTTTGATAACAGATGCCGGCACTCCCGGTATTTCTGACCCTGGATTTTTGCTGGTACGCGAATGTATTAAGCACGAAATTACAGTAATTAGTTTACCCGGCCCAACTGCCTTTGTACCTGCATTGATTAACTCGGGTTTACCTTGCGAAAGGTTTTGTTTTGAAGGCTTTTTACCGCTAAAAAAAGGACGTCAAACCCGAATGGAATTGCTTAGTAAGGAAGAAAGAACTATGATATTCTATGAGTCACCTCATCGCTTAATAAAAACATTACAACAATTTCAAGTGGTATTTGGTGTCGAGCGTAAGGCTTCTATAAGTCGTGAACTCACAAAAATTTATGAAGAAAATAAGCAAGGAACTTTAAAAGAACTAACAGAGTATTTTCAATTACGTGAGGTAAAAGGAGAACTTGTTATAGTTGTGGAGGGTCTTAATAAAAAGAAAAACGAAGGATAACTCCAATTTATACCTGTTTAATAATATTTAGATGTGGTACACATGTTTTAAATTAGGTGTTGTGAACTATAATAAATTCATAATTAACCCACCATTTGTTTAGCATTAGTTCGTTTTGCTTCTATTCTTTCATCTTTATTTGCAAACAAAAATTTTCATTAAAAAATATCCACAGGTAAATAATTTACTCTAGCTGGAATAATGGTAAAGAGTAAAAGGTAATTTTTTGGGATAATGATTAATTCCTTCAAAAAAATTACTGTTAGTACTGTAACACCCCATCATGATTTTGCGGCATATTGCAGCTATAGGTATTATTTGGACAAAGTACCTTTTTGAATAAGTTACACACAAACCAGGAAATATTTGTGGTTTAGCCGGTAGGAAGCTTAATAATCGGGTATGATTATTGTGAACCTTCATATACGTTTGGTTAAATATCATGTACAAAAAAACTTTAATAAAATATTACAGATTCACTTTACCATAATACCTTTGTACTTTCATATAGGGTCAAATGTTTATTAGAATAAAAATGTTATCAGCATTAAAAAGTTAAGATTAATATTAGCCCCCTTATTCGGAAAGTAAAAAAAGCTGACTATTATTGCTAATAATTAAAGAATTAGAAATTGAGCGCAATAAAAAAATTAGCCTCTCAAACTGTAGTTTACGGCTTGAGCAGTATAGTGGGCCGACTGCTCAACTATTTGCTGGTGCCTTTATATACCAATACTTTTTTACCGGCACAATACGGTATTGTTACCGAGCTTTATGCTTATGTTTCGTTTTTGGCGGTTGTTATGACTTATGGTATGGAAACTGCCTATTTCAGATACTCTCAAAAAGACAACATTTCTAAAAATGCTGTTTTTTCAACCAGTTTTCTTTCTATATTATCTACTACAACGCTTTTCTTAATTGTTGCTTTAGGCTATTCGCAAAGTATTGCCAATTTTTTAAACTACCAACAAAACGTTTGGTATTTGTGGTGTATGATTTTTATAATTGCTATTGATGCCCTAACAGCTATCCCCTTTGCCAAACTAAGAGCCGAAAATAAAGCATTAAAATTTGCGGGAATAAGGCTGATTAATATTTTTGTAAATATATTTTTAAATCTATTTTTCATTGTACTCTGCCCAATATGGGAAAAGAGTAATCCGGAATTGGTACACCATTTTTATAATGCCAATATCGGAATCGGATATATTTTCATTTCAAACCTTGTGGCCTCTTTCGTTATGCTGATTCTTCTGTTGCCCGAGCTGAAAATTAAATTTGAATTTGACAAGGAATTATGGAAAGAACTCATAAAATACGCACTTCCATTGCTATTTGTTGGACTTGCAGGTATGGTCAATGAAACAGCCGACCGTATTATGCTAAAATATTGGCTTCCGCCAGGTAAAGATGTTATGGCCGAAACGGGAATTTATGGTGCATGTTATAAAATAAGTATTATTATGACCATCTTTATTCAAACATTCAGGTATGCAGCAGAGCCCTTCTTTTTTAACCACTCCAAACAAACCGATGCGCGTCAACTATACGCTGATGTAATGAAATATTTTGTTATTGCCTGCTCCATCATTTTTTTAATGACCATGTTATACCTTGATATTGTTAAGTTCTTTATTGGAAAAAAATATTGGGCAGGCCTTCCCATAGTTCCGGTATTACTTGTGGCAAATTGGTTTTTAGGTATTTATTTTAATTTAACGGTTTGGTATAAGCTAACCAATAAAACACATTACGGTGCAGCTATAAGTTTAATGGGAGCCATTATAACCATTATTTTCAACATATTACTTATTCCTCGATTTGGATACTATGGGGCAGCCTGGACTACCTTAATATGTTATGCAACTATGATGTTGCTCAGCTATTTTCAAGGGCAAGTTCATTTTCGGATAAATTATGATCTAAAAAAGATTTTAGGTTATCTTCTTCTTTCTATTCTACTTTATTGGGTTTCTACATTTGTGGAAGCGAGTTTTAACGTTAAAATGATTGTAAATACATCTATAGTTATGATTTACATAGGATTTATAGTTTTAGTGGAATATAAAAACTTCATAAAGCTTAAAAATGAATAGATGAAAAAGGTTATATTTATTTTTCATTTATGTTTGATAGCAACAAACATTTGTATTGCCCAAAGCTACGATACTACATATTACGAGAACAAATCGGTATTATTTATCAGCACCCCTACCATTCATGGCGATTCTGTGATAAGTTTTTATGATACTAAAGGGAAAAGTATTTTAAGCTCTTCCTATATCAAGCATAGTTTCTTTGACAAAAAATTCGGGAAAAACAGAACCATCATTGTAATCAACAAATATCTTTATGAAGACTATTGTGTATCAGAAAATGATACCGTTTATAACTATTTTGAGTTTGATGATAATTTTGACAGGCAATTGCAATCACTTTACAATTACCTTGAGCAGCACGTTGTTTACCCGCGTAATGCGATGAAGAAAAAAATACAAGCACTTGTAAAAATAGGTTTTATGGTTGAAACCAATGGCAGAATGTACTCAATTACCCCACTCACCAAACATTACTGGGGATTTGAGGAAGCAGTAATAAAAGTTCTTGAGGAGAAAAAACAATTTGGATTTGTGACTTATAAAAACCAATCAGTTAAATTATATCTTGAGATACCATTTTATTTTAGAATAAAGGAAAGAACCCTCACTGATTAACAAAATAACATTTCATAATTTTGAATTTACTATCTTTACCCCTAATTATTTTATATATAAAATTATCATTAATAAATGAATAAAATTATCCGGTATTTACTACAAGGAATATTGTTTACGGTACCTGTAGCTATTACTTTCTATATTATAATCAGCATATCAAAATGGGTAGGTATGTTTGTTGATTTTTTAGGTGTTTCTATTCACCCTATTGTTGACCCCTTGTTTGGATTGATTGGTGGGGTATTATTTTTAATCATGATTGGGGCTCTTAGTAGTTCAATTTTCTTTTATCCTATATTCAACAGAATAGAGCAACTCATAGAAAAGACTCCCTTTTTAAAAATTGTTTATAGCTCAGTAAAAGATCTTTTATCGGCATTTGTTGGGCAAAAGAAAAAATTCAATCAACCTGTTATTGTAAAAATAAATGAGAATCCTCCTATTGAACGCTTAGGCTTTATTACCCAAAACTCACTCGAAGATTTACATATTTCTGAAAACAAGGTAGCTGTATATTTTCCTTTAAGTTATAGTCTTTCGGGCGATTTAATTATAGTTTCAAGTTCTTATGTTAAACCGGTTCCCGTTCCGGCTGCTGAATTTATGAAGTTTATAGTATCGGGGGGAGTTACTAAAATTGATGAGAAAGACACTAATTAAGCTATGCACACAAGAAATATATTAATGGTTTGTTTAGGGAATATTTGTCGCTCGCCACTGGCCGAGGGTATTATGAGAGAGAAACTAAAACAACGAAAGCTTGAAATTTATGTTGATTCTGCCGGAACATCTAGTTACCATATTGGTGAAAATCCTGATAGAAGAAGCATAACTAACGCTTTAAAGAATGGAGTAGATATTAGTAAATTAATAGCACGCCAGTTTAAAGTTACCGACTTTAATGGTTTTGACGTGATATACGCTATGGACAAACAAAACATGAAAGATATCTTAAAACTTTCAAGAAATAGCGAAGATGCAGCTAAGGTTAAATTGTTGCTCGATGAATTGGACAACACAAATTTTAATGAGGTTCCTGATCCATATTTTGGAGGCGAAGATGGGTTTCAACTTGTATTTGATTTGGTTAACGAGGCTTGCGAGAAAATTGCTGAAAAGTTACAGCATGAAATGAATAACTATAAATTGTAATGAGGTATGTGTGGAATTGCGGGTTATTACTCTTCTTCAGGCAAATTTAATAAGACTCTTTTAGAACAAGCCACACAAAGCATTTACCATCGCGGCCCCGATGCAGGAGGTACTTTTATACAGGGATCTGTAGGATTAGGACACAGAAGATTAAGTATAATAGATTTATCTGAAGGTGCCAACCAGCCCATGGTAAGCTCCAATAAACGTTATATCATTGTTTATAATGGTGAAGTTTATAATTTTAAAGAAATAGCCCAAGAAATTATAAAGCAAAAGCCGGAAATAAAATTTAAAACAACATCAGATACCGAAATTATTCTGGAAGCGTTTGTATTATGGGGTGTTGAAATGATTAATAAAATGAATGGTATGTTTGCTATTGCCATTTATGACAATGAAAAACAGGAACTTTTTCTTATCAGAGATCGGCTAGGCATAAAGCCAATTTATTATTATTACAATGAGCGCGATTTCTTTTTTGCCTCTGAGTTGAAAGCCATAAAGTCGGTACTTCCATTGCTTGAGCTTAACTATGATGCTATTCCTTATTTTTTTCATTTAGGTTTTATACCTGAACCATATAGCATCTATAAAAATGTTTTTAAATTTCCGGCCGGAAGTTATTTGAGAATAAATAATGCGGGTATTGAAATTAAACCATTTTGGCAGGTACAGGACAAAATAAAAGCCGAAACTTTAGATAACGAAAAAGAAGCGAAAGTGCAGTTAAAATATTTAATTGAATCATCTGTAAAATATCGCTTAATAAGCGATGTTCCTTTTGGTACTTTTTTAAGTGGTGGTATTGACAGTAGCTTGGTTACGGCTGTTGCCCAAAGTGTTTCAAACACCCCGGTTAAAACATTCTCCATAGGCTTAGAGGAAGAGGAATATAGTGAGAGCAAATATTCTGAACAGGTGGCCAAGTATTTAAAAACCGATCATCATAGCTTTAAAGTTAGTATGAACGATGCTTTGGAACTTATTGATGAAATTGAAAAAATATATGATGAACCCTATGCCGACAGCTCAGCATTTCCTACTTTAATAGTATCAAAACTGGCTCGTAAATACGTTACCATGACTTTATCCGGTGATGGTGGTGACGAGCTGTTTATGGGATATGGGGCACATCTTTGGGCGCAAAGGCTAAAACATCCTTTGGTTTCGGCTCTCAGGTATCCTATACAATTTGCTCTGCAAATGGGAAATAACAGAAGCAAGCGTGTAGCCAATCTTTTTCATTCATATTCTAATAAATATTTACATAGTAATATCTTGTCGCAAGAACAAAATCTTTTTTATGAAAAAGAACTTTCTTCAATTGTAGGACATTCTCTTAACCATCAAGTTTCAAGCCTGTTTCCAATAAAAACAGAGAAACGAAAACTTACTGCTGCAGAGTTGCAATCATTGTTTGATTTGAGAGTATATTTAAAAGACGATTTGTTGGTTAAGGTTGATCGGGCCTCTATGCAACACTCGCTCGAAACACGTGTTCCATTGTTGGATTACCGTATTGTTGAGTTCTCATTAAACCTTAATCAAAGCCTAAAATTAAGAGACAAAACAGCAAAGTATTTGTTGAAAGAAGTTTTGTATGAGTATGTTCCGGCTCATTTTTTTAATCGCCCCAAAAAAGGATTTTCCATACCTATGCATCAATGGCTCAGAAAAGATATTAGAACTTATGCCGAAAAATATATTAATAAAGAAATATGTGAGCGATACGGTATTGTAAATTGGGGGTATGCACAAAAATTAAAAAAACATTTTTACCAAGATGGGCTTGATTTTTATTATAACCGATTATGGACAATAATTTGCTTTCATAAATTTATGGAACAAAATTTTTGATTATTCATCAAGCATTTTATATTTTCAATATTTTCACCAGCGGCCCAAAATACTTTATGATAAGGAATATTAAATCATACTGCAAATCGTATAAATCAATATTAATAATTGTATTGGCCGGATTACTTGCACGATTAATATTTACATGGTTTATAGCACCATCCTTTTTTAACAGAGAATATATTGAAATTGATAATGACACCCCTATTTGGATGGCCTCCTTGGCAAATTTACTATTAAATGGAGAGCTTAGCTCTAACCTTAGTAATGAAATGGCCTCTTATGGTCGTATGCCCGGCTACTCATTTTTTTTTCTACCTCCTTTTGGATTGGCTACTCTTATATACAACATAAAGGGTTTTGACAGCACAAATCCTGAGATATGGTTTCTAATAATAAAAATTACAGCATATACACAAATTGTTTTAGACAGTATTAGTATATTTTTGATTTACTATTTTTCACTCAAAACCATAAAACAACATAGTGTTGCAATTATTTCAGCATTGCTTTATGCCTTCTATCCTTTTGTAATCGTATGGAATCCGGTGTGCTATGCTGAAATACCATCTATATTTTTTGCCCTATTGGCTCTGTCCATTATAGTGGGTTCCGATAAGAAAATTTATTGGGCTTTAGCCGGGTTTTCTATGGGTTTCTCCATACTGAATAAACCACAATATGCTATCCTTGTTCCTTTGATATTATTGCTTATTCACTCAAAGTATAAAGATAATAGTGGAACTAATCTTAAACATTTTTTGGTATTTATAGTTTGCTTTGGTTTAATGTATGGTTCTTGGCCATTACGTAATTATATCAGATTTAATAAGGTTGTTTTTACCCAAGACATCAGAGCCTTTAGCAACTGGAATGTTGATGTTATGGCATTTATGCATTATATATACAGTGTAAAATCTGAATGGGAGCCTCAGTTTACTAATATTATCAAGAATCAGAAAGTAACTTTTCCCAAAGAAGCCTACACCAATAGCCAAGATTCAATTAAGTTGGAACATGCCATAGCTTTAGCAAAAACATGTGGGGCGGGATTTAGCCAATGGAACGGGTATTGGAAAGAACCAATTTCCCCGGGTGATAGTATGAATGATTGTTCCTCTGAAATAGCACAAATATTTAATGAATTGAGAGAAAAACAAATTAAACAATTTCCTTTCAATTATTATGTATATGTTCCTTTGCAAAACCTAAAGAAAGCAATCTTTAAAACAGAACTGGTAAATAAAAATAATATCATGGGTAAGGCTGTAAATTTATTGTTTTACTACCGCTCTGTTCTTATTTTATTAGGACTAACCGGTTTAGTTGTAATGTATAAACAAAAAGATATACGGCCGGTAGCTATAATTCTGGGGCTTTTTTTCCTGACTTTGTATTTTTATTTATGTTTTGGTACAGGACAGCAGTGCCGTAACATTGAAATACGATACTTTTTACAGGCTGATATATTATTATTGATTCCGGCTGCCTACTTAATAAACCGTGTAAGTTTCATCAATAGCTTTATTCAAAAGAAATTAATATGAACATCAATTCTTTCTTAGATATCTTAAATCATGAATTTTAAGGAATGAGTAGCTTCATAATAAACTATACTACATTAGTTTGCAACAAAAACAAAGATTTTAATAGTAGAATACTTTTGACAAACTCTGTAAATTTAGAATGGTTAAGCTAACAAACAACTGTCTTATCTCATTGTTGAATTTCTAATCTGAAAAATAAATTCAATGTCAGTCATGAATTTTCAGGAAAGGAAATTGAGTTCCTAAATTCTGTATCTTCTCACGAACAATGAGCTGGTGTTGGTTTTTTACGCTTTGATTATTGGTTAATAACCTATGGTTTTTAAAATTTATTGCTTGTTCAATTTCTTTGAGTATAGTTTTTGTTTCATCATTAAACATTGACTCGGCCAACTTTTCATAAATATAATTAACCGCTGTTTGATTGGGATGCAGCATATCTTCAGCATAAAATCTATAATCTCGCAACTCGTCAATTAGTATTTCAAACGAAGGAAAATAAAAACAATTATTTATCAAATGAGTGAGCTCATGAACAGCTATGTTTAAAATGCTTTTGCTTCTATTGTTCTCAACCAAACCATCACGTAAATACCTTACCGGGCTTATATTAAACAGGATTTTTACCGAACTGTTTTTAGCATGAACCGAATATAATAAGAGCTTATACTCATTAATAATTTGTTCTACTGATGAAATCTCTTTATCAAATAAATAAGCAGGTTTTTTATGACAATTACTGACAATTTCTCCGTTAAATTTTAATCTATAATAAAAGGCTGAACCAAAGGTAATAATTAGCCATTGGGCCTTTGTGAGTTGCTGATGGGCTTTTTCGATTTCTGTGTTAATCTTATTGAGCATAATATTACCATCAGTCTCATCAAAAGCGCTATGATGCTGCCAACTTTTAAAAGTATTGTTATATTCAAATAAATCATCCTTTGTAAAATATTGGCAATTAATAATTCGATTGAGTTGTTGGGCAATACTCAATGGATTATATACAATACCAAATGGATTTACAACAATATCAAAAAAGCGTTCATGCAGTAAATTGCCAATATTCTCGGCAAAGCACGAACCTATTAACATCAAAGGTTTTTTAATATCAATTTTTTCGCTAAAATTTAATACAGGCCCTTTGATGGTATATTGCATCGTGCAGATTAATAAATAAAAATTAAACGGTTAATTTCTTAAACCTTGGTCTTTTAGGTTCAACATTACCCATGCGCTTTTTCCGGTTTTCTTCGTATTCAGAATATCCACCTTCAAAATAATACACCGTACTATCACCCTCAAAAGCAAGAATATGTGTACAAACACGATCTAGAAACCACCTGTCGTGGCTAATTATTACCGCACATCCGGCAAAATCTTCCAAACCTTCTTCTAAAGCACGCAAAGTGTTTACATCAATATCATTGGTAGGCTCATCTAGCAATAATACATTTCCTTCGGCCTTTAGAGCCATTGCCAGGTGCAATCTATTTCTTTCACCCCCTGACAATACCCCACACTTCTTTCCTTGATCAGCCCCACTAAAATTGAAACGCGAAACATAAGCACGCGAATTAATCATTTTACCTCCCATCTCCATATTTTCATTACCTCCACTAATTACCTCCCATACAGTTTTGTTAGGATCAATATCTTTATGCGATTGGTCAACATAACTTATTTTAACCGTTGAGCCTATTTTAAATTCACCGGAACTTGGTTGCTCCATTCCCATAATCATTTTAAATAGGGTAGTTTTACCGGCTCCATTAGGACCAATAATGCCAACAATTCCGGCAGGTGGTAATTTAAAATTCAGATTTTCGTACAAAATTCGGTCGCCATAAACTTTAGATACATTAATTGCTTCAATAACTTCAGAACCCAAACGAGGGCCGTTAGGAATAAATATTTCCAGCTTTTCCTCTTTCTGCTTTACGTCTTCGTTTAATAATTTATCGTAGTTCTGTAAACGTGCTTTGCTCTTTGCTTGTCGCCCTTTAGCTCCTTGTTTAACCCATTCCAACTCGCGAGCCAAGGTTTTTTGACGTTTGCTTTCTGTTTTTTCTTCTTGTGCCAGGCGCTTTCCTTTTTGCTCTAACCAAGATGAGTAGTTTCCTTTCCATGGAATGCCTTCACCTCTATCTAACTCAAGTATCCATCCGGCAACATTATCAAGAAAATAACGGTCGTGGGTAATTCCGATAACAGTGCCTGCATAACTTTGCAAAAATTGTTCTAACCAATCAATAGATTCGGCATCTAAATGGTTGGTAGGCTCATCTAATAACAAAATATCTGGTTTTTTAAGCAACAAGCGACATAATGCCACACGCCTGCGTTCACCACCACTCAGTACATTTACAGGGGTGTTTCCTTCCGGACAGCGTAAAGCATCCATAGCGCGTTCAAGCTGAGTATCTAATTCCCATGCATTAGCAGCATCTATTTTATCCTGAATGATTGCTTGTCTGTTCATCAGCTTCTCCATGGCATCAGCATCTTCATAATACTCAGGTAACCCAAATTTATTATTTATCTCTTCAAATTCATTCAGTAAATCAACCGTTTCCTGCACCCCTTCCATAACTATCTCTTTTACCGTTTTGCTTTCATCTAAATGAGGTTCCTGCTCGAGGTATCCCACAGAATATCCGGGCGAAAAAACTACCTCACCTTGATATGATTTTTCTACTCCGGCAATAATTTTGAGTAACGTGGATTTACCTGAACCATTTAATCCTATAATCCCAATTTTAGCTCCGTAAAAGAACGAAAGATAGATATCTTTTAATACCTGTTTTTGTGGTGGAAAGGTCTTGCTTACCTTAACCATTGAAAATATAATTTTCTTATCGTCAGCCATGTTTTATTTTTATTGCAATTTTACGAATTAATTAAAGATTTTAAATATAAACATTTTCTTTGTTTTTACAAATTGACCACCAGGCGTAAAAACCTCTTATATGCATAAATTAAGGATTCCGGCTCTTTCGGTTTAAGGTCTTTAGTTTGTATGAAGTTTAATCCTGATACTTTTTCTGCTAATATGTTAGCTTGTGGTGCGTTGTGCATCACAAATTGTTGAAGCCAGTTAGTATCCTGCCAATTAACTATTCCTATATGTGAGTATAGCATTTTCCCCTGCTTATCAAAAATATATACTGTTGGGAAAGCTTTAATTCCATATTGGCTCATACTCTTTCTGCTATACTTAAATTGTATGGAATTATAGGAGTAGGTATTCAGGTATTTGTTTAATTTATCTATTGATTCATCGGTAATAGCAATAAATTTAAAATTATTTAAGAGACCAAGTTCCGTACCCTTTTGAATACTCCCAAATTCTTGATGGCAACTTCCGCACCAGGTAGTGAAAAAACAAATAACAGTATAGGTACCGTTATTAGCTTGTATTTTAAAAGGGGTATTACCATCAGTTTCGTACAAATCAAACTCTCTTAAAGTCAAATCAGGCGCGATGATATATCTTTTAAATTGCAATACTCCAATAATAATGGCTGTGGCAATCAGTAAATAACCTACTATTTTCCTAGTCATTTATTAGTTTCTATAGTAGCGTTTTCTTTAACTACTTCATCATACAATTTCTCATACATTGGCAGTATTTTATGAATGTCAAAGGTTAATGCTTGTTCAAAGGCTTGTTTTCTGAATTTCTGAAGTATTTCCGGGTTATTTAATATAAATACAGCATTCTTGGCCATATCTTCTACATCGCCCACTTGGCTCAAAAACCCTGAAAAACCATGCAAGTTAACTTCAGGAATACCTCCGGTATTGCTACTGATTACCGGAACGCGACTAGCCATAGCTTCCAAGGCGGCCAATCCAAAACTTTCGGTTTCTGAAGGTAATAAAAACAAATCGGAAAAGAGTAAATAATCATCAGGATTTACCACCTTCCCTAAAAGCCTAACATCATTACAAACATCTAACTCTCTGCACATTCTCTCAATATTTGGTCTTTCCGGACCATCGCCTAACAATAATAATTTTACAGGAACCTCTTTCCGTACTTTTTCAAATACTTTCAATACATCTTCTAATCTTTTTACGCGTCTAAAATTAGAAATATGAATCATGATTTTTTCTTTGTTGGGGGCATAATACTTCTTATGCTTCTCTATCTCCTGCTCTCCTATTTTGGCTCTAAGTTTAGTGTAATCTTCAATACATATAAAGTTGGGGATAACATGAATGGGTTTACGTACCCCAAAATGCTTATAGGTATCTCTTTTCAGACTTTCCGACACAGAGGTTATAGCATTACTTTGGCTGATAGCAAAAGTAATTACAGGTTCAAATGAAGCATCTTTGCCTACTAAAGTTATATCCGTTCCGTGGAGTGTAGTAATGAAAGGAACTCTCCAACCCTTGCTGGCCAATATTTGCTGTGCCATATAGGCAGCAGAGGCATGTGGAATAGCATAGTGTACATGTAATAAATCAAGATTTTCAAAAATTGAAACATCAACCAATTTACTAGCCAATACCAACTCATAAGGTTGATAATCAAACAAGGGGTAATTGCTTACTGATACTTCGTGATAAAAAATATTTTCTGAGAAAGAATCTAACCTTACAGGCTGACTGTAGGAAATAAAATGAACTTTATGGCCTTTCTGAGCCAAGGCTTTTCCCAACTCGGTTGCAACTACTCCGCTTCCTCCAAAAGTGGGATAACATACAATTCCAATATTCATAGTTATATTTATAAAGCACATCAAAGTTAAGTTATTTGTAGCTAAAATGAGAAATTACATTATTTATAACTTAACTTAACATAATTTTAGTAATAAAGGCTAACATAAAACACTTTATAGGAGTATAAGTGTTATATACTATTTTATAAACCATTAAAAAAAATAATAATGAGAAAAAAATACATTTTTTTAGGGGCTGCCTTATTGCTTTCTTCTTTATCAATGGCACAATCTACTGATCCTGCACCCTATTGTGCTGCCGGCTACGATGATGATTTTATGGCTGTTGAACATTATATAAGCGAAGTGAGTCTTGGAACATTAACCAACAGCAGTGGAACTACACAGGCATCCGGGAATCACTATATTTTCTACAACAACTTAGCCACTCAAAATTTTACCCAAGGAAGTAATTACAATCTTTCCGTATCACACGATGGGGGCTCTTCAATTCATTTTATAGCAGTATATATAGATTTTAATAAAGACGGTGATTTTGATGATGCTAATGAAAGGGTAATGCAATATACTATAAATGATCCAAATACTATTCCTAATCCGGCAACTACAGTTGTTACCATTCCGGCCAATGCCGCCACAGGCGTAACCCGAATGCGTGTTATGGTTATAGAAGACGATGAATATACCTGGGGAGCTTCAAACACTAATGCCACCCCTTGTACTGCCGATGGTTCAACAGGTGGCTCATTAGATTGGGGCGAAACCGAAGATTACAACATAAACATAACTGCCTTAACCGGTATTGAAAATCAATCTATTTCTGTTGAAAATATCAGTGTGTCTCCAAATCCGGCAAGTAATATGATTGAGGTAGCATTCAACAACCAAAATAATTTATCAACTGTAAATGTACTTAATATCAATGGTCAAAAAGTAAATGTCCCAATCATAAACCGTTCAGAGAAATCAGTTAGTATGGATATTAGCTCAATTGCCAGCGGTATTTATTTTATTGAAATTCAAAACAACCAAGGTGTTGGAAGAGTTAAATTTAACAAACTGTAAAAGTGTAATTTTTAGGTCAAAAAAAAGCCCTACAGCATGCTGTAGGGCTTTTTTTTGTTTTATAGAAAGTAAAACAATCATGAGCACCAGGAAGCTGCTATTACAAGCAATGCTTGTAATAGCATCATTCCGTCCAGAACTCCATAATGATATAAAGGAAGAGATTTAACCTTTTCGGATATTAAACAATATCCGGTAATAATACCTGAAAGCAGCATGGCAACACCTATTTGGTATTGTTGAGTATAATAATAGTGAATAGCCGAGACAATAATAAACAAGCCAACAACAATTAGAGCTGCCTTTTGAGCATTATTTTTGCCAATTACAAGTGGAATTGTTTTTAACCCCGATTGTTTATCTATTTCCATATCTCTAATATCAAAAGGAACAGTAATGGCAAATACAAATAAAAATCTTTCAATTATTATGATTGAAATATGAGAAACACTAATATCATAATCAGCATAAGCTACCGGTAACAAAATTGTAACTACCGACCATACCAATGCTATTAAGAAAATTTTCAAAAAGGGAATTTCGCGTAGCCTGAATAAACCACTTTGGGTCTTTAATATAGGAGTTGAATAAAGTAATGTTAAAGCGAAAAATGGACTTAAGGCAATAAGTACTTTAACTTCAGCAAAATATAAAGCAATAATAAAGCCTATAACCGACAAAGCAACAATAAAATAGAACAATAGTTTATTATCATGTACCCAGTAATGTTTATCCGTTTCAAGAGCCTTGGGTTCGGAAATAATGGTAATTAGCCGATGCAAATTATACTCAAATAAAGTAGCAAAAAAAATAAGGAATAAATAAGGATGCCACTGGGGTTGAAGTTTTATCTGAATTTGAGTTTCGATAGCCAACAACAAAGCAGCAGCCGAAATAAAAATATTGGAGTGAATAAGGGAATAGAAAAATTTTTGTATCAATTTACACATAATTGAAACAACAAAGTTAATTATTTCAATTATGATTTATTAAAAGCATTCTGTAATTTACCAAACCCTCAAAAATTAATCAAAACACACCGGTAATTAGTTAAACAAAGTCTTTTAGCCTATCAAATAAGACAAGCCATTGTTAACGTTTTCGTATAAATCTTTTACTCGTTTTTCAGAACACATTTTTTTAAAAAGTTCACGTATAGGTTTAAAATCATTATGAAATGGGCAAGGCCTGTTTTCACTACATTTGTTCAAGCCTAAACCGCAAAGTTTGAAAACATCTTCGCCATCAATAGCCTCAACAATATGTATTATTTTTTGATTTTTTTGTTTTGCGGTAATATAATATCCTCCATTAGGTCCTTTATTACTATTAATAATATTTTCCTTTACTAATTTTTGTAAAAGCTTCCCAACGGTATGCTCGTTTTCATTAATAAACTGTGCTACTTCCTTAATGCTCGATTTTTTATTCTTATTATAAACTGAGCCCAAATAAATAACAGCCTTAATTGATGCTTTACAAGTTAAGCTTAACATAGTTTACCCGTTTAAAAACTCTCGTCCTTCTTCTGAAATTTTATCGTAGTTCCAAGCCGGCTCAAATATCAGGTTTACCTCAATAGTTTCGCCCGGAAATGTTGCTCCCAAAGCTTGTTTCACATTATCCACAATAGATTCTCCCATAGGGCAGAACTCGGTGGTTAAGGTCATAATACAAGTTACTTTCTTTTCTGCATCATCAAAATTAAGCTCATATATCAAACCTAAATCAACCACATTTAATCCAATCTCAGGATCGTAAACATCATGAAGAGCGGTTAGAGCAAGGGTACATTTAATATTATTATTGGTTACTTCATTCATTGTTATTAGCTTTATGAGTAATTAACTTAAATACATTAGTATTATATAGTGCTGCGGAGATAATTAATAATATTGCACCTATCTGAATCAAAATCAATATAGAAAATGTAATCCCTAATACAAATGCAATAAAACCGGCTATATAAAATATACCCATCCACTTAAATACCGGAGCACTAAATAAATCTTTGGGTGTAGGAGTTTTGCCAACGGCAGAGCGTGTATGATAAACTTTATTCCATACAATAAAAGGTAAAGTTTTAAATGTCATTCCTAGTATTATAGCTGTAATCCAGCCAAAGAAAATTAAAAAACCGTATGAAAGCACAAGATTAGTTTTATTGATTGAAAAAGACATTAACATAACAATAATAATACTTATTAAAATAATAGGTAATAAAATCATTCCTATGGATAGTAATGAAATTTTCATTTGATCATCTACCTGCTTACGTATCCGTTGTTTATAGGCGCAGTAACAATAATAAATAAATAAAGCTATGGCTATTAGAATAAAAGCAATAGGAATAAATAACAAGACTTCTAAACTACTGGTATAAAACAAAAGTATGTAGCCTACTAATCCGGAATTTATTAAGAAGTATATATACCAAAGAAGTTTAATATTTTGATATTTTGAAATCAGAAACATAGGTATAAGACGCGACCCAACGCCTAATATTAATAGCAAAAACCATCCTATAACCCCGGCATGAACATGCAAAGGCAGATAATGCAGCGAACCTTTAGGAAACATTATATAGGTAAAATTATATACCAAAGCCAAACCTAATGCAGCAGTAACAAACAGCCATAATACTGAGGTAAACACAAATATGGCTTGCACATTCTCGCTTTTACTCTGAGATATGCTTTTCCATAGATTTATTAAATACAAAATAATAGCCACTAACACAAAGCGCCCACCCCACTTTGCCGGTGCTCCCATTTTAAAGTAATAAAACCCGTATACTAATAAGGGAATACCTATTGCTGCACATATAAATGATGCCATAGCTAATTTTTCGCTATACAGTTTCCCTTCAATAATTACCGGAACTAATTGATGACTTGCACCTAAAATAATCATTGTACCCCAGCCTAAAGCCATAATGTGGGTAATGGCTAGTGTGTGGGGATGAAAATAATGATTTAAGAAGGTTCCGCTGTTGAAAAATAAAAAAAAGGTGGCTACTAAAAAAGAAACAGCCGCATAAACATAAAAAGGTAATACAACCTTATACGAAGTAGTTTTTATAGCTGCTGTTTTACCTGATACTATAAACATACTATAACTTAAATATTAATAAATGTACTTCAGCATCACTGATTTCTTTAATGCGATAATCAAATTTTCTTTCTCTTAACTCGGGCAATAAAAATACAGGAATACGCTTATGAAAAACATATAAAGCAGTACCTTCCGGTAATTTATCAAGGTTATCTAAAATTGTAAGCATTGGTAGTGGCATTTCTAATTCACGCACATCAATGGTTGTGGTTTTATCTTTAAATTTAGCCAACATTTCTTCCCAATTATCGCTATCTCCGGGCTTAGTTCCTTCGGCCGATTTTTCAACAGCTTTTTCTGTTTTATAAAAGTAAGTGTAAACAATATTTTCGTTTATTATCTCTGAGTATGATTCATACCCTTGTTTCTCGAGCAGTTGCATAAGAGGAACAGGTTCAAAACTATTGACCAATTTCAGAATCTCGCCAGCATGCATCGGTTTAACCTTTTGCATAATTAAACTTAAAGGATCTTTTCCTGCTTCAATATCTTGTCTTACATCTAAAAGAATTACCTTTTCAGGATTCATAGTTTTCATAAAAACAGGTATGTCTTTTGAAGATTCAGACTCTTTGTGATCTACTGTTTTATCAATAACAAAACCTAAAGGCTGTAGCTTGTCAAAAAAGTCGTTCACTGTGCAACCTCCAATTTTGCTTGCCATACTAATGGAAGTACGAGGTGCCATTAATTTACGAAGCAGCGGGTTTCTAAGTTTATTAAACTTAGGCGATATGCTGATGATAGCCTCTAGAGCATCGGGATGTTGCTTTAGCAAGGCGCTTATTTTTGTGTTTGCATCTATTGTTAACATACTTAACTTACTTTAATAGCACCAACCATTAATACACAATCTTCATCAGACTCATTAAAAATGGCATGATTTATTTTATGCGGAAAAATAAAAAAATCATCGGGCTGGGCATTATACTTCTCGTCTCCTATAAGAAAAGAAGGAAAACCCTTAAGAACGTATATGTACTCTGTTCTATCAGGATGAACATGTGGCGGATAGTTAGAGTGAGGATTTACTTTTACTAATTTAAATGCACCGTTTTCCAAGGCTATCAACTCTTTGGCAGAAAACCCTTTAACTTTACCAACTTGCCAGGTTGCTTGCGGAGTTGAAATTTTATAACTCATTTCCTTTATTTCTTTAAATTTAAATGATTTACCAAATATAACTTAAATTCCAGTTTTATACTGCTCCAAGTGATATCTTTTACATTTTTATATGTCAAACATTTATTATTTTGCTTTCTCTTTGGCTAATGCCTTTGGAAACAAAATATTATTCTCTAAATGAATATGCAAACGAACGTCTTCGTCCATCGCCTTTAAATGATTGTACATTAAGGTATAGCTTGCACAGGCATCAGAAGGCAAAGTATAGTTTTGAGTTAACGATTCAATTTCTTCCAAGTTAGCACCTATTACTCGGTGTTCGTGCTCGGTTTTATGCAGAAATTTAACCAAATCTTCTATAACTCCTTGCTTTACACTTCCACTATCTATATCTTTAATATAGGGAAACAAAATATTTTCTTCTTCTTCCATATGACTATTCAACTCTTTGGCAACAGACTGTACAATCTGGTTAATTTTTGCCAGTTCGGGGTGGTTATTGCTATGTACTTGATTTACTTTAGCCGAGTAGTTAAGAATTTCGGGAAGATTCTTACGTAAATATAAATGGTGTGTGTTAACAATATAATCTGCCAAAAACGACAAACTCCAATCGTTGTATGGCAATGAACGGTTGTCTTGCACTTTATCAATCTCCTGAAGTTCCCTTTCAACTTGTTTTAAATTAACTTGCGCCTCTGCACAAGCCTCTTTAATTGTTTTCCAACCATTACAACAAAAATCAAGTCCATACTTCTTAAATATTTTAGCTTTTCTAAAATCTTTAACCACAATATCGCCAAGTGTTTCACTCCCAACTCCCGTTATTTTAATGGTAATTTTTACCTTCCACCATTGAGGCCCTTGTTCAAGATATTCCCAATCAAATATATTTCCTTTTTCGGCCATTAAATGATAATATAACGGTTTAGGGTCATGGTCATTATGTATAGTTAGGCTTTCACCTTCTTTAAGCTCATCAATTCTTCCAAATATGGTAGGATGTTTTACTTTAGGATCAAGTATGGTTACATCCAATATATTATCGGTTACAGTTTCCATAGTTAAATTTTTTTATTATTAATATTTATTTTTTTGATATTTTTACTTTCCACCATTCAGGACCTTGCTCTAAATACTCCCACCCAAAAGTATCACCGTACATACTTTGTAAATGATAATACAAAGGCTTGGGATCATGGTCGTTGTGTATGGTTAAACTTTGCCCGGGTTGAAGTTCATCTATCTTACTAAAAATAGTAGCATGCTTTAAGTGCGGAGGCAGTATTGTTACATCCAAAGTGTTTTCTTGATTTGACATATTATTAGTTTTTTATAATTTGTTAAAATAATTTATTTACGGGTAATTTTTACTTTCCACCATTCAGGACCTTGCTCTAAATACTCCCATCCAAAAGTATCACCATACATACTTTGTAAATGATAATACAAAGGTTTGGGATCATGGTCGTTGTGAATGGTTAAACTTTGTCCGGGTTGAAGTTCATCTATCTTACTAAATATAGTAGCATGCTTTAAGTGTGGTGGTAGCACGGTAACGTCTATTAAATTTTGAGTTGATTCCATTTTCTTTATATTTTATTAGTTAATTCATAGAACAAATGTATAAATTAATTTCATAATAAAAGTATTTAAATACTTTTATTATGTTAATTAAACAAAAAGTACAAGCAACTTTTACCCGCAAACACAATTAACTCACATAGACAAAATATTGCTATTCTTACGGTTATAACTAAATAGATATAATTATCAAAAAGTTCCCTTATTTCTTTGTTGAATAACAAGAAAATACTCCTTAATAAGTTCAGAAGAAAATATTAAAAGGACAAATTCCAGGATAAAATTTATCATTTAATCAACAAAATATTTTCTTCAAAAAATTCCCCTAAAATGATTCTAAATATTGTATTTATTTATAGCTTTGTGACTTATTAAAATTAATACTTTTATAGGCAAATTATCATAAATGAAATATCAGGTTTTAAAAGAATCAATAACCGAAACTATGATTATTCGCCTATGCAGTGACAGAATTGTTAGAATATTGGGGAAGCCCAATATTGTATTATCCAAAGAAGATTTACAATATAATATTTCTGAATATAACAGATTAATACAAGGGAATTTTTATGCATTTATTTATTATTCAGAAGATGATACTTTTACATTTGATGCCGGTTCAATTCAATACGCCAAAAACAATCAGAACTCTTTTCCAAAAATATGCATAGCGGTAGTGATAAAAAGTTTTGCCCAAAAATTAATGGCTAACTTTTATCTTAAGTTTAAACCTCAGCATACTCCTTTTAAAATATTTAATACTTTGGCTGAAGCCGAAAACTGGTGCCATAATATTATAGCAGAATATGATAAGAAAAGTAAGTAGAAATAATTTTTAGGTTAACTTATTTAACCCATTGTTGTTTTGAAATCATTAACGCTTCCTGAACAGTTATTCTATTTCCATTATTGTAAGCTGTTACAAAAGGACCCGGTAAATTATATGGTGCCAAATCTTCTCGCTTATTTCTGGCTTCAACATATTGACCAAAGCCACCAACCGTAAATTTATTCCACCCTTCATGCATTTCCATATCAACCGCATCAGGTAACTTATAGGTTGATTTAATAAAGGAAGCGTCAACCGCACGATGAGTTGCGCAAACCTGAACTTTAAATATCAGGCCGTCCATAGATGCCTGACTATGTTTTGCTTCAGGTGCTTTTGTCGGCTTAGGTGGTTCAATAATGTTTTCATTGTTGGCAACCTTGTTATTTACACTTTCGGGCATTTCTATTTCTTTTTCAGGCTCTACTTGTGCTACTTTTTGAGCAGCCTCGTTTTGATTGTTTTGAGGGATTACATTAGTATCTGGGATTACGTTTTCATTATTGACAACTTCCGGTTCTTTCTGTACCGATTGACTAGGCTGTGTTTCTGTCTGTGCATTTGTTTGTGCCGTTGTTTCTCCAACACCAGGAAAGTTTGAAACGGTAATTCCTTTTTCAAAATCAACGGTAATAGAATTAAACTTACAACGTAAACTTTTTTCGCCATCAAGATAGGAAAATTCACCTTCGGCTGAGCATCTGCTTAACCAACCGGCTTCCTTATTTCTAACTAATTTAAAACTTACATTAATGGTTCCATCAGCAGGTAAGTTTGTCCAAGTATATTTAACCTTTCCTTCTGAAAAGGAAAAAACTCCACCGGCATTATCTATATTAATTGCTGTTACTCCTTCACATATAGGTTCTTCAATTTTTCCGAAACCGCTTACTTTACCTTTTACTATTTTTATATTTATTTTCACTTCATTCTTTGATAACATTTCTGACACCTGAGTACATGCTACTCCGGCTTCTCTAAGCATTTTATCAATATTATCGGTAAGTGCGCGGTGTAGGGTAGTATCCGCTAATTGAACAAGTTCTTTTTCATTATCATCAATTTGTTTAGGTGCACCTTTTTCAATGGTTATTTTTGATGTACCGGAAGTTACGCTTTGGCGTGTATTCTTCTCTAAATAGGCAAATCTACCGCTTATGGCATATTCGTTTAAACTAGTTTCATGATCAACTATAATTCTTAATTTAATAGTAAACTCATTTAAATCTGAAACTTTATACCATATTATTTTTACCAAATTATTTTCATCTTGAGTTAACATTCCCCCTTTTGTGTCAATTCCAACCGCAACCATTCCCGGAGGTAATTGTTGTTCAAACTTGGCAAAGTTATCTACCGATGCAGGCTTGGTAATAGTTATTTCTTCAATAAACTCTGTCCCTGTAAGTGCAGAACTTGGAATATTAAGGGTTACGTTAGGCTTACTATCGCTTCCTGTTAAGCCTCTTAAACTTGCCAATAAGGCAACATTCAGTAAAATGAAAATATATTTATACATACTCTCGTGTATTAGTTAATACTGTTTATTAGCAAACTAAACTGTTTTATGTTGAAACAGTTTATTACTCTTCAAAACTACTTATAGATTAAGTATAATTTTATGACCTGTGTGTTTATTTTAAACAGCAATATGTTAATAATGATTATTTTATAATAAAAGCTGAAAACACCTAAAACAGTGGGCTTCTCGGAACTATTACAAAATATTTTTTGTTTTTAATACAAGCATTAAATGCGGAAATGAATAAATAATCTGATGAAAGAGTGGAATATTTTTATAATCAGAAATATAATTAGGAGCAAATTTTCGATTATTAAAAAAAATATGTTACAATCTACTTTAACGAATTTTCAAAAGGTGTTCTTTGAAGTATACTTCTACCTAATGATATCTCATCAGCATATTCTATTTCATCGCCAATAGAAATGCCACGAGCAATTATACTTATTGAACACGAATAGTCTTTTAATTTTTTATAAATATAAAAAGCAGTTGTATCGCCTTCAATACTCCCTTTTAATGCTAATATTACTTCTTTGATATTATCGTTCATCACTCTCCTTTCAAGATTATCAATAGTTAAATCAGCCGGTCCAATGCCATCAATAGGAGATATTATTCCTCCCAATACATGATAAAGTCCGTTATATTGCCCGGTATTCTCAATAGCAATTATATCTCGTATATCAGCCACAACACACACAAGGTTGCGAGAGCGAGAAGCACTGCTGCATATTTCACATATTTCCGTATCCGAAATATTATAACATTGTTTGCAATATACCACTTCGTTTTTCAACGTAGTTAATGCATTGGCAAAGGCATTAACCTTTGTTTCATCTTGCTTTAATAAATGTAAAACTAAACGTAAAGCAGTTTTTTTTCCAATCCCCGGTAAACCGGAAAATTGCTGAACAGCTTCGGTTAATAACTTAGATGTTAATTCCACTTTAATTCAATCCTAAAAAATTAATACTCCCAAAGTTCTTTTAATCTAGTTTCAAATCGGTTTTTAGGTAAGAAATTCTTTTCCAGTTCTAAAGAAAAAGGAACAGGTGTGTCTAACGAGGCACATCTGACAACAGGGGCATCAAGATAATTAAAACAGTTCTCGTTAATGAATGAAGCTATTTCACCACCAATTCCTCCAATTAAGGTGTCTTCATGTAATACTATAACTTTGCCTGTTTTCTTAACCACCTCAATAATAGCTT
Organism: Bacteroidia bacterium; assembly: GCA_020845635.1. Taxonomy (GTDB): domain Bacteria; phylum Bacteroidota; class Bacteroidia; order UBA4408; family UBA4408; genus CAIKXD01. The sequence continues at coordinate 79,426 of JADLFI010000039.1, forward strand.
CTTTATCAAAAGGTAGGAGTGTTCTTAAATCGAGCACACTAGCCGAAATCTCGGGATATTTCTCCAACACCTCTAATGCCCAATGAACACCATATCCGTAGGTAATAATAGCTATCTGGGTTCCGCTTTTTACCAAGTTAGCTTTCCCTATTTCAATACTATAATAATCATCAGGAACATTCCCGCTAACACTTCTATACAGAGCCTTGTGTTCAAAAAACATGACGGGGTTAGGGTCATTAAACGCGGCATTCAATAAGCCTTTGGCATCGGCCGGAAAGGCAGGGTATAATATTTTTAACCCTGGAGTATGAAAAAACCAGGCTTCGTTTGATTGAGAATGGAAAGGTCCTGCTCCCACTCCTGCACCGGTTGGCATACGTACTACTACATCGGCATTTTGCCCCCAACGCCAGTGTATTTTAGCCAAATTATTCACTATTTGATTAAACCCTTCGGTAACAAAGTCGGCAAACTGCATCTCAACCATAGCTTTCATGCCTTTTATAGACAAGCCCAAACCTGTACCTACTATAGCCGACTCACACAATGGTGTGTTTCTAACTCTGTCTGTTCCAAATTCGCTTACAAAACCTTCGGTAATTTTAAACACACCACCATATTCAGCTATATCTTGCCCCATCAATACCAGATTTGGATGTTTACGCATACTTTCACGTAAAGCATCACTAATAGCATCTATCATACGTTTGTTGGTACTGCTGCCTTCAATGTTTCCAACAGCAATATTATCAAAAGGAGCAAATAAATCATTATATTCCGCTTCTGTATCGGGTATTATCTTTGGTTCTGCAAATGCAAGCTCTAACCCTTCTTCTATTTCTTTCTTAATTTTTATTCTGTACTCATTAATAATTTCTTCGGTAAGTACAGCTTCATCAAGCAAATATTTTTCGTAGTTAATTAACGGATCTTTTTTACCCCATTCTTCAATAAGTTCCTTAGGAACATATTTTACTCCCGATGCTTCTTCATGTCCACGCATTCTGAAGGTAATACATTCTAACAATATAGGACGTGGTTTTTCTCTAATACTCTCAGCCAGTTTTTTTACCGTATCATAAACTTCTAAGATATTATTTCCATCTATTTTAACCGCCTCAATACCATAGCCAATACCTTTGTCAATAAAATTATTAAATCTAAATTGCTGATTTACGGGGGTTGATAATCCATAGCCATTATTTTCAACCACAAAAATTACCGGTAAGTCCCATACCGCAGCTACATTAATACTTTCATGAAAATCTCCCTCACTAGCTCCTCCATCGCCTGTAAAAACTACCGTTACCTTGGCCTCCTCTTTTAATTTGTGAGCCAGAGCAATACCATCGGCCACTCCCATCTGAGGGCCTAAATGAGAAATCATTCCAACTATTTTGTGCTCTTGTGACCCGAAGTGAAAAGAGCGTTCGCGACCTTTAGAAAAGCCCCCCATTGTACCCTGAAACTGGGCAAAAAGACGGTTTAATGGAATATTACGGCAAGTAAAAACACCCAAATTACGATGCATGGGTAATATATATTCATCGTCCTCAAGAGCTAATGTAACACCAGTAGAAATTGCTTCCTGTCCTATTCCCGAAAACCATTTGGATATCTTTCCTTGACGAAGCAATAATAGCATTTTTTCCTCAATCATTCTAGGTTTTAACATCCCCTCGTATAATCCTAACAGAAGGCTATCGCGATGTTTCTTTCTATCGAACTTTAACATGATATTAAATTATTATTATTTAATTTTGCTGCGAAGTTATGAAAAAGCTTAACTTTAAACGATGAAATTTTTACAACAATATTATCAGGAAATATTAACAAGTTTAATTGTACTTATTGCCCTTGGATATTTATTCAGAAAGCTAATTCTTAATAACTTCCTGAGTTCCGAAAAGAAAAAAGGAGAGCATTGTAATAAATGTAATGAATAATGTATTAACTATTCATCATAAGTTCTACAATTTCTTGGCCTACTAACGAACCAATGGCCACGCCCATTCCACCCATACCCACTGCACAATAAACATTATCGTATAATTGTTTAACTATTGGTTGTTTATTTTGACCAAATCCCATAATTCCGCTCCAGGTCATATCTACTTTATAATCTGTATCAGGAATGATGATATCATTCAACATTTCTTTTAATCTATTTATGATAGCATCAGTATTAACCATTTCAGTTGTTGTTTCTCCTTCAATATCCATATTTCTAGCTCCCCCAAACAATATTCTTTGATTAATATTTCGGAAGTAGTAAAAACCTTCATCATAATGAAAACTGCCTTGTACCCTTAAATTTTTAATTTCTGAAGTAATCAGCACCTGAGCTCTTGCAGGTTTTACTGTAATTTGAGGTATTAATTCACTTGCAAATCCGTTTGTGCAAATTAAAACTTTATCGGCTTCAATTATACCTCCTTGCTCAATTTCAATACCGGTGGTTGAGCTATTCCTCAAAATACTTTTTACATGCACCCCTCCCCATAATATTATATCGTTATCTTGGGCTATCTTCATTAATTTCCTCATCATCATTCCGGTATCTATTTGTCCCTCACAATTATTTTTAATAAGGTGCTTAACCCCTTTGAAACCAAATTTTAAAATATCCGGGTCAGCTATGCTATAGGTTTCTTTTATCCCTGTTATTGGAGCAAGCTTTTTATTCAAATAATCTAGCTTATTAACACATTCATCAAACTTTTGGTCATTTTCAAACAGCTCAAAACCACCATAAGCCTTATAATCCAAATCTTTGTCTCCCACTATTTTACGCAATAAACTTAGCCCTTTGTATCTTCTTTCAACCAGTAAAAAAACACTGCTTTCATCATTTAATTTTAAATCACTGATTATCTCTCCAGCACTCCCAATGCATGCAAAACCGGCATTCTTGCTACTGGCTCCCTGAGGTATGATACCCCTGTCAACCAACATTACAGAATTTTTAGGATTTTTTTGCTTATAACAAATCGCGGCATTTAACCCTACAATACCACTTCCAACAATAATTAAATGCTGTTTTCCGAAAAATGATTTTTTTTCCCAATAACTTAAGTTCATAAATTCCTATTTTTGATTATTGATTGTTCATATTTTTATACATATTTGCAACTAAAAGTCAATATTGAACGTTTACAAATCAATATATGACAAATATATGATATGAATTTTACTTTAAAAATAGATTTCTTATTTAAGTTATTTTTCACTTTTTTATTGCTTTTTATACTTGGGAGTAATGTAAAGGTATGGGCACAGCCAAATTGGAAATTACACGTTTTTGGAAAAATTTCGGAAAATGGTAAAGGTTTGGATAATGCTTCCATTAAAATTAGTAAAAGAGGTGCAGCACCAGTAACCATAAATACTTCATCAAATGGAAAATACTCTTTTGACCTAGATCCTAATGGAGTTTATGATATTTATATAACGAAAAGTGGTGGTTATATAACTAAAATTGTAAATATTGACACTAAAAATGTACCTGCCATAGAAGACGAACGTGTTAAACCATTCACTTTTGAAATGGATGTCGATATTTTTAAAGAATTTAAAGGATTTGATGGAACATTGCTTAAGGATCCTATAGGGAAAGTTAACTATGTGGCATCTGCACAAATCTTTAAGCATGATGCAGAATATACTAAAAGTATTCAATCACGGTTATATCAGTTGCAATTAGAACAGGAAAAATTACTCAAAGCTGAAGCTGAAGCTGCGAAAGAGGCCGCTAAGAAAAAAGCAGAGTTTGACGCAGCCATTAAAAAAGGTGATGACGCGCTTAACGCCAAAAAATTCGATAATGCCTTATCTGCCTATAATGATGCACTTGCCACCCAAGTAGATAATGCTACGGCAAATGCAAAAATTAGTAGTGTGGCTAAAGCTAAAGCCGATGAGGAAGCAAGATTAAAAGCAGAGGCTGATGCTAAAGCCAAAGCAGAGGCTGATGCTGCGGCTGCAAAAGAGGCTGCTAAGAAAAAGGCGGAGTTTGACGCGGCCATTAAAAAAGGTGATGAGGCGCTTAACGCCAAAAAATTCGATAATGCCTTATCTGCCTATAATGATGCTCTTGCCACCCAAGTAGATAATGCTACGGCAAATGCAAAAATTAGTAGTGTGGCTAAAGCTAAAGCCGATGAGGAAGCAAGATTAAAGGCAGAGGCCGATGCTAAAGCTAAAGCAGAGGCTGATGCTGCGGCTGCTAAAGAGGCCGCAAAGAAAAAAGCAGAGTTTGATGCAGCCATTAAAAAAGGTGATGAGGCACTTAACGCCAAAAAATTTGATAATGCTCTAACTGCTTATAATGAGGCACTTGCCACCCAAGTAGATAATGCTACGGCAAA
>JADLFI010000040.1 GCA_020845635.1 Bacteroidia bacterium
CCCGTAGGGGTGAAATTATAATAGAAAAGAATACAACACACAACCCAAACCCCGTAGGGGTGAAATTATAATAGAAAAGAATACAACACACAACCCAAACCCCGTAGGGGTGAAATTATAATAGAAATCACCATCATAAAAAATTCGAATAAATAACAGATTTTTAAAAGGCAATTCACGATCACCTCAATAAAAATTATTGAAAACAACTAAACCGACACCAATGCCAACGCTTCATATCCGCACAACCAACAGACAATCTGGGTGAAAGACAGAAGGGCAGCAGCTAACATATAGGAATTAAACAAAACTCTGCTTTGATTTAATCCTGTGCCTGACTGCCTTTGGCAGGTTGAATAAAGCTCCCGGAGCTCAGTTGCAAATAAAAAGTATATGGGGTTTTAAATATTAAAAGAGATGCAAATGCAGTTTTAGTCTGTTGTAGGTTTGTGTTATTGGTAATTGAATAATTAATTTTATTCTTTCTTTTTACCTCTTTTATTTATTTTGATACGTTTATAGTTTATAGCCCAAACAAGCCCATTTCACTTCCCAGCAGCTATTTTAAGCTGTTTGTATCTCTAACTTAACACAAACTATATTTTTAAAAAAAAGTTTTTTAGTTTGCTTATAATTGAAATAAATGCGTAGTTTATTGAAGAAAATTAACGGTAAACAAGATATAGGAATAACTAATTTTTGGTAGGAAAACAAAAAAGAAAAAATGTGCAGGGGCAAACTGTTAATTATGGACTATAAATGGTAAATCAATACAAATTCAAATCAGGTTAATCATCAAAAAATAATCAAGCAATGAAAAAAATACTACTGATTTTGACTTTAACTTTGCTCACTCAATCAAGTTTTTCCCAATCTACCAACAATTGGTTAGATGCCGGTTCTGACTGGCATCATGCTACTTACTCTTTCATGCCAAACTATGGATAAAGTTATTGATAAGCTCCAAAATAAAGATTGTTATAATTTAGAGGTAGCGAGAATTAATACCGATACCTATGCTAAAGCAGCCGTAAAATATAAAGTAAGAAATGTGCCTACGTTGTTAATATGTAATCAGGGGCAAGTATTATGGCGTCAAACCGGATTAACTACTTTGGCCGAAATTGAAATAATAATAAAGGATTTTACTTTTGCAAGATAGTTTATAGAATTAACTATTGGCAATTGATTCGGGGCGATTATAAAACAAGGTCTTACAACTTTCTGAATTTTTCATTGATTCCAAAACTGATTTTAAAGGCTGAGCGAATACTTGTGGATAATCAACTTCGCCAAGCTCAGTACGAATAGGGTAGGCCAGTTTTTCTTCGGTAACCGAAAACGCTGAATTTACACCGGGTTTGTTTCCTCTGGGGTCTAATCTAAACCAACCATAATCTTGAAGATATACTGCATTTAAACCATGTAAAGCATAACCTGAATCTATAGTACCTTTACGTAATACGCGCTGATAACAAAAACCTGCCGGAATACCCATACCACGAAGTAATGCTGCCAAAAGATGCGATTTGGCAAAACAAATACCTTCCTTTTTTTCGAGTGTGTCGTTTGCACTAATAGTTATTATTTCACTGTTGATGTCAAACGAGTGTTGAATTTTATCCCTAACCAGCTCAAAGGCAATTTTTGTTTGTACTTTTCTATGACTTGTTATTGCTTGTATTGCTTTTATTTGTTTTTGTATTAATGCAGAGTTAAAAACTATATAAGGAGGAATTTCATTTAAGTATTCCTGAAGATTATTTGACTTAATTTCAAGTTTCATGGTATGAAAAATTTATATGCTTAACAAAATTAGCTATAATCGTTAGAGCAACTACTCTTTATGATTTTATATAGTCAAATCATATTTTATTAGTTGATTTTATAATTAAATAACAAATAAAAGTATAATAATACTTTTATTGTACCTGTTAAATTTGTATTAAATTTTATTAAATTACTGATATATTGGAGTATGTGTTGGCAATATAGAGAAGATTTAAAACTTTACTTTGTAAATATTGTTATTAACTTTGACACGATTTTTTAATATGCTCAATAAGTTTTCAAATTGTTGAAACATTATTTATTGGTTTATTTATGAATTTATACAGAGTACTGGTTTTAATACATGTTTTTTCGGCTATTTTGGGTTTAGGTCCCGGGTTCGTGATGATATATGTTGTTACTAAGGCCCAAACTCTTACAGAACTTAGGCATGCCTACGTAATACGTAACAGATTGCACAATTTTGTGATGGTTGGCGGCACACTGTTATTACTGACCGGCCTAATAATGGGAGCTATGAACCCACTTTTATTTCAATTGAAATGGTATGTAATAAGTTTAATTTTGTTCTTAATAGCATTAGCCTTCGGGCCGGTTGTTTTATCACCCAAATCAAAGCCAATAAAAGCATTGTTGAAACAAAGCAGTGGCGATGTTATTCCTGCGGAGTATTATAGTATGGCCAAAGATTTGTTTTTTTACGAACGTATAGAGAATGTAATATTTTTGATAATAATAGCCCTTATGATATGGAAACCCGTATAATTTTTTAAAGATTAATTTTAAACAACTCTTAATAATTAAAACTATGACAACACAAGAAGAAATAAAAAATATAGATGGCGAATTAGATGTTAGGGTACTGGTACCAATTAAACGTCATGAATTGCTTATTCAATTATTTAAAGATTTGCCTGCCGGACAGCATTTTATTTTTATCAACGATCACGACCCCATCCCTTTGTATTACGAGTTCAGATCAATATATGGTGATGTAGTGGGCTGGGAGTATTTGAATAAAGGTGGAAGAGATTGGAAAGTAAAAGTAACCCGTACTGAAGATTCGTCCGGAATTGATATGTCAGAAGTATCAACTTTAATTGACTTACGTAAAATTGATGAGAAAGATTGGAAACAGGTAGTTTTTCATCGTTATGGAATGATGGAGAAAGATACTACTATGGAACTTATAGCAGCATCAGATCCTGTTGAAATTCACGGTGTATTTGTAAATAAATATGAAGGTAAGCACTCATGGATATATAAAGAAAAGGAACCGGGCAACATTAGAATTCATATAACCAAAAAAGATAAAAGTGGCTTGGGAGATGATGGTTATTCAGTTGTAAACGATTTTGATATTCGTCCGTACGAACCTGCCTTACGCCATGAAATGTTTTATAAGGCATTTGCTGATATTAAGCCGGGCGAGGCTTTTCAGTTTACTAACGACCATGATCCAAAACCACTGTATTATCAAATGGAGGCTGAAAGTAAAGAACCATTCAGATGGGAGTATATCGAGCAAGGTCCTGAAGTATGGAAAGTACGTGTTATAAAAGTAAAGAAATAAATATTGTTAGTTTATACTTTTTAAAGCCATAGATTTTGTTTCTGTGGCTTTTATTTTTACAAAATGTATATAACTGTTTATAAGAGTTTGTTGGAGTAGCTAAGGCATTAAAGTAGATTATAAAAGATTTATGGGAGAAATTACATTAAGAGTTTTCTAAACCCCTTGTCGCATTTTTGTGTGAGATAATACAAATGCGATAATTAAATATTTATACTCACTTCAATAACTACAAGGAAACTAACTTGTAACCTGAAGATACGGTTTTTTGATTATTAATTCATATCATAAATGCAGAATGATACTGTTATGTGTTATGTTTAAAATAATGATTGACTTAATTGGTTACTATTATTATATTATATAAATTGCAACATAATTTTAATGAAATTCTACTAAGTTTATTATTAGTGCCATTAAGTATTTTATCTCTAACATCCGTTGTTGGTTCGAAAATACAAAAGGTTAATTAAGAAATGTTGAAGTGGTATTTCACAAAACAATATGGAAGTAAACAATTCTTATAATACCACGAGAAACTATACCATTTACTGTGATAATAGCGGCATAAGTGATTCTAATTTTACCTACCATTACGCTTGGTTGCTCGGTTATGTACATAATAATATGAGTTCAATAAATCATACAATGGCACGCTATTGGAACCAAATAGGTGACTCTTTGTTGTATATTAACCGTTATACCTATATACATCATAATTCTTTCGGTTCTCTCATTACATATTTTAACCATGCTTTTAATGCAGTTTATCCTTATCCATATTTCAAACGTATTTCTATTTTATTACCTTTATGTGACCTTTTGAAAAGTTTATTCGGGCATTTAGTAGTTTATCAAAAAAGTACTCAAACCTTCCTACATCACAATAACTCCAGGGAGTTTATTATTATTAATAAGGTGGGGTTTAAAAACTAAGCAAAATGGTTGTAGAATTAATAAATTTAAGTGCAGATATTTACCACCTATATTACTTTACAAAACTTTCATTATGATTACAAATATGATTAAATCGCTCTACCACTACTTGTCTCCAAAGTTTCAGAGTATTCATTTAGATTATAAGGTTGATATGAAACCTCGTTACGGGCATGGATTGCCTCCACATCAACTTTTATATCAGAAAATAAATGCCAATCGCGCTACTTATGAAACATTGCTGAATTATTTCCTGACCTTATCAGACAAGATCCAGAGGATTAAACCAAACCATCAAGAAAATAACGAAGATAATCCCGCCTGGAACAATGGATTTTTACCCGGACTTGATATGATTGCAATTTATGGGATGCTGGCTCATTATAAACCTTCGCGATATATTGAAGTAGGTTCGGGAAACTCTACCAAGGTGGCTCGCAAATCAATTATTGAAAATGCACTAAATACAAAAATAATTTCAATCGATCCATTTCCTCGAGCAAACATTGACCATCTTGCTGATACTGTAATACGCAAACCTATTGAGAATATTACTGATTACCGTTTTATTACCGATGAATTGCAAAAGAACGACATCCTTTTTATTGATAATTCACATAGAGTTTTTCCTAATTCTGATGCCATGATGTTTTTTATGGAATTATTGCCTCAGTTAAAACCCGGAGTTATAGTGCATATACATGATATTTATTTGCCTTATGATTATCCTCAATTTATGTGCAACAGGAGTTATAATGAACAATACTTTTTAGCCGCATATATATTGGCCAATCATCATAAATACCATACTTTATTGCCCAATTATTTTATAAGCGAAGACAAAGAACTATCTGCTATTTTAACTCCCCTATGGAATCATCAGAACCTTAATGGAGTTGAGAAACATGGTGGTTCATTTTGGTTGCAGATAAACTAATTTTTTTTCTTAAGCTACCTATCTCTAAATAGGTAATTTTTTGATTATGTTTTGTTACTGTAGTAATAATTCTCAGTAGTTATCTTATTGTATTTTTGTTTAGTTAGATTTATTATAAACTGTATTTTAATGTTTTACAGAAATGATATTATATTATATTTGCACATCAAAATTCTACACCAATGAAGAAATTTATTTTATGGATAGCCATATCGGTAATATTTAGTAATTGCACTAATAATAAGGCAGAGGTTGAGCAACAACCGGAAATTTCGTATGCTAAATTTGGAGCTGAAATTACTCCCGATAAAGCCATAAATAAAGCAGAAATGTCTGAAATGTTTAAAAGCCTTAAAGAGGGTGATACAGTGTCAGTAAAGTTTAAATCAAACATTATTGATGTGTGTCAGAAGAAAGGTTGCTGGATGAATCTAGATTTGGGAAACAATCAGGAAACAATGGTTCGTTTTAGGGATTACGGATTTTTTGTTCCCAAAAATGCTGCTAATGCCGAGGCTATTGTTGAAGGCTCTGCTTTTTTAAGTGTAACAAGCATAGATGAGTTAAAGCATTATGCCAAAGATGCCGGAAAAACAGATGAGGAGATAGCCTCTATTACTGAGCCTGAAACTAAACTATCTATAATAGCAGATGGTGTTCTTATCCAAAATATAAGCCAATCTACGGAAGGTGATAATTCAAAATCCGAACAATGAAAAAGCTACTATTTCTGTTAGGCATAATATTGTTTGTTTTTAGTTGCAAATCCAATCAGGAAAATGGAGAAGCAGCTACAAAAACTGACAATAATGAGTTTGAGATGTATCAAATGTCTGAAATGGCTGCCTTAATGGAACGTATGTTTAATGAAAATAGCCTTGTTAAGAAAAAAATTGAAGAAGGTAGTACAGATTTAGGAGTCTTTCCGGAAGATTATTTACGAATACATACCGCTGAACTTACCGATTCTACCGACTTTGATGAAGTTTTTAAAGTAGAAGCTGAAAAGTTTATTCAAGCCCAGAAACTTGTATTTAGTGCTTCTGATAAGCATAAAGAAAATTTTAATAATATGGTTAGCGCCTGTATTAATTGTCATGAGCAAAAATGCTCAGGCCCAATTCAACGTATTAAAAAGCTTTATATTCAGTAGCTTTTTCCGACTTTTACAATTCACTTTTGCTTAATGATATCAAAATATGATTCAAATCATATTTTGTGTTTCCTATACCAGCGATATTTACAAAAAAAAATAGCGCTATATGAATACAAACCATAAAACCCCTGAAACCGTTACAAAAGATTTGGCATTAAAGGCTCATAAGAAAAAGCTAAAAGAAGAAGACCCAATCCTTACCAACGCCACAAAAGACAGTACTATTAAAGAGCTTTCAGCAATGGATCCGCCATCGGCTTACAGTAAAGAAAATACCATAGGAGCAGAAGTTGAGAGCATGAATATTTTTTTAAGAAACCTGATTGACGAACATCAAGAGGTAACACAAAAGGTTAAAGATTTTGATGATGCTCTAATTACTTTCCGAAATAGTGGATTCTCATTCTCTTATGAGGTATCTGAAGCATTTAATAAGTTTTTCGTGTATTTTGATGAGCATATTTTACCACATAATCAAAAAGAAGAGCGCTACTATTTTCCGTTAATTCATAAAAAGCTAATTGAATCAGGCGAGCATGGTATTGGCAAGAAACCTAAAACAGCAGTTGATTTAATGGAAGACGATCATGTAAAATTTATTCAGTTGGCTTCCTTATGTTTTAATCTATTAGGCTTGGCTTCTCGATTACGCGACAATGAATCTCGTGTTATTACCTATGATTTGGCATTTAATTCGGGACGAGAGTTAGTAGAATTGCTTCGCTTACATATTTTTAGAGAAGATGAAACATTATTTCCTTTATCTCAAAAATTATTAAGTCCGGAGGAGTTTAAATGGTTGAATGAACAAACAGTATAGAATATGATTGTTGATAGCTTTGGACGCATTCACGACTATTTACGCGTATCTTTAACAGAGCGTTGTAACTTACGATGCTTTTATTGCATGCCCGAAGAAGGTATAGTTTTACGCAATAGGGCAGAATTTATGACGGCCGAAGAGTTGTTGAAAATAGCTTCGGTATTTGTAAATATGGGAGTAAAAAAAATTAGAATTACCGGTGGGGAACCATTGGTAAGGAAAGATTTTAGCCATATCATCAGTAATTTAGGTAAATTACCTATTGAGTTGGCACTAACCACCAATGCTGTATTGATTCATAAATACATTTATGACTTAAAGCAAGCAGGAGTTCAAAATATAAATGTAAGTTTAGACTCGCTTAAAGAAAGTAAATTTAATCAAATATCAAGACGCAATTACTATCCTCAAATACGCCAAAACATTGATTCTCTCTTACTCGAAGGTTTTAAGGTAAAGATAAATGTGGTTTTAATGAAAGGTATTAACGATGATGAAATAATTGATTTTATTGAATGGGCCAACCAATATGATTTACAGGTACGTTTTATTGAGTTTATGCCATTTCAGGGAAACAATTGGAATCTTGAGCGTAAAGTATCTTATGCTGAAATTATTGAAAAAGTAAGCGGATATTACGGGTTATCGAAATTACAGAAGCTTACCGATAGCAAGAATGACACCTGTAAAAACTTTATGATTTTAGGAAACTACGGCTCTTTTGGGATAATTAGTTCAATTACTAACCCTTTTTGCGATAGTTGCAATAGAATTAGATTAACTGCCGATGGGAAAATAAAAAACTGTTTGTTTTCACAAAGCGAAACTGATTTATTAACTGCTGTACGCAAGGGGGCTAATATTGAGCATATAATCAACGATTCAATTATGAGTAAGAAAAAAGAAAGGGGCGGTTTAAGTAGTTTCTCCAACGAATTGGTAAAAGAATTGAGAAACAGAACTATGGTAGCTATTGGGGGATAGAAAGTTTTGTTTTTTAATTCATAAACACAATAAAATTATAGGATTTATTTTGCATTATGAGTTAGAAATATTCCCTAAAATTAGTTTTAAGTTTCTTGTTATTTTATTTATTTTGCTTCTTTATTATATTTTATTTTTTGCACTTATATGAACACATTCCTGCAAAAGTTTTTTAATGATGAATGGCAAGAGTTTATACTCTTTCACAGTAAAATATTAAAGTACGAGGCTAATGAAACAATTTTTAAAATTGGTGACAAAACTCATGGTATATATATAATCAAAAGTGGAAAAGTAAAAGTATCAACTTATGCCGGAAATAACGCTGAGCGTATTATAAGGCTGGCTACAAACAATGAAATGATTGGTCATAGGGGTTTTGGTGGTTCGTGGAAATATACGGTAACCGCTGTAACATTAGAAAATACTGAATTGTTGTTTGTTCCGCTTAAAATATTTGAGATGGCTTTTAGAGCTAATCCCGATTTTGCTTATCACATGATGATGTTTTATGCCATAGAGTTGCGTGAGTCTGAAAGGCTAGCTTCTCAATTGCCGGTAAAAAATGTGGTTGCTTCTGTGTTATACAATAATTTAAAAACTTTTGGATATGCTCCTGGAAGCAAAACCGAATTAGCTTATTCTTTATCCAGAAAGGATTTGGCAAGTCAGGCGGGTACACGCTACGAGACTTTAATTAGGACACTTGCCGATTTGAATAATGAGAAGATTATTAGGTTAGAGAGCAAAACAATTCATATTCTTGATGAAAAAAAACTGATTAAGTTGAAAGATGGTGTACTAATTTAAAGTATTAATCTCTCAATCACATATAGCCGCACAATTTATTAGCTTGTTTATATTGGTAATGATAATACTCTTACCATTTAGCTGAATAATCTTTTCCTCATGGAGTAAGGCTAAAGTCCTGATAGTTGATTCTGTTGTGGTGCCGGCCATATCGGCAATATCAGCTCGTGATATTTTTACGTTTAAAGTTTCACCGTCCATTAAAAAACCAAATGTGTTTTTTAATATAAGTAGCGCTTCGGCCACACGCTCTTTTACAGTTTTTTGAGTAATATCTATAAGGTGCTGCTCGGCACTTTTTAAATCTTCAGTAAGTAGTTGAATAATTTTTAAAGACATCATAGGATTTTTCTCAATGATACTAAAAAATCGCTCCTTGGATAAAACACATATATACGAATCATCCAACGCTATGGCTTTTGCCTGATAAGGAGTGTTTCCTAAAAGCGAACGATAGCCTAATATATTCCCACTGCTGGCAAATCGCACAATTTGCTCTTTGCCATCCTTTCCTAATTTGGTAAGTTTTATTTTGCCTTTATAAACACAATACAAATTATTAGCATGCTCGCCTTCGCTAAAAATAATACTCCCTTTTTTGAAAAAATTTTCGTTCTTATCTATACTTAACATTCTTTTCTCACCTTGCGAAAGGGCGCAGAAGATATCATTATTATTAGTGCAATTATCACAATGAGGAGGGAGGTCAATTGGTTTCATTGTATTTATATTTATGATTTATGTCAAAATTAATAATATTAAATAAAAAATAAAACTACAAAACAGGGTAAAAAATATGATTTTAATCATAAAAATAGAACAAATAAGTATGTACTTTTGAAAAAAACAAAATGGTTACTGTTCAAGAGGCTTTTCAACAAATTAATAATGCTGTTTCGATACTTAGTGTCGTGGAAATTGACTTATGTAAAGCAAACGGATTTGTACTGGCACAAGATTATTACTCACCTATTTCGTTTCCTCCATTTGGCCAGTCGGCTATGGATGGTTACGCCCTCCCCAATAACCCTAATCAAACTACTTTTAAACTTAAAGCCGAGTTGAAAGCAGGTGATGCCTCCGGAGATTATAAATTGGAGAATGATGAAGCTTGCCGTGTTTATACCGGTTCAATGCTACCTGTCAATACCTATTGTGTAATTAAGCAAGAAGATGTTGAAAGGATAGAAGATAAGATTTACGTTAAAAAAAGTTTTAGCAAGAATGAGAACGTAAGACCCTTAGGTGAGCAAATTATGAAAGATGAATTGGCAGTTCAGCAAGGAACATTGTTAAATCCGGGAACTATTGGTTTTCTGGCAACTATAGGAATTGGAAGTGTAAAGGTTTACCGTAAACCCCGAATAGTTGTTCTCACCACAGGAAACGAGTTAGTTAAAGTGGGGAATGACTTGAGTGAAGGAAAAATATATGAGTCAAATTCTTTTACTTTAATGGCAGCCCTTGAGTCTTATGGTTTTCAGGCGCACCATATAGGAGTTAAAGATGATTATGAGACTACCCGGCAAACCATTGAGAATGCTTTAATAAATCATGATTTAATATTAATTACAGGGGGTATATCTGTGGGTGATTATGATTTTGTTGGAAAAGCACTCTATGAATTACAGGTAAAAGAGTATTTCTATAAAGTTAAACAAAAACCGGGAAAACCTTTGTTCTTCGGAAAAAAAGAAAACACTATAATATTTGGCCTTCCGGGTAATCCTGCCTCGGTTCTCACTTCTTTTTATTTATATGTACTCAAGGCCTTACAATTAATGACAGGACGTAAAGAAGATTTCTTAAAGCGTGCCTCCTTATATTTAAATCAGGAGTATAGCAAATCTATTAATTTGACTCATTTTTTAAAGGGAAAAGCCTCGCATGATATAGTGCATATATTACCTTTTCAAAGTTCGGCAATGTTATCGCCTTTTATTGAAGCTAACTGCATTATAAAACTTGATGAAGGGAAAAGTGATTGGCTTAAAAATGATAAGGTTGAAGTATTTTTGTTAAATTAGTATTTAATATGATATAAATCATTTTAGGTAAAGGCTTTTCTAAGTATTTTTATCGTTAGGTATTTTTTGATATAACGTATGAAAAATAAGCCTCAATACATTGTAAAATCCCGAATTTGGATTGAGTCCGAAGCGGGTACTTTTATTGGAGAAGGGCGCATTAATTTATTAAAGAATATTGATGTAACCGGCTCACTTTCTAAAGCTGCACAAAGAATGAAAATGCCGTATAAAAAGGCTTGGGAAATGGTAAATTCAATGAATAAACTTTATAAAGAGCCATTAGTGAGTTGCTCGGTTGGCGGTATTAAGGGAGGTGGCTCGGTATTAACCGAATCAGGAAAAAGAATGATTAAATTATATACATTGTTGAACGAGAAAAACCATATTTTTCTAAAAAAAGAAATGGAGAAAATAGAATTGTAAACATGAGTGTAACAGCCATCATATTAGCCGGAGGAAAAAGCACCAGAATGGGAACTGATAAGGGTTTGGTAAATTATAACCAAAAGCCTATGATAGCTCATATTATAAATACTCTTCAAAAAACCAATATTAGCGATATTATCATCATTGCCCATAATGCCGAGTATGAGAAATTCGGTTACCCGGTTTATCAGGATATCATTAAGGATAAAGGTCCTTTAGGAGGAATATACACCGGACTGCTTAAGTCTAAAACCTCCAGTAACTTAATATTAAGTTGTGACATTCCTTTAATCAGTCATGCCGTGTTAAACCATTTGTTGGCGGTAAAGGTTTCTTGTCCCATTGTAATATGTAAATATAAAGAACAACAGCATCATCTTATAGGCTTATATAGTTCATCATTGCTTCTATCTTTGACCCAACATTTGCAACAAAATAGGTTAAAAGTAAGACAGTTTATTGAAGCGCACCCACACAAGATTATTGATATGGAAAAAGCTTTCATTAATTTTGACGAGAAGCAAGTGCAAAACATAAATTCAATGCAGGAATTAAAACAAATAGAAAAATGATTTGTGAAGTAAAATATTTTGGGCAAATAGCCGAAAAGCTTGGAAAAGACAGTGAAAGAATAGAGGTTGATTTATTTATCCATAATAAATCTGATTTGCTTGCCTCATTTGTTGCCCAATACCCTGAGCTGAAAAATAATTCATTTCAGATAGCGGTAAATGGGGAACTGATGAATCATTTGCCTGAAACGAGAATTCATACAATTGCTTTATTGCCACCATTTGCCGGTGGCTAAAATTATATGTGATGATAAGCCCCGAAGAAAATTTTTATTATTCGCGCCAATTAATTATTGATGAAATTGGTTTGGAGGGTCAGGAAAAACTGAAACAAGCCAAAGTAATAGTAATAGGAGCAGGGGGATTGGGATGCCCTGCATTGCAATACCTTGTTGCAATTGGGGTAGGGCATATTGCCATTGTAGATAGCGATAATATTGAAATTTCAAATTTACACAGACAGGTACTTTTTTCTGTTAATACAATTGGGGAAAATAAAGCACAAACAGCGCAAAACATATTAAGCAAGCTTAATCCTTTTATAAAAATTGAGGCTTTACCTGTGCGACTCAGAGCCGATAATGCTATATCATTACTTAATAATTTTGATATTGTAGTAGATTGTACGGATAATTTTGCTACCCGTTTCTTAGTTAACGATGCTTGTGTGTTGCTGAATAAACCCCTTGTTTCAGGTTCTATATACAAGTTTGAAGGACAAGTTACGGTATTTAATTTTTTAGGAGGACCTACTTTGCGTTGCATGTATCCTCAAGTTCACGAAAATGAGTTTGAAATGAATTGCTCCTTATCAGGTGTTATTGGTGTTTTGCCCGGTATTATTGGAATGTTGCAGGCCAATGAAGTCATTAAAATTATTTTAGGGATGGGTAAGGTATTGTCGGGCGCTGTTTTGTTGTTCAATGCCAAGTTTAATTCTTTTGAAAAATTTGCTTTAAAAAGAAACCCTCAGATTAATTACGATTTAATTTTTGATAAAGGAGAATTAAACGAAAAAAATTACGCTATGTCAATATGCTCTATAGATAATGAGAGCATAGAAAACACCAATTCTTTTGAGTTTCTTGAAACTTATGATTTGAATAACTATTCCATCTTAGATGTAAGAAATACAGAGGAAAAGCCACAATTCGAAGCTCATGGTGTTATTCAAATTCCATTAAATACACTACAAGAAAATTTGCATTTAATCCCCAAATCACCAAATATACTGGTAGTTTGTAGTTCAGGACTAAGAAGCCGAAAAGCCATAAAAATATTACAAGAATCATTCAAAGAACAACATTTTCAAAATCTTGAAGATGGCATTTCTTTACAATTTATTGAGATATGGAAAAAGAAAAAAAGCCTATAAAGAATTGTTTTGTTGAAGGGCCTATTCATAGTTCTTTCATTGCTGATTCAATAGCCAAACATCAGGCTAAGACTAGCATTGGTGCACATCAAATTTTTTTAGGACAGGTTCGGGCTGATGTGATTGATGGAAAAACTGTGTCAGCTATTGAATATTCTGCCTATGAAGAGATGGCCAATAAAGTATTTCATGAAATAAGAGAAGATACTTTTGCAAAATTTAATTTAACCTGTATGCATATTTACCACAGCATGAATAGGGTAGAGGTGGGACAGATTTGTTTGTTTGTTTTTGTTTCTTCAGCTCATCGCAAAGATGCGCAGGCTGCTATTGAATATTTAGTTGAAAGAATAAAGAAAGATGTTCCTGTGTTCGGAAAAGAGATATTTACGGATAACTCGCATATTTGGAAAGTAAATAAATAAAAATGTAATTATGATTGATATCACACATAAAAATAGAACATTAAGAGAAGCTGTAGCAGGTGCCATATTATGCGTATCAAAGCCTGAAACTATTGATGCAGTTATAAATAATAAAGTTCCTAAAGGCAATGTTTTTGAAATGGCTAAAACTGCCGGATTGTTTGCTGTAAAGAAAACAGCCGATATGATTCCCGATTGTCATCCTTTGCCTGTTGAGTTTACCTCAGTAAGTTATACTTTAAACGACTTAGAAATTCATATTGAAGTAAAAGTTAAGACCATATACCGTACCGGAGTTGAAGTTGAAGCTATGCATGGTGCCAGTGTTGTGGCATTGACAATGTACGATATGCTTAAACCTATTGATAAAGGAATAGAAATAAGAAATATAAAGTTATTGAGCAAATCAGGAGGTAAATCAGATTGGAAAGATAAGTATATGGAACTCCACTTGAATGCCAATGTTATTGTATGCTCCGATTCTATAAGTGCAGGTAAAAAGGAAGATAAAGCAGGTTTAGCCATAGTGAGCAAGTTAAAATCCGTGGGTGTAGATATAAATCATTACCAAATTATTGCTGATGAGAAAGAATCTATTTTCGAACAGGTAATGCAGGCGGTTAATGATAAAGTTAACATACTTGTTTTTACCGGAGGTACCGGGCTATCTATGCGCGATGTTACCCCCGAGTCAATTATTCCTATGCTAGATCGCAGAATCCCGGGGGTTGAAGAAACTATCAGAAATTATGGTCAAGAGCGTACACCTCTTTCTATGCTGTCGCGTAGTGTAGTGGGGGTAAAAGGCAAAACTTTAATCATTGCATTGCCGGGTTCTACCAAAGGAGCAACAGAATCAGTAGAAGCTATATTTCCGGCAGTATTACATATTTTTAGAATATTTAAAGGTACTCGGCACGATTAATCATGTATAGAAAACATGACATATTAAAATTGGTAGTTATTGTAGCTGTAATTATATGGTCAATGATACATTTTTACAGCCGTAAAGATAAGTTACAAAGATATGACAATGGTAATATTATAAGAACAGGACAAGTTATTAATAATCTTAACGAAGGCCTATGGACATGGTATTATAAAAACGGCAAAGTGCAAATTCAAGGAAATTTTGTGAATGGCAAACGTGAAGGCACATGGAAAACATACGATTCATTAGGTAATCTGATTATTGAAAGTAATTATAAAAAAAATTTATTAAGCGGTATCTATAAACAATATTCATCAAGCGGAAAACTACTACGCAATGATGTTTACAAAGATGATATAATAATAAAAAGCAATCCTTAATATTTACACTATGGGTTTAATTGAAAATGAAGATTTAGCAAACGGTGAATTTTTAAACGAAGCATTCAGGTTTTGGTTTAATGATAATAATCATATTCGTTCTCCTTTTCCTGAATATATTCACATACCGTTACAACAGGAATCAACCAAAAAATTCCGCAAATGGTTAAACCACGTTCATCCCGATGCTAAAGATGAAATTAATGATGAGATATTGGCAGAAAAGTTTGAAGAGATTTTATTTGAAACCGCTCTTAATTTGGTATTGACCGATGATGAAAGAATAACTATTTTGTATCCTTTCTTGCCACGCTTAGGAGATAAAATAAAGGCTAATGATAATTCAGAAAGTGTCATCTCGGGTAGGGTTATTAAGAAAGAAAATGATAAGAAATACCTTCGACTTAGCTGCACCAAGTTGCTTACCGATATTAAATGGGAAACATCTATTGAACTACCCGAGTGATGTTTTTTTATTATTGAAACATTGTTTTCTATCACTAATTAAAGTGATAGTTGTATGATGCAAATCATATTATAAATTCTCCTTTCATCAGAATTTTACGCTGTAATTTTAATGAGTTATGGCGACTTCAATTCAATCCGAAAGCAAAACTCCCAACCCAAATGTAATACTGTTTCTTACCACCTTGGCGTTTACTATATGCTTTGCTGCATGGATGTTTAACGGGGTAATGGTAACTTTTTTAGTTGATAAGGGAGTGTTTAACTGGGGGGCTGTACAAATTGGGTGGCTGCTTGGAATTCCTGTACTTGTTGGTTCTGTAATGCGTTTGCCAATGGGTATATTAACCGATAAGTTAGGCGGCCGATTTGTATTTACAGGCTTATTGTTATTTTGTGCAATTCCAATGTTCTTCTTAAGCAAAGCAAATGATTTTGCATCATTTGCTTTGCTGAGTTTTGGATATGGTATGGCCGGTTCAGGTTTTTCTGTTGGAGTAGCTTATACTTCTGTTTGGTATTCAAGAGAGTGGCAGGGAAGGGCTTTAGGTATTTTTGGCGTTGGCAATGCAGGGTCGGCCATAACCACCTTGCTTGCTCCAACTATCTTAAATAAAATAACTAATAATGGCGCTGATATTGAACAATGGCGCATATTGCCTCAAATATATGCGGCTGTGTTAGTTATTATGGCTGTGATATTCTTCCTATTTACGGTAAATAAAAAACCTCAAATAGGTCAAAAAACAGTAAATCAAATGCTCAAACCACTAGGCAATGTTCGCGTGTGGCGTTTTGGTTTATATTATTTCTTAGTATTTGGCTGCTTTGTAGCCTTCTCGCAATGGTTGGTTCCTTACTTTGTAAATGTATATGGTGCCTCTTTGGTTGTTGCCGGCTTGTTTGCTGCTTTATTCAGTATGCCTTCCGGATTAATACGTGCTGTTGGAGGTTGGATGAGTGATAGGTGGGGCGCACGTAAAGTAATGATTTCTGTTTTTATATGGTCCATCTTTTTTAGTGCCCTATTAATTTTCCCTAAGATGGATATTTTAACTCCCGGAAAAGGCGTTATTGCCATTAAAGACGGACAAGTTACTTCTGTAACAGAGTCGGTAATTACAGTTGACCAGATTGAATATCCCGTTAAGGTAAAACAACAAGATTATGAATTAAGTCAAGAATCTTCATCTGTTTTTCCTCATAAAAACACCTGGCAAACACCTGTAGTAAAAGAAGGAGAAATGATTAAAAAGAAACAACTACTGGCCCAAGGAACATCACATATACATTTTAGTGCTAATATGTGGGTATATGCGGTATTGGTTTTGTTGATTGGCATTGTATGGGGCATTGGTAAAGCCAGTGTTTACAAATTTATTCCTGATTATTTTCCAAATGATATAGGTGCTGTTGGTGGTATGGTTGGCGTAATTGGTGGACTAGGTGGATTTATATGCCCAATCATTTTTGGGTATTTGTTAGAGTGGACGGGCTTATGGACAAGTTGTTGGTTTTTGATGCTACTTATTTCTATTGTTTGCTTTATGTGGATGAAACGTGTAGTACGCGGAATTATGAGAAAACATGCGCCTCATGTGGCTGATGATATCGAACACAAAAATGAACCTATAAAATAACATTATATTCTATGAATACAACAACAAATTCAAAGTCTTCAACTTGGCTTTCGCACTGGGATGCAGAAGATAGTAAGTTTTGGGAAAATGAAGGGGAGAAATTTGCCTGGAAAACATTGTGGGTAACCACCATTGCCTTAACCTTATCTTTTGCTACATGGTTTATGGTAAGTACTCTTGTAGTAAAACTTCCGGGAATAGGTTTTAATTTTACTCAAGATCAACTTTTTTGGTTAGCAGCTATGCCAGGTTTGGCAGCAGGTACATTACGCATAGTACATACTTTTCTATTACCAATTTACGGGACCCGTCATGTTGTATCCTTTTCTACATTAATTAAACTTATTCCATGTATAGGTTTAGGAATGGCCGTCATGAATCCAACTACCCCATTTTGGGTATTTATGGTATTGGCATTCACTGCAGGTTTTGGTGGTGGCGATTTTTCTTCATTTATGCCTTCAACCAATTTGTTTTTTCCTAAACGACTTAAAGGAACCGCCCTTGGCATACAAGCCGGTATTGGTAATTTTGGAGTAAGCCTGGCTCAATTTATGACTCCTGTAATTTTGGGCCTTGCATTTATGAGTTCTCAAACTTTTACAAAGGTAAATCCTGTAACTAAAGAGGTGGAAGGAACTAGTCAGATTTATTTACATAATGCAGCATTTTGGTATGTGCCTTTTGTATTAATTACTGTTGTTATCAGTTGGTTCATGCTTCGCAGCATACCTATCAAAGCTTCATTTAAAGAGCAGTTAGATATTTTTAAAGAAAAACATACTTGGTATTGCACTATTACATATTTTATGACCTTTGGTACATTCTCCGGGCTGTCAGCAGCTTTCCCAATGATGATGAAAGCCTTATACGGTAATTTTGAGGGAGCACCGGATCCTTTGAAATATGCTTTCTACGGGCCTTTAATTGGTTCTGCCAGCAGGGTGTTATTTGGATTTGTTTCTGATAAAACCGGTGGTGGTGTATTAACAACTATTTCAGGGCTTGGCCTTATTGTTGGTTCGGTACTTTTAGTGGTAATGGGATTGGTAGCACCCACTTCAATAGAGCAGTTTCCTATGTTTGTTTCTATAATGCTTATTATGTTTTTCTTTGCCGGAATAGGCAATGCCTCCACCTTTCGTCAGTTCCCAATTATTTTTCAGGATAATCCCCGTCAGGCTTCCGGGGTTATCGGTTGGACTGCAGCCATTGCTGCTTATGGCCCGTTTATCTTTTCTATGATTATTGGTGTTGTTATTAAAACTTCAGCTAACGCAAATTCATTTTTCTGGGGCTTAACGGTTTTCTTGCTTGTAGCCACTTGGATTAATTGGAATTATTATCACAAAAGAGGCTGCGAAAGACCTAGCTAAATAGGAAACCGAAAAAAGAATATAAAATATGTTGATATATCTCATAAAATCCCACAATTATTTGTGAGTGGTTAATAGGTAATAAATATAATGATAAACCGATTTGTTGAGTGTTTAAATAAAATCAAAGAAAATCAATAAAAGCAACATTATATGATACAAATCATATTTATAAAAATTATTAGCACTGAAATTTGTAAACGAAAAATCATAAGTTATGGAAAAATATCTTTCTGAAAAACTAAAATTGCTAGGGTTACTTTTTGCTTTCTTTCATGTAAGCCTTGTGTTTAATTCTGCTTATGCACAAATGAGTCCCGAAGTTCTTGAAGGGAAAAATTTATTTGAAGGTCGTGTGCGTTTTGAAAATCGAGGTCCCTCATGTATTAGCTGCCACTCGGTAAATAGTAAAGATGTTGCTATGGGAGGTTTGTTAGCTAAAAATTTAACGGATGTTTATACAAGAATGGGTGAGGGGCTTTCGGCATGGTTGGCCGCACCTCCTTTTCCTGCAATGGCTTCATCATATCAAAACAATCCTTTAACCGACTCGGAGAGAGTTAAATTACAAACTTTTTTGAAGTATGTAAATGATGCTGACCAAAAAACAAAGGTAGCTGAAGATAAAGGTTATGGAGTTATGCTTACTGCCGGACTTACCGGTGTAGCAATCATAATTATTTTTATTGGCATTATATGGCGAGTACGTAAAACTAAAATGGTTAAACAAGAAATTTTTGACAGGCAAATCAAAGCAGTTGATGCAAAATTTTAAATGAGTAATATATTCTAAAACCCTAATATTATGAGCTGGATAGAAGATTTAATTTCACCTAACACACGTAAGTGGGAGGAATTTTATAGAAACAGATGGCAGTACGACCGTATTGTACGCAGCACACATGGTGTTAATTGTACCGGTGGATGCTCGTGGGCAATTCATGTTAAAGATGGTATTGTTGTTTGGGAAATGCAACAGGTAGATTATCCTCAGTTTAATAAAGAAATTCCTCCATACGAGCCTAGAGGCTGTCAGCGTGGTATCTCTTATTCATGGTATTTATATAGCCCTATTCGTGTAAAGTACCCCATTATTAGAGGAGCTTTAATTGATTTATATAAAGAAGAAAAGGAAAAATGCGGAGGCGACCCCGTAAAAGCATGGGCAAACCTTCAGGCAGATCCAGAAAAGAGAAAAAGATATCAACGTGCCAGAGGCAAAGGTGGTTTCCGCAGACTAAAATGGGATGAAGTAATTGAAATTATTGCGGCCTCCAACATCTATACCATTCAAAAATATGGCTCAGACCGTATTATAGGTTTTGCCCCCATCCCTGCCAAGAGTATGTTAAGCTACGCTTCAGGAGCTAGATATCTACAATTAATGGGGGCTGTTAATTTGTCGTTTTACGATTGGTATTGCGATTTGCCAAACGCTTTCCCCGAAATTTGGGGTGAACAAACAGATGTTTGCGAATCGGCCGATTGGTATAAATCCAAATTCATTGTTTCCATGGGTGCCAATCTCGGAATGACACGTACACCCGATATTCATTTCTTCTCGGAGGCTCGCCATAATGGAACTAAAACCGTGGTAATGGCGCCCGACTTTAGTATGGTGGCTAAGCATGCCGACCAATGGATTCCCGTGCATGCAGGATCTGACGGGGCTTTTTGGATGGCTGTAACTCATGTTATTTTACAAGAATATCATGTGGATAGAAAAGTTCCTTACTTTATTGATTATCTAAAAAAATATACCGATTGCCCATTTTTAGTGAAATTAGAGAAAGATGGTGATAAATTATTGCCGGGCAGAATGATTAGAGCTAATGAAATTGCTAAGTATTCGGGTGCCGAAAATGGGGATTGGAAATTTTTAAACTATGATTCAAAAACCGGTGAATTAGTTTGCCCTATGGGAACTATGGGATATAGATGGCAAGAGAAAAAAGGGCAATGGAACTTATTTTTTAAAGATGGAGAAACCGGTGCTGATTATGACCCTGAATTATCCTTCTTAGAAAAAAATGAAGGTGTTATACAAGTAGAATTTACTGAATTTGGACTAAATAAAAAAGCATTGCGAGGTGTTCCGGTTAGATACATCACCACCTCTAAAGGCGAAAAAATTGCCGTGGCCACCATTTATGATTTAACAATGGCTCAATATGGTATTGGGCGTGGATTACCCGGTGATTACCCAACTTCCTACAATGACGAAAAAGCAGCCTATACTCCTGCGTGGCAAGAAATATTTACCGGTATTGGCCGTAAAGAAGTAATTCAATTAGCCCGCGAATGGGCAAGTACAGCCGAAACTACCCAAGGAGCTTGTATGGTAATAGTTGGAGCAGGTATTAATCACTGGTTTCATGGCAACCTTATGTACCGTGCAGCTATTATGGCTCAAATGCTTACCGGATGTAATGGTAAAAATGGCGGAGGTATGAATCACTATGTAGGACAGGAGAAACTGGCTCCCATGGATTCATGGTCAACTATTATGAGTTCCAAGGACTGGGATACAGCACCACGCCTACAACAAGGCCCTATTTGGCATTATATTAACTCTTGCCAATGGCGTTATGATGGCAATCAAAAGTTTTATAACTCATCACCGGATAATAAATTGTCAAACATTCACTCTGCCGATTGGGTAGTTATGTCTGTGCGCAATGGATGGATGCCATATTATCCACAATATAGCAAACGTAATTTTGATATTGTTCAAGATGCAAAACAAAGCGGTGCCAATACCGAAGAAGAAATGAGAAAATATATAGTTGACCAAATTAAATCAGGGCAATTAAAATACTCTGCAGCCGAGCCTGATGAAGAAATTAATTTCCCACGTGTATGGTTCATTTGGAAAGGCAATGCCATTGGTACTTCTGCCAAAGGTCATGAGTATTTTTTAGACCATTATTTAGGGACTCATACCAATAAGATAGCTGATGAAGTTGCCGGAGATATTGTTAAAGATATTGCCTATAAAGGAAAAGAGGCTCCAAAAGGAAAAATGGATTTGGTTATTGATATTAATTTCCGTATGGATACCTCTGCCTTGTATTCCGACATTGTGTTACCTACTGCATCATGGTATGAAAAGGCTGATATTAATTCAACCGACATGCACTCATTTATTCACCCACTCTCAGAAGCTATACCTCCTGTTTGGGAATCAAAAACAGATTGGCAGATCTTTAGAGAGTTAGCCCAAAAAGTGCAGGAAATGGCAAAAGTATATTTGCCTGAACCGATGTTAGATGTGGTAAATGTTCCTTTATCACACGACTCAAAAGATGAAATTACTCAACCTACCCTGAAAGACTGGTTTAAAGGCGAATGTGAGCCTATTCCGGGAAAAACTATGCATAAAATAGTGTTTAAAGAAAGAGATTACACCAAAATTTACGATAAGTTTATTACCCTTGGTGAGGGTGTAGCTAAGAATGGCTTAGGTGCCCACGGGAACAGCTATAAATGTGAAGATGTTTATAACGAAATGTTAGAAAATAAGGAACATGTGATAAAACTTAGCAATGGCAAAACTTATCCATCTTTAAGGGCTGATGTTGAAGCTATTGATGCTATCCTAAAACTATCTACCTTAACCAACGGTAAGCTTACCAAGCGCTGTTACCAGAATATGGCCGAAAAAATTGGTAACAAAGATATTGCTTCCTTAGGTGATGGGTATGAGCAAATTTCAATGGAATACAGAGATTTACAAGCTCAACCAAAGCGTTATAACTCTTCCCCCTTATGGTCAGGATTAATGCATGAGGGTAGAACCTATGCAGCTTACACCTATAATGTTGACTACTTTGTTCCTTGGCGTACACTTACCGGTCGTCAGCATTTTTATCTTGACCACGATGCGTATATTGCCTTTGGCGAACACTTAGCTACTTATAAACCTTCGCCTACACCCGAGGTTTATGGTGACTTACGCAAAACCGTTAATGATGGAAAAGCTAAAATGCTAAATTGTTTAACTCCACACGGTAAATGGCATATTCATTCTACTTATGGCGATACACTTAGAATGTTAACTTTATCAAGAGGTAATGAGCCTTGCTGGATGAGTGAAGAGGATGCCGCAGAATTAGGAATTAACGATAACGACCATGTAGAAGTTTATAACGATAATGGAGTTTATGTGGCACGCGCCTGTGTTAGTGCCCGTATTCCAAAGGGAGTTTGTATTGTTTACCATGCTGTTGAGCGTACCTACAACATTCCTAAATCACAAACATTTAGAGGAAAGAATGGCGAGCCACGCAGAGGTGGTATGAACAATTCTTTTACACGTGTGCATTTAAAACCTAACCTAATGTGTGGTGGCTACGGTCAATTCACTTTTCATTTTAACTATTGGGGACCTGTAGGTGTAAACCGTGATACCCATGTTTTAGTTCGCAAAATGCATGTTGTAGAATATTAATATGAACCATCAATAAAATAAAAACTATGAATATAAGAGCACAAGTTTCTATGGTTTTTCACCTCGATAAATGTATCGGGTGTCACACTTGTTCCATTGCCTGTAAAAATGTATGGACTGACCGCAGAGGAGCTGAATATATGTGGTGGAACAATGTGGAAACAAAACCGGGAACCGGTTACCCTACAAAATGGGAGGATCAGGAAATATATAAAGGAGGTTGGGAGAAAAACGGTGACTCGGTTTCTCTGAAAGGAGCCGGAAGGCTTAAAGGGCTGAAGAATATTTTTCATAACCCTAACTTGCCTACATTAGAAGATTACTATCATCCTTGGGCTTATAAATACAGCGATTTGTTTACAGCTCCCGAAGGTAACGACCAGCCTATTGGCAGAGCTGTTTCGTTAGTTACCGGTGAACCTATAGATATTAAATCAGGACCTAACTGGGATGATGATTTGAGTGGCACACCGGATTATGCCCGTAAAGATGTTAACTTCAAAGACCTTGATGAGCAAGATCAAAAAACCATGTTCCAATTGGAACAAATGACAATGATGTATTTGCCACGCATTTGTAATCATTGTTTAAATCCTGCTTGTGTTGCCTCTTGCCCATCGGGAGCCATTTATAAAAGAGGCGAAGATGGTGTGGTATTAATTAATCAAGACAGGTGTCGCGCTTGGCGAATGTGTGTTACTGCCTGCCCTTATAAAAAGAGTTACTATAACTGGCATACCGGAAAATCAGAAAAATGTATTCTGTGTTATCCGCGTCTTGAGTCAGGACAGCCGCCAGCCTGCTTTCATTCTTGTGTAGGACGCATCAGATATCTAGGGGTTATGTTATATGATGCTGACAAGATTGAACAGGTGGCTGCTTCTGACGATAAAGATTTAGTTCAAGCCCAGCTAGATATTTATTTAGACCCAAACAATCCTGAAGTAATTGAACAGGCACGCAAAAATGGTGTGCATGATTCAACGATTACTGCAGCGCAAAATTCACCCGTTTATAAGTTTGTAAAGCAATGGGGAGTGGCATTGCCATTGCACCCTGAGTTCAGAACTTTACCTAACCTGTTTTACGTGCCTCCTATGTTACCGGCTATGGCTCAAGTTGATGAAAAAGGGATGTATAATACCAAATCAAATGAGATGTTCCCGGGTATTGACCACAATCGTATGCCAATGAAATATTTAGCTTCATTGTTCTCTAATGGTGATACCCAAAAAATTGCCACCATTTATGAAAAACTTTTAAGTGTAAAGATGCACAGAAGAAGTGTAACAGTAGGCGATGTTGACAAGAGTACCTTAAACAGCTTATTGGAGCGTTCAAAGGTTTCACCCGATATGGCCGATGCTATATTCCGTTTAACTTCATTGGCTACTTTCGAAGAACGTTTTGTTATTCCTCCTGCGCACCGCGAAGAATCAATAGAAATGATAGAAGCTACTGCAGATGTTAAGGGCGAAACAGGCTTTGGATTTAAATTAAAACCTACTAGAGGATTATAAATCAATAAATATCAGGTGTTATGCAAAACATAAGTCATTATAATTTACTGGCAAACTTGTTCAGATATCCTGATCATAAGTACAAAACAAATATTATTGAATGTGCCAATATGCTTCAAAATATATACCCCGATGCTTTTGAAGAAATGAAACCGTTCTATAATTATATCTTAAGTAAAGATGATGATGAAATTGAAGAAATATTTGCTAAAACTTTTCATATTCAAGCTGTTTGTTTCTTAGATATTGGTTATGTTTTGTTTGCCGAAGATTACAAGCGAGGCGACTTTTTAGTGAAAGTAAAAAGTGAACAAGAAAAAGTTAACAATGATTGTGGCAACGAATTGGCCGACAATTTACCCAACATTCTTACCCTATTACCATTACTCCACGATAAATTATTCTTAGCTGAATTTGCAGTAAGAATTGTAAAACCTGCTATTGAGAAAATGCTTGATGAGTTTAACACGGCACGTATGGAACTTAAAGACAAGGTTAGACAAAAAAAGCAAAAAGTAATTATTATGGAAAATGTTGAAAATAAAAATATTTTTCAGTATGCACTTCAAGCTTTATATACGGTTATACAGCACGATTTTGCGCATGTTTCGTACAACGATCCTTTAATTAAACCAACCATAGGCAGCGATTTCTTAAAGAATTGTAACACCGGATGTTCAACTACGCCACAACTTATTAAAAACAATTAGGTTATGAAATATACTATTAATAAAATGAAAGCAACAGTAAATCCAATTCCCCAAAAAAGCAACAAACTTATATTCATGTTGCTAATGACCATTGTTTTGATAGTGCCCTACAAATCAATGGCCAAAACAGGTCAGGAAATTTATAAAGAATTGTGTGCTGCCTGTCATACCTTAACCGATAAGAGATTAGTAGGTCCCGGGTTTGCCGGAGTTACTGAAAGAAGATCAGAAGACTGGCTTATTTCTTGGATTAAAGACTCACAGGCAATGGTTAAAGCCGGTGATAAAGATGCGGTTGCTATTTTTGAGGAATATAACAAAACTCCCATGCCTGGCTACGCATCACAATTATCTGATGATGAAATTAAAGATTTATTGAAGTTTTTGGCTGAAGATCATACGGTAGTAGCTGCTACTACAGCAACAAGCGGAGCTTCACCCACTACAGTCGAACCAAAAAAATCAGAGCCTTTGTCAATTTATACCATTGGGGCAATTATTGTTTTAATTTTATTAGGTTTTTGGCTCTATAAACTTCGCGAAAGCACCAATAAACAAATGCGCGACTTAGGCTTTCATTCCGAACCGCACGAAATTCCTAATTATTCTCTTCACCTGTTAATTTATATATCAATTGCCTCTATTTTAATATATTTCTTAATCGAGGCTCTTACCCTAAAATCAGGAATGATAGATACAATTATGTTTATAGCTTTTCCTTATTTCTCATTAGGCATTTTCCTTATTGGAAGTATTTACAGATATCTCAACAGAGGTTTTCAAGTATCATCACTCTCGTCACAATTCTTAGAAGGACGCAAACTATTCTGGGGTAGCCTACCATTTCACTGGGGCTTATTTGTTCTCTTTTTTGGGCACCTAATAGCTTTCTTATTCCCTTCTTCGGTTATGGCCTGGAACGGACATCCGGTACGTTTGTTAATTCTTGAGCTATCCTCATTTGCTTTTGGGTTAGGCGCTTTGTTGGGTTTAATACTATTAATTAAGCGTAGATTGGCGAGCCGAAAATTATTAGTTGTAGCCAATAAAATGGATATGGTTGTATATACCGTATTATTAACACAAATAGTATCCGGATTAGGGGTTGCATTCTTTGTTCGTTGGGGGTCTTCATGGTTTGCCAGCGTACTTACGCCATACTTACGTTCTATTTTCTCTTTTAATCCTGATATTAGTGCAGTGGTAGAAATGCCTATTTGGGTTCAAATACATATTATTTCTGCCTTCTCTATTGTTGCTATTATTCCGTTTACACGCTTTGTACACTTCCTGGTTGCCCCGTTTGATTATGCTTGGCGCAAATACCAAATTGTAATTTGGAACTGGAATCCAAAATATATCAGAATGTCCAGAAAATGGAATTACGGTAAGAAAGCAAAAAATCACTAAGAGTCATATATACAACCTAAACCATATTAGGTTTGAAGAAATTGCATAGCGATTGTTATGTAATATTGGGAGGGAGGTTATTCAATTAAATTTGGATAGCCTCTTTTTTTATGTCAAATATATCTCAACAATATCAGCCTATAAACTGTATAAGTATAATTGGGCTAATTCAAATATCGGTAATGAACACATTAATGCTGAACCTGAAAAATGTCCGGCAGTACACAAAAATATATAATATTTTAAGAGCCTTTCTATTTTTTGTAAATTACGTCTGTTCGCCTATTCTTTTCATCTCTATTTTATTCTGAGTTTGAGTTCAACAATATTAAGTAAATTCACTATTAAGTAGCCTAATTATAAAAAAATGATTAAGTTTGCAAGATTTATGAATAATACTTTGCTTAGCAAAGATTATAGGATGGAAAGAATAAAAATTTTATATTTTGGAAGTAAAGGTATATAGAAGTTCAAATAAATACAGTTTAATACAAGTACTTAAAGATAGTTTTAAAGGCTATAAAAATTCATTTTATCTTGCCAAACAGCTAGCAAAGCGCGATTTGAGTGCCTTATACAGACAGTCGCTGTTAGGTTTTTTATGGGCATTTATTCCCATCATCATGAATGCTGCAGTATGGATTTTTTTACAAAGTACCGGAACAGTTAGATTATCGGAAACGGCTGTTCCTTATGCGCTTTATGTTGTTATTGGAACCACCATTTGGTCAATATTTAGTGATTCTTTCACTATGCTAATCAATGATTTAACTGTTAATAAGGCCGTTATTACCAAAATTAATTTTGATAAAGAGGCTTTAATTTTATTAGGTTTCTTTAAACTGCTGTTTAACAGTGGAGTAAAAATGCTTTTAATTATATTCTTATTGATATATTTTAAAATTAGCATTAGTTTCTCTATAGTTTATTTTCTTCCTCTTTTAGTTCTTTCCATGCTGCTGTTTGTTAGTTTAGGTATGCTGCTTGTTCCTGTTGGAATGTTGTATCAAGATATAGGCAAAGGTATACCACTTTTAATGCAGCTTTTAATGTACTTAACTCCTGTTGTTTATAACATACCCAAAGAAGGTTTAATGAAGAATATAATGGAATGTAACCCTTTTACCTATCTGTTGGTAGAGATTAGAAATACCTTAACCGGTTTCCAGGTTGAGCATTTTACAGTTATTGGTTTGATATTAATCTCAACCCTATTATTATTTACCTTTGCAAGTATAATTTATAGGGTTTCAATGCCTATCATAACTGAAAGAATGAGCGCTTAATTTGAATTTGTGTATGAGTGAAGTGTTAATAAAAGTAGAAGGAGTATCCAAGAAATTTTCTAAAAAGCTGAAAACAAGCTTGTATTATGGACTAAAAGATGTTTTTGGTAGTGTTTTAGGATTACAACCTTCAGCAGAACTGAGAAAAAACGAATTTTGGGCAATAAGTGATGTGAGTTTTGAAGTAAAAAGAGGCGAGTGTTTAGGATTAATAGGTCATAATGGTGCCGGAAAATCAACCTTATTAAAAATGCTCAATGGTTTAATTAAACCCGATAAAGGTCAAATAACCATGCATGGAAAGATTGGCGCATTAATTGAGTTAGGAGCCGGTTTTAACCCTATACTAACCGGTAGAGAGAATGTTTATAATAATGCAGCTATATTGGGTTTTACAAAGAATGAAATAGATAAGAAATTTGATAGCATTGTAGAGTTTGCTGAAATAGGCGAGTTTTTAGATATGCCGGTGCAAAATTATAGCAGTGGTATGAAAGTGCGATTAGGCTTTGCTGTTGCAGCCCAAATGGAACCTGATATATTATTAATTGATGAAGTTTTAGCTGTGGGGGATATTGGCTTTCACGTAAAATGTTTAAACAGAATTGCCGAATTATTGCCAAAAACAGCAATCATTTTTGTTAGCCATTCTATGCCACAAGTAACCCGTATTTGTACAAATGGTATATTAATGAACCGTGGTAAGATTTTACTTAATACTATTAATATTGGTGAACTAATATCTCATTATTATGCTCTTTTTGAAACAGATAACGAAAGTATCATAGGCTCAGGTAAAGCTACTTTAGAAAGTTTTAACTTGTCTGCATATTCAAGGATTGAGAATGGAATTTGTATTTATGAACAAAATAATTTAGAAATAAATGCTAAGATAAAGGTTATACCAAGTATTAAAAGATTTGCCATTCATGCAATTATAGTAGATACCGAGACTAAGCCTGTAGCAATTGCGTCTTCTCTTAGTTCTGATATTATTTTAGAAAACAAAAATGGTTCTCATACTGTTAATCTTTCGATTCCTCTAATTTTTTCCGATGGTAAGTATTCAATGTATTTTACACTTGTAGAAGTTTTAGATAAAAACAGAATAGGAGATACTATGGTAAGTCATAGAGGCATTGGGAAATTTATTGTAAATAAAAAAACATATCCCACTGCTATAGGAATTCAAT
Source organism: Bacteroidia bacterium (assembly GCA_020845635.1). Taxonomy (GTDB): domain Bacteria; phylum Bacteroidota; class Bacteroidia; order UBA4408; family UBA4408; genus CAIKXD01. Next base: position 29,200 of record JADLFI010000040.1, read on the forward strand.
TGCCTTGTGAGTGGAGCTTTAATTAATTCATCAATGATTTATAAAATTAAACAAAAGGTAAAAAGTGTATTAAAGTTTGATAATAGTTTACATAATAGTAATACACTTCCTAAAATATTAAATGAGCATAAAACAAACAAATTACATACTATTACCCATGTTTCGGCCTTCAACTACGGCAATGCCGGAGATGTCTTGTTGCCAATAGCATTACAGGATACCTGGAAAAAAATATTGCCTTCTATACAATGGGAGAATCAACCTGTATATCCTATAGTAAATGACAAATTGGTTGAAAAGATTAATACTTCTAAGGGGCTGGTAATAGGCGGTGGCGGGTTGTTTCTAAAAGACACAAACGCAAATCAAATTAGTGGTTGGCAATGGCCATGCTCCATTGAAATGTTGCATAAAATAAAAGTCCCTATTTTTCTTTTTGCAGTTGGTTATAATCGCTTTAGAAATCAAGATGAATTTGAGCCGTTTTTTTATGAAAATTTGACTGCTTTTGCTGAAAAAGCAGTGTATTTAGGAATTCGCAATCAAGGAAGTATAAATGCGTTAAAAGGGTATCTCCCTCAGCAATTGCACCATAAGCTGAGGTTTCAACCCTGTATGACCACCTTTACAGCTGAATTGTATCCTGAGCTTACAGATTATAAATCAAAAGAAGATTTTATTGCAGTTAATGCAGCCTTTGACAGGTCTCATCTTCGTTTTGGTGACAAAATAGGTAATATCTTGACGGACACAGCAAAAGCTATTAAGGAAGCATCTAAACACTACCCAATAAAATTCTATTCCCATATGCCTTCTGACGATGCTTTGTTACCTTTTATGCAAAGTTTTGGTATAAAATATGAGCTGGTGCGTTTGAACAATGCACACCCAAGCGACATCATAAAAGAGTATGCTAAACCTAAACTTGTTGTGGGCATGAGAGGACATGCACAAATGATACCTTTTGGTTGCAAAACTCCTATAGTTTCTATAGTCTCACATAATAAAATGCAGTGGTTTTTAGATGATATAGGACAGCCTGAATGGGGGGCCGATGTTTTATCTCCAAGCTATGGACACGACTTAACAGGTAGAATAATGTCTTCTTTAGACAACACTAAGCATCAAATTGAATTTATATCTGAAAAACAAAAAGAATTATTCAATATTTCAATAAATAATGTAAAAGATGGGCTTACAGCTATGCATTTGGTATAGTATATAAGAAAAAGAAAGACCATTTATCATATCATCTTTTATGATTATCGATATACCTCTCATTTCAATTTGTAAAATAAATATGAATGATATTTGTTTGAGTATATTGGGAATTTTAGTACATTTGTGTTTGGTCGATTTTAAAGTGTTTAACCAAAGAAATAAGGAGTATATAAAGGAAAACTATGAACCAACCTAAAATAATAGCCGAAATTGGCTGCAATCACAAAGGTGATATGGAAATAGCCCATGAGCTTATTAAAACAGCAGCCGTTTTTTGTAAAGCCCATGTAGCAAAATTTCAAAAGCGTAATAACAAAGAGTTGCTCTCAGCTGAAGAGTATAATGCTCCGCATCCTAACCCTGCCAATTCCTATGGAAATACCTATGGTGAGCATCGCGAGTTCTTAGAATTTACGGTAGAGCAACATCAGCAGCTTAAGAAATGGTGTGATGAGTATGGAATAGAGTACTCTACTTCTGTTTGGGATGTTACCTCTGCCAAAGAAATTACCGCAATAAACCCCAAACTGATTAAAATTCCATCTGCTTGTAATTTGAATAAACCTATGCTGCAATATTTATGTAATAATTATCAAGGAGAAATCCATTTGTCCTTTGGGATGACCACACAGGAGGAAGAAGAGCGCATAGTAAGTTTTTTTGAAGACCATAAAAGAGCTAAAGATGTGGTGCTTTATAGTTGCACTTCCGGATATCCTGTTCCATTTGAGGATGTTAGCTTATTGGAAATTACGCGTCTTCGCAAACAGTTTAGTAATCGTGTAAAAGCTATTGGCTTTTCGGGTCATCATTTAGGAATTGCTGTAGATGCTGCTGCTGTTGCCTTGGGTGCAGAGTGGATTGAAAGACATTTTACTTTAGACAGAACTTGGAAAGGTACCGATCATGCAGCATCACTCGAACCGGATGGCATGCGTAAACTAGTACGTGATTGTCAGGCAGTTTATAAAGCACTAACTTATAAATCAAACGAAATCTTAGACATTGAAGATGTTCAGCGTAAAAAATTGAAACGTAATCAAATTAAATGGCAGTAATTGCATTTATTCCGGTTAGAGGGGGAAGTAAGTCTATACCACTTAAAAATATAAAACTATTTTGTAGAAAACCTTTAGTGTATTGGAGTGTAAATGCACTACAAGAAACTCATGCTATTGACAAAGTAATAGTAGCTACAGACTCGGAAGAAATAAAAAATGCCGTTACTAGCTTTGGATTTACTAAAGTAGAAATATACCATCGTTCGCCAGAAAACGCTACTGACACAGCAAGTACCGAAAGTGTGATGTTAGAATATTTACAACAATCCCATCATCATGCAAACGATATTTTTATTTTAGTACAAGCAACTTCTCCACTTACTCAAAGCAATGATTTTGCAACAGCATTAGAAAAATTTCAAGTGTCAAGTTATAACTCCATGCTTAGTGTTGTAAGGTTTAAACGTTTTCTTTGGAATTCTGATGGAACGCCTAAGAATTATGATTATCGCCATCGCCCAAGAAGGCAAGATTTTGAAGGAGAGTTTATGGAAAATGGAGCATTTTATATAAATCATGTTGGTGACATTATAAAAGATAGAAATAGACTTAGCGGAAAAGTAGGCTTATACGAAATGGAAGAATATACTGCTTTTGAAATAGATGAGCCTGATGATTGGCAAATCATGGAACAATTAATGTATAGACATATTTTATGTAACCAAGCTTTAAATAATATCAAACTTTTTGCTACTGATGTAGATGGTGTATTGACCGATGCAGGTATGTATTATTCAGAGCATGGTGATGAACTGAAAAAATTCAATACACGTGATGGAAAAGGATTTGAATTGCTTAGGAAAATTGGTATAAAGACTGCCATAATAACCTCCGAAAATACCAATATAGTTGAAAGAAGAGCAGCTAAATTAAAAGCCGATTATTTGTATCAAGGCAGGGAGCATAACGGTAAGTTAGCGGTGCTAAAAGAAATATGTGAAAAAGAAAACATCACTTTAAGCCAAGTTGCATACATAGGAGATGATATTAATTGCAGGGAAGCATTGCAAAATGTTGGCATTGCTGCCTGCCCAAAAGATGCAGTTGATAAAATAAAGAACATACCTAATATAAAAATTATGAATAACAAAGGAGGCGAAGGGGTTGTGAGAGAATTTATAGAATTTATATTAACTAATCAAGGATTAAATTAGGAAATTCATCTTTCTAAAAGATAAGTTACAAGTAGAAAAATTAATGAATATAATTAATCAATATACCGAACAACTTATTAACAAAGATGGAATTTTCTTTGCAAAAGATCAATCAGAAATTTCATATCCCAAAGAAGGAAATGAAAACTGCAATCAAATAGAGCAAAACAGTTTTTGGCTCAATCATAGAAATAACTGTATTAATGAAGCAGTAAAAAAATATTCCCCAAATAATATCTTTTTTGGCATTGGAGGAGGAAATAGTTTTGTCTCAAAAGGATTGGAAAATGCTGGTATTACAACAGTATTAGTTGAGTCAGTTGTCCAGTGTGTTAATGTCATAAAAAGAGGTTTATCTAACCTAATATGCTCTACCTTAGAGGTCGCTTCATTTAAAACAAATTCTATTAACAGTGTAGGATTGTTTGATGTTGCTGAACACATCGAGGATGAATATAAATTCCTGAAATCTATAAATAAGTTTCTAACCACCATTGGTTTTGTTTATATTACTGTACCTGCCTATAATTTACTTTGGTCGGATGAAGATACCGATACAGGACATTTTAGGAGATATACATTAAACAGCCTCAAATCTGTACTTAACAAATCTGGTTTTACAATAAAATATTCTACATACATCTTTTCAATATTGCCATTTCCCATTTTTATTGCCAGAACTTTACCTAGTAGGCTAAAATTTAAGAGAAATTCCAATAGTTTGACCAAACATACAAATGAGCCTAAAAATAGTCAAGGTCTTATGGGGAGTATTACCAACAAGGTTTGGAATTATGAACTAAATACCTTACGTAAAGGAAAACAGATACCATTTGGAGGTAGTTGTTTTGTTGTAGCTATGAAAAATTAAAAATACTTAGTTATATTTACCAATAAAATAATGAAAAAAGCAATTATCACTCAATCAAACTATATTCCTTGGAAAGGCTTTTTTGACAGCATTGGCCAAGTGGATGTTTTTGTAGTGTATGATGATATGCAATATACCAAACGAGATTGGCGAAACAGAAACCTGATAAAAACACCACAAGGATTAAAATGGCTAACCATACCGGTTGAGGTAAAAGGAAAATACTTTCAAAAAATAAAAGATA
>JADLFI010000041.1 GCA_020845635.1 Bacteroidia bacterium
AAAATTATCTTTGTTTTGTAAAAATTTATATATTTGTCACAATTAACACACTAAAAACAAAAAAACAATGAAAAAAATTAAAACAATTTTCGCAGCAGCTTCAATCGCTTTATTAATGGCTTCATGCTCAACAATATCGCCTACTATGTTAACCCAGAATTCTGTAGGTACTAAAGTGGGTAGAGCTTCAGGTACGGTTTATCTTAGGGTTTTTGCTTTTGGAGCTGATTGGAGTTTACAATCGGCTGCTAAAAATGGTGGTATTAACAAAATTGCAACAGTTGATACTAAAGTAACAAATATTCTTGGTATTATTTGGACATTTGAAACCATCGTTACCGGAGAATAATTTTTATGATTTCTTTTTAAGAGCATTTGTTGAATAACAAATGCTCTTTTTTTATTTTTATGATGACTATGAAGCGGATTTATGTAATTGGGTTTGTCTTGTCTTTAGCTTTTTTACAATCGTGTGGGAGTAAGGACAAACATATAAATTTTGGATATTTAGAGTGTTTTAATCCCGGAATTAATGAAAAGCAATTAAGCATTTCTCAACTACACTTAAATTTTTACGAAAAATATTTATTTATTGATAGCTGTGATATAATGCTTAACAGAGTGATACTCAGTGATAGCAATTATTTTTATATTGCCATGAGTACCAATAGCACTATTGAAAAATTTGAAAATAGAATGCTTCGTAATAATGCTTTTAAGGTACTTAACCAAAAACAATTTGAAGACAAAGAAAAAAAATTCAATTCTTTTTTAATAAAGAACAAGGATATGTTTTTTAATAGAATACTTTATACAGCGCCTAAAACAAAAGAATTTATAGTGTTTGATTATGTGTCAAAAGACTCTTTAACAGCTAATAGCTTTTATGAGAATCAACAAAATTTTACCCAAAAAATTAGTTGCAATGATGAATAAAAATATCTTATTTCTTTTGTTCTTTATTTCCATCACTACATCATGTATAGGCGGTCGTAACAGCAGTATAAAGGCAAGACATTCATTTAAAAGCGACAGAGAAGTAATTTTTGTTAATGCCGATAGTATGGTTTATTTTATTAAACCAATATTAATGAAGTCGGAAAAGAAAAATAGTTTGATGATAGATTATACCTATTTGTTTTCCAAGAAAAGCCCCAATAACCCGGTAAAAATTAGCTTTACGATATATTCAAAAACCCGTTACGATAGCCTTGAAGCCATAAAATTAGTTTACAACAACAACCAAAGTATTGAGATAAAAGAAATTAATATGATGTTTCAAGAAAAGAAAGGGAGTGATAAATATTTGATTAGATATAACTTTTGGGTAGATAAAAAACGTATGGAGGAAGTGAGTAAAAGCAGTTCCTTAGAACTTATTTTAAACAATAATGAAGGTTTTAAAGCTTCAGATAAAAAATGGAAACGCTTGGCAGAAGTGCTTAACCAATCGCTGCAAAACATGTAGAAAATTCATGAAAGATAAGAGAAAACAATAAATATTTCTCTCTAATTCAATAGCATTGAAACTAATGCTTATTGATGTTATTACAATATGCAGCTGCATTATGCAAATCATACTTATTCAGATTGGAAATAATTATTGTGGAATAATATTCTTTTAGAAATAGTTTTTGCGAGCTAGTCTATAAGGAAATTTTTTTAGTTTATTTTTCATTGAAATTTTATTTCTTAATTTGGCTGTTGTGGTCATGGAATAAAGAAAATGATAAAGATGGTTTAGGCATTAATTCTTCACAAAATTTCCCTTTTATCAATTAATAAAAAAAGCATAATAGAGATAATTAAGCTATCAATAAGTAGCGCATTAAAATACCAATTATGGGCGAGTTGAGAATTACAACAGAAACATATTTTATATTTCAGTTATTTGGCTTTATTTTTGTTGATGAATATTTAAAATATTTACCTTTTTAATTATATTACTATGAAAAATTTATTTACTCTGTTGGGTCTTGTAGCTTTTGTTTTGGCAGCATTTGTTATTCAAAGTTTTTCTGTTCCACAGCAACCCGACCCCTGGAATAGCAAGCAGTTAATGGAGCCGTCAGACTTGGCTAAGATTATTGAAGGCAAAACAAATCAAAAAGTTTATGTTTACAGTATTGGGCCGGCAGCTCTAATAAAAAACTCTATTGACATAGGAGAAGGGAGTAATGCCAACAATATAGCCAAGTTGAAAGAACAAGTAAGTAAGCTCCCTAAAGATGCTCAGATAGTAATTTATTGCGGTTGCTGTCCGTTTAAAAATTGCCCAAACGTAAGACCTGCTTTTAGCTTGCTCAACGAAATGAAATTTACCAATCATAAGTTGTTAAACCTATCAAATAATTTACGCGAAGACTGGATTGCCAAAGGATATCCAACAGTAAGCCAATAAAGCACGATTATTCCATTTGATAAACAATAAACTCAAACTCACGACCCGATATATCTTTTCGGTTAAAAATAGCAATCTTATTTAAACCCTCAATATTGGCCAAAAAGGTTTTATCAACCCCGCAATCGTAACCAAAATGCGAATCCCAGAATACTATTTCTCCCGGCTTTAAGGCATTTTTAAATTCAGGGTGACTTAAAACACAATTTTCGTAATATTTGTTGGCATTAAATATATCTATATTTAGAAGCATATTAATATACGAATATCTACCATACACACGACTGTCTAATAAGCCCGGTTGTGTTTTTATCCAATGAGCCGCTTGTGTTAATACTATACTCTCATTATTGGGTTGCAGCGGTTGGTGATATTGCTTGAAAGGATAAACAATGACAGCCATTAATATCAAAGCGGGCAGTGCAATATTGATGGGTTTATAATTTCTAACAAAATAAGTAATAAAATTAAAGCCTTTAAGGGCAATAATTCCAAACATTGGAGCTACTGCCGCCATAACCCTGTGTAAACCGAGCGAACCAAAAAGTCCTTTCCACCAGAATACCGAATGCATTACAAAATAGAGGGCAAAAGAACCGAATATCAGGAGAAAGAAAACGGTTTTATGCTTTTCAATTTTATCAAACTTAAAAAAGAAGCTCAAACAAGCCGCTACAAAAAGCACTACCAAAGGGAGTCCAAAAAGCCTGTCGTTATGAGCCACAAAATAAAACAAAGTACCATGTCCGTATAAATCGTAAGCCCCTTTGTACGGATTTTGATGTATTATCCACAACAAATCATTAAACACCAAGCCACCAACCAAAGAGTATAATACTGAGCCGGTAGCCGTGAGCCAAAAGGCTTTTACTTGTTTTATCAATAATAAATAAACAGAAAACAGCGGAACAATAAAAAAACCTTCGGTACGGGCAAAAGGCAGAAAAGAGATAATAATAGCCGCCAAATAATATTTTTCTTTCAATATCAAATAAACCGATATGGTAAGTACCAAGGCGAAAGTTGGCTCAGTAAGAGCGCTAAAGCTTGACATAAAAAACAAAGGAGAAAAGAAAACCAGAATAAAAGCTGCCGCATTGTTTCTGAAATTAAGCTCGCGGGCAATAAACACAGCAGTATATGCAGTAATGGTATTACAAAGTAAATTATATATATTGCTTCCTAGATAACCGGCCTGTGCAAAAGGAGCGCTTAATAAAATGTACAATGGTTTACCCCAGTGGTCGAGCAACAAATGAGGGTATTTTATAGTGTAGCGGGCAATTAAATAATGCTGGGGGCTATCGCCTGTATCAAAAGTGCCTTTGCTGTAAACAATAAACAACAATACCAAGGTAAATGCAGCAAAAGCAATCATATATACCGATTCTTCTTTAATCTTCATCTATTGTCAATATTGGTTTCATTCATTGTTTTCCTTCTGAGGAACACGAAATAAAAGTAAAAATCCTACCAAAAAAAACAGCACAAGAATAAGTATAGGAGTACGCATAGTTGAGCTATTTTCTGTAATTAGTGCAAAACAAGCCATCCCTAAAACAATACTCATTTTTTCGCACACATCATAAAAGCTAAAATACGAAGTGTGGTCGTAAGTTTCAGGTAACATTTTACTGTAGGTGCTTCGGCTAAGCGATTGAATACCGCCCATAACCAAACCTACACCCATAGCTACTAAATAAAAATGCATAGGAGTATAAACCAGTGCATAGGTAAGGGCACAAATTATAGCCCAAAATACGGTAGCTATTTTAAGCGTTAATAAGTTTCCTGCTTTTCTGGATATATAAGAAAACAGGTGTGCCCCACCCATAGCTACAAACTGAATAATTAAAATTACAGTAATAAGCTTTCCGGAGTCCATCCCGCTGCCGTCAGTATCTTTAATTTCGGTTGAACCGAACAAGGTGGCCACGAGCATTACCGTTTGAACGCCCATACTGTATATAAAAAAGGCAGCTAAATATCTTTTTAATTGTTTATTGTGTTTCAATTCGTTCCACACTTTCATAAGCTCATGGTAGCCATTGGCTAGGGTAGTTCTTTTATGGTTGATTTTTTCGCCTTTTGGTAAATAATAAAATGGAATTTGTGCAAATCCTGCCCACCAAATACCCACAGTTAAAAAAGAGATACGGGTAGCCTCGGCTGCTGACGATATATGAAACATTTCATAGTTTTTTATCATCACCAAATTAATAACTAATAATATAGAACTTCCCCAATATCCCATAGAAAAGCCCTTGGCGCTTACCTTATCTTGTTGTTCGGGATAGGCAATTTCAGGCAGATAAGCATTGTAAAAAACCATGCTTCCGCTATACCCCATACAGGCTACTATAGCCAAGATAATACCTAAGGAAACCGAATCTTTATCAAAAAAAAACATAAGCAAACAGGCGCCTGCACCCATATAACTAAAAATCTGCATAAATTTCTTTTTACTGCCACCGTAATCGGCAACCCCCGATAGCAGTGGAGAAAAAAGCACAACTACTAAGTAGGCAAAGGCCAAAGAATATTCGTATAAGGCTGTGTTTTTAAAACTTATTCCTAGAAAATTTACCGTATTGTTAATTACTTCACCAGCATCGTTTTTTTCAGTAGTTACGGCATTATAGTATATAGGAAAAATAGTTGCAGTAATAACCAAATTATACACCGAGTTAGCTAAGTCGTAGGTGGCCCAAGCCCTAATTAATTTCTTATCTCCTTTGAGAAGTAATGGCATAAAACAATTATTATTTAACCTATCATTTCACGAATGTAGCAAACTTATAAAAACAAGAAGAATATTTTTCCAATTTAGAAGTGCAAATTACATTTATCAAAGGTCAGTTTTATGAAACATCATGGTATATCAAAACACAAAGCTTACTTGTCCAAAAATAATACTACCGACCCCTCCTTAAAAACAGTCGTTGCTCAAAAAAAAAGTTGTATTTTTGAACGCTATGCCATACAAAGAAAAAGATATTGAAAAACTATACTACACTATTGGTGAGGTATCGGAAATGCTTAATTTAAATGCATCTCAAATACGTTTTTGGCATAAGCATTTTGATATTATTAAGCCACATAAAAACAAACATGGAACACGCTTGTTTACTGCTAAAGATATTGATGCAATTACCAAAGTTAACGAACTTGTAAATGAAAAAGGCTTTACCATTCAAGGGGCTAAACAGTACTTAGAGCAAAGCCCCGAAATGTTTGACGATAAAAGAGAACAAGCTATTGCATATCTGCGCTTGCTCAAAGAAAAATTATTAATACTTAAAGATCAAAACAACTCCATGCCTTAATTTAATAGGAGAGAAAAGTTGCCAAGTACCGACACAAAACCCAATTCGTAAAACATCAGCAGCACCTATAAAAATATTAGTAGATTTGCAGAACATATTTACCTAAAATATTTATACTATATGAGAATTCATCGCGAAGGAATACCTACAATTTTTATTACCCTTATGTTGTCATTATTGATTAATGGTATTTCGGGCTTTTGGTTAGATAAAGTTCCTTTTGCACAACTAATAGTTTTGTCATTAAGCATATTTGCCCTTATTACGGTTTTACAGTTTTTCAGAAACCCTAATCGTAAAATAGCCTTTAACGATAACGATATTTTAAGTCCTGCCGATGGAAAAGTGGTAGTTATTGAAGAGGTGGAAGAGAGTGAATATTTTAAAGATAAGCGCATTCAAATTTCTGTTTTTATGTCGCCTGTTAATGTACATGTTAATCGTGCGCCTATAAAAGGCATTGTAAAATATGTAAAGTACCATGCCGGACTTTACTTGGTAGCTTGGCACCCCAAATCATCTACCGATAATGAACGAACCACTATAGTGATGGAGCACAGCTCGGGAAAACAAATTTTAATGCGTCAGATTGCCGGGGCTTTAGCCCGCAGAATTGTTTACTATTGCAAGCTCGAAGAGGCATTAAATCAGGGCGATGAGTTTGGGTTTATTAAATTTGGTTCTCGTGTTGATGTTTTTTTGCCTTTGGGCACTAAGGTTAATGTTAAACTTAACGATACTGTAAAAGGCGGAAAAACATCTTTGGCATCATTTACATGATTAGATTTTACCTAATCAATTTGTTAAATATTTTTGATTTAGGTTTTCGTGGCATAAAAAGTGCTATTAGTCAAAGAGATATAAGAAAATACATAAATCTTTATTAATTTTACACTAAAACAAAATAAAACCAATGAAAAATATTCTGTTATCCTTTATCATCACAACCATAACAACAGGCTTTGTGTTTGCTCAAAAAAGTGAAAGAGTAATACCTTCGGTAAATATTAAAAAGCTTGACGGCACTCTGTATAATACCGATAATATTAAAAACAACGGAAAGCCAATAATTATTGACTTTTGGGCTACTTGGTGCAGTCCGTGCAAAGCTGAGTTGAATGCTATTGCCGAAGAATATGATGATTGGCAAAAAGAAACCGGAGTAGTTCTTTATGCCGTATCAATAGACGATGCACGTAATGTTGATAAAATTGCCCCATACGTTAATGGCAAGGGTTGGGAGTATGAAGTTCTCTCAGATGTTAACGGTGATTTTAAAAGAGCCATGAATGTAAATAATGTTCCACATGTTTTTGTTCTTAATGGGAATAGAGAAATTGTATATCAGCAAAACTCGGCTGCCCCTGGCGATGATAAAAAGCTTTACGAAATAGTGAAAAAGGTTGCAAAAGGCGAGAAAATAGACTAATCCTTACAGATTGCTTTTAATAAACATGAAAAACAAAATACTGTCCCTTTTTTTATTCTTCTTTTCTTATGCTTTCTTTCAAGCAGAGTATATATTTGCGCAAGGAGAGATTCATGGAAATTTTCAGGTAGATGCTCAGTACTACAATGCCGATAGTGCCATTGGTGCTTTACCTGTTCCTGAAAAAATGCTGATGAACAGTTTTACCAATCTTATTTACACCAACGGCAGTTTTTCTGCCGGAGTAAGGTTTGAGAGTTACCTAAACTCAATGCAGGGTTTTGACCCCCGATACATTGGCAATGGTATTCCTTTCAGATATGCCAGTTTTAATCGCGATAATTTTACCATTACCGTGGGTAGCTATTACGAGCAGTTTGGCAGTGGTTTAATTTTTAGAAGTTATGAAGAAAGAGGTTTGGGGTATGATAATGCAATGGATGGCATTAGCGTTAAATTTACGCCCTATAAAGGGGTTTATTTAAAAGGCTTAGTTGGTAAGCAAAGATACTATTTTACACACGGGCCGGGTATTGTGAGGGGCTTTGATGGTGAAGTTTCATTAAACGAAATGATTACCTCTATGAACGAAAAGAAAACCAAGATATTTTTGGGCGGTAGTTTTGTAAGCAAGTTTCAATCAGACCAAGACCCTGTTTATATTTTACCGCAAAATGTTGGTGCCTGGGCCTATAGGTTGAAGCTAAATCATGGCGGGTGGGCTTTCTTTAGCGAGTATGCCACTAAAATAAACGACCCTTCGAGCGTTAATAATTATATTTATAAGAGAGGCGGAGGCTTGTATGTTAATAGCAGTTATTCGCAAAAGGGTTTAGGCGTTAATCTTGCCGCCAAGGTTATTGATAATATGAATTTTAGAAGCGATCGTACAGCACAAAATAATGACTTAATGATTAATTATTTACCTTCATTAACCCGACAACATACCTACAACTTAGCTTCAACCATTTACCCCTATGCCACACAGCCCAATGGCGAAATGGCATATCAGGCCGACATTACCTACACCATGAAAAAAAATACTTTGTTGGGTGGTAATTACGGAACAACCCTATTAATCAATTATGCCTCGGCCAATGGGCTTGACACGGTACGTGTTCCTAGTGGTTTGGGCTATAAAGCTAATTATACCAAGTTTGGACAGGTTTACTATAAAGACTTTAATATTGAAATTCAGAAAAAGATTAATAAATCGTTTAAGTTTAATTTATTTTATGCCAACTTTGCTTATAACAAAGAAGTAGCTTTAGGTAAGGTAGGCGAAGGAATGGTTTATGCCAATATTGAAGTGTTTGATTTTACCTATAAATTTAATGACACACATGCGCTAAGAATGGAGTTGCAAGCCTTACAAACCAAACAAGATAAAGGCGATTGGGCAACTGTTTTGGCCGAATATACCATTTCGCCTAAATGGTTTTTTACCGCTCTGTGCCAATACAATTATGGCAATAGTATAGTGAGCGACCGTCAATTATACCCCATAGCACAAATTGGATTTATTAAAAACTCCACCCGTGTAACCTTAGGCTACGGAAAACAACGTGCCGGAGTATTTTGCATAGGAGGTATTTGCCGTGTGGTACCGGCTTCTAATGGAGCCACAATTTCTATTTCAAGCAGTTTTTAAAGATAAATGAAAATGAAAAAATTAAACCAATCAATCTTTCTGTTACTGAGCATTATTGGATTTTTCTATAGCTGCGATAATGTTGACCGTGATGTTATTGCCAACTACGGAAAAGAAAAAAATAACGCTCCAGCCGACACAAGCATTACCGACTCGACCGAAACCAGGGTTAGAAAAGTATTGTTAGAAGACTTTACCGGGCATACCTGCCCTAATTGCCCTGCCGCTGCTGCCGAGATAAAGAATTTAGAAAACCTTTATGGCGATAAAGTTGTGGCTATGGCCTTACATGTTTCCTCAACATTTGCCGAGCCAATGCCCCCAACTTTTCCGGCCGATTACCGAACCACTGAAGGAACAGCTATTGACGATTTTTTTAAAATTTCACAGGCGGGTCTTCCTAAAGGAATGGTTAACCGTAGAGGCTATCAGGGGCAACATATTTTGCCATATCAGCAATGGGGCACCGAAGTAAATAATATTATTAACACTCCGCTTGATGCCTGGATAAGCATGAAAAACAGTTATGATGACAACACCCGAAAAGTTACCACCAACCTTAAAATAGATTTTGAAAACAATATTGACGATGAGGTTAAATTATGTGTTTTTCTTATTCAGGACAGTATTGTATCGCCTCAAAAAGATGCAAATACCCCGGGAGGCAAGGATCTTGATTATGTACACAACCACATGTTACGCAAAGGGCTAACTTCGGCATTTGGAGAAACTATCTTTACCAATCCAAAATCTGATACACCTGAAATCGAGAAAAGCTATTCCTTGGTATTGCTGCCCGAGTGGATTCCCGAGCATTGTAAAATAGTGGCTTATTTATACAAGGCAAGCAACTATGAGGTTATTCAGGCACAAGAGAAAAAAGTAAAATAGCTTTGAAACAAAATCTTCTTATCTGTTTTTTCCTTTTGCTGTTGCCGGCTGTTGCCAATGCACAGAACTTTGCCGGGGGCGGGTTGTTAGGGCTTAATGTTTCGCAAGTATCTGGCGATAATCTTGGGGGCTATAACAAGGCCGGAGTATATGGAGGATTTTTTGTAAGCCGTAAAATCAATGATAAAAGCGAAGTAGAAATGCGTATTACCTATTCTTCAAAGGGTAGCAGAGATGTACCTAACTATGATAAAGGAAAATACACAGCCTATTTTTTACATTTAGATTATGTTGAGGTGCCCATACTTTATCGCTATAAATATAAGTTTGTTTGGTTAATGGCAGGAATTTCGGGGGGCTATTTGTTTCACTCTTCAATTGCCAACGAGTCGGGGCCTTTTCCACCATTAAGCATAGAAAATCGTCCTTTTCATAAATACGAAGTGGCCACCCAATTTGGTGTATCAGTTCCATTGATGGAGCATTGGGAGGCCGAATTAAAAACGGCTGATACTTTTTTTCTGTTACCTGTACGTAAGCATGCCAGTGGAGCCACCTACCGCCTCAACTTTGGACAACTCAACAGTGTATTGAGTTTGTCTCTTAAATATAAATTCTAAAACCGAAATATTAGAATGAGTAATAAAAGCAATAAAATAGTGGTGGCTGTAACCGGAGCCAGTGGGGCTATTTATGCTCAAGTGCTACTCCAAAAATTGGTATTATTACAAGACCAAATACAACATATAGGAGTGGTAATGAGCCATAATGCTAAGGAGGTATGGCAATACGAGCTGGGAAATAATGATTTTGAAAAACTCCCTTTTACACTATATCGCAAAGATGACTTCTATGCCCCCTTTGCCAGTGGTTCGGCAGGATATAATATGATGATAGTTTGTCCATGCTCTATGGGAACATTGGCCCGTATAGCCTCGGGGGTTTCTAACGATTTAACCACCAGAGCAGCCGATGTTATGCTTAAAGAAAGAAAAAAGTTAATTTTGGTGGTACGTGATACTCCGTATAGTTTAATTCATATTAACAATATGAAAACTATTACCGAAGCCGGTGGTATAATTTGTCCGGCAAGTCCTTCATTTTA
This sequence comes from Bacteroidia bacterium, assembly GCA_020845635.1. Taxonomy (GTDB): domain Bacteria; phylum Bacteroidota; class Bacteroidia; order UBA4408; family UBA4408; genus CAIKXD01. The sequence goes on from JADLFI010000041.1 coordinate 10,804, forward strand.
CAGCCGCCCGAAAAGTTTTGAGGAGCTTGCCTCTACGGTTGTTGACCGTGTATTAGAGTTGTCGGGCTTAAATATTTCAACTTATCGCTGGGGCGAAAAATAAAATTGGTACAAATATTGTAATTTGTTATTTTAATATTTATTAAATTTACACTTTCAAAAAAGTTCAAAATGAAAAAAATCAATTTACTGATAGCCATTGTTGCTGTAGCACTAATTACCTTTGGGTTTATAAGTAATCGTAAACAGGGGGTTACCACCGGCATAAATGTTGGACAAAAAGCTCCTGAGTTGAAATTTAAAAACCCTGATGGAAAAGAAATAGCTTTAAGTTCAGTAAACAAGGGACGATACGTGCTTATTGATTTTTGGGCAAGTTGGTGCGGGCCGTGCCGTATGGAAAACCCTACAGTGGTGAAGGCCTACAACAACTATAAAGATAAAAAGTTTAAAGGAGGAGCCACCGGATTTACCGTTTATGGTGTTTCGCTCGACCGCTCGGCCGAGGCCTGGAAGCAAGCTATTGCTAAAGATGGGTTAATTTGGGAAAATCATGTATCTGATTTAATGTATTGGAACTCTGAAGCCTGTAAACCATATCAAGTTAACTCTATTCCGGCAAATTGGCTAATTGATAACAATGGTGTTATTGTTGCCCGAGGTCTTAGAGGCCCTGCTTTAGAAGCCGAGTTGGCCAAACATGTTCAGCCATAGGAAAGAGCTTGTTTCTTTTTATTTACGCTCTATTTACCGATATTCAACTATACCTGTTGAATAAGTGAAGTATAGAATATAGCTTTTTTTATTGACTTTCTTAATTGAAGTCTTGCTTTATTCTTTAATCATTATAAAGCCTTGCAAAACGGTATTACTTTGTGCCACTGTGTTATGTTTTTACATTCCCTTTAATAGCTTTGGCTAAAACTTGTGCATTATTCCTTATTTCACGAGTTTAGTTGTTTTCATATATAGTTTCAGATTTAATTCTCTTCCCTAAAACTTAGCGGTAATGCCTATTGTTTATCAATGTACCAAGCAGGGATTATACTGTATAAAATGATAGCTACTGCACAAAAATGGGCGTAAAGCCCAATAAATACGATTTTTGTGATTGCAATATAACAATTGAACATTATGAACTTTACACAAGCACAAATTACAGAATATTTTTAGGATTCTTAGCTACAAAAAAAGCCCGAAAGATTTCTCTTCCGGGCTTTCACTATATAAACCAAACTATTATTGACGACTTAAATATACTTTCTCTGTAAACAATTGTTTGTTGTTGCTTATCTTAACCAAGTATTGTCCGGCAGCTATGTTTGTTAGTTCAAACACTTTCTTGCCTTTCATAAGCACCTGACTGTAAGAGGCTACAACCTTACCACTCATATCAATTAATTCTATGTTGGCATTTCCATCAAATTTACTGCCAAAATCAATATTTAGCTTGTTGCCTATGCCGCTAATGCTTAAAGCATTATTATTCATAACGGTTATGCCGGTAGTATTGTTAACTACTACAGTTGTGGCAGCTGTTGAAGTACAAAGCCCGTTTGAAACCTCTACAGTAACCGTATAAGTTCCGGCTTGTGTAAAGCTGTGCATTACATTGGCAGGGCCGTTGTTAATTATATTTCCATCACCAAAATTCCAGTTATAAGCACTAGCTCCTTGGGCGGTTGCAGTAAACACTACATCTGTATTGGCAGCCATGTCAACCGAATTAGTACTTGCAACAATATTGGTTGGTATAGCATTTCCACCTCCAATAGTAAAATAATCTACAGCAGTATAAGTATTAGGGCTAACACCAAAGGTCATTTCGGCCATATAGTTACCCATGCTTAAATGATCAATAGTAAGTGTACCATTTACATTGTTATGATTGCTGATTAACACCCCGTTTTGGTCTTTTATGGCAATATTTACGGTATTGCTTGTTGGGTAGTTTATCACTAACTTACCATCATTTCCTTGGCAACTTTCGTTAAAGGCATTTAACTCCACTGCAGGGTGGAAATGAAGTATAAAACGATTGTTGATGTTTCCACCTGCTAAGGTAGCCGTATAACTTGGATTGCTACGCAAATTAGTAATTATACCGGCATGTAAATCTTCTAAATATACCATTACCGAAGGTGCTAAATCAGTCATATCGGTAGCCTTAATTGTATAAGTTCCGGCACTTTGTATGCGAAGACCTAAAGGAACAACTTTATCGCTATTTAAGCTGCCCATTTTGTTAATGCTAAGAGGAGTTTGCTCGATATACGAATAAATATTTGGAACCCCACTCAAGCGGGCAGGTAAGAGTTTTGCATCGTCTGTTAAACTATAATTATCCTGACCCAAAGAACTAAAGTAAATGGTAGTGATATCATTATAGCCATTACCTTCTACTTCAAGGCGAATTAAATCAGGCACGGTATTATAACCGCTAAAGTAGTTGGTACTCAAGTCGGCCGGACTGGTTAAGCGAATACTGTTATTGGCATTGATAGTACCTGTAGCTGTGGCAGTAACCATAATTCCTTGCGATGAAGCAATAGAGTTACCCACTATTGGAGGATTACCCACACCACCGCTGTAGGTACCATAAGTTCCTACATAGCCTCCCGAAGACATGAATACGCGATATTCATCAATTAATATACTGTTGCCGGGTAAACTTCTAAAGGCGCTCCAACTTATAGGTGATGCATACGGATTACCAATAGCGTTGATTCCTTCGCCAATTCCGGTACCGGCAGTTTGTGTAATATTGTAACCCCCCGGAATACTTCCGTTGTTAAGCGGTCCAAACACATCTACCGTAGTATTACCCGGAACAACACAGGCAAAACCTTTTAACGGTGTTATAGGGTCATCAGAGGCGGTAGCCGAAATCCAGCCATATTCAGGAACAGGGTTAACATCAGTTTCATCATATTCCCAAACCGTAGGCAATACCAGATAGTTAGTTCCGGGAATAAATACCATATTATCATAAGCCGCTAAAATGGTAAAGTCATCGCGCCAGCCCGTAACAGGGTCGTTTACATAGGCTCCGCTTACCGGAGACGATAAATAATGATATCCGGTAGTACTTCCCACTTTGCGTTCAACAGATACGTTTCCGTTAATATTACCGCTTACAGGCTTAACCAAGGCAGTAGTAGTGGATGTAGAGCGTAAAATTAAATTACCATTACTATTTAAGTTACCACCCTGCGCGGTTAAGATACAGCTTACCACAACACTATTGTTTAAGTCAACCCCGGCAACGGTATTGTTTATAATTAAATTTCCGAAAGTTGCTTTGGCGTTAATAGCTTGTGGTGTGGCTGATGTACCGTTAAACTCAACCTCTCCGTTGCAATCTAACTTAACGGTGGCATTAGCTACAGGACCTGCATTCCAATTTTCTTTTACATTTAGCTTAAAGCCATTTAAGTCAAGACCTTGCGAGTTGAAATAAGGAGGCTGAGCCACAAATAAAGCCCCACGAATAGTGGTATTAGCATATAACTTAGGTTTTGTGCTAACAGTAGTTGGCACGATTACCGAAATGCTTGCATCGGGCTTGGTTAATGCTGTAGCATCGCCACCATGCCAGTTGGCAGGGTTATTAATGTCATCGTCAGAAGCCGCAGTCCAGATTAAACCACTGGTAACCGCCATTTTTACAAATTGGGCTGCCGGTGGGTTATTGGCTAGGGTACTTGCTAAACGTATATAGGCGGTAGAGCCCGGGGTAAGGTTATTTACGTGGGTATATGAGAAATCGCCAGCAGCACCATTGCTGTTACAAGCTACTGATGATAAACTGGAGCAATTTGGACCGGTAAAAATAGTTACTACGGTACTTTGTACATTCAGGCTGGGAATAGGGTTTGAACCCGAAGTTGTTACCACATGCAATTCTCCATTGGCAGGAACAATAGTACGATACCAAACATCGCGCGAAATTGTGGCACACGATACACCTCCGCTTAAGGTAGCACCGGTTAAGCTGTAGGGCTTAAATAATGGGGTAGTAGTAACACTTACCGGGGGTTGTAAGTCGGCATCGCAAATATTATTGGTTAGAGCCGGACATACGGTAACACTTACCGAATTGGCACCTGTTTCGCAATTATCAATAGTATTGGTAGCAGTTACACTGTAAGTAATATTCCCAAAAGGTGCTGTATATACCGTAGTAGCAGGTGTACCTAATGTATAAGGTATAGATAATGCGGCATCTAAATATAAATCATTGGCCGGTGACCACTTATAATCGGTACTAGGTTGCGGTGAAACAATATTTATGGCTGCCGAAGGGGTTAGTGTACATATTGAAACCGAAGCCGGGTTTATGCTTGGTCGTGGTCTAACTTGTATTGTTTGAGTATAGGTAGCATTTGTACAACCGGGGTTCGATACAGTTAGCAATAAACTTACATTAGTGCCGGCATCGGCTGCTACCGGAGTATAAGTTGGCGAAATTGTTCCGGTATTGGATAATGAGCCGTTACCAACCAACAAAGTCCAGTTAATAGTTCCATTAGTAGCAGTTGCCCCGCTAACGGTTAGTGGGCCGTTTTCGCAGGTAGATAATGGACCCGAGCCGGAAGCTGTTGGCGGGTCATACATGGTTATGGTAGAGATAGACGATACCGCGGTACAGCCTACACTATTGGTAATTACTACGGTATAATCACCACTTGTATTTGCAACATAAAATGTATTGGTAGCCAAAGGAATATCTACAGTGTTTAATTGCCATTGTCTGGAACTGATTGTTCCGGTGCCTGCCGTAGAACCCGATGAGTTTAATACAAGACCACCTGCCGTACAACCTATAGGGCCACCTGTTATTGCCGGCACCGGACTATAATATACACGGGCATTGCCTGTCATACCGGTAGATACCGGTTGTGCATCGGTGCCTACTACGGTATAAAGACCGGGTACGGTTTGCGGACCAAAGCTAATAGGGTTGCCCGTAGAGCCTGACTGTGTTTGCCCCGTAGGGTTTCCATCTAGATACAACTCGTAAGTTACACCAGTTTCTGAATTGGCTACACCTACGGTAGTGCTATAGCAGTTATTTCCTCCTGTTACAGCGTAGGCTATTGGGCCACACGAGTTTACAGTTACAGGGGTAGGGTTAGATTGTTTATAGCATGTTCCATTTTTTGTTACTACAGTGTAAGTGCCACTTACAGAGGTAGTGTAAGTTAGAGAACTTGAACCGGGTCCGGGAATAATACTTCCATTTAAAAACCACTGGTAATATGATGAAAGCGGTGCGGTTAAAGTAACAGTACCGGCCGGACAGTTTAGCGAGCCTACATTTATTACCGGAGGTGTTAAATCAGCCTGTGTGAAGGTAAGTAAAACATTACCATTAATGTAGTTGGCAGTACCCATAGTACAAGAGGCAGTGTTTACTGTTCCGGCATTAAGTGCCCAGTTATTATTGGCATTGCCTGAACGGTTGGTAAAGTCGGTGTTATTAGCCCCCCTCAATCCTATTTGTGCTTCTACTCCGGATTGTCCATCCACACAAAAAGGGTTCATATCTTGGTATGCTATGCCTATTTTATTGCTGTTTGCTCCGCCATTTTCATTCAAAATTATTTGAAAGTCTAAGCGATTGCCATCAGAGTATCCCGGTCCCAAAATATCTTCATAAAAATCACAGCTTCCGTTAGAACTACTAAGCGAATAGCCTTTCCATTGAATTTTGAGTACACGGTTAGGCGCTACACCCGATAAAGTATAACCTATACTGCGTCCGGTATGATACCCGGCTGAGGTATATATGTTAGTTCCCACAGCCGAAATAAGCCCGTCAATAGTTCCCGAACCTCCTAAATTTGCAGAGGGGTTACTAATAACATGAGTGGCTGTAGGCGAAGGAACTCCGCTGCCAAACCAAATATACCCTTTTACACCTAAGCCAAAGGTGGTATAGGTAACTCCATTATATACAAAATCAAAACCTATAGGAATTCCGGAACCGGGTGTATTAATGGCTCCACCCTGATAGTATCCGGTGGTAACACCGGTATTATTTAATACAACAGCCGGAGTAATAGCTGTATATTGCCCTGCTCCTGTTGTTCTTGACACCGATGCTCCACAGCCCCCACTTGTTGTTCCGTCAAGGGTGGTGCGGGCCAGCGATAGTGGCGTGTTAAACCAATAGCAGTTTGGCGAGGCGTTGTATTCATATACATCAACAGTATAGTTGGTAAAGTTTGATAGTCCTGTTATGTTTACGTTGGTACCGGTGCCGTTATATACCACAAAGTTGCCTGTGCCGGTAGTTTCCAAGCCTGTACCTGTTCCAAAAACGGTATTTGGGGTGTATGTTACATTATAAGTAGGGGCAACCCTTGTGGTGGCAGTTAAACGAGCTACTACCAATACGTGCGTACCATTGCCTCTTGTCCAGTTGGCTGTCATTGAAACATTAGTAATATCCGTGTAATATAAGCTTGTTGCATTGGCGGTAGGGGCACAGTCAGCGGTGGTAAAACTGCCTGTATGTGCGGTTAGCTCATAACAAATACCCGTACTGTTATATTCGTAAATAGCGTAATGATAGGTAGTAGAAGGCAGTAAATTAGTAATGTTTACACTATTGCCTGTATTGTTATATACTACGTAATTGCTTGTGCCAAGCAGGTCGCCACTACCAAAGGCAGCGTTAGCCGTATAAGTGTTTCCCGAAAGGGGGCCGGAATTTACCGCAGCACCTTGTCTTAACACTACTATGCGTCCCGCATTGCCATTACCATTTGTCCATTGCAAAGTAGCCGATGTGGTATTTAGTATTGGTGTAGAAGAAGCTGATGCACTAATGCTAGGCGGTGTACAGCTTGCTATAAGGAGTACATTATAATCTTCAATTTCACCAGCACCTCCAGTATTTACAGCACCGGTTAAATGGGTACAGGCATCACCCGTGCCTAAAGTATTGTTGCCAAAGCGGTGTCTTACGCGCATACGGGTGGTACCGGGAAGTGCCGTTGGAGGAACCGTAAAGTTAATAGTTCCCGTTCCGTTTGCAGCCGTTACCTGTATATTGCTTGCACTCAAGGCTTCGCTTGCTTCAAATACTCCGTTTTGGTTATAATCAATCCAAGCCATAATTCTTTGGTTGCTGGATCCTGTTCCGGTTTGTGAGCCTACGGTTACACCAAGGCTATAAGCGTTTCCTATTGTTAGTCCGGCATTGGCTTGGGGTGGCGCTCCGGTATATAACGCATAGGTGGTAGTTGCACTAGTACCTGTATTACTTATGGCAGGAACTCCATTTAGCGTAACTCCGGCAATACCTCTGTTTGTTTGTGTTGAAGAAGCATACGTTCCGGTGCAATAGCAGTTCATAAAATTATTTAGCGACACAGTACCCGGTAATGAGGGTGTCATCATACTGCTGTTATTACACGTAACTTCGCATATATAGTATGTAGGGTTAAAAGGCAGTGTGTTAGGCGTATCGTAAGTAGAGTTGGTGTTAGTTCCCGAGGCAGGGGTATATGGCCCGCCTATATTGGCAGACTGTTTCCACAAATAGCTGTAATTGGCAGCGGGTGCTAGGCCTGTAAGCCCTATGTTGGTGCTTACACCAGAGCAAACAACGTCCGAGCCTGCGGTGGAAACATTGGGAGTACCTGAACAAGGGGTGGCTGAGGTAACGCCAAACTTTACATTACAAATAGCAGGTATTACTTGATTGTATGAGCTTAGACTACAACCGTTGGTGTTGGCTGCGCCTGCATAAATAATTTGATTATTGGTGGTAGTGGTTCGTCTGCATCCTCCGTAGTTGCCAATTAAAGAGACACCTGTAACCGAATAACAAACCTCCACGATTAAATTATTGGTTCCATCCCATTGAAAAGGTGTTGGAAGTGCAAGCGGAGTGGTAAATCCGGTACCACCTGAATAAGTTGTATTGGCACTGTAAACCGTAGTAAATGAACCCGTGTAAGGGTTAGAAGTGCTTGTAAATGAGGCTTGTGCAGCGTTTGCCATACTTACTGTGTACGATAGCATATTGGGATTACCCGTACCAACCGCTGTAGAAACATCAAAGGTAAGGTTGTGAATGAAGTATGAGCCTGTACTTAAACTAGCAGCAGTAAGTGCAGCATCAATTTGAGTTTTGGTGTAAATTATCTGTAATTTTTTACTCATACTTCCCGAACCTACGTTAATACCGTAAGGCGAAGCATTAACTGCTGCCGCAGTGGTTGAACTGCCATTGATATTGGTAGTTCCTGTACCCACATATATGGGAGTTTGTGCTGATAAGTTAAAGCTTATCATTATGGCCCACAAGCTGAACAGAGCTTGTTGCCAATCCTTTTTTCTTTGCATAAATGCCTGTAAATGAGGGTTTTTGTGCATTTTTGTTTGTTTTTTTCTCATCATCATTTTGTATTTATATAGTTTGTATAATATTTTTTTGCAATCAAAATACGTTTTTTTGTTTTTTTTTATTCTGTTATACGCAAATTTACCATATTAGTTAAATATTTTTAGGGTATGTTCCAATAAATGACTTTTGATTTTGCAAAACAATAGAACATTATTTATTGACACTAAAGCTTTTAACAATTATATTTTTATAAATGGCTGAAAATCAATCAAATCAATATCTTGCAAAATTTTTATGTAAAACAAGTTTTTTGCTCAAAATGTTCTATTGAATTGTTGAATTTAAAGAAATCAAGAGAGTTTTTTATAGAAATTTATAAAATTTTGTTTGAAAATTATGCCAAAATTAAATGATTTAACAAAAGAATGAAAGGAGAATTTCCCATAAAAAAATGAAAAAATAATGTGTTTAGGAAAAAGTAAAGAAGTAAAAGGGAAAAGTATGGGATAAAAAATAATATGAACAAATTGTAAGCTACTTTATTTCAACGCTCACCTTAAAATTATTATTTAAGGTGTATTGATTTTTGGTGTTGTTTTATACCCGAGATCCTAACACGCTTATCATAAATCAACAATAAAAAAATAATGATGAGAGTTTTTGAGACAAAAGTGAACTATTTTAACATTCCTTATTTTCATAGAATATACAATAAAAGCAATTAATCACGATATTCGCAAGTTATTTACAAACAATGCAGGAAAAAAGAAAAGAGAAATTTAATCTTTTACGCAAAATCAAAAATAAATACCGGCTGGTTATAATGAATGATGAAACTTTTGAAGAAAAAGCATCATTGGTATTGTCGCCCCGCAGAGTATTTGTTTTTTTTGTTATTTCTACCTTGTTACTCATTATAGGAGTTATTTACTTAATTGCCTTTACCTCGCTACGCGAGTATATACCCGGTTATGCCGATATAAATATGCGTAGAAACATAGTAAAAATGACTTACCGCACCGATAGCCTGATTAACGAGTTGGAAGCCCGCGATATTTATTTACACAACCTAAAAGCCGTATTAGACGGAAACATTAAAGACAGCATTAGTCCTGAGGCTATAAAAAGTACCGACAAAAAATTTGAAAGATTAGAGATAAAACCCTCAGAAGAAGATTTAGCCCTTAGAAAACAAATAGAAGAAGAAGAAAAAAACTCTTTAACCTATACAGAAAAAGGCGTATTAAAAACAGGCATTGCGTCATTTTTCTTTTTTACCCCACTGCAGGGGTTAATATCCGATAAATTTAAGGCAAGCGCCAACCACTATGGTATTGATATAGTTGCACCCAAAAACGAAGCCGTAAAAGCAACACTTGACGGCACCGTAACCTTATCTGATTGGAGTCCCGAAACCGGACATATTATACAATTGCAGCACGATGAAAACATTATAAGTATTTATAAACACAACTCGGTGCTGCTGAAAAAGGCGGGCGATAAGGTAAAAGCCGGGGAACCAATTGCTATTGTTGGCGATGCAGGCGAGTTGAGTACAGGGCCGCACTTGCATTTTGAAATTTGGTATAAAGGAATGCCTATTGATCCGCAAGAGTATATAAGTTTTTAAGATGAGTAAAGAAAAAGTGAAAAGAAAAGTAGCTATTTTGGGTTCAACAGGCTCTATTGGCACACAGGCTTTAGAAGTTATAGCTGCCCAAAAAGAATTTTTTGAGGTAGAGTTGCTTAGTGCCTGCAATAATGCAGCCTTGCTAATACAACAGGCGGTAGCTTTTCAGCCCAATGCAGTAGTTATAACCAACCCGCAAAAATATATTGAAGTAAAAGAAGCTTTACTGCCTTACCATATAAAAGTATTTGCCGGGAACGAAGCTCTGGAGCAAGCCGTAACCATGGAGAGTATTGATATAGTGCTTACCGCTATGGTAGGCTCGGCCGGATTAAAACCCACATTGGCAGCCATTAAATCAAAAAAGCAAATAGCTTTAGCCAATAAAGAAACCCTTGTTGTTGCCGGAGAGCTGGTAACCGGCTTAGCCCGCGAAAACGGAGTAAACATTTATCCGGTTGACTCAGAGCACTCTGCCATATTTCAATGCCTTGCCGGAGAGTTTGACTACACTATAACCCGTAGCGCCATTGAAAAAATAATATTAACCGCTTCGGGCGGACCATTTAGAGGTAAAACAACAGAATTTTTAAAAACAGTACGTAAAGAACAAGCCTTAAAGCACCCCAATTGGACTATGGGTGCCAAAATAACTATTGACTCTGCAAGCCTAATGAACAAAGGTTTGGAGGTAATAGAGGCCAAATGGCTATTTGGTTTAAATCCCGAACAAATAGAGGTTATTATACACCCACAATCTATTATACACAGTATGGTTCAGTTTGTTGATGGCAGTATAAAAGCACAAATGGGTTTGCCCGATATGAAACTTCCTATACAGTATGCTTTGGCCTATCCTTACCGCTTGGCAGCTCAGTTTCCGCGTTTTAATTTTAGCGCCTATCCCGAACTTACCTTTGAAAAGCCCGACACGGAAACTTTCCGAAATTTAGGCTTAGCATACCAAGCCTTGCACCGGGGCGGCAATATGCCATGTATCATTAATGCTGCCAACGAAATAGCTGTTGAATATTTTTTAAAAGACCAAATAGGTTTTTTAGAAATAAGCGATATAATTGAGACCTGTATGCACAAAATAAACTTCATAAAAAACCCCGATTTAAACAGTTACTTGGAAACCGACCAAGAAACCAGAATATTGGCAAGTAATTTGATAACCAAAAAATAAACCAACAAAACCTATTAGCACTCAGAAATGGAAATTTTAATTAAAGCATCGCAATTAATACTAAGCTTATCAATACTAATAATACTGCACGAGCTGGGGCACTTTATTCCGGCCAAACTTTTTAAAACCAAGGTAGAAAAGTTTTACTTGTTTTTTGATTGGAAATTTTCGCTTTTTAAGCGTAAACATGGCGAAACCGAATATGGTATTGGATGGATTCCCTTGGGAGGTTATGTAAAAATAGCCGGTATGATAGATGAAAGTATGGATAAGGAACAAATGAAAAAACCGCCAGAGCCTTGGGAGTTTAGAAGCAAGCCGGCTTGGCAACGCTTAATAATTATGATTGGCGGGGTTACCGTAAATGTATTGGTAGCTATAGCCATATATATAGGCATATTGTTTTATTATGGCGAGGAAGTGCTTCCAACTGCCAATTTGACCTATGGGGTAAGTTGCGATAGCTTAGCATTAGAAATGGGTTTGCAGAATGGCGATAAAATAGTTTCGGTAGATGGGCAAGAGGTAGATAATTTTAAGAAAGTACCCCTTGAAATTATTATGAATGAAGCGCGAACCGTACAGGTAATGCGTAATGGCGAGTTAGAAAATATTGTAATTCCGAGTGGTTTTGTAGCTAAACTCATAAAGCAACCTACCGATTTTATAAGCCCACGCTTTCCTTTTGTAATTGAAAGTTTTGGTGAAAACTCAGCCGCAAAAGCAGCTGGAATAATGCCAGGAGATAAAATAGTAGGCCTGAATGAGGTAAAAACCGAGTATTTTGATGAGTTTAAAACAGAAATTCAGAAACACAAAGACCAAATTGTACAGGTAAAACTATGGCGCAATAATCAGGAACTAACCCTGCCCGTAAAAGTAAGCAAAGAGGGGTTTATTGGGGTTATTCCTCAGTCGCTTGATAAATTTTTGAAGATAGAAGAAAAGAAGTACTCCTTGTGGGAAGCCATTCCGGCCGGAACCGTAAAAGCCTATACTACGGTAAGTGATTACCTGGCACAGTTTAAACTGATATTTAACTCAGAGGTGCAAGGGTATAAGCAATTAGGCGGATTTATTACCTTTGGTAAAGTGTTTGCCCCCGAGTGGGATTGGATGCGTTTTTGGAATCTTACCGCCTTTTTCTCGGTGGCTTTGGCTGTCATGAATTTATTGCCTATTCCGGCATTAGATGGGGGGCATGTTTTATTTTTGTTGGTTGAAATAATTACCGGGCGTAAGCTTCCGGAGAAGTTTTTGGAATATGCTCAAATGGTGGGTATGTTTTTACTCTTGGGATTATTGATTTTAGCCAATGGCAACGATATATTCAAATTGTTTCAGTAAATATTTATTTTACTTGTTGTCAGTTATTTAATTTATTTTAATTAAAGTAATGAGTTAAGTATGTTGGTTTCTTATCAACAGTTGTTTGCGTTGTAATATTCTGATATTTAAAATACTAAAGCAGCAGGTTTATTTTAGAAAAAATAATTGCTTTGGAGGTGGTAAATTTGCCTTATTAAATAATCTAACAAAGCAAGCAATGAATATAACTAAAAAGCCATCAGTATCTATTAAAAAGAAGAATATGCAAACCATTCTTGACTATTGTCTTGATACCAAAAAGGAATTTACGGTATTACCCAAGCAAGGGGTTGATGAATGGACTATTGAAATAAACATTACCGATATTTATGAAGCCATTTCGTTTGGTATGTTTTTAAGAGAAAACAAGTTAGAGGCTAATGGTGTTAATCCTTATGTTTCGCCAGCCAAAGAGCAGTCGCAATCAAAAAGCAAGGCGGAGAAACAAGCAGAGAGTAAAATTTTGAAAGACAGCAGCAGTGCTTTAAAGCAAGAAACCGAGAGTTTGTTGAGTTTAGACAGTCCGGCATTTGAGTTTGAAGACAGCATAGAGAAATAATAGTTTTTAGTTAGTTGGTTAATAAAAAATAGAGAGAGCCGAAACATCATGTTTCGGCTCTCTCTATTTTACCATTTAGCTTGAACTATTCAATTATCAACTTGCCGGCACAAAAATTCCTCAACCGTAAATAGGAAAGGAGCTTTTGTTAAATACAAAATTTTAGCTATCATCGATAAACAAAAACAGGGTGTAAATATTTTTTGTATGTTTACTTTTTATTTTCAGAAAATTGAAAAAATATTACTTTATTCAACTCTTATTGGGTCTGGTTATATGGGCAGTTTTGGCATTAAGTGGATGTAAAAAAGGAGAAGGAACCGATTGGGATACCAACCTTGTTGCTCCAATTTTTCGCTCCACCTTAACTATTCAACAGCTATTGCCCGACTCGCTCACCCAGATTAATCCCGATAACACAGTTAGCTTAGTTTATGACAAGCATTTTACAAGTGCCGGGTTTACAAACACTAAGCAACTGCCCGATACCACTATTGTAAAATACTTTACTATTCCCTTTGGATCTGTAAGCCTTGTGGCAGGCGATAATTTTATGAATACTACCGAAGAAACCAAACTACATTTGAGTCCACTTGAGCTTAACCGTATTATTGTTAAAACTGGTACTATTGAAGTTCAGGTGTTCAATAAAATAAATCAACCCGTAGATATTACCTATATTTTGCCTAAAGCCATAAAAAACGGGCAAGTGGCAACATTTAACGCCACCATACCGGCCTATAACAGCAGCAATGGCGGACATTTTACTACCGAGTTTAATCTTGATGATTATAACATTGATTTGCGTGGAATAACCGGAAACTATGTAAATCGTTTAGTAACCCATTTAATTGCTAATGTAAGTACTACTGCTACCGGCACTGCCCAAATTACCTCCAACGATAGTTTGGTGGTAATGCTTAAACTTAAAAAACTAATACCGTATTATGCTCATGGCTATTTCGGCCAACAGCAAGACACGCTCAATGCTTCGAGCAATGTTACAGTATTTGACAGAGTAACAGCAGGGGCTTTTTCACTTCACGATGCACGTTTAAACTTAAGTTTGAGGAATGGTATTGGTGCTGATATTCGCGCCTCATTATTGAATTTTAAATCAGAAAACAGTAACACACAAAATGTTGTAACGCTGCAACATCATACCGTAGGAGCTATGTTAAATGTACATAGAGCTACCGATAATCCTTTTACGCCTAATGTTTATAACTTTGAATATAATGCCGGCAACAGCAACCTTACCGAGCTTCTGGAAAATATGCCCAATCGTTTTAGCTACAGTTATTTTACAGAGCTAAATCCCTTCGGAAATTTATCGGGCGGAAACGATTTTGTTTACCCCGAATGGGCCATTGATGCACATATTAATATTGATATTCCTTTGTATTTTTCGGCTACAGGACTTACTCTGGTTGATACTATTTATCTGAAAGACGATACCTTAAAAGAACATAATAGTATAAAATCAGGAACATTAAAACTTATAGCCTCTAACTATTTTCCTTTTGATACCGATGTAGAATTTTACCTGCTGGACGAAAATCTGCAAAAGCAGGAACAATTAATGAACAAAACCACCATTCAATCAGCCATTCCTGATGCTGACGGAAAAGTAAGAAAGCCTGTGGAAAGTGTATTGCCTGCCCATATTAGCAATGAATTACTGAATAAGTTGGTGCAAAAACGAAAAGTATTAACTGTGGTTCGCATAAACACTTTGAGTAACCCTTTAAAATATAAAATATACAGCGACTATAAGCTGAACTTAAAACTTACGGGGAATATGATGTTTAACATTCAAGTAAAATAATAAAGCCCAATGAAACCCCTTGCATTGTTAATAAACTTCTTTGTATTTATACTGGTAATTCCATTATTGGGTTATGGGCAAAATGATTCACTATCGGCACAAAAATATAGCGAAATAGAGTTTGTAGCGGAGTTTACAGCCAAATCGAATGCTTTTCCCAATAAGTTTTATACTGATTTTTACAAAGGCGGCTATCTTGATGAGAATCTAAAAATGAACGCTTCAAAGAGATTAAAAACAATTAACCGTTTTGGTGCCGATGCTCATTTAGGACTTAGATTTAACCAAAGTATTGATACGCTTTTTGGACAAAGTGGTTGGGGTTACATTATTAAAGCAGCCGAAAAAAGGCACCTTAATTTAGAAATAACACGCGATTTTTTTATTGTTGGCTTTCATGGAAATGAACAGTATGAGGGAGATACCGCCCGTTTAGCCGAATTTAAACTTAACTTTATTTCGTGGCAGCAACTGGGTGGAGGACTAGAAAGAAGTTGGAAAGCCAAAAATTTTACTTACCGTGCCGGAATTGTTCTTTCTTTTTTAAACGGTCATAGCGCGCAATGGGCCAATATTGAAAAAGCCGACCTTTATACAGCTCCCGATGGACGTTATCTCAGCCTTGATTTTAAAGGCACGTATTACAAGTCAGATACGCTAAAGAAAAGACCATATTTTAAAATACCTTCCAATGGTATGGGTTTTGGACTTGATATGTATTATCAACTCACTACTAAAAACAATCATCATGTTCAAGTGATGTTAAACGATTGGGGTTATCTGTATTGGAAGTCAAAACCAAGTGCGCATTACACGTTAGATACTTTGCTTCGCTTTGAGGGCATTAATATTCCCAATTTGCTAAGTATAAATGATTCGTTACTTAGCCTTTCGGTTGACAGTTTAAAGCAAAACATTATCAGTAAAGGTCACAAATCGTTTAAAACAGCTTTGCCGGGTAATATACAAATAAGCTATATACACTCCATTATTCCGAATACTTTAAGTATTAATACCGGAGTAAAAATGAGGGTGTATGATACCTCTTACCGGCCTATGGTTTATGTTGGCACAAGTTATCGTTACAACAAAAAATTAGGACTAAATTTTAATGCCGGTTTTGGCGGATACGGAATACTTAACTGTAGTTTATTTTTACATTATTTAATGACCAACAGGTTTATAATTGGCGTAGGTTCAAACCAAATAGAAGGAGTAGTATCGCCCCAAACAGCCAATGGCGAGAGTATTGTATTATTTATAAAAAGTCGTTTTTAATGGAACTGTCAATCAAAAATTTAAAACATCAGCAACAGCCTTGTTTTTTTCTTTTAGCCGGACCGTGTGTGGTGGAGAGCAAAGAAAATTTATTTGAAATAGCCGAACATTTAAGTATGGTTAGCCAAAAGCTAAAAATTCCATTTATTTTAAAAGCCTCCTATAAAAAGGCCAATCGTTCAAAGTTAAGCTCGTTTACCGGAATAGGTAACGAAAAAGCGTTGGAGTTACTGGCTATGGCCGGAGAAAAATATCAAATACCAACGGTTACCGATATTCATACCGAGCAAGAGGCGGCATTAGCCTCTAAATACGTTGATGTATTGCAAATACCCGCTTTTCTATGCCGTCAAACCGAGTTGTTGGTAGCAGCAGGAAACACAGGAAAATGGGTAAACATCAAAAAAGGTCAGTTTGCTTCGGCTAACACAATGAAATATGCCGTTGAAAAAGTACAACAAACAGGCAACACCAATATAATGCTTACCGAAAGAGGAACAACTTTTGGTTATCATGATTTGGTGGTTGACTATCGCAATATTCCCGAAATGCAAAAACACGGAGTTCCGGTAGTGCTTGATGTTACACACTCATTACAACAACCTAACCAGGAAAGCGGAGTTACCGGAGGCAGACCCGATTTAATTCCGGTAATAGCTGCTGCAGGCATTGCAGCCGGAGCCAACGGGCTATTTATTGAAACACATCCCGACCCTTCAAAAGCCAAATCGGACGGGGCTAATATGTTAGCCCTGCATTTAATAGAACCTCTGTTGAGTAAACTCGTAAAAATTTATCAAGCCACCCAATAACTATGCGAAGCTTTCTTTCATATCAATACGTTTTAAAACTTCTTGGTTTTTTTATGGTTATTACTCCTTGTTTAATACAGGCACAAACCCTAAAGTACCAGAAGGTTTATGGCGGCTACTCGTACGATTTTGGGAATGATTTGTTACAAAGCCCCGATACCGGGTATTTATTACTTTGTACCTCCTCCAGCTTTTCGCCCAGTGCCGATTTTTATTTGCTAAAAACAGATAAGTACGGCAATTTTCAATGGAACAAAACCTATGGAGGTAATGGTATTGAAGGCGCACGAAAACTAAAATACACACAAGATGGAAATATAATAATGGCCGGTTTTTCTGATAGCTTTGAAGGCCGTACTTATGATTTTTATTTGGTAAAGGCAACAAGCACAGGCGATACCTTATGGACTAAACACTATGGTACTCCGGAATGGGATTTTGCCTATGGTATGGACACCTGTTCTGATGGGGGGTTTATTATGGTTGGAAAAACCTATGAAACCAACAATATGTACAGCGACATTTTAATGGTAAAAACCGATGCCGATGGAAATGAGCAATGGCAAAAGAAAATAGGTGGTTTGCTTGATGATGTTGCTTATGCCGTAATAAGTGTTCCGGGTGGTTATGTAATGTGTGGCACAACCGCTAATGGGATATATGGTGGTACTGATATTTATGTGGTAAAAACCGATTTGTTGGGAAATGTTTTGTGGCAAACCTACTATGGCGATATTTATGATGATGAAGGCACAGGAGTTTATTTGGCAAGTGATAATGCACTTGTTATTTCGGGCCATAAAAGAGAACAAGCCAACCCCAATAACTTTAATACCAATATCAGAAAACTAAGCCTTGACGGAACAAACTACTGGCCTATGCCATACAGCTCAACAGGGAGCATTGATTTTAGAATAAATAATATTATTGAAGGATATCACAGAAAAATTACCAGTATAGGTTCATTTGACGGAAACTCTCCGGGAATTAAAGATATGGTAATGTTTATTTGGGACACCACCGCCCAATACCTAAATGGAGGTACTTTTGGTGGTAGTTTTGATGATTATGGAAATAACATCATTAAAACATCAGATGGCGGATATGCAATGATAGGCTCCACACAAAGTTATGATTATACGCATTTGTCAAAAATATTTTTTGTAAAGACAGATACCATCCTTCCTTCTGATGCTCCCGTTTCGGTTGTAATTGGCATTGAACCCCATCAGCTCTCGGTCAAAAACAATATATATCCTAACCCGGCCCAAGATGTTTTGTATATTAGGCTTGAACTGCCCGTAGATTTAGTGCTGAATAACCATATTCAACTAAACTTATATAACCAGTTGGGGCAAGCGCTTAATGCCGATATTCATTACAGTATAAAAAGCATAAATAATAGTGCTATGTATCAAATACAAAGCAGCAGTTTGCCCAATGGTTTGTATTTTTACGAAATAACAGCTCCGGGGAAAACAATTGACCACGGAAAATTTATGATTAGTAAATAATGGAGAATTATTATAATGGCAAAGTTATTTGGATAACCGGAGCCTCTTCGGGGATTGGTTGTGCCATAGCCGAGAAACTAAGTAGTTGCAACTCTACCATCATTATTTCGGCACGCAGAGAAAATGAGCTGCAAAACTTAAAAAGCCGCTTATCCGGAAAGCAAGCACAATTTCATGTACTTGCTTTTGATTTGTATGATTTAAACAGCTTTAAATCACTTACCGATAGTATCATACAGCAGTTTGGAAGAATAGATATACTTTTTAATAACGGAGGTATTAGCCAGCGCTCATTAGCCCTTGAAACAGGATTGGAAACCGACCGTAAACTGATGGAAGTAAATTATTTTTCAAACATATATTTAAGCAAATGCGTTTTGCCTTATATGCTCAAGCAAAAATTCGGTCATATAGCTGTAACCAGCAGTATTTCGGGGAAATTCGGTTTTTATTATCGTTCAGGATATGCTGCTTCAAAGCATGCTTTACATGGATTCTATGAATCGCTTTATTTAGAGAACAAAGACCAAGGTTTATATATTACTATGATTTGTCCGGGGAGTATTAATACCCCAATAGCTCAAAATGCACTTGATAAAGATGGCAACAGTAGCGGTCAGCAAGACGAAAGATTAGAAAAAGGAATGGACTCTCGCTTATGTGCGGTACAGATTATAAAGGCCGTAGCCGCACAAAAGAAAGAAGTATTAATAGGAAACGAAGAACTTATTCCGGTATATTTAAAAAGATTTTTCCCCGCATTGTTTTGGAAAATAATAGTAAAGGTAAAACCAAAGAAGTAAGTTTAAGAAAAAGAATCATGACAAATTACCGCCAGTTATTTTTAGAACATAATGCCCAAACAACCTTTTTTCCGCTATTGTTAGAAATAGAAAAGGCAAATGGAGTTTATTTGTGGGACACCCAAGGCAAACAATATATTGACTTAATTTCAGGTATTGCGGTAAGCAATGTAGGGCACGGCAATAAACGAGTTATAGATGCCATAACCCACCAAGTACAACAATATATGCACCTTATGGTTTATGGTGAATTGGTTCAGAAACCACAGGTGTTATTTGCTCAAAAATTATGTTCCTTGTTGCCCGACAATCTGCAAAGTGTATATTTTGTTAACTCCGGAGCCGAAGCTGTAGATGGGGCTTTAAAATTAGCTAAAAGATATACCGGAAGGCATCAAACAATTTCTTTCCGCAATGCTTATCACGGGAGCACACAAGGGGTACTGAGTATTATGGGGAACGAAACGTATAAAAATGCTTACCGACCTTTAATTCCGGGAAATACCATTATAGAGTTTGGCAATCATGATGATTTAGACTATATCGACAAAAATACTGCTTGTGTAGTTGTTGAAACCATACAAGGCGAGGCCGGAGTACGCATTGCTGATAAGGCTTATTTTAAGGCTCTGCAAAATAAATGTAAAGCCAATGGAGTATTGCTTGTTTGTGACGAAATACAGTGCGGCATGGGAAGAACAGGCAAAATGTTTGCCTTTGAGCATTATGATATAATTCCTGACATATTATGTTTGAGTAAAAGTTTAGGAGGAGGAATGCCTTTAGGAGCTTTTATTTCTTCTAAAGATATTATGAAAACACTGGCTTATCAGCCAATATTAGGACATATTACTACTTTTGGCGGTCATCCGGTTTGTTGTGCTGCCGGATTAGAAGCCTTGAATTATACTTTAGATTTAAAGCTTTGTGAAAGTATTGAGGAGAAAGAGAAAATATTTAAACAATTATTGCAGCACCCAAAAATACTTGAAGTACGAGGCAAAGGTTTGTTAATGGCCGTACAATTTGAAAGTTTTGAAATAAATAAAAAAATTATTGACACTTGCATAGCTAAAGGATTACTCACCGATTGGTTTTTGTTTTGTGATAGCGCTATGCGCATAGCACCACCGCTAACTATTGATACCACTCAGATTTACGATGCATGTAAAATTATTATCAAGAGTATTGATGAGGTTTACGCATCATAAAGTAATATTATAACATTTTAATAAAGTCATCATTTCGTTAAATTATAGTAGCAAATGTAGAGACGATGCGACAGATGCATATATTTTAACAGCCGCTATAACAAATAATATTTTGTACAAACCCTTCAGGAAATAATATGCACCGGATTAGTGTTGACATAAAACAAGTAAGCATCAAAGAATTGCATCAACTACAAAATATAGGGAAACAAACCTTTTACGAAACCTTTGCGGCAAGCAATACTCAGGAAGATATGAAAAAGTATCTTGCCAACAGTTTCTCTGCCAGCCAAATTAGTGCCGAGTTGAACAACCCACATACTTCCTATTATTTTGCATGGATTAAGCATACCATATTGGCTTATATGAAGATTAATTTTGGTACAGCTCAAAGTGAACTTCAGCATCTAAATTCAATGGAAATAGAACGATTGTATGTTTTAAAACAATATCAGGGGAAAAGTGTAGGGCGTCAACTTCTTTATTTTGCAATACAAACAGCCCAAAGTAAACAACTTGATTATGTATGGCTTGGAGTTTGGGAAAATAATGTAAAAGCATTAAATTTTTATACAAAAAATGGTTTTGAAGAGTTTGATAAACACATTTTTGTTTTAGGAAACGATAAACAAACCGATATCCTAATGAAGCGAAAAGTAATTTAAAAATTTCGTCTGTATCAAAGCATTTACAGAGGTTAAACTATTTATACTCTAATCGTAAATCATAGGGAGCCTCTCTACTTCAAACCACATCCATACAAGTTATCTACAAAAGCATGGTGGTAAAAACCTACAAAAATTTTAGCATAATGTTTAATATTTAGATAGATTTGCATTAATACAATCATTCAACAATAAATTATTTCAATGAACTACATTTATTATACAATTTTATTTCTATTCTCTATCGGTGTTTCCTTTGCAGGAAGTAATAAACAAGCTAATTTCAAACCACAAATGTTGGAATTGGCATACCAACAACAGGAAAGCTCTTTGTCCGGTTTATTAAGCGAATTAAGTGATGGAATAAAACCAAAAGCGTATAAGAAAGCATGGAAAAATGAAAGTGCCGCGTGGAAAGATAAAGTAAACAATGCTGCTGATGTTACGGAGTTGAGTAAGGCTATGCTTAGCTTAGCCGAAAATATTAAAGAAGGTTCATACAAACCTAGCTGGGAAAAGAATTTACCAAAGTGGACTAAGCAGGTAAAAGAGGCCAGAAGCCATTTAGCCCTAGCCGGATTACTTAAAACATTGTATAATAATTTAAACCAAGAGGCTTTTAACGACACTTGGAAAGAGAGGAGCGCGCAGTGGGTTGAAACCTTAGGGAAAATAGAGTAACTATTGATAAACAAAAAATTTCCTGCCATGATTAATTGTTTTAATAAGTGCTTAATAGCAGCTTTACTAATTGTTATAGGAGGGTTATGTGGTAATAATTTGTTAGCTCAAAGTGCAAGAATTAATGATTTTGAGGCTCCTCATCAGCCCGATATTATTATCATCAAGGTTAAGGAATCAATCAGAGAGCAATGTGAGCAACTCACCATTAATAACAGTAAGCTAACAGCATGTTTTAATGCCATAGGAGTAATACAATTACAAAGAAAATTCCCATTACATCAAAAGCCCGCCCAAACCCACGACAGGCTAGGAAGGGCATTGGTTGATATATCATTAATTTACGAGCTGAAACTAAACGGTCAGCCCGATTTAAGAAAGTGTATCAACAGCCTTATGCAAAGCGGGTGTCTTGAGTATGCTGAACCTAAGTATGTTCAGGAACTAATGTACACGCCTAATGATCCTTCCGTATCAACACAATATTATCTTAACAAAATTCAAGCCATACAAGCCTGGGATATTAGTCAGTCTGACACCAATGTAGTGGTAGGAGTTACTGACACGGGAACCGATTTAAACCATGAAGATTTAACAGCAAGTTTAAAGTACAATTACCAAGACCCTATTGATGGAATAGACAATGATGGTGATGGTTTTATTGATAATTACAGAGGTTGGGATTTAGGTGAAAATGATAATACCCCGCAATGTAATGCTAACTTTCATGGCTTACATAGCTCGGGAATATCGAATGCCACGGTTGATAACAACAAAGGAATTGCCGGTGTAGGCTTTAAGGCCAAGTATTTACCCATAAAAATATCAAACGCTTCGGGAGCCTTAAATACTTCGTACGAAGGAATAGTATATGCCGTAGATCATGGTTGCCAAATTGTAAACTGCTCATGGGGCGGTATAGGTGCCGGGCAGTATGGGCAGGATATAGTAGATTATGCTACAATAAATAATGATGCACTCGTTATTGCCTCTGCCGGAAACAATGGCGATAGTGTTTTGTTTTATCCCGCTTCTTATCGTAACGTGTTAAGTGTAGCAGCAACCGACCAAAACGATCATAAAAAAGCAAACTCCAGCTTTGGCACTATGGTAGATGTATGTGCACCGGGCGAAGATATAGTTTCAACCTGGATAAACAATACCTATGTGGCATCGGGGGGTACCTCAACGGCAGCCCCGGTAGTTTCGGGAGCAGCAGCAGTATTGAAAAGCTATTTCCCGAATTACAATTCTGTACAAATAGGTGAATTGCTGAAAGCTACAGCCGACCCGGTAGATACCATTGCATTTAATCAACCTTGGGCAGGAAAATTAGGAGCAGGCAGAATAAATATATATAGGGCACTTACCGACTCTAATGTTGTTTCCATAGGATTACTTAACGGAAACATAAGCGATAACAACGATAATGCTTTTATGGTGGGCGATACTTTACACATTACAGCCGATTTTGTGAACTATCTGAGTGCAGTGTCGGGGGTTTCTGTGAAGATGAGTACCACAGCATCATCAGTACAAATCATTGATAGTGTTTTTACTGTTGGAAATATGGCAAGCCTCCAAACAATAGCCAATAATTCTGATCCTTTTAAGGCTGTTATTCTTAACGATTCTATATCCAATCAGGTGGTAGAGTTTAAGTTTATCATAAGCGATAATGCGGGGCATAGTTCTGTAGCCTATTTAACGGCAGTTATCAATGTTGATTTTATTAATATTAATGTAAATGATGTAGCTACCACCATTACCAGCAAAGGAAATATAGGCTTTAACAATAATACTACACAAGGGTTAGGTTTTATATACAATGGCAGTAATTTGCTTTACGAATCGGGTTTATTAATAGGGGTTAGTCTCAACCGTGTATCTGACCGTATAAGAGGAACCTCATCAAACGATGTTGATTTTGTGTCGGCTGTTAATGCCAGTGCTACGGTGCCGGGCGTTGCATCAGATTTTGATGTGCAAGGGAGTTTTAACGACAATGGAGCACAAACCAATGCTATACCTGTAAAAGTGCTACAAAGCGCCCATGCTTGGTCAAGCACCGGCAACAGCAAGTACGTAATTTTTAAATATAAAATTATTAATACAGGTTTAATAGTTGTTGATAATCTATATGCCGGAGTTTTTGCCGACTGGGATATATTAAATAGCAGTTTAAATAAAGCAGAATACGACAGCAACCTTCGCTTAGGTTATTGCTACAGTACTCAAAGTAATAGTTTATATGCAGGTATAAAATTATTAAGCAGCAGTGCTCCTGCTGTTTATTATGCTATGGATAATATAGCCGGAGGTGCCGGAGGAATTGACCCGGTAGGAGGTTTGTCGAGTGCCGAAAAATATACGGCCATATCGAGCAGCAGATTAAATGCCGGAGGCTCGGGTAACGGAAATGATATAGCTCACTTTTTAAGCAGCGGGCCTTTTACCATGAATCCTAACGATACCATAGAGGTGGCCTTTGCATATATGGCCGGTGACAGTTTGATAGATCTTCAAAACACCGCCTTAGCCGCACAAATAAAATATGACAACAATCCGGTAAGCAGTAATATAAGTAGCGATGCAGCACAAACAATTCACATTTACCCTAATCCGTCTAATACAAGCTTAACCATAAGTCATAAAAAGCAAGATGATTATGAGTATAGGTTGTTTGATATTAAAGGACAATTGTTGTACAGCAATAATAGCAGCTCCTTAGATTTTACCATCAATACAAAACCATTTCCTGACGGAATGTATTATCTACAAGTAAAATCGAGCACCTATTTAATCAGCAAGAAGATAGTTGTAATTCATTAAACTTAGCATAAAAATAATCAGATGATTTATCAATTTCATCAATTATTTCTGTAGTGTCCACTGTAACAAAATAAGGTTAAACCATTACTTCTCGGCTGTTTTTTGCTAGTTTATCTTGAGAAATAATTTCTCTCATCGTAACACCGTTTAGTGCTTTCGCCTATGTAAAGTTCAGGCTTTATGGACAAAAATTTGGTTCAAAATTGCTATAAGTCTTATTGTATAAGCCTTTGAAGTCAATTTAAGGGAATGAAAAAAATGTTTTTAGTTTTAAGAATACATACTTAAAGTTACATGGGGTTTTATTTTAAAAAAATGAGTACGCAACTATTAAAAACGACAAGAGTGAGCAAGTAGCAAGAGATAGTCTAAGTCATGTCCTGACTTGTACCTTATCAAATTAGTGCGGTTTTCTGGTGTTGATTTTCAATAAGTTAAATACAAAAAAGGATATTTTTACCGCACTAAGGGTTTTTTTTATGAAAATCAGAGTGGTAAAAACAGCATCAAAAGCTATAGCTGTTCAAGTAGTCCAGTACCGTGATAACAAAAGGAGGATTTTGCAACACATTGGTTCTGCACATACGGAACAAGAGTTGGAAGAATTAAAAGCTATGGCACAGGAATGGATAAAAGAATTTAGCAAGCAACCTTCATTATTTTCTGAGGACAAACCCAATCAATTGTTGCATTTAAGCCATTGTCAATTTATTGGAGTTAAATATCGTTTTTATTACGAGTACTTGTTAAAGATATTAGATGTCATTGGCTTGGATAAAATCCCTCAAATTCTTAAATATTTGGTTGCAATAAGGATTTTTGAACCTGCATCTAAACTTCGTTCAATGGAGTTGTTAGAGCTATATTTTGATGTTGTTCATCTTCGTAAGAATTATTACAAAATAGAGCAAGCATTTAGAATCTCAAAAAGCGATTTACAAACAAGACCCTATAAAGCTTCATATACTAGTCTGTTTCGTAGCCTTAGTTGTATCTATACACATAGAACTCAAGACCAATGCCTTCATTAGAAAATTTATTGATGAATCTAAGAAGGTAACAGATGGCATTATTCTAAATCAAATAACACAAAAATCAGTGGTTGTAAAAGCTCGAACTTCAGAGAAAATGAATGAGTTAATTGCTAAAATTTTTTCACCGCACTAAAAGGTACAAGTCAGGAAAAAAATGTTTTTAGTTTTAAGAATACATACTTAAAGTTACATGGGGTTTTATTTTAAAAAAATGAGTACGCAACTATTAAAAACGACAAGAGAGAGCAAGTAGCAAGAGATAGTCTAAGTCATGTAATCTTCTCAAAAAACAAAATAATTGACCGTGAAAATATTAAAAAAGTAAGCAGTTGCTTTTATAATAATAACAAAGGCTTTTTTGTAGTTTATGGCTTATACCTAAGTATTAACCAACAGATGCTTCCCTTGTTAGGTGGTTGTATCTTTAATGGTTTTTGATGCAATCATTCCTCCCGATAAGGACAATACAATTACCCCCAGCGATAACCATTCAGGTATTTCTACATGATGCGAGATAATCATTTTTACGCCAACAAAAGCCAAAATTACCACCAAACTATAGTTAATGTATTTGAACTTGTCTAGCATACCAACAATTAAAAAATACATTGATCTTAAACCCATAATAGCCAAAATATTTGAACTAAAAACAATAAAAGGATCTGTGGTTATGGCTAAAATAGCCGGAATACTGTCAATGGCAAAGAATATATCTGTAAGTTCTATAATAATTAATGTAACAAATAAAGGGGTGGCAAATTTTATTCCCCTTTTCTTGATAAAAAAATTGTCGTTATATATTGTTTTACTTACCGGATATACTTTTTTTATCCATTTATACACTCTAAAATCTTTTGCATCTTCTTCCTTATCATGACTTAAAAGCATTTTTAAAGCCGTTAATATGAGAAAAACACCAAATACATAAATCATCCAGCTAAACTTGGTAATTAGTGCAACGCCAAACAAAATCATTAAGGCTCTAAAAACTATTGCCCCCAACACACCATAAAACAAAACTTCGTGCTGATACTTTTTTGGAATGGCAAAGGACGAAAAAATAAGAGCAATAATAAATACGTTATCAAAACTTAAAGACAACTCAATTAAATAACCTGTAATGTATTTTAATACCGCATTTGTAGGGGTTAAGTTTGTGGAGTTGTTTACCCAATTATTTTCAAAGGCAAGATATATTATTCCTGAAAACAGAACCGCACAGGTTACCCAAATACCGGTCCATGTGGCAGCTTCCTTTGTTTTTATTACATGTGGAGTTCGATTAAAAACCCCAAGGTCAAGAGCCAAAGCAAAAATGATGACCAAGATAAATACTGCCCAAACAATCATAGTTTAAAAATATCTTATTGAAAATACTCGTCTATTTCTCTATAAATGATTAATCTTATTTTATAGTTTTATTAATAGTCCAAATATTTTATTTAAAAGGCAAAAGTAGTGTAATTATTTTAAATAATAGTAATACTATTAAAATAAAATGTAATACCTTTGTACTTTAATGTAGAAATATATTGGCTAATGGAGATTCTGTTAGGAATAAAAATTAATGAAAAGTTATATCTTAGAAATCCTGAAGATACCGTATTAGGCAGAAAAATACTAAAACATAGTGTTGAGCTAATTTATAAATTAGGTTTTGAATCTTTTACTTTTAAGAAGCTTGCCGAGAAAATTGGATCAACTGAGTCAGGAATTTATCGGTATTTTGAGAATAAACATAGGCTGCTGATTTATATTACATCATGGTATTTTGGTTGGTTAGCTTACAAAATTAGTTTCCAGACCAACAACTTAAAGAACCCTAAAATAAAACTTCAAAAGATTATTAAATTAATGGCCTTGCCTATTAAAGACGATAAGCAAACAAGCTATATTGATGAAGGGTTGTTACACTCGGTAATTGTTGCAGAAGGTTCAAAAGCATATTTAACCAAACAAGTTGATAAGGACAATAAATTACAATTTTTTAAACCATATAAAGACCTGTGTAACCTAATAGGTGATATTATTTTGGAATATAATCCTAAATATAAATATCCTAAATCTTTGGCCTCAACGATTGTTGAAGTGGTTCATTTTCAAAATTTCTTTATGCACAACCTATCATCACTAACCGATTATAGCAAAAACAACAACAAGGTAGAAATAGTTGGATTTTTAAATAATTTAGTTTTTTCCAGTTTGGATAAGAAATAATTATAAATGACAGGAGCTATATTAATAAAAAGCAACTAGGCCGATAAGGCTTCGATTTCTTTATTTACCTTTTTAACTAAGCCTTGTAACACTTTGCCCGGTCCTGCTTCCAAGAATTTTGTAGCGCCATCAGCCAGCATTTGTTGCATGGTTTGAGTCCATTTTACCGGAGCCGTAAGTTGTGCTATTAGATTGGTTTTTATATCCTCGGGGTTTGTAACTGCGCTTGCTGTATAGTTTTGATACACGGGGCAAACAGGTTGATGAAATTTTGTTTCGCTGATAGCCTTTTCTAATTCGTTTTGAGCGGGCATCATTAAAGGCGAATGGAAAGCACCGCCTACTGGTAAAATTAAAGCTCTTTTCGCCCCTTTTGTTTTTAATATTTCGCAAGCTTCGTTAACTCCTGCCAAACTGCCTGAAATTACCAATTGTCCGGGACAGTTATAATTTGCTGCTACTACCGTTTCAGCGGTTATTTCAGCACATACCTCTTCTACTATTTTATCGTCTAAACCTAAAACAGCAGCCATAGTGCCGGGGTTTTTCTCGCATGCTTCTTGCATGGCCGAAGCCCTTCTTGATACTAGTTTTAAAGCATCTTCAAACGTTAAACAAGCATTGGCAACCAAGGCCGAAAATTCGCCTAAGGAGTGCCCTGCAACCATATCGGGTTTAAAGCTGTCTTTTAAATTTTTAATAACAGCCACCGAATGTAAGAATATGGCAGGTTGTGTTACATTGGTTTGTTTTAATTGCTCTTCAGTACCTTCAAACATAATTTGAGCAATATCAAACCCCAATAATTGATTGGCTGTTTCAAACAGCTTCTTTACGTCATTATTGCTTTGATATAAATCTTTAGCCATACCCGGAAATTGTGAACCTTGCCCGGGAAAAATATATGCGTTCATATTAATATTTTACTTTGGTTAAAATAAAAAGGGAGGATTAAGCCTCCCTGTGTATAATTTAGTTAGAATAATTTACCTTACTTGTTTCCTTGCCAAATATAAGTTCCTTTCTTGTCAATATAAGCCGAAACTCCTGATTTCAAGCCTCCGGTTTTTACAAAGGCCATATTGTTTTTGAAATCGGAAGGGAATGAGAAATCTTTGTCAATTACTACTTTTCCGGTTTTATCAATATATTTCCACGAACCATCTTTACCAAGTCCTACTTTTATGCACGCTAACCCTTCCGAGAAAGGCATTGCCTGGTCGTATCTTGGGTTAATTACTATTTTTCCGGTTTTATCAATATACCCCCATTTGCCGGTTTTAAAATCGCCTATTCTAAAACTGGCCAGGCCTTCGCTAAACTGATTGGCTTTGTCAAATTGTGGTTCAATAACCCATTCGCCTTTGGTATTAATAAATCCATATTTACCTCTTGCTTCATTACCCACCCTAACATTTGCCACGCCATCTTTAAATTCAAAAGCATCATCATATTTTGCAGGGATTACTATTTTACCGCTTTTATCAATATATCCCCATTTGCCGGTTTTGTAATTATCTGTTTTTACTCGAGCCAAACCTTCACTAAAGTCGTAGGCAGCCTCAAAAGTAGGAGGTAAAATTTCCTTTCCTGTTTTATCAATAAAACCAAATTTTAAA
The DNA here is from genome assembly GCA_020845635.1 of Bacteroidia bacterium. Taxonomy (GTDB): domain Bacteria; phylum Bacteroidota; class Bacteroidia; order UBA4408; family UBA4408; genus CAIKXD01. The sequence continues at coordinate 40,406 of JADLFI010000041.1, forward strand.
CCCTTTTGATAGCGGGCCGCGCCATCATTGAAATTATAGGTATAGTCAGCATTAGATTCAATTACGACTTTACCGGTATTATCTATATACTTCCATTTTCCTTCTAGTTTAACCACCGCTAATCCTTCTTTAAATTTATAGGCTTCATCATACTGTGCAGGAATAACCAACTTACCACTCTTGTTAATATAACCTTTCTTCCCTTTTTCCTTAACAACTGCTAATCCTTCATAAAAATGATCGGCAAAGGAATACTGTTCAGGAATAATTACTTTTCCGCTTTGGTTTATATAACCGTACTTTCCTTTGTTCTCAAACGGAAATAAGACATCTTGTGCTTTACTAACAGAAGCAGTAACTGAAAGGGCTAAAGTAATTATCAGAAATTGTCTTTTTAATACTCTCTTTATCATGGTATAAAACGTTTTTCAAATCATAATATTAATAATGAAACTATCAAATAGTTTGCCTTTGAACTACAAATATGAATAATATTTTTTAAAATTTTGTTATTCTTGTAAATATTCTTTACAAAATCTCTGCCTTTTTATTATTTTTCCTCCACAAAAAATGTTTACCCATGCCCCTATACAAAGTAGAAAAAACAAGTAATAATCTTATTATAGGTTTTTGGCATATTATAGAATCGGTAAACGATATGCTTCCCCAATGCAAATTAACACCTGTTGAAAGAAAAATTTTTGAAGGCATAAATCATGAAAAAATAAAAAAGCAATGGTTGGCAGTAAGGCTTTTAACTGCCCAAATATGTGGCGAGGACAAGAATTTATATTATGATGAATATGGGAAACCTCATTGTTTGGGTGTTGAGGGGGTTTCCGTATCGCACTCAGGTGAGTATGCTGTTTTGGCGATACACCCCGAAGAGCAAATTGGAATTGATTTTGAACTCGTTTCGGACAATATTTTGAAAATAAAAAGTAAATTTATTGGCCAAGAGGAGGAAAAACAACTTGAAGCAGCACGATTAACATTGGGAGATGCACTTTTTTATCATTTAATATGGAGCTTTAAAGAAGCAGTTTACAAACTGTACGGAAAAAAAAACATTATTTTTAAAGAAAATATACGTATTCATTCCATTACCGAGAGCAACCCAATAAATATACAAGGCTTGTTAATTACTCCTCAAGGCGAAAATTTGATTGAAGGCAACCTTTCAATGGAAAATGGGTATGTTTTGTGCTATTGTTGGTATCGTAAAATATGAGCTATGTATGATATATTTTTTCAATCGGTATTAATTAATTATTTTTGCCATAATGAAACAAACTATTTACTCAAAGATTACCGGAGCAGGCAAAAAGCTTTTTTGTGTGTTAATTGACCCTGACAAACATCAGTCGGATAGTATTAGGCAATTAACACAGCAATTAAAACATACCAGTTTGGTTGATTTTATTTTGGTAGGTGGTAGTTTGTTACGAAAAAATAATTTTGAAAATATTATTACGCTTTTAAAAGCCGAAACAGATATCCCGGTGGTTATTTTTCCGGGAAATACTATGCAAATTAGCAGTAAAGCTGATGCTATTTTGTTTCTATCCTTAATTTCAGGGCGTAATGCCGATATGCTTATTGGCAATCATGTCATTGCAGCACCAATAATAAAAGAGGCAGCCTTAGAAACGATTTCAACAGGTTACATGCTTATTGATGGAGGCCGTAGCACTACCGTTCAATACATGAGCAATACAATACCTATACCTTCTAATAAGCCCGATATTGCAGCAGCTACAGCCCTGGCCGGGCAAATGTTAGGAATGCAAATGATATATATGGATGCAGGAAGTGGAGCAATTCAACCTATATCGTCAGGAATAATTGGAGCCGTAAAGCAGGAAATTAATATTCCGCTAATTGTAGGCGGTGGTATAAAAGATGCCAAAAGTGTATCGCTGGCCTGCAAAGCCGGAGCCGATATTGTGGTTGTGGGGAATCTTTTTGAGGAAAAGCCCGAAATGGTAAGAGTAATGGCCGATGCTATGCTGTATTAACAGTTACTATACTCCGTGTTTATTAATTTAATATTACTTGTTAAGCAACAAATAAAGTAAAAAAACTGTTGGGATAAGATATACTACTATTGTTTGTGCTCCTGGATAATCTTTTGCCAATCTTTGTCCGAAAAATAAAAATATAAAAGTAAGAGCCGACAAAATAGCGCTAAACAAGGCTATGGTAATATCATGACTAAAAAACAATAATACCGAGCCTATTAAGGCACTTCCACCCGAAATAATTTCCATTACAGTAATAATTCCTAACATTATAGAAACCTGCCCTTTGAGGGGTGATTGGGCAAAATGACCATTTAACCAATTAAGATTTGATTTCCAATCGGTTATTTTATCAATTCCTCCTGACTTGTCCACCTTATTTTTTTAAATTTTACAAATCATTACAATACAGTATATTATGATTTTCTTAGTGCTACATTTGTTGCACTAAGGTGTTCAAAATGCTAAAATTTAGAGAAGTCAAAA